>NZ_LHQM01000019.1 GCF_001302265.1 Streptococcus phocae | reverse complement strand
TTAAATATTTTTTGATAATGTCCTTAAAAACTCTAAAATGAAGTTTTCTCAAAAGTACAAGACACTGGAGTTTCATCCCGACAAACTACTACAATCTGCCACGTTGAACTGAAATGTGCAACATTTTTCATTAGTACTTTCAAAAATCAAATTTGTTAGTATGTCTATTAAAAATCTTTTTTAGCTATGGATGATCCGAAAGTTCAGTTTATTAGCCCTTAAGTCTATGCTATTAGCAAACCAACTCATATATGAAAATCATTATAAAAAAACAAGCTTTTCTGTTCAATACAGAAAAGCTTGTTTGGTTGTAATTTTTAATTTGAAATCTATGAATTTTCTTTTGAATTTTTATAGCCATACAAGGTATAAATCAATGCTCCAATAATTGTTACGATTCCAAAAGAGATCCATGTTTGCAGCATGTATTGACTCATAAAAGAAGCACAAATAATAATAGCTACAATAGGAAGAAATGGTACTAATGGTGTTTTAAATTCACCCTCTTTAGGTTTACCCTCATTTTTTCTCAATTTAATAATAGCATAAGACATGATAATCAAGTAAGCAAGGGTACAGATATTAACAAATTCTGCTAGAGTCGCCAGTGGAAAAACTCCTGCACAAATCATTGCTAAAAAGCCCACAACTAATGTTGCATTTTTAGGAATTTTGTTTTCTGTGGTAATTTGATGGAGGAATTTTGGTAACAATCCATCTCGACTAATGCTATAAATAATTCTAGCCAATGCGTAAGTCATTGAAATACACACTGTAATCAAGGTCATGATTGCTACAATAGAAACATAGTCAGCAGCCCAGTTTAGTCCAATGGTTCTGAGTGCAAAGGCAACTGCATCTGGGACATTTAATTTAGTATAATGAACAATTCCTGTCAATACTATTGTAACAACGATATAGAGCACTGTAACAATACCTAGTGAAAAAATAATTCCCCTTGGAATTGTTTTTTGCGGGTCTTTAACTTCATCAACAGTCATTGAAATGGATTCAAATCCTAAAAAAGCAAAGAACATGACCGATGCGCCTGCAAAAATCCCTGATTTTCCACCATAGATTTGTCCCCAACCATAAGGCGAAAAACTAGACCAGTTATTCCCATCAATGAAAAATAGTCCTACTATGATAAACAAGGCTAAAGCAGAAAATTTTAGCACCACTAATAGACTGTTAAATCTTAAAGCTGCTTTTGAATTCATAAGAACGATTGCAGTAACGAAAAACATGACTAAGACTGGTAGAATATCAATATAATGTCCTAACTTTGGATTAAAGGTACCATTAAGTGCTGCTGGAAGATGAAATCCATAATTAGCTAAAAGCCCCTTCAGATAGCTCCCCCATCCAACAGCAACACTGGAAATTGCTGTCAAAAACTCCATGATGATATACCAACCTACAATCCATGCTGGGAATTCCCCGAGGGTCGCATATACATAGCTGTAGGCTCCTCCATTTGCTGGGATACGAGATGCAAATTCAGCATAAAAGAGGGCTAGGATGCCAATAGCAATCGCCGAAAGGATAATTGAGATAGTTAGCGCTGGACCTGCATAGTTAGCTGCTCCGATACCTGTTATGGTAAAAATACCAGTACCAACCATAGAGCCTAGACCTAAAAACACTAGGTCAATGACCTTGAAATGTCTGTTCATTTCTGTTTTATTGCCTATATTATTTTTTTTCCGAAGTAGGTTCATCTTGTCTCTTTTCTATATCTAAACAATTTATTTTTACTAGTTTATCACAGTTCTCAAAGAATGTAAATTTCTCAAACCTAAAAAATTTCAAAAATCTGATAACTCTAATGAATTTATTTGTTAATTGATTTGATGATTCTATAAAACATTTATCAAAAAGAAAAAAGAACCCTAGGGTTCTTTTTTTGCGGCGTTCAAATTAGTCTTCAGTATCTGCTAGTTTTTCTTTAACTTCTTCGTAAGATAAAGCATGAACGTCAGTATCTTCAGAGTCTAAATCATTTGGCATTTTACCAGTTTCATAAATAGACTTAATTTGTGCTGCGTCTAGAGTTTCATGTTTCAGAAGCGCTTCTGCAATAAGTTTGTGAGTTTCTCTATTTTCATTGATAATGTCAGCTGCTTTGTTACGAGCTTCATTTAATAGTTCACGAACTTCATCATCAATAATACGAGCAGTGTGAGCTGAATAAGATTTCTCAGGAGAAAGTTGGCCAGGCATCATCGCATGATTACCCTCATATTGAACCGGTCCAAGTTTTTCACTCATACCATATTCAGTTACCATAGCTCTAGCCATTTGAGTCGCTTGTTCAAAATCGTTTGAAGCGCCAGTAGTTTGGGCATTGAAAATAATTTCTTCTGCGACACGACCACCCATTAAGCCTGCAAGTTGTTCTTTTAAATCATCTTTAGATAGAAGCATTTGATCTTCTTTAGGAAGTGCTATCATGTAGCCACCTGCACGTCCCCTAGGAACAATTGTTACTTTGTGAACAACACGTGCATTTGACAAGACTAAACCAACAATCGTGTGTCCTGCTTCATGATAAGCAACCATTTCTCGTTCTTTTTGAGAAACCGTACGATCTTTTTTCGATGGTCCGGCAATAACACGGTCTTCTGCTTCATCAATATCACTAGCATCAATTTTTGTTTTGTTTCGACGTGCTGCAACTAATGCTGCCTCATTTAATACGTTCTCAAGGTCTGCACCAACAAAACCAGGTGTTTGTTGTGCCACAACTTTAAGATTAACATCTTCTGCAAGAGGTTTATTCTTAGTATGAACACGCAAAATTGCTTCACGTCCTTTAACATCTGGACGACCTACTAGAACCTTACGGTCAAAACGACCAGGTCTTAGCAAGGCTGGATCTAAAACATCGCTACGGTTTGTTGCCGCAATGACAATAATGCTTTCGTTACCTTCAAAGCCATCCATTTCAATAAGTAACTGATTAAGGGTTTGTTCTCTTTCATCGTTGCCTCCCCCCATACCAGCTCCACGACGGCGACCGACAGCATCGATTTCATCTATGAAAATAATAGCACGTTCAGCTTTTTTCGCATCTTCAAATAATGAGCGGACACGGCTTGCACCAACACCGACAAACATCTCAACAAAGTCTGAACCTGAGATGCTAAAAAATGGTACGGCTGCTTCACCTGCAACTGCTTTTGCAAGTAAGGTCTTACCTGTCCCTGGAGGGCCTTCTAAAAGGACACCTGAAGGAATGCGTGCTCCTAATGCTTTGTACTTTTTAGGATTTTTTAGAAAATCAACGACTTCGACCAATTCTTGTTTTTCTTCTTCGGCTCCAGCAACGTCTGTAAACCTTACTTTAACCTTGCTTTTCGATTGTGTTTTTGCTTTGTTTTTACCAAAGCTCATGGCACCTCGAGCACCACCGCCACCTTGATTCATCATCATCATCATAAAGGCTGCAAAAATCACAATTGGTAAAAAGCTCATCAAGAACGTAATCCAAGTACCACTTGAGCTTTCTTGTTTAACTGTAATATCAGTGCCGTTTTTATCAGCAGCAGCAACCATTTCTTTCAAAATCGAATCACTTGGTAAAATCAGCGAGGTAAATTCTGTTACTTTGGTTGCCGCATTGCTTCCCAAAAACGACAAGTTTTTGTCTACAGATACTTTTTGAGGTTTGTCGTATTTTCCTTTTACCTCAATAATACTTCCACTGGGCTGATAACTCAGTGATTTAACATCTCCAGCTTTTATATGCTTGATTAGTTTTGAATAACTAATCTGTTGGCTTTGTATACTTGTTCCTTTTAAATAATATTGAAATCCTGTTATAACAATAACAATCATCAATAAATATATGAAAGAATTTTTAACAAAACTATTATTTTTATTATTTTTCATACAGTAATAATTGACCTTTTCCTATTTTGAATAGACTTCTTCCTTTAAGACACCTACGTAAGGAAGATTTCTATAATTTTCTGCATAATCTAAACCAAATCCTACAATAAATTCATTTGGCACATTATAGCAAACATAATCTGCTTCAATGTCAACCACACGTCCTTCTGGTTTGTCAAACAAGGTAGCTATTTTAATTGAGCTTGCCTTACGGTATTTGAACATGTCGCGCAAATATTTCAGTGTACGACCAGTGTCGATAATATCCTCAACAAAAATGATGTCTCTACCTTCTATATTGGTGTCAACATCTTTTAAAATTTTGACTTCTCCACTACTAGTAGTGCCCCCGTGATAGCTAGATACCACCATAAAATCAATTTCAACATGTGTGTCAATATGTTTCATTAATTCTGCCATAAAAGGCACAGAGCCCTTCAAAACACCTACCATCAAAGGGTTTTTCCCTTGATAATCCTTGGTCAGTTGTTCTCCTAGCTCTTTTGTTTTTTGGATAATTTCTTTTTCGGTGTAAAGAATTTTTTTAATGTCTTGCTCGAGCATGCCGTCACCTTTTTTCTAATTTTTCAATATACAGTTTAGCCAACATTATATCATGTTTAGAGGCTTTTCTCAAATATGTTTTATCGCCAATCATGACAAAGATGACTTGCCCATCTTGCTCACCTATAATGGCATATTGTCTATCTAGAAGAGGAATCTTTTCATCTATAAACAGCCGTCTTAATTTTTTTGAAAATTTCCCTAAAGAAATGCTATCACCTGCTTGACGATGTCGTAAAGTAATTGGGGAGTTGCTATATAAAGGGATTGTCAAGTCATAGTCCTTTTTTAAGGGAGTTTGAGCAAATACAAAAGAGTACCGTTGGTAGTGAGTCTGACTGTCATATTCTAACACAATCTTAGAAGAAGTTGACTCAGTCTTTGGAATGATTTTAGTTACTTTAAAAGATTCGCTACCAATAACTAGAACATGTTGATTTTTTAAGGGATAAATTCCTTTTTTTTGACTTCTTATGATATGAAGCAAGGTATCAAATTGTGTCTTTTTGATATTTAAATGTGAAAATTCCTCTAAGTATTGCTGCAATAAAAAATATTGTACAGACCTGGTTTGGCTTAAAAAATCGTCCAAACAGGTTGTGTCAATCGTTGAAGTAAGATCATTCAGTGCTTCAAAGAGAAGTTGACTTTCCTTAGATAAGTCACTGAGTGCTTGTTTGATTTGAGGATTTTCACGACTCAGTTCGGGTAATAATTGGTGCCTTACCCGATTACGAAAATATCGAAAACTTTCATTAGAACTGTCTTCAAAATGAAAAGTTTTTGGAAAATCTGATTTGTTAATTGTCAAAAATGGTCGAATTAACTGCCCATTGGCAAATTCTTGAACTTCTTTCATAGCAGCAAGGTGCCTCAATCGACTTCCTCGAATCAACCTCATCAAAACGGTCTCTGCTTGGTCATCGGCATGATGCGCAGTAACCACCGCAGAATAATGATAAGCTTGCATTGTTTCTTTAAAAAAGCGATAGCGGCAATCACGCGCTGCTTTTTCAGAAAATTCTCCCTCAAAATAGGCAACGTGGATAGGGATAGATTGTTCTTTGGCCCACAGCCTCAAGTAAGCTTCCTCATCATCTGATTCTGGCCTTTGCTTATGATTGATGTGAGCTATGCCGATATCAATTTGAAGTTGCTCTTTAAAATGGTGTAAAAATTGTAATAAAGTCATTGAATCGATACCACCAGAAACAGCTATTAACACGCGACGGTGGTTTTCAAAATAAGACTTGCCTTTGATAAAGTTATAAATTTCTTGATAGGTCATTTTAAAATAGAATAAACATCATCAGCGATGTTTGTAATGTCATCATAAGAAGCCTTATCTGTCATGACGGATAGGATAAATGGGGACTTGCCGTAAACAATAGCAACATCATGTTTATAGTCATAGGCATCTCCAATTTTATGGGCCACAGGAACAGGGATGTTTTTTGCTATTCGAGAATCATCAAAATCCGTTGCCGATAAGTATGAAATAATATCTCCTTTTTGATAATAGATAGCCTCCATCACATTTGCTGCGGCTTTTGAAGAAATCAGTCGTTTTTCCATATCCCAGTCAATTCCAGAAAGTGCTCTTAGCTCATTTTGGAAATCTCCTTGGTACTGCTGGCAAAGATAATAACCTAGTAAATTAGTTGCCACATTATCTGAGTGCTTAGCAACAGCCTTAAGGAGAGTTTTGATGCTGTAATCTTTATGATCTGCTGTTTTACTCATTTCGCCACTACCTGTAGGATCGTAATCACCATAAAAATGATTAACAGCATCAATATAGGTTAACATGTCATTATCAGAATATTTTTTTACATTTAATTGCTTTTGAACATGATACAAGGTAGCTAGTTTAGATATGCTTGCTGCATACATGAGTTTATCTGCATTAATTCCCGCACTTGCCTGGGTATCTAGCTGCTTAACAAAAATAGAATACTGATCCTTGTTGTATTTATTGGTCAGCATTTCTTGAACCTTGCTCATGCGGTTATCAGAAATAGAGAGGTCTTTTTCATGAACCCACCCTTTTTGATCAATCAAATAGTAAGTGCCGTGATGTGTTTGTGCCATATTACTGGCATGAACACTGACGTTTGGTTCAACGGCCATCTTTGTTTCTTTAACCCCTAAAACATAAGGACTAGGATAAATAGTCATATGTTTTTGAGTCCAAAACTTGAGGTCTACAGATGATTGGCTGATGACCTGATCCTCATAAATGATGTAACGGCTAGCTTCGATATATTTGCCGTCAGCTAACTCAAATACTGGCACTTGATGATTATTAACTCCTAGATTGACAATCTGAATAGGGGTATCAGGTTCTATCAAGTGATCTGCCACAGTCAAATCCATATCGTCATAGACAACTGAATCTTGGAAGAGATTTGGATTTTTAGGAATCTGATGATAGTATTTTGTTGATTTTACGATGTCTTGTCCTAATTGATATAGGTCAGTATTTGACAAAGGAATCACTTTTTCGGTACTAATAACAGGTAAAGGAGTCCAAAAAACTGGCATTAGCATAACAGCTAACAGTTTTTTCATTTGGTTTTGTTCTCCTTTCTACTTGTCTGCTAGCTTTTCTATGTTCTTGTCCATGAGTTTAAGGTTTTGATTTTCTTTTTCTAGCTCAGCTAGCTTGGCATCAGAAAAAGAAAGAAATGTCTCGATTTTTTCAATAATTGTTTTATTAGTCATTTTATTTTGGCAATAATCCTGGAACAGGATAAATCATTTCCCCTTCTCGTGATAGATAATACTTGGAACGAGCGTATTTTTTGACAAACTCATCGTCTTTTAGCTGTTCTACCAAAAGTTGTTCTGATTTTGTTTCTTGTTCTAAAGTTTGATACTCTTTTTGCAATTTGATGACTTGCTGCTGTTGTTTTTTAAAATCAACATAATTTTTGACTAAATTATATGTTGGAAGAATCAACAAAAACATCATACTCACTAAGAGCCATCCCATAAAGCGATTACGTTTTTGAAGTTCTTCTTCTTCAAACTTTTTTTTGACGTTCTCTTTGTTGATGTACTGATTGTTTAATTGAACAATGCTAGGCTTCTTCATTGCTATCAATCCTTTTTTCACTGATAATCTCATAAAGTTTGACAGCATCTTCTTTTTTAGTGCTATCTTTCATGTCAATAACACGCACAGACAGTAACTTATGCCCAAATCGTATATCGATTTGATCTCCTAGTTTTAAGTCCGTTGAACTTTTGGCAAGTATGCCATTTACCTTGATACGTCCTTTATCTGCAACCTCTTTGGCGACAGGACGACGTTTAATAATTCGTGATACTTTTAAGTATTTATCTAATCTCATAATTTACCCCACAATTTCTTTCATTTTATCATTTTTATTTCGTAAATGGTAGAAAAGACCATAATTTTGAACTGAAGACCCCCAACTGCTTAGAAAGCACTAAAAAGCTAAGCAATCCCAAACTAGCAGAGACAAATAAACTAAGAAGAGAGTCTAATCGTCCTTTAGATGGAAGTAGAGATTGACTGACATAGACAGTTAATAGCATAGCGCACAGAGTTAGTACATATTTCCAACTGATAAGTTCTTTTATAGACGCTCCTGTAAATGAGCTATACAAATAGTAGACTAAACCTAAACTAATAAGGGTTGACAAGGAGCTCCCAGTAATTGAAAAATAGACAGTCAACAGCGGTGTCAAGAATAACTTCGCTAATAAGCCTAACACTAAAATATTCAGTGATTTTTTCACTTGATGCTCAATAAAGCATTTGTGGTGGAAAAATTGAATCATGCTCGATACAAATATAACCATCACATAAACCATCAAAGCCCACAAGTACTTAGTATCACCAAATAACACTTTATTCATTACTCTCAGAACACTAATAAAACCTAGTGTCAAGGTAGCACTAAAATAGAAGATGAAATCGAAAAAAGTCTCGCTTTCTTTAAGATAAAGGCTGTGATTATCGTGATATAAAGCGCTTAATTTGGGCAGATAGGCTGTAAATAGAGCTGTTGAAAATAGCAATCCAAATTGGATTAACGGTTGTCCCCGATCATAACCTCCTTTGATAGCTTCTGCAATAGTGTTTGAATAGCCAAAAGTAACCAAACCATTTTTCACAAATAAGGAATCAATAAGCTGAAACACGAGTAAATAAATGGAAAACAAGATAAAGATAAGAGGAGATAGCCCTAAATCTTTAATGTCTTTTAAGGCAAAGTGGCCTTTTTGAACATAACTCCATAGCTGATAAGGGCTAGTAACTTTGAGGTAGCCTAAAATAACTAAGCTGGCCAATAAATTACCACTCGCAGCAAGGTTAGCCGTAGCATAAATATCCCAGTTAAAAATACGGTAACAAAGAGCGGCTGCGATGATGATAGACACTCTAATGAGTTGTTCGATAACCTGGCTAATAGCTGTTGGAAGCATTTGATAGTCAGCTTGAGCTAGCCCTCTATAAAAAGATATAAATGGAACTGGTATTAAGGTAATTGCTGTTATTAATAAGGCGATTTTTAACTGAGGAGCACCCATGACATTCGCAAATATTTCATGCCCCATCAATAAAACTCCCGATAAAAACCAGCATATCAATAACTGTACTTTAAACAGAGTGATGAGTTGCAAAGGATTTCGTTTTTGAGCGAGGCTAGAAATAAGATTAGGAAAGGCGATTAAAGATAAAGAAGAAATAATAGCAAGTAATGGGTAAATCTGTTGGTAAGCATAAAATCCTCTATCACCTACCAAGTTCTGATAAGGAATACGATAGATGGCAGCCAATATCTTTGACAATAACCCACTAACAATAATTAATATGCTAGAGGTTTTAGCGTGATTCTGGACGTTTTCTGAGTTTAATTTCACTGAGTGCCTCTCCAAATATGATCATTTCTTCCAATATCTCATAGTCTTTTTTATTTCGAACATCAAAGACAATCTCAACTTTTCCTTGATTATCACTAATGATGGCTTTTAATCCCGTTTTTGAAAGAGCCTCGAAATAATCCTGTGTCAAATAATAACTTAGTGACACAGTCTCAAATCGGATTGACACTTTTTGTTGTTTTCTGTCAACACTCTCAGCAAAAGCACTGTCCATGTAATATTTTAATAGCCCAATTTCTAAAAGATAAGCAACTTGGTCTGGATACTCTCCAAAGCGGTCCATGATTTCTTCTTGAAGATTAAGATAGGCTTCTTTGGAATCAATCTCACGAATGCGTTTATAAATGTCGATTTTTTGTCTCTCGTCTTTAATGTACTCGCTCGGTAAATAAGCATCTATCTGTAAATTGATTTCGGCGTTTCCTTTTTGTCTTACTGTTGATTTTCCTTGTTTACTTGCTATTGCTTGTTCTAGCAGTTGTGAATACAATTCAAAACCGACTGAGTCGATAAAACCACTTTGTGAAGCCCCTAGGATATTTCCTGCGCCTCTAATTGATAAATCTCGCATGGCAATTTTAAAGCCTGACCCTAATTCTGTAAAACCTTTAATTGCCTCTAACCTTTTTTCAGAAATTTCGGTTAAAACTTTATCAGGTTTGTGCATCAGATAAGCATAAGCAATGCGATTGCTACGACCTACTCGTCCTCGAAGTTGATATAAGGTTGACAACCCCATATGATCAGCATTTTCGATAAACAAGGTGTTAACATTAGAAATATCTACTCCTGTTTCAATAATGGTGGTAGCCACTAAAACATCGTATTCACCATTAATAAAGTCAATCAGAGTGTTTTCGAGCTGTATCTCACTCATTTGACCATGGACAAGTCCGATTGAAACTTCTGGAACTAATTCCTGAAGTTCCGATACTTTTTTGTCAATCGTGTCAACCTTATTGTAAATGTAAAAAACTTGCCCTCCTCGGTCAATCTCTCTAAGAATAGCTTCCCTAATCAATCCAGGATTAGTTTCCAAGACATAGGTTTGTACAGGATAGCGATTGGTAGGAGGAGTTTCAATGACAGATAAATCTCTGATCCCTAACATGGACATATGCAGTGTCCTAGGAATTGGTGTTGCTGTTAAGGTTAACACATCAACTTTTGTTTTTAATTCCTTTAATTTTTCTTTGTGCTTAACACCGAAGCGCTGCTCTTCGTCTATAATAATCAATCCTAAATCTGAAAAAACAACATCTTTTGATAATAATCTATGAGTCCCAATAATGATGTCAACTTGTCCTTTGGACAATGCTTCAAGTGTTTCTGTCTGTTCTTTTTTACTGCGGAAGCGACTCATAACATCAATTGCCACAGGATAGTTTTCAAATCTTACTTTAAAATTTTCATAGTGTTGTTGGGCTAGAACTGTCGTTGGTACTAAAATAGCTACTTGCTTATTGTCATTGACAGCCTTAAAGGCTGCTCTCATTGCTACCTCGGTTTTACCAAAACCGACATCTCCAACCAATAACCTATCCATAGGCTGGGCACTTTCCATGTCTGATTTTATCTCTTGGATTGATCTCAGTTGGTCTTGAGTTTCAACAAACGTGAAATCTTCATCAAAAGAGCGCTGCAAGTCATCATCTGGAGAAAATTGAAAGCCTTTTTGTTGACTTCTTTCAGCATAAAGTTTTAGCAAATCATCTGCAATATCCTCGACCTGTTGTGCAACCTTTTGCTTGGTTTTTTGAAAACGACCATCATTGAGTTTATTGATTTTAGGCTGTTTACCATCTGCAGATACGTATTTTGATAAACTTTCTATCTGTTCAACAGGTAAGGAAATACGGTCAGAATTTTGATATTGAATCGTGACATAATCTCGATGAATTCCCTGGACTTGGATGGTTTCAATCCCTAAAAACTGACCAATCCCATGAACATTATGCACCACATAGTCACCTTGGCTCAACTCATTATAATCTTTTAAACGCTCTGCATTACTAATTGCTGAACGTCGAGCCCGACGTTTTATTTTTTTATGATAGATTTCATGTTCTGTAATGACGGCTAATTTTTCATCTGCAAAGTAAAAGCCATTTGACAAACTACCGATAATAATTTGTGCTTGCTTTACAGCGATATCATTAGCAGCAACCATGGGCAGCTGAAAATCATATTCTTCAAAAGCTTTGTGCAGGCGTTCGTAAGCTTTTTGAGAGTCAAGTTGTAACAAAACGGTTGTTTTGTTTTTTTGATATCTCTTAATTTCATCAATCAATAATGGGAATTGATTGAAAAATTCTTGCATCGCATATTGAGTAAAGGAGTGAATCTTGTCAAACTTGATATTGCCTAGTCCTTTATGGAAATTTGAAAAAAATGTAGCCGGTTGATAATGACGCAAGTGTTTATAGGTATCGGCAAAATAGTTTAAAGAAGAAATAGCTTTACCCTGTTGTAAATCTTCTGTCAACAAATTGGCAACTTCTAAATCTAGTTTCGCATTCTTGTCGACTATTTTTTGAAAGTCATCAAAAAATAATGGAGCTTCTTTTGGAATGTAGTCAAAAAGACTCCACTCTTTCTCATAAAAAAGAGATTGAAATTTTCGGATGTCAGCATGCCTAAACCCATCTTTTGAGACTGCTAATAAATCCTCTAAATAGGCTTTACTTAGATCATTTGCAGATTCAATTGACTTTTCTAGGTTTTTGACGCCCCTTGAAAAATCATCTGAAGTAAATAGCAAATCACTAGCTGGAGTAATAGTGAATTCCTCTATTGCTCTTAATGATTGTTGCGTATTAGGATCGAAAATTCTAATACCATCTACTTCATCTCCAAAAAATTCAATCCGAACAGGACTCTCTTGTGTGATTTCATAGACATCTAAAATGTCACCCCGTTTGCTAAATTCGCCTGGTCCCATAACTTGCGATACTTTTTGATACCCTATCTTTACAAGTTCTTTTACAAGTCTGTCAAGTTGATATTCCATTCCAATACGGAATGATAAGGTGCTGTGCTGAAATACTTTTGGATCTGGTAACAAGGTTCTCAATCCAGCTATTGAAACAAGTAACATGCCTCTTGACTCTGAGCTTAACAAAAAAGTTAGCGCCTCTACGCGAGATATTGTCTTGTCCATAGAGGCAAAGATGAATTCTGCAGCTGCCACATCATCTGCAAAAAATTGAAAAATATGCTCTTCCCCTAGAAGACTTGACAGTTCAAAAGCTAATTTCTCCATATCATTTTGTGTCGATGTGACAATAACTATTTTTTCTTGATGAGAAAGATAGGCTGATGCCATTGCTAAGGCTTTGTTTGAACCAGAAAGTCCCATAATGAGCTGTCTGTTGGAGGTTAGAAGATCTGAATGCCACTCCTGAATAGCTTTGTTTTGACTAAATAACTCTAAAATATTCATAATTAACCGTTAAATTTTTGCATGGTCTTTTCAAAATTGTTTTCCTGTAAATAATAATTGACAGCATTGACAACTTTGTCAAGTGTTAATGACATTGTAATAGCATCATCTTTAGAAAAATCTCCCAGAACGTGGTTAATGACTGTCATTCCATCTTTCGGTCTACCGATACCAATTTTAATCCGATCAAATTCCTGTGTTCCAATATGAGCAATGAGCGATTTTATCCCATTATGACCTCCTGCAGAACCTTTTTGACGAAATCTAATCTTCCCAACCTCAATATCTAAGTCGTCATAAATCACCAATAAATCAGCTATTGAAATATTATAATAGGTCAGCAAAGCTTTTACTGCGATACCACTATTATTCATAAACGTGATTGGTTTAACAAAATAGATTTTTTCTTGGTTAATAAAAGTACTTCCTACTAGAGCCTTAAAGTTTTTTTCTTCTGTAAAGGATACGTCAAGATCTTTTACAATTCTGTCAACTGCCATAAAACCAATATTGTGTTTGGTCTTATCATATTTTGAACCTGGATTTCCCAGACCAACAATCATTTTTACCACTAGCTTATCTCCAATCTTTTTGTAAATGTCAAAAGGACTGGAATCTTTTTCCAGCCTGATGTATTGTCTAATTTAATAAATCATCACTTGGTTACACGTTAAATCGAAACTCCATGATGTCACCATCTTGAACGATGTATTCTTTTCCTTCTTCGCGTAAACGTCCTGCTTCTTTGACGGCTTTTTCTGAACCATAAGCAATCAAGTCATCATAAGACATGGTTACCGCACGGATAAAACCACGCTCAAAATCAGAGTGAATAATCCCTGCTGCTTGAGGTGCTTTAATGCCACGCTTAAAAGTCCAAGCACGAACTTCTTTTTCGCCTGCTGTGAAGTATGTCCCAAGGCCAAGTAAATGATAAGCCGCACGCGTTAATTTATCAACCCCAGACTCTGTAAGTCCAATAGCCTCTAAAAATTCTGCCTTGTCTTCATCATCAAGCTCTGAGATTTCTTCCTCAGCACGCGCTGAAATCACAACTACCTCAGCATTTTCTGTTGCTGCAAATTCACGAATTTGTTTCACATAGCTAATATCATCTGGATTAGCGACCTTATCCTCATCTACATTCGCAACATAAAGGACTGGTTTGGTCGTTAATAAAAATAATTGCCTAACGATACGCTGCTCTTCTTCTGTAAACTCAATTGTACGAGCAGACTTGCCATCTTCCAGTACAGGTTTTATTTTTTCTAAAATAGTAAACTCAGCAACTGACTCTTTATCTTTTTGAGTGCGGGCCATCTTTTCAACACGCGCATAGCGCTTGTTAATAGATTCTAAGTCAGCTAAGATCAATTCGAGGTTAATGGTATCAATATCAGCCATCGGGTCCACAAAGGCATCCTCACGCCCCTGCTCGCGCATCACATTTTCGTCATCAAATGCTCGGACAACATGTACAATCGCATCTACCTCACGAATATTAGCTAAAAATTTATTTCCCAGCCCCTCTCCTTTAGAAGCGCCTTTTACAATTCCTGCAATATCTGTAAATTCAAAAGTTGTTGGAATTGTTTTTTTAGGAACAACAATTTCTGTCAATTTTTGCAAACGTTCATCTGGGACTTCTACCATTCCAACATTGGGATCAATAGTTGCAAAAGGATAGTTAGCAGCTTCTGCACCTGCTTTTGTAATTGCATTAAATAGGGTTGATTTACCAACATTAGGTAAACCAACGATACCTGCTGTTAAAGCCATTTTATCTAGTCTCCGTTCAAAATTTCAATCAAAACTATTATAACAGAAAATAGCAGAAAAAACGGTATGATGAGAAGAAAATTTCAGACTCTCTTGCTAACATACGACTTTTCTTTTTAAATAATCTATTTAGAAACAAAGGCATCAAAAAATTCTAAAACGGTTATAATAGCTCATTTTGTTAAAGCACATATCATTTTAACATAGCCTAGAGAGGATATTCAGTATTGCAGCACTTTTTTTAGTTTGCGCTCAAAATCGTAACGACTCATCATAATAACATGCTGACAGTTAGTACACTGAATTTTAATATCGGCTCCTACTCTGAGCACTTTCCACTGATTAGCTTTTTTACCTGTTTCTTTAATGACACAGGCATGGGGTTTTTTCATTTCAATAAGTGATCCAACTTGATACATTTTCTTCTCCACTCATATTGTCTTTATCATTTATCATAACAAAAAAAGCTCCTAAAAGGGAGCCTTTTTGTGATTAGTTGGTACGAACTGGCGTAATCAACTGAATGAAACCTTCTTCATCATCTCCTGGTGTTAAGGTGAATGGTCGAACTGGTGATAAGAAATGGATTTTAACCGTTTCACTCTTAATCGCTTTTAAGGACTCAATCAAGTAAGTGGGGTTAAAACTGATGGTCAACTCTTTTCCAGATTGCGTTACGATGTCTAAGTCTTCATTCACTTTACCAACTTCTGGCGAATTAACATGGGCTGAAATACGATTTGCTTCAATTTCTAGTTTTACCGTCCCGTTTTGCGTCGCATTTGAAATCAGATAGGCACGTTCCATAGCGTGGCGCAAGGCTTGTGTGTTAAAGACCACTTCTGTTTCAAATTGATTCATGAGTAAACGATCGGTATCAGGGTAATTGCCTTCTAATAGTCGAGTGTAAAATGAAATGTGCTCACTTCTGAATAACATTTGACTTGGTGAGAAAAATACCTCAACGGTTTCAATATCGTCAGTAAAGACGGCTGAAAACTCTCTCAATGATTTGCTTGGAATGACCACATCAAAGTCATTAGAGGTTTTTTCCAAGGTAATAAGGCGTTGACTCATGCGATGCGAGTCTGTTGCTACCGCTTTGAAATCTTTATGGTTACTTAAGACAAAATGAACACCAGTCAAAATAGGGCGACTTTCTTGAAGACTAGCTGCAAAAGCTGTCTCTGCAATAATTGTCTTGAGTAGTTTAGTAGAAAGTCGTAGCGGATTCTCAGCAGAGACTTCTTGGAGACGAGGGTATTGATCAACATCTTTCCCTTTTAGAGTAATCTCTGATTTTCCACTCGTTAAAACAACTTGATGTTGTTCAATTTCTTTAAACTCAAGGCTAACGTCTGGAAGACTGGAAATAATGTTAATGAAAAAATTAGCCTCTAATAAAATCGAACCAGGTGACGTTATCAACAGTCCAGCATTCTCATTGCTGACAGGAATGGTATTTTCAATAGAGATTTGACCGTTAGAACCTGTCAAGGTGAGATAAGACTGACTAACTTCAATTTTTATGGTTGATAAAATAGGAATAGCGTTTTTACTGCTAATGGCTCTTTTAGTGGTATTCAAAGCTTGGATAAATAAAGAGCGGTTGATAGAAAATTGAATCATGGGAACTCCTTTAGTTTATAAGTATTAGATATAGTAGTAGTAGTAGGTCTTGTGTATACAGTGGATAAGTGGGCTAGGAGCTCTGCTCAAAAGGGAAAGAGGTTGTTCACAACATGTGGACAACTTTTGATTAAGATGATAAGTTATCCACAAGGCTTATTTGATTTTATTTTTGATGGTCTCAATTTCAATTCTGAGACTATCGTCTTGGGCAATCATATTTTTTATTTTGTTGTAGGCATGTAAAACAGTAGAGTGATCGCGTCCACCAAATTCTTTCCCAATTTTAGGCAGACTATTGTCAGTCATCTCACGCGCTAAAAACATCGCAACTTGTCTTGCTAGCACAATATCTTGGGTACGTTTAGTGGCTTTGATTTCTTTGACAGTGACATCATAGAATTTTCCAACTTGAACTTGTATGTCTTCGATAGGAATAACAGTCATTTTAGGACCATCTTGCTTACGAGCTCTGATAGCTTCGGCAGCAACATCAACTGTAATCGTATCAATCTGTTTAAAATTGGCAACTAGGCTGATGTCTTTTAAGGCACCTTCTAAATCTCTAACGTTAGAATCAAACTGGCCTGCTAAGTATTCAATGGTATCTTGCGGAAAAGTGAACGTGTAGTCTTGGATTTTATTGGTTAAAATAGCAACACGTGTTTCAAAATCAGGTGGAGTGATATTAACGGTCAATCCCCATTTAAAGCGCGTGACTAGACGATCTTCCAAATCATTGAGATGGTCTGGTGTGCGGTCACTTGTCAACACAATTTGTTTGTTGTTGTTATGGAGAGCATTAAAAGTATTAAAGAACTCTTCTTGGGTACCTGATAAGGTTTTTTTTGCCAGTGATTGAATATCATCAATCAGGAGCAAGTCTAAATTACGGAACTTTTCTTTTAGTTCATCCATTGTGTCTAATCGAATATGGATAACAAACTCATTGATAAAGTTTTCTGCTGTAATGTATTTGATGCGGGCATTTGGATTTTCAAGCAACACGGAGTTGCCAATGGCGTTTAAAAGGTGGGTTTTACCTAGTCCAGGACCGCCCCAGATAAATAAAGGATTGTAAGTTGTCCCAGGTGTGTTTGCTACAGCTATGGAAGCTGCAACCGCCCATCTATTTTCATCTCCTTGAATAAAATTATCAAAACTATATTTAGAATTGAGGTCTGATTTTACAGCAGGTAATTGGGGTGCAACCTGAGGTTGATATTGGTAATTAGGTTGACTTTGACGTTGCTCAATAACCAGATCTTCTTCAAAAACGTATTCAACAGTAATTTGAGCGTTAAAAATCTCAAACCCAGCTGTTAAAATAACATCCTTAAGGTTTTTTTCCCAAAATAATTCTTTCATTTGGTCCAAATAAATGGTAGCGACATGATTTTCAACTTTTAATAATCTAGCATCATGTACAAAAAATTCATAGGTAGCCTGTTTTAATTGGCTTTGAGCAAGTTCCAAGACCCTATTCCAAAAAATTTGTTCATTTTCAGTCATATGAGGTTCCTTCTTGTGGATAATTCTAGACTTATTCTACCATAAAAAAAAACAGTTTTCCACAAGAGTCTGCGATTAATCTGAGTTACGCACACCCTGTGGAAAAGATATACACACTGTTAATCTAAGTTATCCACAGGGTGTGCGTAACTTTTTAAATCCCTAAGAGACAAGCGTATTCTACTATTTTACTTGTGGAAAACTAAAACAAAAAAAGAGAATTATGAACAGCCTAATGGAGCTTGTTCATAACTCTGTTTAATTCTTCTGAGGTTGCAAAAGAGATGCGCAACTGCCCACTACCATCTTTATTTACAGAAAGTTTGGTTTCTAGTCCAAGCGCTTGTGAGAGTTCTTTTTCCAAAGAGCTTACAAATAAGTCCTTATTTTTTGTTTTTTGCTTTGGGTTATCCTTTTGCTTTACTAACTGCTCAATTTGCCTCACACTTAATCCTTGTTCGATAATTTCATGAAAATAATGCAGTTGATCTTTTGCTTTTGGCAAAGCAAGCAATGCTCTGGCATGCCCTGCACTGATGGTTCCCTCTTCAATGGATTGGCTAATTTCTTGCGGCAGTTGTAACAGTCTAATGGTGTTGCTGATGTAGGGACGTGATTTCCCCATATAAGTAGCCACTTCTGCGTGTGTCATTTTGCTTTTTTCAATCAGTGCCTGATAGGCTTTTGCTTCTTCCATGGCATTTAAGTCAGAGCGCTGCAAATTTTCAACAATTGCTTGCTGCATGCTTTCCAGACTAGACATGTCTTTAATGATAGCTGGGACCTTTGTCAAACCAGCTAATTGAGATGCCTTTAATCGCCTCTCTCCGGCAACTAATTCGTAGCCAAACACATCTGATTGACGAACAATAATTGGCTGAATGAGTCCGTTTATTTTAATTGAGGCAGCCAACTCTTCTAGCTCTGCTTGATTGAACTGAAGACGGGGTTGATAGGGATTTGCCACGATGTCCTCAATGGCAATATGCATCAATGTTTCTGTCATATCATCCTTTCAAAAGGTAAAAAACCTTTACGATATTGTAAAGGTTTTTTACAGTACTTGTCAAGTTTACTGCTGTTTTTTAGTCAAGTCCTTGGTTGTTTTTGTCAATTTAATAACTTGTTTTTTCTTGGCAGTTCCTCGGTAGAAGGTTACCTTGATACTATCGTTAATATTGTGTCCATATAAGATACTTTGCAAGTCACTGATAGCATTTACCGGTTGCCCATCAATTTCTGTAATGACATCGTATCGTTTAAGTTTACCATCAGCGGGCATGCCTTCTTGTACAAAAGCTACCACAATCCCGTTGGTAACACTGGTTGGGATGTTAATTTGGCTAAGCGCACTGGTTGATAGATCGTTGAGATTAACCATTGAAATGCCCAGTGCAGGTCGAATCACTTCTTTGTTGGATTCTAACTGATTGATAATTTTGATAACGTCACTTGAAGGAATAGCAAATCCAATCCCCTCAACAGCACCGCTGCTGTTAGCTCCTGTAGGAGTCGATGAGATTTTACTTGAGTTTATCCCAATGATTTGTCCTTCAATGTTAATTAAAGGCCCACCTGAGTTACCAGGATTGATGGCAGCATCGGTTTGAATAGCATTTGTTGATACTGTCTCACCCTCTTCATTTTTTAAGGTAACAGTACGGCTCAAGCTAGAAACAATACCTTCAGTAACTGAATTGGCATATTCGGTTCCAAGGGGGCTACCAATAGCGATTGCCACTTCACCGACATTAATTTTAGTAGAGTCTGCAAATTCCGCAACGGTTTTAATTTTATCAGAAGAGATTTTTACGACAGCCAAATCAGAGTAGGTGTCTGAACCGACAAGTTCACCGACAACCTTAGAACCATCAGCCATTAAAATTTCAATCCTTTCGGCACCATTAATCACGTGATTATTGGTAACGAGATATGCAGAATTTCCAGACTTTTTGTAAATAACCCCAGACCCTTCGCTGTAAACAGCTAATTCTTTTTCTTTTTCTGATGCTGTGTCACTGTCACCAAATAGTTTGCTGTAAGGATTTGTAATCGCAGAAGCTGGATTTTTTTGATAATTGATAACCGACACAACGGCATTTTGGATAGCTTTTACGGCTTTTGTTGTGTTTGTCGTGTTATCAAACGTCATTTTACTTGTTACAGTTCCATCAGAAGCTGGCTTTAAATTGGTGCGATTAAAACCATTTACCACAAAAACAGCCAATAGCCCCCCTAAAAATCCAATGAGCAAAACCCATAACCATTTCAATACCACTTTATACCTTGACACTAAATCACCTCCAAATATTTTTTAATAGCTTATAAAACTTCGCTTAATTATACCTTAAAAAACGTAAAAAGAAAAGTATCCACAACTTGTGGAAAACTTTTTTATCTCTGAATGAAAAGATTGCTATAATAAGATTTTTAGAGAAAAAAGTGCTTGTTAACATGTGGATAAACTGTGCAAATCTTTTTTTATATGGTACAATGGCTTCATGAAATTGAAAGTTATTTGTGTTGGAAAATTAAAAGAAAAATATTTAAAAGATGGCATTGCAGAGTATCAAAAACGCTTGTCTCGTTTTTGCCAATTTGAAGTGGTGGAGTTACCTGATGAAAAAACACCAGAAAAAGCAAGTGATGCTGAAAAGCGGATTATTCTGCAAAAAGAAGCAGATAGAATAGCCAAAAAAATAGGACCTAGAGATTTTGTGATTGCATTAGCCATCGAAGGAAAACAGTTTCCTTCAGAACAATTTAGTCAAATAATAGAGGATACCACACTCAAAGGTTATTCAGATATTAGCCTAATCATTGGTGGTAGTCTTGGGCTAGATGAGACTATTAAGAAGCAAGCAAATCTCTTGATGAGTTTTGGTTTGTTAACCCTACCTCATCAACTAATGCGATTAATCCTAGTAGAACAAATCTACCGCGCTTTTATGATTAGACAGGGCAGCCCCTACCATAAATAAGTTTCATGTGAAACTCACTAGGATTTAGGTATTAATAATTTGAGATGCAAAAAGCTCCAATGGTCATTAACACCATTAGAGCTTTTTCATTTGATCCCAGCAGGATTCGAACCTGCGACCGTTCGCTTAGAAGGCGAATGCTCTATCCAGCTGAGCTATGAGACCTTAACTTCCTTATTTTAACAAAAAGAAGCCATAGCTGTCAATGGGTAATTGATAGAAGTATGTCAATTTCTCCAGTCTTTATCAA
Organism: Streptococcus phocae; assembly: GCF_001302265.1. Classification (GTDB taxonomy): domain Bacteria; phylum Bacillota; class Bacilli; order Lactobacillales; family Streptococcaceae; genus Streptococcus; species Streptococcus phocae. The sequence continues at coordinate 28,867 of NZ_LHQM01000019.1, read as the reverse complement.
AAATCAAAGGTCTATGGCAAGATTAGTTACTTAGGTGCATAAAAACTCTTCTGAGAGCTGATACATACCTCAAAGCAGTGAGAAGGTCTCTCAGGTAACGATAGTGATACATTAAAAACTGCTAGACAAATTTATTTAGCTTTAAAAAGGTGTTTCAAATATAACGTTGAAGCTAATCTCAGTCATTACCGGACAAGGTAACAATTATTTTTAACATCTTTAAGAAGGCCTCTAAGAACTGGTTTAATTAGACCAGAGATGACACGTTATAGTGGTGAAATTTTTTTTGAAAAAATTTTAAAAAAAGTATAGACAACCCAAAATATTCTGCTATAATAGTAAGAGTGTTAAGGAGAACTACTCCAAAACTTCTGGTCCGTTGGTCAAGGGGTTAAGACACCGCCTTTTCACGGCGGTAACACGGGTTCGAATCCCGTACGGACTATCGAGATTGTCATTGTGGCAATTTTTTTGTTTTTCCGGCATAGCTCAGTTGGTAGTAGCGCATGACTGTTAATCATGATGTCGTAGGTTCGAGTCCTACTGCCGGAGTTTTAAATACAAAAATCAAAAAAACACTTCATTAAACATGAGGTGTTTTTTTGATGATATTCTTATGAAATAGGGTTCTTTAAGGCAAATAAGAGGATGCCTATAATCACTAAGCACAATATGGCAACAGTATCGATTAATTTCCATTGCAGTAAGCGATATTTTGTACGTCCTTCACCGCCTTGGTATCCTCTAGCTTCCATAGCGATTGCTAAGGCATCGGCTCTCTTGAAACTAGAAGCAAATAAAGGGATTAAAATAGGAATAATTGATTTTACCTTTTGAATTAAGTTACCTTCGCCAAAATCAACTCCACGCGCTTTTTGAGCATTCATAATGCGCGTGGTATCATCCATCAATGTCGGAACAAAACGTAGGCTCAGAGAGAGCATAAGCCCGATTTCATGGGCAGGTACCTTTAGCCTAACTAAGGGTTTTAGCAGAGACTCAACAGCATCAGACAAGCTGAGAGGAGTCGTTGTCAAGGTTAATAGGGTGGAGAAAAAAATGATGAACACAAAACGCATAAAAATGAGGGTTGCCTGACTCAGTCCAGTGCTTGTAATTTTGATCACCCAAAACTCAGCTAGTATGGTTCCACCTTGGACAAAAAACATTTGGAATAAGGTGGTAAATAAGATAATCCCAATCATGGGCTTCACCCCATTGATAAAGAAGCTTAACTTAATTTTTGAGAGTAATACAGCTACTAGTGTAAAAACTAGCATGAGAAGATTTGTTGCGAGATTATTAGCCCAAAAAACAATAATGATGTAAATGGTCATTGCGATTAACTTACTTCTAGGGTCAAGCCGGTGAATAATGGAATTCCCTGGAATGTAGCGGCCTAAAATAAGCTTATCCATGGCGTAATACCTCGCGTAATTCTTCTAATGTAACTGGAAGATAAGGCAAAGACAAGCCATTTTTGACCAATTTTTGAGCAAATTTAGTAACTTTTGGGACCCCTAGTTGCTTGCTTTCAAGAAAGGCAACCTGTTGAAAAATGTCTCGGGGGTTTCCTGCTTTAACAACTGTTCCTGCCTCCAAAACATAGACGAAATCAGCATAATTAGCAACGTCATCCATCAAATGAGTCACTAAAACAATCGTCATTCCTGATTGATGAAGGGTTTTAAACAATTGCATTAATTCTTTTCTTCCTTTTGGGTCAAGTCCTGCGGTTGGCTCATCTAAAATTAAGACTTCAGGTTGCATCGCTAAAATCCCTGCGATAGCCACTCGTCGCATTTGCCCGCCAGACAGTTCAAATGGATTTTTAAAAAAAAGATCTTCAGAAATACCGACAAGAGCTAACTTTTCACGCGCAATCATTTCGGCTTCTTCTTTAGAGACACCAAAGTTCTGGGGGCCAAAAGCCACGTCTTTAAGGACAGTTTCTTCAAACAATTGACTCTCAGGAAATTGAAAAACTAAGCCTACCTGTTTGCGAATAGACTTGATATCTTTATTTTTAGAATGACTGGTGATTTCTTGCCCATTTACGATGACTTTTCCAGTTGTTGGGACATTGAGGCCATTTAACAGCTGCATAATTGTCGATTTTCCAGATCCTGTATGGCCTATAAAGGCGGTATAGGAGGCTTTTTTAATATCTAGAGTGATGTCAAAAAGGGCACGCCCCTCAAAAGGTGTCCCTATTTGGTATGTGTAATTTACATCTTGGAGATTAATTGACATAGCTTATTTTCCAATTCCTTTTCTGTGAGATAGGTATCTTGTATCGCATACCCTTCTTCTTTTAGCATATTAATAACAGAAGTTGTAAAAGGGATGTCAAGACCCAAGTTGATTAGCTCATCTCCTCTAGAAAATAGTTGTTCTGGTGTAGAAGCAGACTCAACTTGTCCATTTTTCATGACGAGAACCCGATCACTAAGAGCAACCTCATCAAGATCGTGGGTTATTGAGATAACAGTGATGTCGTATTGTTTCCTAATGGATTGGATGGTCTGAATCAGCTCGAGTCGGCCTTTAGGGTCGAGCATGCTAGTGGCTTCGTCTAAAATGATAATCATGGGTTTCATTGCTACGGCACCAGCAATCGCAACCCGTTGTTTTTGACCACCAGATAAGCGAGAAGGTTCTCTTTCTTTGAAAGAAGCCATGCCAACTAAATTCAGGGCTTGGGTGACTGCTTCTGCCATGTTATCATGGGGAACGCCTTTGTTTTCAAGACCAAAAGCGACATCATCTTCAACAGTAGCGCCAACAAATTGGTTGTCAGGATTTTGAAAGACCATTCCGATTTTTCGTCTAATCTCCCAAATATTCTCTTCGGACAGAAGATCTCCATCCACAAAGATATGACCTGAATCGGCTTCTAATAGCCCATCAATTAATCGCACAGTGGTTGATTTTCCAGAACCATTGTGTCCAATAATAGACAACCATTCCCCTTTTTTAACGTTAAAACTAACATGATTGAGAGTATAATCTTCTTGCTCTTGATTGTATTTAAAGGTAACATTTTTAAGTTCAATAATAGTTGTCATAGTTATTTAAAGGTATCCTTAAAAAGAAAAGCAGCTCCTTTGAAATAATCATAGCCTGAGTAAACAGTAAAACCTAAGGCCACGTAAAGAAAAATAGTGCCTATAAGAGTCCAATGACAAAGTAGGCATATAATTGCAATCATTTGTGTGGCTGTTTTAATTTTTCCAGGCATGGCTGCAGATAAGACGGTTCCACCGTTTTCGACAAGTAACAAGCGCAAGCCTGTAACGGCGAGTTCGCGACAAATAATAATTGCTGCCACCCAAGCAGGTGCTAAGTCTAAGCCAACCAACATAATAAAAGCACTCATGACAAGGATTTTATCAGCTAAAGGATCGGCAAATTTCCCAAAATTAGTTACCACATGCCATTTACGAGCAAGGTAGCCATCAAGGTAATCTGTAAAACTGGCAACTGCAAAGATAACGGCTGCAATAGTGTGCCAAAATGTAGTGGTTGATAAAGACGTGATGAGTAAAAACAAGGGAATTAAAGCTATACGACCAAGCGTTAGCAAGTTAGGAATGTTTTCTTTTTTTATCATGTTGTCACCTGACTATTGTATTTTCAGTGTAATATAGCTTAAATCAGTACTTGTAATCGCTGATAAATCTAAGGGCTGACCGTCAATGGTTATTGAAACTCCTTTTGTCACTCCCAAAGTTAACAATGATTCCGTAACGTCAGCTGGAAGTGTTGTTGAATAAGAAGGCACTTCCTTTGATAAGGTGATGCCTCCTTCGCCAATTTCTGTGTTTGTGATAGAAATCCAGCTGCTTTGAGCATCTGTTAGTGCTACCGTGATGTCAACTGTTTCTTTTGATTTCGTAATGGTAGCCGTTAGATAGTTTTCAGCCCCTTCAGTTTGAATTTGAGTTTTAGGACCAGTAGATTCAGAAGTTGCTTTGTTTTCTTCTTTATTGGTTTCTAAAAAAGACATCTCAGTTGGTTTAGCCGCATGAGTGTTTTCAAATTGTCGCCAAACAGCAAAAAAGATAATGCCTACAATAGCTAGGGAAATCAAGCTTAATAAGGTCACTGGAAGAGCGGATTTTTTATTTTTCTCATTGTTTCCATATCGGCTCAATCTTGAGATTTCAGAGTCCTTTCGAAGGAGCTTTTCTTCAGCTTTAAAACGACTAACAGGAGGAATCGTTTTGGTTGGTTTAGTAGAATTAACGCCGACAGTTTTTACAGGAATGACTAAAGTTTCTGCTTTGGTCACTCCTGTAAATTGTTTGTCTTGAGTTCTTTTTTTGCTGAGTTTTTCCTCAACGATTTGTGTTACAGATGGTTCTTGATTTTGTTTTTTTGAGCTAATTTGTAGTTGATAGAGTCTACTTAGGCTATCAAAATCCAAATCAACAATATCTGCGTATTGTTTTAAAAAGGTATAAAATTTTTCTTCTGGGATGATTTTAAATTGGTCTAGCTCCATGGCTAGTAGATAGTGGGAAGAAATACCAGTGTTGGATTCAATATCATCTAGTGTAATATGTTTGCCGACACGTGTTTCTCTTAGTAAATTACCGAGACTTGTTTCTCTCATACAGGTACCTCAAAATATTATAATAGAACTATTATATCAGATTTTAAGTTATTTGGGAAAGACCGTAAAATCTGATACCTCTGCCTCTTTAAAAAATGCATTTGCAATATCAAAGAGGTCTTTTAATGTGAGTTTTTCAATAATGCTTGGAATGTCAAAATAAGTTTCCTTATCTGATAGATACAGATTGAATTGGCTCGTCAGCTGTTCGATAGAATCAAGGCTTTGGATAAAATCGCCATACATTTCTCGTTTGAGCAGATTGAGGTGTTCAGTAGTGAGATCTGACGATTGAGCAAACTGTTTCATGGTTTTTCTGATTTTATCTGACATAGCAATGGGTTCATTAGTATCTAGGGAGATTAAGACAAATTGGAAATCTTGTTGAATTTCAATTTCTAAATCGAAGGAATCATCTATTTTACCCGCTTCGTACCACTCTTGATAAGTTTGAGATGTCCATCCAAAAAGCATCGATAACAAAAGTCTTAATGCAATTCGAGCGACTTGAAGAGAATAGTGAGATTGATCAAGTTTGCTGCGAAAGCCAACAACTAGTTTTGCCGTCGTAATATCCATATCAATAGATTGAGACTTGATGACAGGGTGGTATACGAGGGGAGCGACAGTTACAGCTGCCGTGTCTTTTTGACTTTTCTGATTTTGATATGCTGTAATTGTATTGACAGTTTGATTGACGTCAATATCACCCACAATCAACAAACTCATATTAGAAGGGTGATAAAAATAAGCATGATTGTCTTTCAACACATCTGCTGTGATGTCCTGGATTGACTCTTTAGTACCTGCAATATCCTGAGCTAGGCTAGTATTTGGGAATAAATTTTGCAGTATACCACTGTAAGCTCGGTAGTCAGGGTCATCTTGGTACATGTCAATTTCTTGCGCAATGATATCTTTTTCACGATTAACAGAGCTATCTGTAAAGTCACAGGACAAGACAAAGTCTTGTAGCAACTCAAGGTTTTTTTCCAAGTGACCAGTTGTCGAAAAGAAATAGCTGGTTTTTTCAAAAGTTGTAAAGGCGTTGGTTTCTGCCCCTAGCTCTGTGAATTGCAATGCGATATCTTCGCCGTTGTCATCTTCAAACAGTTTATGTTCTAAAAAATGAGCAATCCCACTAGGAGAAGAAATGGCTTTTTTGTTGACTGTAAAATGTGTGTCAAGAGAACCAAAATTCACCGTCAACATAGCTGTTTTTTCGAGATATCCTTTTTTCTTTATGAGGTAAACTTGTAAACCGTTTGTCAATTTGCTGTAAAAAAAGTCTTCGTTAATAGTAGGATAGTCTAACTTAGTTAATGTCGTCATGTTAGTTCCCTTCCAAGAAATATACCGTCTGAAGTTTTAGTAAATGAGCGACTTTCATAATGTCTGACTTACTAATCTTGTCAATCTCGTCAATCCATTTTTCTAAAGAATAAGAGGGATCAATGTAAGTTTTCATGTATTCTATGTCAATGAGAGATTTACAAAAGTCTTCGGAAAGCAAGGCATTATGCTGCAACATTCGCTTTGTTTTTGTGATGAGATTGCTTGAAAAGCGACCTAATTTGATTGCGGTCAGCTCCTTTGTAATTAGTTGTAAGGTTTTTGTCCTGTGTTGTCCATCTATGCCAGCGTAGATTTCAAATAATCCGGTGTAAACATCAAAGCGACAGCCAATATTATAAGCGAGTCCTTCTTTTTCACGAATGGTTGTAAATAATAAGGAGTGTGAAAAAGAACCAAGCAAACCATTCAAAAGTACCAGGGAATAGTAGTCTTTTTCGCCGAAAGTTATTGGAAAATGATAAGCCAACTCCAAAATGGATTGATTGATGGCCTTTTGCTCCATGCTTTCTTTAATAATATTAGTTGCCATTTGCGTGTAGAAAAAGGTTAATGATTTTTCACGCTTTTCAAAAGGAAACTGGTGCAGTAATTGGACGATACGGTAGTCATCAAAATCTCCCAGAACAAAAATGTCAATGCGATCTTCATTGAGCATTTTATGGAATTCTTGATAGCTGGTATAGGCGGTTTCTCGACCAATTAATTCAGGACTTCCATATTTTGAAATCTGTAGGTCTTCATGCTGATAAAATTGTTTTTTTGTTTGAAGAGCACTGTAATAAAAGGAATCTTCTTTATCAGATTCAACATAGTTAATCAAATTTGTTTTTTCCAAATCAAATACTTTTGGTTGGTATTGTGCAACAGACAGTAAAGGAGAAAAAAGCATTTCTTTGAGAAACTGAATGACCTCATCTAGGACTTTTTCGCCTTGAAAGGCGTACTGATCTTGGATAAAAGTGATGTCAATATCAACGATATGGACCAACCCTTTAGTTGACACATTAGTTGACAGGCTAGCACCATATAATTGGGCTAATTTTTCTCTAAATTGTTTGGCTGTGGGATAAGCTTCATTTGCAGTTGCTAACATTTGAGCTACTAAGACACGTTTTGCGACTGTTTTTCGAGTCAAGTCACCAGAAAAACGAAGAGTGATTTGATTGGTTTTGAATTTTTTTGTTTTTATCAGATGAAGCTGAACTCCCTGAATAATTTCCATATTACTTCCTTAATGATATAGTATAGTCTTTACGATTATACCATTTTTATCGAAGTTAGTTTAATGATAACTTTAGCTCAGCATTATCTTTGATTGCATTTTATGCTATAATGATTTGAATGACAAACGGGAGATTAATTATGGAATATAAATTGTTTACAGAATTTATTACATTACAAGCCTTGTTAAAAGAATTAGGCATTATCCAAAGTGGGGGGGCTATTAAGAATTTTTTAGCCAATACCACAGTACTATTCAACGGCGAAGATGAAAAACGTCGGGGAAAGAAAATAAGAATTGACGATGTGGTCAGCATACCGTCTCAGCAACTTGAAATTAAGATTGTGGAACCTTGTTTAGAAGAAAAAGAGGCCTATGCGATAGAGCTTGCGGAAAAAGAGCGTGTCGCTGCGCTGGTTAAACAGATGAATCAAAAAACAAAACAGCAAAAAAACACATCTAAACCAAATGTAGCAAAGGGTCATGCTAACAGCAAAAAACCAATTCGTTTCCCGGGGATATGATATGTGGCTTAAAACCCTAGATTTAAACCACTACCGCAATTATACGCAAATTTCTGCGACATTTTCACCAGGTTTAAATGTTTTTGTTGGCAATAATGCACAAGGCAAAACCAATTTTTTAGAAGCTATTTACGTGTTATCGTTGACAAAGAGTCATCGGACAAAATCTGACAAGGAGTTGATTCACTTCAATGAAAAGTCTTTTTCAATATCTGGAACTGCCAATAGACGTAGTGGGACGCTTCAATTAAGCATATCGCTATCGCCCCAGGGACGGGTAACCAAGATAAATGGACTTAAGCAAGCTAGATTATCAGATTACGTTGGATCGATGATGGTTGTTTTATTTGCACCAGAAGATTTACAGTTGGTCAAAGGTGCCCCTAGCTTGAGGCGAAAATTTATTGATATTGATCTTGGCCAGATAAAACCCGTGTATCTATCTGATTTGTCCCAATACAATCATGTTTTGAAGCAGCGCAATGCTTATTTAAAAAGCTCTCAGCACATAGACCGTGCTTTTTTGTCTGTTCTAGACGAACAGCTAGCTCATTACGGTAGTCGAGTAATGCAACACCGAATAGATTTTATCAAGTCATTGGAAACAGAAGCTAACAAACATCATCAAGCCATCTCTAACGGGCTTGAGACGCTGTCTGTCATCTATCAGTCATCTGTTTTAGTTGATAACGATTCAACTATTTATGATTGTTTTATGAAACAGCTTGAAAACAATCAGCAAAAAGATTTTCTAAGAAAAAATACAAGTGTTGGACCACATCGAGATGATTTGTTGTTTTGTATCAATGGGATGAATGCTGATTTTGCTAGCCAAGGTCAGCACCGAAGCTTAATTTTATCCTTGAAAATGGCAGAGGTTAGCCTCATGAAAACCTTAACAGGAGACAATCCTATTTTATTACTGGATGATGTCATGAGTGAGTTGGATAATACACGGCAAACCAAGTTGCTAGAAACAGTAATCAAAGAGCAAGTTCAGACATTTATTACCACAACTAGTGTAGAGCATCTGTCTCAGCTCCCGGATACGATTACTATTTTTAAGGTTGATAATGGAAGCATCACCTCAGACCAGTAGTGTTAATAGATTAAAAAAAGAAGTCCATGTATGGACTTCTTTTTGATTAAGTATGAGGTTGCTAATTATGATTTGACGATTCCTAATAAGACAGCACCAACAACAAAGCAACTGATTCCGATAATGACCCAACGCATTTCTTTTTTTGTCTTAGTCTCACCTAAGAACAAGATGCCTCCAATGATAGAAATGATAGCACCTAATTGTGAGAAACTAAAGGCAATAGCTAATCCTGCTTTTGCTGCTGCTAGAAGCATAAAGATATTTCCAATTCCCCAAAGCAACCCAACGCTGATGTTTTTAATCACGTATTGGTCAAACGACACTTTGAAAGACATGAACATAGTAGCTCCAAGCACCATCCCTACCGCCATCGGTAAGATAACAGATAAAACATCAAACTTCATGATGTTATTAAAAAGCACAGCATACATGACATATCCAATAGTTGAATACGTTAATGATACAAAACCTTTTGAAAAATGTGGCAAGTGATTGTTGCGTTCCTCAGAACTATCTTGTTTGCTTGAAAAATAAAATCCGACAATAAGCAGTAAGATAGCTAGTGTCCCAATGACAAATTGAACAGGTTTTGTCCATTCATGGAAAACCAAGACCCCAATTAAACTGCCCAAAACCAATTGTGAGCCACTTGATAGAGGGTTTGCTACAGATACTCCCATATATTGCATGGCGTGAAACTGTCCCGTCTGACCGATTGACCACAAGATTCCTCCCAGAATTCCGAAAATCCAGAGACTTGCTGACATGTCAGGACGAACAACTAACCATACAGCAAGAGCAAAAACCAAGGCTCCCAAGGTCATCCCAAAGGTTTGTTGAGAGGGTTTTCCTCCAATTTTATTACTAACAAAGCCGATACTGCCCCATGCAAACATAGGGACTAGTGCATATAAAATACCTTCCAAAATGATCTCTCCTTTATTCTAAGTTGATATTATTAATCTATATAAAAGTGCTTTCACATGAAAACTCATTATAGCTTATTTAATACAAAAAAACAATAAGATAAACTAAAAATATAAGGACTAATGAAAAAATGAACTAGCTCCAAGGCATAGTTCATTTTTCTTAGTTTTTGTTTATCGTAATAATTAAAATGATTAATGAACAGAGTAGTTAGGCGCTTCATTTGTAATTTGAACGTCATGAGGGTGACTTTCAATAAGTCCTGCTCCTGACATTTCCACAAATTGTGCCTTATCGTGCAATTCTTTGATGGTACCTGCCCCAACATATCCCATACCTGAGCGAATACCGCCAAGCATTTGAAAGACGATGTCTGAAGCAGCGCCTTTGTAGGCAACACGGCCTTCAATACCTTCAGGAACCAATTTGTTGGCTTCATTGACAGCACCTTGGAAGTAACGGTCGCTTGACCCTTTTTTCATAGCTGCGATTGACCCCATACCACGATAGGTCTTGAATTTTCGACCTTGATAGATTTCAGTTTCTCCAGGAGCCTCGTCAGTACCAGCAAACATTGAGCCTAACATAACAGCATTACCACCGGCAGCCAATGCTTTAACAATATCACCTGAATATTTGATACCGCCATCAGCGATAATGGTTTTTCCATATTCACGAGCGACAGCAGCTGCATCATAGATAGCAGTCACTTGAGGAACACCAACTCCAGCTACGACACGTGTTGTACAGATTGATCCTGGTCCAATACCAACCTTGACCACATCGACACCTGCGTCATAAAGGGCACGAGCGCCTTCTGCGGTAGCAATATTACCTGCAATAAGTGTCTTGTCAGGGAAATGAGCACGGATTTCAGAAATTTTTCTGAGAACCCCTGCTGAGTGACCGTGAGCAGTGTCAATGACAATAGCATCTGCACCAGCTTCGAATAAAGCTTCTGCACGTTCAAAAGTATCAGAGGTTACCCCAACAGCAGCAGCAACAAGCAAGCGTCCAAACTCATCTTTAGCAGCATGTGGAAATTCGATAACTTTTTCGATGTCTTTAATTGTGATAAGACCAGATAGACGACCATTGTCATCAACTAACGGTAATTTTTCGATACGGTGCTCGTGCAAGATACGCTCAGCTGTTTCAAGGTCAGTTCCAACCTCAGCTGTAATCAATTTTTCACTGGTCATGTGCTCTGAGATGCTTGCATCATAGTTTGAGATGAAACGCATGTCTCTATTGGTGATGATACCAACCAGTTTACGGTTAGCTAATGTTTCAACAATTGGAACACCACTGATGCGGTAGCGTTGCATCAACTCTTCAGCTTCAGCTACTTTATGATCAGGAGTTAAAAAGAAAGGATCGATGATAACACCATTTTCAGAGCGTTTTACTTTGCGTACTTCTTCAGCTTGCTCTTTAATGGACATGTTTTTATGAATAACACCCAAACCACCAGAACGAGCAATGCTGATAGCCATTTTACTATCAGTGACAGTATCCATTGCTGCCGTAATGATTGGAATATTCAATGTCAAATTTTTTGCCAGTTTTGTTTTCAAATTAACTTCGTTTGGAAGAACATGACTTTCTGCTGGAATCAGCAAGACATCGTCAAAGGTATATCCTTTTTTTAAAAATTTAGTGTCCCAATTTGACATTAACAAATCCTCTTTTCTTCTTTTTAGGGGATAATTTCCCAGTCTATTTTTATTGTTACTATCATATCACGCTAAAATCATTTGTCAATAAAATGATTTTATTATTTTTATCAGTCTTAGTATTGATTTTTACCTACTTAGGTTAGCAAAAAAACACCAAGTGATATCACTTGGTGTTAGGATTAAAAATAATTGATTCCCATAGCAGCTTTTACTTCGTCTAGTGTTTGAGCAGCAACAGCGCGTGCTGTTTGGCTTCCCTTTTCCAACATGCGGAAAACCTCTCCCATATCCTTGGCATATTCTAATCGACGTTTTCGGATAGGTTCCAGCTCTCTTTCTAGGATATCTAGGAGGTAACGCTTGGTTTTAACATCTCCTAGGCCACCTTTTTGGTATTGTTCTTTCATCGCTTCTATTTCAGCTTGATCTTGTTCTTGACCAAAAATATCCAAGTAATGAAATACCATGTTTCCTTCGATTTGCCCAGGATCTTCAATGCGAATATGATTAGGGTCGGTATACATACTCATCACTTTTTTACGGACGGTGTCAGCATCGTCTGACAAATAGATGCCGTTTCCAAGAGACTTAGACATTTTAGCATTACCGTCTAAACCAGGTAGGCGCCCAGCTTTTTCGTTTTCTGGGTAAAGCCCTTCAGGCTCAATCAAGCAGTCTGTTTGGTAGGTGTGATTAAAACTACGCACAATTTCTCGTGTTTGCTCAATCATTGGTTTTTGGTCGTTTCCAACAGGGATCAGATTAGCCTTGAAAGCAGTAATATCTGCAGCCTGCGAGATAGGATAAACCAAAAATCCTGCGGGAATGCTTTCTCCAAAACCTTTTTGTGAGATTTCCGTTTTGACGGTTGGGTTTCGTTCTAAGCGGGCCAAAGAGACTAGGTTCATGTAATACATGGTCAATTCAGCTAATTCTGGGATTTGACTTTGGATAAAGAGTGTCGATTTACGAGGGTCTAGTCCCACAGAAAGATAGTCTAAAGCTACATTACCAATAGATTCGCGAATGATTTCAGATTCTTTGGCATGATCAGTTAGGGCTTGTTGGTCTGCTAAAAAGACAAAAAGATTGTGTTGGTTTTCGTTTTGTAGAATAACTCGTTTTTTCAAGCTCCCGACATAGTGACCGAGATGCAATTTCCCCGTAGGCCTGTCTCCTGTTAGAATGATTGGTTTGGTCATTTTAGTCTCCTTTTCGATTGGATTATTACAATAAAAAAACTCACGCAAAAACATTGCGTGAGGACGTCATCATAGATACGCGGTACCACCTCAATTAATACCGTTTAGAGGTATTATCTCAAACTTCTCAAAAATAAGAAGCTGCACGGTAAGGGGTGCCAACCTGAAAGTTATGTGTTCCTTTCATCATAAACCACCAGTCCATTTCATCTTTTTTGCTACTAGCTTTCACCAACCGCTAGCTCTCTGGAAAACAAGTCAAAGACTACTCATCTAGTTTAGGGTTATTCTATTAAAATTTGCTATTTTTGTCAAGTTCCTCCATATTTTGACAAAATAAAGCTTGACGCTGATAACCTTTTTGCGAGATAATGAGGCTACTATTTTCAATATTAATAATAGGAGGAAAAACGTATGAAAAAAGTGAAGGATATCCTTCTTGTAACCATTGGCTCTTTTATTACAGCTATTGGGTTTAACACAATGTTTGTAGACAATAACATAGCATCAGGTGGTATGGTAGGAATTTCGGTAGTGGCAAAAGCCCTATTTGGGATCAGTCCATCACTTTTTTTAATGCTGAGTAATATTCCCTTATTGTTGTTGTGTTACTTTTTTTTGGGCAAGCAAAACCTTGTCAAAACCATTTATGGTTCTTGGATTTATCCGATAGCCATTCGCTTAACCAATCAATTTCCTACGCTGACGCACAACCAATTATTAGCAGCTATTTTTGGTGGGATTATTTGTGGCATTGGCTTAGGTTTGGTATTTTGGGGGAATTCTTCAACAGGGGGAACTGGTATTTTGACCCAAATTCTTCACAAGTATTCTCCTTTATCATTGGGAGTTGCCATGACAATTGTTGATGGCATTAGTGTTTTGACAGGATTAATGGCCTTGTCACCTGATGATGTTATGTACTCAACCATTGCGCTATTGGTTATTGGATACGTGATTAGCATTATGGAAAATGGCTTTGATTCTTCAAAGAATGTCATGATTATTTCAAGAGAATACCAGGCTATAAAAGACTATGTGACCACCGTTACTCAGCGTGGAGTGACAAAAGTCCCTATAAAAGGTGGCTACACCACTTCAGACAAGGTTATGCTAATGGTTGTGGTCTCTAGCCACGAGCTGCCTGCTTTGCAAGAAAAGATTTTAGAAATTGATGACACAGCTTTTGTTGTGGTGATGCCCGCTGCAGAAGTTATCGGTCGCGGATTTAGCATTACAAAACAATATAAAGGCGAGGACGAAGATATTCTCTTGCCAATGTAATACTATTTCCCTTTCTAATTGAAAAAAGGGATAGTTTTAGTTACAATGAAGGTTAGAGAAATAAGATGAGGTGAAAAATTGCTAACAGTTTCTGATGTATCGCTACGTTTTAGCGACCGCAAACTTTTTGATGAAGTTAATATTAAATTTACAGCTGGTAACACGTATGGCTTAATTGGTGCCAACGGAGCTGGAAAATCTACCTTTTTAAAAATCCTAGCAGGAGATATCGAACCTTCAACAGGTCACATTTCTTTAGGACCAGATGAACGATTGTCTGTTTTACGTCAAAATCACTATGATTATGATAAAGAAAGCGCCATTGATGTTGTTATCATGGGAAATGAACAACTTTACAACATCATGAAAGAAAAAGATGCTATTTATATGAAGGAAGATTTTTCCGAAGAAGATGGTGTTCGTGCAGCTGAGTTAGAGGGAACATTTGCCGAACTTGGTGGCTGGGAAGCAGAAAGTGAAGCTTCTCAATTGCTACAAAACTTAAATATTCCTGAGGAATTACACTATCAGTCAATGAGCGAGTTAGCGAACGGGGACAAGGTTAAAGTTCTTTTGGCTAAGGCTTTGTTTGGTAAGCCAGATGTTCTCTTACTTGATGAGCCAACCAATGGTCTTGATATTCAATCTATTTCATGGCTAGAAGATTTCTTGATTGATTTTGAAAACACAGTCATTGTTGTCTCTCATGACCGTCACTTTTTGAATAAAGTGTGTACCCATATGGCTGATTTGGACTTTGGAAAAATCAAGCTTTTTGTTGGGAACTATGATTTCTGGAAACAATCATCTGAATTAGCAGCACGTCTCCAATCAGATCGTAATGCCAAAGCAGAAGAAAAAATTAAAGAATTGCAAGAGTTTGTGGCGCGCTTTTCTGCCAATGCCTCTAAATCAAAACAAGCAACATCACGTAAAAAGATGCTTGAAAAAATTGAACTAGAGGAAATTGTACCTTCTAGCCGTAAGTACCCATTCATCAACTTTAAAGCTGAGCGTGAAATGGGAAATGACTTGCTATCTGTTGAGAATTTATCGGTAACCATTGATGGTGAAAAGATTCTAGATAACATTAGTTTTATTTTACGTCCAGGTGACAAGACTGCTATCATCGGTCAAAACGACATTCAAACAACAGCTTTGATACGTGCTCTAGCTGATGATATTGAGTATGAAGGAACCATCAAGTGGGGCGTTACAACTAGCCGTTCTTATCTTCCAAAAGATAATTCGCGTGATTTTGCAACCGATGAACCTATTTTAGAATGGCTCCGTCAGTTTGCATCTAAAGGTGAAGACGACGATACTTTCTTACGTGGTTTTTTGGGACGGATGTTATTTTCAGGAGATGATGTCAAAAAATCTGTCAATGTTTTATCAGGTGGCGAAAAAGTTCGAGTGATGCTATCTAAGCTAATGCTGTTGAAATCAAACGTCTTAATTTTAGACGATCCAACGAATCACTTAGACTTGGAATCTATTTCAAGTTTGAACGATGGTATCAAAGACTTTAAAGAGTCAGTTATTTTTGCCAGTCATGACCATGAGTTTATTCAAACCATTGCTAATCATATTGTTGTGATTTCTAAAAATGGTGTGATTGACCGTATTGACGAGACTTATGATGAGTTTCTTGAAAACGCTGAAGTTCAGGCTAAAGTTGCTCAACTTTGGAAATAACAGTTTAAATAAAGATGGAGGGCTAAGAAGAATTTCTTCAAAGCCCTCTTTTGTAGTCCTTTAGAGAAAGAGATGTTGCTATGAAAAACATGAATGGTTGGAATAAGAGATATGAAATTAGTAGTTTTTTCATTCCTGTTATCATAATGTTCATTGTCTTGCTACAATTTGGTATTTCGTTTAATGGTGAAAAAACTATCTTAGCCAGTGATGCATTTCATCAATACGTGATTTTTGCCCAAACCTTGCGACAAATCATGCATGGGTCAGATAGTCTTTTTTACACCTTTACAAGTGGTTTAGGACTCGATTTTTTTGTATTGATTCCCTACTACCTCGGAAGTTTTCTATCTCCTTTTGTTTATTTTTTTGATGTGCAGACAATGCCTGATGCCATTTATCTGTTTACCCTATTAAAATTTGGCTTTATTGGCTTATCAGCTTATTGTTCTTTTCATCGTATTTACCCTAGTATAAAACCTTATTTGATATTGTCGCTATCAATTTCCTATGCTCTGATGAGTTTTTTAACAAGCCAAATGGAGCTCAATAGCTGGCTAGATGTTTTTATACTATTGCCTGTCATCTTGCTAGGGTTGCATCGTCTGATAACTCAAAAGAAGATAAGGCTTTATTACCTGACATTAAGTGTTTTGTTCGTGCAAAATTATTATTTTGGGTATATGGTAGCATTATTCCTTTTAGGCTTATGCCTCGTTAATCTAGTTGCTTTAGAGACCTGGAGACAGCGCTTAGCAATCTTTGCACGTTTTATAGCCGTATCCATAGCAGCGACCCTCACTAGTGCCTTTGTTTTGCTACCAGTTTATTTTGATTTGTCCTCTTATGGTGAAAAGTTGAGTTCTGTTAATCAATTATTGACAAATCAGGCAGGTTATTTGGATATTTTTGCCAAATTATCGATAGGAGTTTACGACACCACAAAGTTTAATGCCCTTGCAATGATTTATGTGGGCCTTTTGCCCCTGATGTTAGCAGTAATCTTTTTTAACCTAAAAACAGTTAGCGTCAGATTAAGGGTAGCCTATGGCATGTTTTTAGCGATTATTATTGCTAGCTTCTATTTAAAACCACTAGATTTATTTTGGCAAGGCATGCATGAGCCAAATATGTTTTTGCATCGGTATGCATGGAGTTTTTCGACTCTTATTGTTATTCTAGCTTGTGAGGCCTTATCACGGCAAAAAGATTTTACGAAAAAAATTATAATAAAGGTGACAGCCTGTTTAACTGTATTCTTATCCTTGCCTTATTTAGTTTTTGAAAACTATTCATTCTTAAAACCAACTTTTCTGTTATTGACGGTATTATTTTTACTTGCCTATGGCACGTTATTACTCATCCATCATGAAACAAACCAATCTCTGCTATGGTTAATTGGATTTACAGTGTTTTTGACAACACTAGAAATTGGAATTAATAGTTATTACCAAGTTGCAGGTATTCATCAAGAATGGGGATTTCCATCACGTAGGAGTTATCAAGAAAAGTTGACAGATATTGACAAATCTGTCAAATGGTTGTCAACTCAAGGAAATGAATTTATAAGGACAGAGAGAATGCATCCGCAGACTGGCAACGACAGTATGAAATATGGTTATAATGGGGTGTCACAATTTTCATCAGTACGCAACAGGCTATCAAGTGGATTGTTAGATAGACTTGGTTATTATTCAAGTGGGACGAATTTAAATCTTCGTTATCAGAACAATACACTAATTATGGATAGCTTACTAGGGATACGATATAACTTAAGTGAAGATGACATTAATAAGTTTGGGTTTAAAAAGGTACATTCTTCAAAGCAAATAAAGGTCTACCAAAACAGCTATAGCTTACCTGTAGCTGTTCTTACTGAGGGTGTTTACAAAGATGTCAATATATCTGTAAACACGCTTGACAATCAAACCAATTTATTAAATCGATTAACGGGTAAAAACTACTCTTATTTTCAAAACGAGTCAGCCAATCTCATTTCCGAGAAGCAGTCATTCCAAAATCGGGTATCTGCTCACTCTACGGAAACACCTCCGATGGTTAAGGTTACTTACAGGGTTAACGTTCCTGACAATAAGCAATTGTATGTTAGCATTCCCAACATTGTCTTTTCTCATCATAATGCAAAAGAACTGTCTATTCGTGTCGGAAATCGGATTTCTCACTACACAACGGATAATGTCTTTTCATTTTTTGATTTGGGTTATTTTAAACAAGGAGAGGCGGTTGATGTGACGCTAATGTTTCCAAACAATCATCACATCACATTTGACACCCCTCATTTTTACAGCCTGTCAATAGATTATTACCGATCTGCTATTCGCATCCTGTCAAAAAACAAAGTCACTGTGACTAGTCATAAAAATAAATTAATGAGTGAGCTCACAGCACCTTCGAAAAGCTCAATGATTTTTACCATTCCATATGATAGAGGGTGGACGGCTAAGTTAAATGGTAAAAAGGTCGTGGTGGGTAAAGCTCAAGGCGGATTTGTTAAAGTTGATGTCCCAAAAGGAAAAGGCAAAATGGTACTAACCTTTGTGCCGCATGGCTTTAAACAGGGTTTAATTGTTTCAGTTATTGGAATTATTTTGTTCAGCATACTGCAAAAACGTTTATCTCAGGCAATCAAAGTAAAGGAATGATGTTTCTACACTAATGTTATCATTAAGAAAAGACTTGAAACGATCTTCTAGAAAGGACGGATTCACGTCTTTTTTATTTATAATCATGCGATATGATAGCATGGGTCTCATAATATCAATATTTCTGTAATATTTTTAATATATTTTCAATAGGTGAGTAACAATTAAACGTTATGATTGGTAACAGAGAAAAGTGAGGTTATATATTTAATGTTTAAAAAAGAAAATATGAAACAACGATATTTTAATTTTGGGATGTTAGCATTAGCTACTGCTATAATTGCAGTTCTTTTTGTTTGGTCAGGTCAAGGTGTTGTAACAGACTCCTACGCAGACAATTCACAAACCAAAAACGTAAAAGTAAAATCTGTTAAAAAAGAAGCCAAAAAAGAAAAAAAACCAAAAACGGTCGCTCCTGTTGAAAAACAAGAAGAGCCAGCGGTATCAGAAAAACCGGTAGAAGCTGAGACAACACCACCAGTTGAAGCTCCAGCACCAACACCTGTGGCTCAAGAAACAGCGGTCGCTACGCGACAAGTTGCCACACCAACGGCTGTAGCATATCATACAGGTGTCGTTCTTTCTAATGGCAATACAGCAGGTGCTGTTGGCAGTGAAGCTGCAGCGCAGATGGCAGCCAGTACAGGTGTCCCTCAATCAACTTGGGAAGCTATTATCGCTCGCGAATCAAATGGTAACCCAGCAGCACAAAATGCGTCAGGAGCATCAGGTTTGTTTCAAACGATGCCAGGATGGGGCTCTACAGCAACTGTCCAAGATCAAGTTAACGCAGCACTGAATGCTTACAGATCACAAGGCTTATCAGCTTGGGGTTACTAGGCACTTTTACTTAATAAAAATGAACGAAAAATACTGATTTAGGCATTGTTTACTACTATTCTTTTTTGGATACGTAGCAGGCGGTGCCTTTTTCTGTCAGAGCATGTAGCTTTTGTGACGTTAAAAATTAACCCTATTGTCATTTTAGTTCTGAAAGATATTATTGGAAATACAGAGCAATACTGTTATAATAGTCTATGCGTCTAAGGATGCTTCAAAATCGACCTTCAAATCGACTTTTGAAAACGACGACCTTCAAATCGTACGTTAAACGAAAAGATGGGAGAATTTATTATGACTGATAACTCAAAAACACGTGTTGTTGTTGGAATGAGTGGTGGTGTCGATTCTTCAGTAACAGCCCTGTTATTAAAAGAGCAGGGATATGATGTCATTGGAGTTTTTATGAAAAACTGGGATGATACTGATGAATTTGGTGTTTGTACGGCGACAGAGGACTATAAGGACGTGGCAGCCGTAGCAGATCAGATTGGGATACCTTACTACTCCGTCAACTTTGAAAAGGAATATTGGGATAGGGTTTTCGAATATTTCTTGGCAGAGTATCGAGCAGGACGCACGCCAAACCCTGACGTCATGTGTAACAAAGAAATTAAATTTAAGGCGTTTCTTGATTATGCCATGACCTTAGGAGCAGACTATGTAGCAACTGGTCACTACGCTCAAGTACAGCGTGATGAGAATGGTGTGGTTCATATGCTACGCGGTGTTGACAACGGCAAAGATCAAACTTATTTTCTTAGCCAACTATCACAAGAACAACTTCAAAAAACATTATTTCCTTTAGGTCACTTGCAAAAACCTGAAGTTCGAAAAATTGCAGAGCAAGCAGGCCTTACAACAGCTAAAAAGAAAGATTCTACTGGTATTTGTTTTATTGGAGAGAAAAACTTCAAAACATTTCTAGGGCAATATTTGCCAGCTCAAAAAGGTCGTATGATGACAGTTGACGGTCGCGACATGGGAGAGCACGCAGGGTTAATGTACTACACTATCGGTCAACGTGGCGGCTTAGGTATTGGTGGTCAACATGGTGGGGATAATCAACCTTGGTTTGTTGTTGGAAAAGACTTATCTCAAAATATTTTGTATGTTGGTCAAGGTTTTTACCACGACTCCTTAATGTCAACTCACCTTGACGCTTCTGTCATCCACTTTACACATGATAGGCCAGAAGAATTCACCTTGGAATGCACCGCTAAATTTCGCTACCGTCAACCAGATAGCAAGGTGACGGTTCATGTTAAAGGTGATAAAGCGCAGGTTTTCTTTGCAGAGCCTCAACGAGCGATTACACCAGGTCAAGCTGTTGTCTTTTATGACGGAGACGAGTGTCTAGGTGGCGGTATGATTGATATGGCTTATAGGGATGGACAACCTTGCCAATATATCTAGTCATTTACACGATTGTCAACATCGTTTACAAAATTGACAATGTCATATTGACAAATGAACAGCACGTGATAAAATAAATGTAGCAATTACGATGATGGTCAAAGCTCACAGGATTGCAGGTTTTTTGGCCTGCAATTTCTAGGGTTTTGGCTATTTTTGCCTTTTAAAATAATAGGAAAAGGGTACTGATGGATCAAGATTTCAGAACGTTTACAGAAAAAGCCACATTTGGTGTTCGGGCGACAGCATTGATTGTCCGTCACCACAAATTACTCTTAGCAAAAGATCAAAACAACAACTATTATCCTATTGGAGGAGCAGTTTTAGTAGGAGAAAAAACAGAAGATGCTGTTTTACGTGAAACATTAGAAGAATTAAGAATTCAGGCTGACGTTCAAAAACTGGCCTTTATTGCGGAAAATCACTTTTTAAAAGAAGGTGTTTATTGGCATCTGATTGAATTTCATTATTTGGTTAAACCTCTTGAGGAGCCTGATTTAATAATGACTGAAAACACTAGGCAATTGAACTGTGAGTGGATTGATATTGATTGTTTGCACAGCATTAATCTAGTTCCTGAATTTTTAAAAGATTGCTTACCAACCTGGTCAGGAAAAATAGAACATGTCTACAATAAATCCTGATAGCAGAAGTTGTTTTACAGAACATAAAAAAGATAAAAGGAATGCAAAATGACACACACATTTACAGAAAATTACGAAGTTATCGTTATTGGTGCAGGGCATGCAGGTGTTGAGGCTAGCTTGGCAGCTAGTCGAATGGGGTGCAAGACTTTACTTGCGACTATCAATTTAGACATGCTTGCATTTATGCCTTGTAATCCTTCAATTGGAGGTTCTGCCAAAGGGATTGTCGTTCGTGAGATTGATGCCTTGGGTGGTGAAATGGGTAAAAATATTGATAAGACCTATATTCAAATGAAAATGCTAAACACAGGCAAAGGCCCTGCGGTTAGAGCACTTAGAGCACAGGCTGATAAAAATCTCTATTCAAGAGAAATGAAACACACGGTCGAAAAGCAAGAAAATCTTACCCTTCGTCAAACCATGATTGACGACATCTTGGTAGAGGATGGTAAAGTTATCGGTGTGCTGACGTCTACAGGACAAAAATATGGTGCTAAAACTGTTATCGTAACAACGGGAACAGCCCTCCGAGGAGAGATTATTTTGGGAGAACTCAAATATTCATCAGGCCCAAACAACAGTTTAGCTTCCATAACATTGGCAGATAATTTGAAAAAGCGAGGCCTTGAAATTGGGCGGTTTAAAACAGGCACCCCGCCACGCGTGAAAGCTTCTTCTATCAATTATGATGCTACAGAAATCCAGCCAGGAGACCAAACACCAAATCACTTCTCCTTTATGTCGCAAGACAAAGATTACCTCAAAGATCAAATACCTTGTTGGTTAACATATACTAATCACAACAGTCATGACATTATCAATAATAACCTTCACCGAGCTCCTATGTTTTCAGGTGTGGTTAAAGGAGTTGGTCCGCGTTATTGTCCATCTATCGAAGATAAAATTGTGCGTTTTGCTGACAAAGAGCGTCACCAATTATTCTTAGAGCCAGAGGGACGTGATACCGAGGAGGTTTATGTCCAAGGGTTATCAACTAGTCTCCCTGAGGATGTCCAAACAGAATTGGTTCGTTCTATTAAGGGACTGGAGCAGGCAGAAATGATGCGTACTGGCTATGCTATTGAATACGATATTGTGTTGCCGCATCAGTTACGAGCAACTCTGGAGACAAAACTGATCTCAGGGCTATTCACTGCAGGACAAACCAATGGAACATCAGGTTATGAAGAAGCAGCTGGGCAAGGACTTGTTGCTGGGATTAATGCTGCTTTGAAAGTTCAAGGAAAACCTGAGCTAATTCTTAAGCGTAGCGATGCCTATATTGGTGTGATGATTGATGACTTAGTAACAAAAGGCACCTTAGAACCTTATCGGTTGTTGACGTCACGAGCAGAATACCGATTAATTTTGCGACATGATAATGCAGATGTGCGTTTAACACCAATTGGCCGCGAAATTGGTCTGGTAGATGATGAGCGTTGGCAGGCGTTTGAAATCAAAAAACATCAATTTGACAACGAGTTAAAGCGTTTGGACAGCATTAAATTAAAACCAATCAAGGAAACCAATGAACGTGTTGAAGAGTTGGGATTTAAACCATTGACGGATGCGATGACAGCCAAGGAATTTATGAGACGTCCAGGAATTACCTATGCCACAGCGGTTTCGTTTGTTGGACCAGCAGCAGAGGACTTGGATACAAGAGTCATCGAATTATTGGAAACTGAAATAAAATACGAAGGCTACATCAAAAAAGCCCTTGACCAAGTCGCTAAAATGAAGCGAATGGAAGAAAAACGTATCCCTAGTAATATTGACTGGGATGCTATTGATTCTATCGCGACAGAAGCACGGCAGAAATTCAAGAAAATTAATCCAGAAACGCTTGGGCAAGCTAGCCGTATTTCAGGGGTAAATCCAGCAGATATCAGTATCTTGATGGTTTATCTAGAAGGAAACGGAAAAGCCCGCCGTAAGGCTTAGTTTAGTCATCAAATTGTAATCTCAAAGCCATTGACAGCTCTGTATTTCAGGGCTGTTTTATGGTATAATAAACACTTAAGAGGTTAGAGGATGAAAAGATTTCGTTTTGAAACCATTCATTTAATTATGATGGAATTGATTTTATTTGGCTTGCTAGCACTTTGTGTTAGCATGATGCAATCAAAAAAGCTAATATTGTTAGCTATTTTTCTAGTATTATTGTTTGTACTTGCCCTGCTTTGGTATCAAAAACAAGTTTATGAGTTATCAGATTTAGATCACATTGAATTGTTAAACGAACAGACAGAAAATAATTTAAAAACGCTTTTAGACAAGATGCCTGTTGGAGTTATTCAGTTTGATCAAAAAACAACCGCTATTGAGTGGTACAACCCTTACGCAGAGTTAATATTTACCAATGAAGATGGTTTGTTACAAAATCAACTCATTGAAAAAATTCTTAATGAAAAACGTCAGGGAGATATTTCGCAAACCTTTGAAATATTGGGCAATAAATACACATCTTATATCGACGATTCGTCAGGGATATTTTACTTTTTTGACAGTTTTGTCGGAAATAGGGAGGCTGCGGATGCTAGCTCGTTACGCCCAGTTGTCGGGATAGTTTCTGTCGATAACTATGACGATATCACAGATAATTTATCTGATGCCGACACTTCGAAAATCAACAGCTTTGTGGCTAACTTTATTGCTAAGTTTATGGATTCAAAGCAGATTTTTTACCGCCGTGTCAATATGGATCGTTTTTACTTTTTTACAGACTATCACGTTTTAAAAGAGTTAATGGATGATAAATTTTCTATTCTAGACGATTTTCGCAAGGAAGCTCAAGACGCACAGCGTCCACTGACATTAAGTATGGGAATTTCCTTTGGAGATAGTAGCCATGCGCAAATTGGACAAGTCGCCTTAGAAAATCTCAATATCGCTTTAGTACGAGGCGGAGATCAGATTGTTATTCGTGAAAACAATGACCACACCACGCCAGTTTACTTTGGTGGTGGGTCTGTATCTACGGTTAAACGCTCTAGAACGCGGACACGAGCGATGATGACAGCCATATCAGATCGTATTAAAATGGTTGACAATGTCTTTATTGTTGGTCATCGAAAACTGGATATGGATGCCTTAGGGTCTGCTGTCGGGATGCAGTTTTTTTCAAGCAATATTATAGAAAACAGCTTTGCTGTTTATAATCCTGCAGACATGAGTCCTGACATTGAAAGAGCAATTGAGCGTCTTCAAGCAGATGGGAACACCAGATTAATCAGCGTCTCTCAAGCAATGGGCTTAGTGACGTCAAGATCTCTTTTGGTTATGGTTGATCATTCTAAGGTTTCGTTGACCTTGTCAAAAGATTTCTACGAATTGTTTAATGATGTGATTATCGTTGACCACCATAGGCGAGATGACGATTTCCCTGACAATGCAATTTTGACTTTTATTGAAAGCGGAGCAAGCAGTGCAGCAGAATTAGTCACAGAGTTGATTCAATTTCAAAACGCTAAAAAGCGCTTAAATAAAATTCAAGCAAGTGTCTTAATGGCAGGGATTATGTTAGACACGAAGAATTTCTCGACAAGGGTAACAAGTCGAACCTTTGATGTTGCTAGTTATCTACGTAGTCGAGGAAGTGATAGTGTTGAGATTCAAAACATCTCTGCTACCGATTTTGATGATTACAAGCAGGTTAACGAGATTATCCTGAGGGGCGAGCGACTTGGCGACACCATAATAGTAGCTGATGGTGTTAAAGGAAATCAATACAGCAATGTTATTGCAAGTAAAGCAGCAGATACGATTTTATCTATGGCTGAAATCGAAGCTAGCTTTGTTATTGTTGAGACCAGCAAAAACAAAATTGCTATTTCTGCAAGAAGTCGTAGTAAAATTAATGTGCAACGCATTATGGAAAAACTTGGAGGCGGTGGCCACTTTAATTTAGCTGCCTGTCAAATGCAAGATATCGATTTTGATGAGGCCAAACAACTATTGATCGAAACGATTCGAAATACAATGAAAGAAACAGGAGAGGTAGAGTCATGAAAGTTATATTTTTAGCTGATGTTAAAGGAAAAGGTAAAAAAGGGGAAATTAAAGAAGTCCCAACTGGATATGCACAAAACTTTTTAATTAAGAAAAATCTAGCAAAAGAAGCGACCAATCAAACGATTGGTGAACTGAAAGCCAAACAAAAAGCAGAAGCAAAAGCTCAAGCAGAAATTTTGGCAGAAGCAAAAGCTGTTAAGAAAGTTTTGGATGACGACAAAACACGTGTGCAGTTCAAAGAAAAAGTTGGTCCAGACGGTCGTACTTTTGGCTCTATAACCACAAAAAAAATCTCCGAAGAATTGCAGAAACAATTTGGCGTAACAGTTGACAAACGTCACATTATTTTAGATCATCCTATTCGCGCCATTGGGCTTATTGAAGTTCCAGTTAAATTGCATAAGGAAGTCACAGCAGAAATTAAGCTAAGCATCACTGAAGCTTAAGTGTCATGATAGAAAAATTGGAGGTAGGCAAGATTGTCTGAACTACCTGAATTACGAGTCCAACCACAAGACTTATTAGCAGAGCAGTCTGTATTGGGGTCAATCTTTATTTCACCTGATAAGTTGATCATGGTTCGAGAATTTATCAGCCCAGACGATTTTTATAAGTATTCTCATAAAATCATTTTTAAAGCAATGATTACCCTTGCAGATCGAAATGATGCCATTGATGCAACAACTGTAAGGACCATTCTTGATGACCAAGGCGATCTACAGAATATTGGAGGATTGTCTTACATTGTTGAATTGGTTAATAGTGTGCCTACAAGTGCCAATGCCGAATACTATGCTAAAATCGTTTCTGAAAAGGCTATGTTGCGAGACATTATTGCTAGGTTGACAGATGCTGTCAACCTTTCTTATGAGGGAGCATCCAGTCCAGGCGATATCATAGCCAGAGCTGAGAGGGCCCTGGTTGAAATCAATGAACATAGTAACCGCAGTGGTTTTCGAAAAATTTCTGATGTTTTAAAAGTTAACTACGAGAGTCTAGAGATGCGTTCTCAACAGACGTCAGATGTGACAGGTTTACCGACTGGTTTTCGTGATCTTGACAAGATTACAACAGGTTTACACCCTGATCAACTTGTTATCTTGGCTGCCCGTCCAGCGGTAGGTAAAACAGCTTTTGTTCTTAACATAGCTCAAAATGTTGGGACCAAGCAGAAGAAACCTGTCGCCATATTTTCTTTGGAAATGGGAGCTGAGAGTTTGGTTGATCGCATGTTGGCAGCTGAAGGAATGGTTGATTCCCATCGGTTGCGGACAGGTCAACTAACCGATCAAGATTGGAGCAATGTAACAATTGCCCAGGGGGCTTTGGCAGAAGCACCGATTTATATTGATGATACTCCTGGGATCAAAATTACTGAGATCAGGGCAAGAGCTCGCAAGCTTTCTCAAGAAGTAGACGGAGATTTAGGACTTATTGTCATTGATTATCTTCAGCTGATTACAGGGTCAAGACCAGAAAATCGTCAGCAAGAAGTATCTGATATTTCTAGACAGCTTAAAATTTTAGCAAAAGAGCTAAAAGTTCCTGTGATTGCGTTGAGTCAGCTTTCTCGTGGTGTTGAGCAAAGGCAAGATAAAAGACCTGTGTTGTCTGACATTCGTGAGTCAGGTTCGATTGAGCAAGATGCTGATATAGTTGCTTTCTTATATCGAGAGGACTACTACCGTAAAGAAAATGACGATGCCGAAGAAACAATTGAAGACAATACCATTGAGGTCATACTGGAAAAAAACAGATCTGGAGCGCGTGGGACTGTCAAATTAATGTTCCAAAAGGAATATAACAAATTCTCCACAATAGCCCAATTTGAGGAAAAATAAGAAAGCGAGAAACAAGATAATATGAGTGATGCATTTGCAGATGTTGCCAAAATGAAAAAAATTAAAGAGGAAATTAAGGCTCATGAAGGTCAATTGGTTGAATTGACGCTAGAAAATGGCCGCAAGCGTGAAAAAAACAAGATTGGCCGTTTAATTGAGGTTTACACTTCTGTATTTATTATCGAATATAACGAGAATTCTAGTGCTCCAGGGACAAGTAGCAATTCTTACGTTGAGTCGTACACTTATTCAGATATCTTAACAGAAAAAACATTGATTCGTTATTTAGATTAAAGCAAGAAGCTCTTAGGAGTTTCTTTTTATTTAGACAAGAAATGATTTACATTGCGAAAAAGTTATGTTATAATATAGTTTGTGCGAAATAATAGCAGAAAAATATGAAGCTCGTCAACAGGTCGTTAACTAAATTGAGTAACCTTTGCTGTTTAGGCGAAAACCACCTGCACGAATCAGGATTTTTCAAACAGTTATTTCCTCATTATATTATTAGAGGAGGACATAATACATGTCACGTTATACTGGTCCATCATGGAAACAATCACGCCGCCTAGGTTTATCACTTACAGGCACAGGTAAAGAATTGGCACGTCGTAACTACGTTCCAGGTCAACACGGTCCTAACAACCGTAGCAAACTTTCAGAATATGGTTTGCAACTTGCTGAAAAACAAAAACTTCGTTTTTCATACGGTTTAGGCGAAAAACAATTCCGTAACTTGTTCGTACAAGCTACAAAAATCAAAGAAGGAACTCTTGGTTTCAACTTTATGGTTCTTTTGGAGCGTCGTCTTGATAATGTTGTTTACCGCTTAGGTCTTGCAACCACTCGTCGTCAAGCACGTCAATTCGTTAACCATGGTCACATTCTTGTTGACGGTAAACGTGTTGATATCCCATCATTCCGCGTCGAAGTTGGGCAAGTTATTTCTGTTCGTGAAAAATCAATGAAAGTTCCTGCAATCGTAGAAGCAGTTGAAGCAATCGTTGGACGTCCAGCATTTGTTTCATTTGATACTGAAAAACTTGAAGGTTCATTAACTCGTCTTCCAGAACGTGATGAAATCAATCCAGAAATCAACGAAGCACTTGTCGTTGAATTCTACAACAAAATGTTGTAATATTTTATTGAACAAGAGAGGCTTAAAAGCCTTGATATTAAGCACTTTGGAGCTTTATTCCAAGGTGCTTTTTTGTGTTTAACTACCCTTTTAGTTATCCCTTGTTTGATTTTTGTATAGTAAGAGGGTAGCCTCAAAGTGGGATACCCTTGTTAGTTATAAATTGCTGATAGCTGCTTCAAATATGGAGACAGCTTTTTTAGCGCCTTCTTTTGTAGCATGGACGTAAGTATTCAATGTCATTGAGATATTAGAGTGACCTAGCCGATACTGTAAAATACTAGCATATAACATGATTGTGGCATGGGTATGACGAAAACCATGAAAGCCTATATTAGTTACTTTGGCTCTCTTAAAATGAGTTTTTAATCGAGTTTGTAGAGTTCTATTACTAGGATAATCGTGGATAAAGTCTGAGAATACAACCATTTCAGTATGTCCTAGTTTCCAAGCTTCTTGAATTTGTCTAAGCTGATAGCTTTTAATCATAGAAAGAGTCGCCTGATCAATATCAATATCTCTATGGCTAGCTTTTGATTTTGGAGTATTGATTTCTTGTTTATAGTTTAGGGTTTTTGTGATATGAACAACAGCATTATCTAGGTCAATATCTGACCAGGACAGGGCTAGCGCTTCATTGATACGGCAACCAGTAGCAAGTAAAAACCTGTATAATGTACTCGTGGTACTAGTTAA
>NZ_LHQM01000018.1 GCF_001302265.1 Streptococcus phocae | reverse complement strand
CTTGCAATTTACGTTGATAGCTATTGATATCTTGTTGAATGCGACTAATGGCCCCCTCGCGATTGCGAATCTCTTGCGATATTTGATTAGCAGTCGCTTGCTGTGTTGATTGCAATCCACTAATCTTAGACTCAAGCTCTGTGCGCATACCCTGATTGCTACGAGTAAACTCTGCTCGCAAGCCATCAAGCTTATTCTCATAAACTTCTGTTGTGCCGTCAGACGTTGTAGTGATTTTTGCATATATTTTGCGCAACTCATCATCATACCTCTGCGACAAACCGCGTGCAGAAGAGGCTATTTCTGCTTGTAGACCTAGCCTTTCGTCTCTCATAGTGGCTTTCAAGCCTTCAATACCAGATTGGAAAGATGCTGATAACTGCCTATCAGCATCTCTATAATCTTGCCTCAAACCAGCTACGCTCGCTTGAATACTTGCGGTTTGTTCATTGGCTTGGTTTATTGACAAGCGCAGACCGTCAACAGTCAAGCCCATTTCAGCAGTTTTTTGCTCCAGAAGGCTTTCAAGCTGAATGCGTTGACCTTGGACAGTTTTGGTGAACTCTGACTTGAGTCCACGAGCAGTATCTGAGATTGTTTCTCTAATACCTGTAGCAGTCTCCAAGATCTCGTTTTTGATATTCGTATCAAAGTACGTTCTCAACATACCTCGATTATTAATCTTGATTTTAGACCACAGATTTGAGTTTTCAGTGTCAGTCATTTCAAGATTAATTTCTTTGATACTGTTGAGTGCTTCTTCCAAGCCTTTGAAAATACCTGTTGACTCGCCACTACCTTCTATTACAAAAGGTGCAACATAATCTGTCGCTTTGTCACCCTTCTCAATCATAATCTGGCTGAATTTGGCATTTCCAAGACAATCGCTGGCAAGTCTGACAGAATTAGTGTTTTGTCGAGGTGTGAACGTGTAGAAAACACGGCCGTTTGGCAAAATCGTTACATTTTCTTCGTTGATTGTTGTTGTTGGATCTCTACTCACTTAGTCTCCTTTCTAAAAA
>NZ_LHQM01000002.1 GCF_001302265.1 Streptococcus phocae | reverse complement strand
CCTTCTGAGAGGTTTTAGGGACACTTTGCCTGAAGCAGATTGTAAAATGCCTTAAAACGCAAATATGAGCCTTCTGAGAGGTTTTAGGGACACTTGCT
Source organism: Streptococcus phocae (assembly GCF_001302265.1). Lineage (GTDB taxonomy): Bacteria > Bacillota > Bacilli > Lactobacillales > Streptococcaceae > Streptococcus > Streptococcus phocae. The sequence continues at coordinate 2,417 of NZ_LHQM01000002.1, read as the reverse complement.
AAGCGATTTATGCCGAGAAAACTTTAGGCAGTAAGCTGAAGCGATTTAGACTAAACGTGTCTAGTCGTAAGACTGAAAGACGAGCGACTGGATACGTAGTCAAAAAATAGCGAAAGGTTACTTGCTGACTAAAGGAAATTGGAATAAAGAAAGCGGACTTGAAAAAGCTATGAGCAGGTGATAGACTTAAGTAAAATATTAAGTAAGTGAGGTGTTGGTATGGAAAGTATAGTTCCTGTGTCTGATATGCGTTATTATAATCAAACCTTAAGTGATGTTTCTGTAGGCTCTCAAGTTATTTTGACACGTAATGGAAAAGCGGAATATGCCGTTGTCGATATTGAGGAGTGGCGGAAAACTAAAGCGACTCTTAGGTTATTTAAGGAATTGCAAAAAGGATACCGCTCTTTGGCAAACGAAAAGACCTATACCCCTAATGAGTTGGCGGAACGTCTAGGGGTGGAATGATGCTTTATAATGTGATTACCTCTAGCGAAACAGTCCGAGATATTGAAGACGCTGTTTTTTACAAGGAGGGTTTGGGTATGTATCCTGAAAACATAGTAAAATTCAAACAAAGTGTGGTTGATGTTGTGCGAAAACTAGCTGATTCTCCAAAAACAGGAGCAAACTTGTCAGCGAGGGTAGAGGAAGAAACGAATGTGAAATATAGTGTAATTGACGATTATATTTTGTTTTACGAAATTGAGGGTGATGTTGTGAAAGTTCTTAGACTTTTGCCAGCAAAGTCCAATTGGATGAATACGATTTTGAAGTATTTGTAAAAAAAGACCTTTGGAGGTCTTTTTTTACAAACGTGGGAAAATTTGAGGGGGATTTTTCGTTAGAAAAATCCAAAATCTGGGGGGCTACTACGACCCCCCTTTTAAGTGCCGAGTGCCAACATCAAAAAAAAACACCTTTAAAGCTTAGAGCCTCAAGGGTTTAGACGAGGTCAACAAAAGTCAACAAATCGCCAACATTTTTGACGATTTTGGGCGATTTTTGTTGCTTTTTGTACATTTTTAAGAATTTCTATAAGTATATAGCTTTACAAAACAATACTTGTATGCTATACTTTTTTTAATAAAAATAAGGAGCGAAAACATGGAACAAAAAAAGAATGAAATGACTAGTATTTCTGTAAGAGTTCCTAAGCAACTTTATGCTGATTATAAAAAAGCATTAATGAGCGAGGGGAAAATAGTTACTTACGATTTAAGAAATCATATGAGTGATGTTATCGAAAGCAAGAAAGGACTTGGAAAATAAAAAAGAGAGCCACTGGTAATGGCTCATGTAATTATTTTCTGTAAGGTAATTATATAATATGGCAAAAGAAAAAGCAAGATACTTCACCTTCTTGCTATATCCTGAAAGTATCCCTGATGATTGGGAAATAAAGCTTGAATTACTTGATATTCCTATGGCAATAAGTCCACTTCATGATAAGGATGTAGATAAGAAAAACGGTGGTTTTAAAAAGCCACATTATCATGTTATCTATGTTGCTAAAAATCCAGTAACTGCTGAAAGTGTACGGTTAAGAATTAAGCGTACACTAGGGGATAAGAGTTTGTCTATTGTTCAGATAGTGAGAAAGAGCATGGAAAACATGTATCTGTATCTTACTCATGAGTCAAAAGACGCAGTTGCTAAGAAAAAACACGTATATCCAAAAAGCGATATTCAGTTGTTAAGCAATTTTGATATTTCAAGATACGTTACGCTCGACGTGGAAGAAAAAGATTATATTCTTGATGTTGTTTGCAACATGATTGATGAGCAAGGTCTTGCTAATGTTCGAGAGCTGAAAAGATTTGTTGGTCAACGTGGCAATGAATACGGTATTGATAGCATGAAAATTATTAACGAGGTTATTCGTTCGCATACTGGTTTGATTAGATTGTATTTTGATGCGGTCTATCAAGAACGTAAGTATGGCGGACAGAATATTGATTACGAAACTGGAGAGATTAAGTAATCAATATTCATAGGTTTGTGCTCATTCGCAAAAAATTCGCTCTATCGAGAGCGACCAGCAAACTATGATAGACTTAAAATTGTATTTGGAGGTTAAATTCAGGCAAGCAACGGATTTGTACACACAAATCCCAAAAACGTTGTTTTTGTCTTGTTAGGATTCTCCTAAAACCGTAATAAAAAAAGACCAGCATTTTTAAAAATACTGGTCTTTTTTTGATGTCATTGCATTCGATTTTTTTTACTCACTAGCGTTCGTATGATTTTATTTTTTAGTCGGAAATCATTCCACCTGAAAAAATAAAATGGCAATAGTTCAGTCGAGCGTAGCGACAAATTCAGATGACATCATCTGAATAAGGTTTTAGGCATCCTAATAAGCCGTTTAGGTGATTTGTGTGTACAAATCCGTTGCTTGCCTGAAGCAGATTGTA
>NZ_LHQM01000017.1 GCF_001302265.1 Streptococcus phocae | reverse complement strand
GCGAGAAAGCTGTCAAAATAGCTGAAATTGTCGCTCGAAATGCTGTTGAAGCAGTTGAACAAATCGCTTATGACAAAGATATCAATGGCATCGAAAAACTAACAGAAGCCAAAGTTGCAGTTCGTGACGAATTATCAAAACACAATGTTTATTTGTCTGACAAGCAAATGGAAGTCTTTATCGAAGCGGCTGTTAAACGCATGAACGACAACTGGAAAGGTTAATGGTATGACTGTTGATACAGAAAAAGCCATCGATTGGATGAGATCCAAAGAAGGCCAAGTTAGTTATTCCATGCAATATCGCAATGGGCCAAATAGCTACGATTGTTCTAGTGCTATAACTAGCGCTTTAATCTACGCTGGTGCTGAACACCCTGGTTGGCTACTAAACACCGAGTATATGCATGACTGGTTAGTTGAAATCGGCTATGAACTAATTTCAGAGAATCAAGACTGGGAAAGCCAGCGAGCCGATATTGCTATTTGGGGAGTCCGTGGACAGTCGGCTGGTGCTGGCGGACATGTTGTTATGTTTATTGATTCAGAAAACATCATTCATTGCAATTATCTTTATAACAACATAACTGTCAATAACTACAACGAAACTGCTGCGGCGAGCGGATGGATGTACTCGTACGCTTATCGTTACAAGGGTGCTACCGACAAAAATGTCGGCACCAAAACCATCGACGAGTTAGCAAAAGAGGTCCTGGCTGGACTGCACGGTAGTGGTGAGCAGCGGAAAATCTCGCTTGGTGCAAACTATGATGCAGTGCAATCAAAAGTCAACGGGCTTCTTAAAGAGCCTAAGATTGCCGAGGAGAGCCCAGCCGTCAAACAAGAAGGAGACTTACTCTTCAATGGTGCAGTTCTCAAAAAAGTAGTACTAGATAAAATCTTAGCAAAATGTAAAGAGCATGATATTTTGCCAAGTTATGCCATTACCGTGCTTCACTTTGAAGGGTTGTGGGGACAATCTACTGTTGGTCGTGTCGACAACAACTGGGGCGGTATGACGTGGACAGGTCAAGGCGAAAGACCTAGCGGAGTAGTCGTCACACAGGGCCAAGCACGCCCATCTAATGAAGGTGGTCATTACATGCACTACAACAGTGTAGACGACTTTTTGAAAGACTGGTTCTATCTTTTGCGACCAGGAGGCTCCTATAAAGTTAGCGGGGCTAAAACTTTTAGCGAGGCTGTAAAAGGGATGTTCCAAGCTGGTGGTGCTAAATATGATTACGCAGCGACTGGATACGAAAATTACTTAGTAGGTATGTCTAGTCGTTTGAAGGCTATCGAGCAAGAAAATGGAACTCTTGATAAATTTAATGAACGGGCTGATATTGCAACAGAACAAGCTGATAAGATTGATGTTGTTATTGATAGCATTGAAATAACAATTAATGGTATAACTTACACAGCGACTAAGAAACCAGTTTAGAATAAATAAAAACCGCTCAGATTAATTTCTGAGCGGTTTTTTGTGTTATTTAATCTTTTTCTGTAGAAGAGTGGTGCTTACCTCTAGCTAAAGCTTCTTGTTCAGTCATTTCAACAACTTTGTCAAGATTAACTCTCTCTGACATGTTTTCTTTTTTATACCAATATGCTTTTGATTGACCGTTACCTGTTACATAAACAATTGTTTGTTTGTCATCATCATTACTTTCTTCAGTAGATTCAAATGTTTCTTCGTCATCCACTACTGGTTCATCCACGGGTTCATTGTCGGCGAGGTCTTCAGTCACTTCAGCGACAGGATTGTTTTCGGATATTCCACCATATTGATAGTTGATTGTAAATCCATTAGCTGTATTGAAGACACGTACTGTTTCATCTATTTGTCCGTCAGAAGACAAGGCAGAAACTAAAACAGATCTAGGCAATAACTCTGTTCCTTGATATTCAGGAACTGCTTTATAATAGACGTGGACGTTAGGGTTTTTATTAATATAGTCTAGAACCTTGTTTTCAATATACTGCATTCCGCCTTTGTGGTCATTGTTTCCAACATTTTGCGTGCGGGTCCCAGTGACTAGGTTTCTTCGGAAAGGTCGACCTCCTAAGCTATCAGCAATGAGGTGGCTTCTATCGAATAGGTAACCATTCCTAATTCTTCCATTACTTAGTGCGATACTTGCTTTTGTATTATTTGAAACGCGTTTGAAATTTCTATAACTATGTTTGTAGTCCTTTTCAGAAGCCAATTCATTTGTTTTTCTATTGTAGTAAGAATACCAACCGCTTGGTTCTGGGTTTCTTTCCCACTTTGCACGGAAACCTGCCGACATATCAATCATATCTTTAGTGATAATGCCATAAGCTGATCCAGAACGACCATAACCATCAAGGATGTCATAGTGAATATTTGATACTGTGACATGCTTGGTGCTTCGGCCGCTGTTTGTATAAACCTTCTCAGTTGTTTTATACAGTTGAGGAAATTCTTCTTTTTTGATATTGGACTTTCCTTCTACGTTATAGTAGTCAGGATGTTGTGTTAGCGACCATTGTGCAGATAAGGGCGTGGTATTTTCGATAGGTGTCGCATTAACTGTACTTAGCGGAGCTATCCCTCCAAATACAGTCATCACCGCGATGGCTATCGATCGAACAAGTAAATTCTTCCATTTTTTAGGCATAATAAGTCCTCCTTCATTATGTTACCTTCAATTTTATCACAAAAAGTCAAGTTTTTTATGAATAAATATTTAAAGAAGTGAGCTCCTTTAAATAAGACAAAAGCTCCAATAATTGTTGGCAGTTCATTTTTCTGATGACTATCAAAAAAATGAAAAATTATTTTATGCTACAGTTTTATAAGGCATGTTCCTTAAATAAAAATGAAAACTATTGACAAGGTATATAATAAAGAGATATAATTACTACTAACAAGACAAACCCCCCATTCCTCTTGTAGGCAGATACGTTCTGATATGGGGCTTTTTTTATATCGTTAGGAGAGTTATGAAACAACCTTTAGCTTTAACGTGGGAAGAACAAATTAGTTTATTTGAAAAACGAGGTCTGGTTGTTAAACCAGATGATGTAGAAAAAATAAAACATATTAGCTACTATAGACTTAAAGAGTTTGCAAAACCACTTGAAATAAAGCAACAAGATAACGAAGAACAGGATATTCTATATGATAATATTGAGTTTGCAGAAGTTTTGGCGAGATATTATCAAGATAAAAACTTAAGAATTTATTTGCTTCATGCCATTGAAAAGATTGAAGTGTCAGTTAAGACAAAGGTTTCTTTTGTTTTAGGCGATAGGTATGGTGCTTTTGGATATTTAAATTTTTCCTCCTGGACGAATAGAGATAAATTTACAAAATATACCATTGAAAGAAAACAATTTTTTATTAAAAAGAACTTGTTAAAAATTGTAAAAAAATCTCAACTATTCGAGCTGAAAAATCCAGCTAATATTGATTCTGATGGATTTCCGACAGTTTGGCTTGCTATTGATTTATTGATGTTTGGTGATGTCGTCTCTATTTTAAAGATCATGAGCGAGAAGAATCTTAAGCAAGTCTGTCAATATTATAGTTGTACACCAGAAGAACTAATTTCATGGCTTAAATGTTTAAATTTTATAAGGAATATCTGTGCGCATAATTCAAATGTATTGGATATTCAAATTACCACAAAGCCTAAACTTCGTCCTGAATGGAGGAGTTATATTGATACTGTAACGATTAAACAAGATATTGTTAAGCCTTCGAATAAGCTATCTATTGTTATTGCTATTGTTGTTTACCTTGTTAATACTATTAACAGTAAATATAAGTGGAAAAAAATACAATCCAGTTTGAAGGCACTTTGCAAAAAAGATGATAGTAGGGCAAAGCTTTTAGGATTTAAAGATTATAATTCTGTTAAAGCAATGATTGATGAAATAAAATATAGTGCTACTACAGACTGAAATACCTGAAATTTTAGAAAGATGTACCAACACTGATGGTTCTTGCTTTTTGTAAATTATCAGCTATTAACTCTTGACTATAAAACATTAATTGTGTAATATTAGATACAGAAAGTAGAGAGTAATCTCTCTACTTTCTGTACAGTATCAATCCCCTTATTTGGTAGATTATCAGACGTAGAGTGTTTAAAGATACTTATATTTTAACCTTCTCAAAAAAAGCGTAACTTAAGTTGCGCTTTTTTTGAGATTCTAGGATGTAAAATTTTATAATAGATAAAGCCACGCTCGAAATGAACGTGGCTTTATCTATTATTTTTCAACTACGGGAATCGGAGCTGGGGCATACATTTCAAAAAAATTATCCACTTCAGAAATTACTTCATTTTTTATATCATCTTTTGTTTGAGATTTGAATTCTTCTAATTTTTTCACAAAATCTTTATTCGGGCTAACTGCTAAATAAAAATCAGCATAAAATTCATCAACACCTTGAGCCTTCAGAAATTCTAAAAGCTCTTTATAACCAGTTTTTTTAGGTGCGGTTAAAAATTCTATTTCAAAATCATCATATTCGTTAGCCTTAATGACTTGAGTTGAAGCGGTTAGGCAAGCTCCTGCCAATGCTAAAGTTGCAATTGTAGAAATGGCAAATTTCCTGCAAAGTTGTTTCATATAAAATTCCTCCGTTTTCGGTTCTATACACCGTTATTCTTGTGATAATTATTTATCACGATTTTATTTTAAATTAATCAATAACTAATGTCAAGTGTTTTTTGTAATAAAATTAAATAAAAAGCTTTTTAAAATTAAAATAATTTTATTGAGTAATAATTTGATTTATACAATACAAGATTATCAATTATAATTCCAATCCTCTCAATTAGTTCGAGGTCGTTTTCGCTTGGTTATCGATTGAAATCACAGATGAAAATGAATATGATATAACTTTAACCATCGACTTGACAGATTTTATTCGCATCTACACATTTGTATTTGATCAAAAATAGTTTTTGCGAATTAATTTCGAATAATAAAGTAGGAGGAAAAGTTATGCTAACATACGATGAATTTAAAGAAGCAATTGATGGTGGATATATCACAGAAGACACAGTGATGATCGTACGTAAAAACGGATTGATATTTGATTATGTACTGCCTGGTGAACAAATTAGACCCCACGAAACTGTGACGATAGAAAAAGTAGTTGATGTGTTAAAAGAATTGCAATAAAAAAAGACCTCGTCCAGAAGTCGGAGAAAAGTCGGGGAGCAGTGTGTGAATAGGCTTGTTTAAAGGCTGTGTGTCATAGTTAGATTATAACAAATTTTACGATAAGTGAAAGAAGAAAAACAAGAAACAATTATTTTTTTAGTAAAAAACGCAGAGATGGCTGAAAACTCAACAAAAGCATTAAAATAGTTTGAAAATGAACGATAAATTGATAAATTGATAAAATGAAATTATTGTTCGTGAAAAACGATGATAAAATCGGGGCGTTTTCAAAATCAGCCGAAATAATGGTGTTTTAGGAACACCCCAAAAATAAGGAGACTCCATTCAAATGGAAACGTTTTTTAAGTTAAAAGAAAATGGGACAACTGTCTCAACTGAAATCATGGCCGGGCTAACAACATTTTTTGCCATGTCTTACATTTTGTTTGTCAATCCAAGCATTCTTAGCGCTGCAGGGATGCCATCTCGAGCGGTATTTCTGGCGACCATCATCGCAGCAGCGATTTCCACATTGTTTATGGGACTGTTTGCAAATGTACCCTATGCTTTAGCACCAGGTATGGGCTTAAATGCCTTTTTCACCTATACTGTTGTTTTTGGTTTGGGATTTTCGTGGCAAGAAGCCTTGGGCATGGTGTTTTTATGTGGTTTGTTTAACATTTTAATCACGGTCACTAAGTTCCGAAAGAGTATTATCAGAGCTATTCCCGTAAGCTTACAACACGCTATTGGTGGAGGTATTGGGGTATTTGTTGCCTACCTAGGATTTAAAAATGCTAACATCATTACTTTTTCTGCCTCAGCTGAAAATATTCTGGCGGTTAATGGAGTAGAGCCTGCAAAGGCAACAGCAAAAACATTTGCTAATGGTGTGTATTCTATCAATGCTAACGGGGGTGTGGTTCCTGCGATTTCGACTTTTACAGATCCGAGCGTTTTACTAGCACTCTTTGGCTTGTTATTGACAGCTATTTTGGTTATCCGTAATAGCCGTGGAGCTATTTTAATTGGGATTGTTGTAACGACTCTTGTTGGTATTCCTATGGGAGTGGTTGACTTATCTGCTATTAACTTTGCTGAAAATCATATCGGTTTAGCATTCTCGGATTTGGGAACCACCTTTTTAGCAGCTTTTGGCGGCATGTCATCCCTCTTTAGCGATTCAAGTCGTCTGCCACTTGTTTTGATGACTATTTTTGCTTTTTCACTATCAGATACTTTTGACACCATTGGGACGTTCATCGGTACAGGTCGTCGCACAGGTATTTTCTCAGCTGAAGATGAAGCAGCACTAGAAAACAGTACTGGATTTAGCTCTAAGATGGACCGCGCCTTATTTGCAGATGCTATTGGAACCTCTATCGGAGCTTTATTTGGGACGTCTAACACCACGACCTATGTGGAGTCGGCAGCTGGTATTGCAGAAGGTGGTCGTACAGGACTGACAGCCGTATCAACAGCCGTTTGCTTTATTTTGTCCATTCTACTCTTGCCAATTGTTGGGATTGTGCCTGCTGCGGCAACAGCACCAGCCTTAATTATTGTTGGGGTGATGATGGTGTCTTCTTTCCTTGATGTTGATTGGAGTAATTTCGAGGACGCCTTACCAGCCTTTTTCGCAGCCTTTTTCATGGCTTTGTGTTACTCAATTTCTTACGGTATTGCAGGAGCCTTTATTTTCTACTGCTTGGTAAAAATTGTTAAAGGCAAAGCCAAAGACATTCACCCAATTTTATGGGGAGCAACGGTCTTATTCATTTTAAATTTTGTCATTTTAGCCTTTATCTAAAGGCAAATAGTAGAGGTGCCTTTGGCACCTTTTTTATGATGTGGTGCAATGTCCTTGTTGATAGATGAGTGGCTATGATTTTGTGATTAGGGATAAATCGACTGAAAATAAAGGAATAAGTGCTGAAATTTTACTTGGAAGGACACTTCTTTTCTGATATAATAGCTTTATGTTTTATAGTGAAAATGAAAACACCTTAATAGCCTATGGTCAAAGTATTGGCAAGCAATTGACAGTTGGTGATGTCATTGTTTTAACAGGCGATTTGGGTGCCGGAAAAACAACCCTTACCAAAGGGATAGCCAAAGGTATGGGAATTAACCAGATGATAAAAAGCCCTACCTATACTATTGTGAGAGAGTATGAGGGAGCTATTCCCTTATACCATTTAGACGTTTACCGCATTGGCGATGATCCAGATTCTATTGATTTGGATGATTTTATTTTTGGCCAAGGGGTAGCTGTTATCGAGTGGGGTGAGTTGCTCGGAAAAGGGACCCTGGATGATTATTTGGAGATAATCCTTACAAAAGTCGGCGATGGCAGACAAGTAGATTTCCTTGCTCATGGTCCGAGGTCTCAGGAACTTTTGGCAGCGCTAAGTCATGACTGAGCGTGAAGTGACAATCTCAGAAGCAGAGCCCTTAGATGTTGCTAGTGTGATTCAACTCATGCAACAAGCAAGCCTGGAAACAGATTTCATCTCAAATGCTCAAGATATCGCAACGGCGACACCAGATCAGGTTAGAGGTGCTCTTGCTTCTATTCAGAGCTCTCTTTTTGATATCTGCCTTTTGCTGAAGGTAGACAATCAATTAGTAGGCCTATTAAATGTCGCTACTCGTGATGCTGAGACGGAACCACGAGATGGAGACTTGTTTTTGGTTGTTTTAGAGGCCTACCAAGGTCATGGTTTAGGTCAGCTATTAATGGAAGTGGCTCTGGACTGGGCCATGCAAACCGAGCTTTTGAATACCTTGACCCTGGAGGTTCAGGTCAGAAACAGCCGTGCGATTCATATCTATAAAAAGTACGGTTTTGAAATAGAGTGTGTCAAACGAAACGAAATCAAATCAAAAGATGGAGAAGACTTGGATGTTTATGCAATGCGTAAATACCTCAAGAAATAAAAAACTAGATGAAAATTGGGAAAAAAATATTTTTAATGTTAACTGCAATTTTACTGAGTACAGTCATTGCAGTCGGAGTCTATGTGACGAGTGCTTATACGTTTTCGACTGGAGAACTGTCCAAAACGTTTAAAGATTTTTCAACGTCTTCGAAAAAAAGCGATGCGATTAAGCAGACAAAGACCTTTTCCATTTTGCTAATGGGTGTTGATACAGGATCGTCTGAAAGGACTTCTCAGTGGGAAGGCAACAGCGACTCAATGATTTTAGTGACCATTAATCCTAAGACACGAAAAACCACCATGACCAGTCTTGAACGAGATATTTTAATAACCCTGTCTGGACCAGAAGGTAATAGAATGAACGGAGCTGAAGCCAAGCTAAATGCTGCTTATGCAGCAGGAGGTGCTCAGATGGCTATTATGACCGTCCAAGATTTGTTAAACATCACTATTGATAACTATGTTCAGATCAATATGCAAGGATTGATTGATATGGTTGATGCAGTAGGCGGTATCACAGTGACCAACCACTTTGATTTTCCTATCTCAATATCTCAAAATGAGCCAGAATATCAAGCGAGTGTCGCGCCAGGAACCCATAAAATTAACGGAGAACAGGCTTTAGTTTATGCTCGCATGCGCTACGACGACCCCGAGGGTGACTACGGCCGTCAAAAAAGACAGCGTGAAGTTATCCAAAAAGTCTTGAAAAAAATTCTGGCGCTGGACAGCATCAGTTCTTACCGAAAGATTTTAGCTGCTGTTAGCGGTAATATGCAGACTAATATTGAAATTTCATCACGTACCATTCCAAGCTTGTTGGCTTATACAGATGCCTTGAAACACATTAGTACCTACCAGCTAAAAGGCGAAGATGCTACCCTAGCTGATGGCGGTTCTTATCAAATTGTGACTAGCGACCATCTGTTGGAAGTGCAAAATAGAATCCGAGCAGAATTAGACTTAGGCAAAGTGACTCATTTAAAAACAACAGCCACTGTATATGAAACCTTGTATGGCTCTAGCGCGCCAACTCCAGCGACTAGCACTTACGACCAATCAGTCTCTGTTCCAACCTATGGAGAGTCTGTGACGCAGTCTCCAGCCTATTCTAGAGAAGTGTCTCAAGACCAGCAAGCCTCTACGCCATCAACCAATCAAGTACAAGAGTTGCCAATCGCCCCTCAATCAGAAGGATCAGCACCAGCAGAAACGCCTTCTGGAGATAGCTCAGCAGGAGCCTCAACTTCAGAGGCAGCATCTTGATAAATAACCTGTCAAAACACGCAGAAAGGCAATAAGCAAAACACCTGCGTGTTTTTTATTTTGAGAATCTCGTGGGTTTCAACAACTGTAAAGCACGCCTTCAATAAAAATTGTTTAACTAAGGGATTTAACAAGATACAAAAACCGTTCCACTTTCTTTTCAAGGAAGAAAAAGGAACGGTTTTTGCAATCGCAACCTTAGCGGAAGAAGATAGTCTTTCAGATACAGCCAAGGATCAGATAGTCATCTGAGGACTATTAGCCGTGAATTAACTTGTAAATAAGCGGAATTAAAATTAATGGTAAGATAAGGGCATCTGTAGCTAGTTTTTTCAATGCAAATTTCATGTTACCACTCCTTTCTTTTTAAGCATGAGTTTATTGTACTAAAACTCCTTTCTTAAAACAATATTTTTTAATAAAAAAATAAACTAAATATCATTTTTGAATACAAAATCTCATTTAATGAATAAATACGACTTTGGAACATTTCACTGCCGAAAGTTATGATTTAAATACACTTATCATAACTAGAAAGTGATAGCCTGTATTCCAAATCAACGAACTGCTAAGAGCATTTTATAGCACAGAATAAACCACCAGTTCACACTGGTGGTTTTGCTGACGAGTTTAGTTTTGTTGATACGCTTCCATTCGGCGCTGGATTTCTGCTAAATGAGGCTGAGCTTCTTGGTTGAAAAGTCGCCATTTATGAGACAGGTCTTGCCCGATTTGTTGAGCCAATTGGGTTTGGTTTTGGATTAAAGCAAGATCTCCTTTCATTTTATCTAAATCAAAAGAGATGGCTTTTTTTGATTCTTGCAAAGAAGTGATTGAACGCTTGATGCGCACGCGATTTTGGTAGATTTTATAAGCTGCGAGGCTTGTTAAACTCAACGCGACAAAAGATTTTAGTGTCATTCTGTGATCTCCTTGCTGATTTGTTGAGCCAGCGTAGCTAGCGCAGCAAAATCTGGCTCATGAGTTTGGTAAGTAATAGAGAGCCCGTCGTTTTTACCGTAGCGAGGCACTAGGTGAATATGTGCGTGAAAAACGGTTTGTCCAGCCAGTTCGCCAGTGTTATTAACGATATTCATATCTGTTGTTCCTGTGGCTTTTTGCACGGCGCGAGCAATCTTAGGGAGATTTGAAAAGGTTTTTTGCGCCAACTCGGCATCCATCTCTAAAACCGAAGCAACGTGCTGTTTAGGAATTAATAGCGTGTGTCCTTTTGTTGTTTGCGAAATGTCTAAAAAAGCTAGAACATCGTCGTCTTCATAGACTTTTGAAGACGGGATATCGCCATTAATAATACTACAAAATATACATTTTTCCATTTTATGTTACCTTCCCTACACAAATTTGTTATAATGTTTACTACAAGTATATCAAAAATTAGAAAGAAATTATATGTTAAAAATTGAAAAAGTTACTGGGGGCTATCTCAACATTCCAGTGTTAAAAGATATCTCCTTCTCAGTTGGCGACGGCGAGTTAGTCGGTTTGATTGGTTTAAATGGAGCGGGAAAGTCGACTACAATCAATGAAATTATTGGTTTTTTAAAGCCATATAAAGGCTCCATTACTATTGATGGTGTCAAGCTATCAGATGACCCATCACTGTATCGCAAAAAAATTGGTTTTATCCCTGAAACCCCTAGTTTATACGAAGAGTTAACCTTGGCAGAGCATATTGATACGGTAGCCATGGCTTATGATATTGATGTAGACTTGGCTCAAAATCGAGCGAAACCTTTTTTGGATTTGTTTCGCCTGAGCGACAAATTGGATTGGTTTCCAGTGCACTTCTCAAAAGGTATGAAACAAAAGGTCATGATTATCTGTGCTTTTGTGATTGACCCGAGTCTATTTATCCTCGATGAACCTTTTTTAGGTTTGGACCCCTTAGCCATTTCGGATTTAATTGCTGTTTTAGAAACTGAAAAAGCCAAAGGCAAATCTATTTTAATGAGTACTCATGTCCTGGATTCTGCTGAAAAGATGTGTGACCGTTTTGTTATTCTCCACCAAGGTCAAGTGCGCGCTCAAGGGACCTTGGCAGATCTTCAAGCCACCTTTGGCGATGCGTCAGCTAGCCTAAATGACATTTATTTGGCGTTAACAAAAGAGGTTTAAGACAATGACAGAATTATTGCTTAAACGTCGACAAGACTTTCAAAAAAAACACGCCAAATACCTGCCTTATGTTTTTAATGATCACTTCGTTTTGGTCTTAATGTTTCTTTTAGGGTTTGTACTGTTTCAGTATAGCCAACTGCTAAAACATTTTCCTGAGAATCCTCTCCCCATCCAGCTGGGCCTAGTTATTGTGATTGTCTTGTTACTGCGAGTTGGTTCGGTAGCTATTTACTTAGAAAAAGCAGACAGTCATTTTCTACTCACCAAAGAAGAAGAAGTTATTGCTCATATCAAAAAAGCAGGGCGCTCGTCTTTTGTCTTTTGGTCTGGTTTGCAGACAGCTTTATTAGCGTTGTTATTTCCGCTGTTTCTTAAATTAGGACTAAACGTATTGATGTTTATCGTCATGTTGTTAGTTTTGATTGTCATCAAAGGGTGGCTAATTAAGCGTCAAATAGCGGGTTTTGTGCATGACAATGGTCTGGATTGGGACAAAGCGATTGCTTTTGAGGCTAATCGCCAGCAAGCTATTTTGAAATTTTATTCCCTGTTTACAAATGTCAAGGGGATCTCGACCAGTGTCAAAGAGCGATCGTACTTAAACCCTATCTTAAAATGGGTCAAAAAAGACAGCAAACAGTTATGGACAAACCTCTATTGGCGAGCTTTCTTGCGTAGTTCAGACTACCTTGGGTTATCAGTACGTTTGCTGTTGCTAAGTTGTTTGTCGCTTGCCCTCGTGCCTCATTATTATCTATCTTTGGGATTGTCCTTTGTTTTTAATTATCTGATATTATTTCAAATGTTGTCTTTGTATCATCACTATGATTATCACTATTTGGCAACCACTTATCCTGACAGTCAACAGCTCAAGGCAGATAATCTGTTGTTCTTTTTGAGACAGCTCAGTGTGGTAATAACAGGATGTAATCTGTTAGTGAGTGCTTCTTTTGAAAAAGCAGGGCTTATCCTATTGCTGATGTTATTGCTCAACGCTTTGTACCTGCCACACAAGTTGAAGAAGATAATTGACTAAGTTATTTAAAACAAGTAAAATAGGGATGATAAATGAGAAAAAACAGAAAAAAAGGAGGGTGATAAGGTGACCACAACAGAACAAGAACTGACATTAACGCCCTTGCGTGGGAAAAGTGGAAAAGCCTACAAAGGGACGTATCCCAATGGGGATTGTGTGTTTATCAAATTAAATACCACACCGATCTTACCCGCCTTGGCTAAGGAACAGATTGCACCGCAATTGCTGTGGGCAAAACGCATGGGAAACGGCGACACAATGAGTGCCCAAGAATGGTTAAATGGTCGTACGTTGACTAAAAAGGACATGAATAGCAAGCAGATTATTCATATCTTGCTGCGCCTCCACAAATCAAAGCAGTTGGTCAACCAACTCTTGCAATTGAACTATAAAATTGAAAATCCCTATGACTTATTAGTTGATTTTGAAAAAAATGCGCCTTTGCAAATCCAGCAAAATTCCTATTTGCAAGCTATTGTCAAAGAATTAAAACGCAGTCTGCCAGAGTTTCGCTCTGAGGTGGCTACCATTGTTCATGGAGATATTAAGCACAGCAATTGGGTCATCACAACAAGTGGGATGATTTTTCTAGTGGATTGGGACTCGGTACGTTTGACAGACCGTATGTATGACGTGGCTTACTTGCTCAGCCACTACATTCCTAAGTCACGCTGGGCAGAATGGCTATCCTATTATGGGTATAAAAATAATGACAAGGTCATGCAAAAAATCATCTGGTACGGTCAACTATCTTATTTGACACAAATCTTAAAGTGTTTTGACAAAAGAGATATGGAGCATGTCAATCAAGAAATTTACGCTTTACGAAAATTTAGAGAAATGTTTGGAAAGAAATAATGCGAGTTAGAAAACGAAAAGGTGCTGAAGAGCACTTGGAAAGCAATCCTCACTATGTCATTTTGAATCCTGAAGATTCAAAAGGGCACTGGCATGAGGTTTTTGGTAATGATAACCCTATTCATATCGAGGTAGGTTCAGGCAAGGGAGGGTTTATCACTGGGATGGCCTTGAAACACCCAGAGATTAACTACATCGGCATCGACATTCAGCTATCTGTTTTAAGCTACGCCTTAGACAAGGTTTTAGACTCTAAAGCCCCAAACGTTAAGTTGCTACGTGTGGATGGCTCGAGCTTGACCAATTATTTTGAAGATGGCGAAGTGGATATGATGTATCTTAACTTTTCGGACCCTTGGCCTAAAAGTAAGCATGAAAAAAGACGCCTTACTTACAAGGATTTCTTGGATACCTACAAGAAAATTTTGCCAGAACACGGCGAAATTCATTTCAAAACAGATAATCGAGGGTTGTTCGAATATAGCCTAGCCAGTTTTTCACAATATGGCATGACGTTAAAACGCGTGTGGCTTGATTTGCACGCTAGCGATTACCAAGATAATGTTATGACAGAATATGAAGCCAAATTTTCAAGTAAAGGACAGGTTATTTACCGTCTGGAAGCACATTTCTAGTGGTATTTTTGCGAGAAAAGTGGTAAACTAAGAGAGTTGATGTTATCAACTTCTTATCTGGAGAAGTCGCATAGTGGCTTAGTGCGCACGCTTGGAAAGCGTGTAGTCCTTAACGGGGCTCGGGGGTTCGAATCCCCTCTTCTCCTTAAGTTCGTGAGAAAAGGACTCATTTCCTTGCAATCCTCTTTTATTGTGGTATAATAAACTTAAATAATACAGGAAGGTGGTGAGAGATATCTCGCCACTTTTGTATTGAATTCATCCATAAACAGGTGAAAACCTGAAGTTATTTGATAAAAATAGGAGGTCATCACAATCGCAAATACATCTATTGTCGACATCGTTACCAAAACAGTAGCACCAGTTATCACAGCTCCTTTTGAATTGGTAGACGTCGAGTACGAGAAAATGGGGAACGATTATGTTCTCAGTATTTTAGTGGATAAGGTTGGTGGCATCACAGTTGAGGACACGTCTGAACTCACAGACCTCATCAGTCCTCTGCTGGATGCTATTTCGCCAGATCCATTCCCAGATCAATACTTATTAGAAGTATCTAGTCCAGGATTGGAACGTCCCTTAAAGACAGCTGAAAGCCTTAAAGAGGCTGTAGGGTCTTATATCAACGTTAGTTTGTACAAATCTATCAATAAAATCAAAGTATTCCAAGGAGATTTAGTTTCTTTTGACGGTGAAACCTTGGTGATTGATTACCTCGATAAAACCCGACAAAAAACAGTTGAAATCCCTTATCAGACAGTTGCTAAGGCTCGTTTAGCTGTTAAACTTTAAGTTATAGAATATTCTACTAGTCGCTTGACTAGTCCTAAGATCTATCAATTCAGAAAGGATTTTTGCCAGCTGTTTAGCTAGGCAGACAACACTATGAGCAAAGAAATGCTAGAAGCCTTCCGTATTTTGGAAGAAGAAAAACACATTGACAAAGCAGACATCATCGAAGCAGTCACAGAGTCTTTGAAGTCAGCTTATAAACGCCGTTATGGGCAGTCAGAATCATGTGTGATTGAATTTAATGAAAAAACGGCTGATTTCCAAGTATTCACCGTTAGAGAGGTTGTCGAAGAGGTTTTTGACAGCCGTCTCGAAATTAGTCTCAAAGATGCCTTAGCTATTAGTTCAGCCTATGAATTAGGTGACAAGATTCGTTTTGAAGAGTCAGTCAATGAATTTGGCCGTGTGGCTGCGCAGTCAGCTAAGCAAACCATCATGGAAAAAATGCGTCGTCAAATGCGAGAAATTACCTTCAATGAGTACAAAGAGCATGAAGGTGAAATCATGACAGGTACTGTTGAGCGTTTTGACCAACGTTTTATCTATGTCAACCTAGGTTCTCTTGAGGCGCAATTATCACACCAAGATCAAATTCCTGGTGAAACCTTTAAGTCACATGACCGCATTGAGGTTTATGTTTACAAGGTTGAAAACAATCCTAAAGGGGTCAATGTTTTTGTTAGCCGTAGCCATCCTGAGTTTATCAAACGCATCATGGAGCAAGAAATTCCAGAAGTGTTTGATGGTACGGTAGAAATCATGAGTGTCTCTCGTGAGGCTGGAGATCGCACAAAGGTTGCTGTTCGTAGCCACAATGCTAACGTTGATGCTATTGGTACCATCGTTGGACGTGGTGGAAGCAACATCAAAAAGGTTATCAGCAAGTTTCATCCAAAACGTTACGATGCCAAAACAGGACTTGAAGTGCCAGTAGAAGAAAATATTGACGTGATTCAATGGGTTGATGATGCGGCTGAGTTCATTTATAACGCTATCGCACCAGCTGAGGTTGACATGGTCTTGTTTGACGATGAAGACTTGAAACGCGCAACAGTAGTTGTACCAGATAGCAAGCTTTCTCTTGCGATTGGTCGTAGGGGACAAAACGTTCGCTTAGCAGCTCATTTAACAGGTTATCGTATTGATATTAAATCTGCTAGTGAATATGAGCGTCTCGAAGCTGAAAAAGCTGGCGTAACGCCTGTAGCGGTTTCTGAACCAGAGGCACTTGTTGCTAACGAGGAAGAATAAGAAAAGAGGTGTTTTGTGCCTAAAGTAAGAAAAATACCTTTACGCAAGTCAATCGTTTCTGGTGAAACCATTGACAAGCGGGATTTGCTACGGATTGTCAAAACTAAGGATGGACAAGTATTTATCGATCCAACAGGAAAGCAAAATGGGCGTGGTGCCTATATAAAACTAGACAATACCGAAGCGATTCAGGCTAAGAAAAAACAAGTCTTTAATCGTAGTTTCTCAATGGATATTCCAGAGAGTTTCTATGATGAATTGATTGCTTACGTTGATCATAAAGTCAAAAGAAGAGAGTTAGGTCTTGAATAACTTAGAAAGATTGTCAAATCTCTTGGGATTATCTCAACGCGCAGGAAAACTGATTTCCGGTGAGGAGCTAGTGGTTAAAGCCATCCAGCACCAGCAAGCCAAATTAGTTTTTCTAGCCAACGATGCTGGTCCCAACGTGACTAAAAAAGTAACTGATAAAAGTAATTATTATAAGGTAGAAGTCTCCACAGTGTTTAGTGCACTGGAATTAAGTGCTGCATTAGGCAAGCCCCGTAAGGTGGTAGCTATTGCAGACGCTGGATTTTCAAAGAAAATGAGGACTCTTATGAAATAAGCGAATAGGAGGACACAAATTGTCAAAGAAAAGATTGCACGAAATTGCCAAGGAAATTGGTAAGAGTAGTAAAGAAGTAGTTGAGCATGCCAAGGCATTAGGTTTGGCTGTCAAAAGCCATGCCTCAACAGTTGAGGAAGCCACTGCTAAAAAAATTATCGCTAGCCTAACAACGGCTAACACTCCTGACGTCAAACCTGTTGAAAAAAAAGAACCTGTCGCTGCTCCTAAAAGCGATAAGCCTGTAGCGGTAGCAGAAAAGGTAGCTAAAGAGCAAGCACCATCTGCTGTAGAAACTAAGGCAGAAGCTCCGACAGTACCAAAACCTGCCGTTACTAAGCCGAAAAGCCGAAACTTCAAGGCTGAGCGCGAAGCTAGGGCAAAAGAGCAAGCTGCTCGTAAACAGTCGGGGCAAGCACGCCCGCAAGGCAGACCAGCTGCTGATAGACCTCAAAAGGCCACTCAAGGTCAAAATAGAGACAAACAATCAGCACATGGAGGTAATCGCCAGCAGACAGGCAATCGCGACAGGAATCGCTCGTTTAGCAATGGTAATCGCCATACGCAAGCCCCAACAGCAGCGCCTAAAATTGATTTTAAAGCGCGTGCAGCAGCCTTAAAAGCTGAGCAAAATGCCGAGTACTCGCGTCAAAGCGAGTCACGATTCCGTGAGCAAGAAGAAGCAAAACGCCTAGCAGAAATTGCTAGACAAGAAGCTAAACAAGCTGCGATACAAGCACAAGCAGAAGAGGCTGAACGTCGTAAGGCTACTAGCCAGCAGGTACCTCCTGTTGAGACGGTTGTACCTGTCGCTGCTGTGGCAAAACCTGTTGA
This sequence comes from Streptococcus phocae, assembly GCF_001302265.1. GTDB lineage: Bacteria > Bacillota > Bacilli > Lactobacillales > Streptococcaceae > Streptococcus > Streptococcus phocae. The sequence goes on along the minus strand of NZ_LHQM01000017.1, from coordinate 10,065 downwards.
AAAACGTCGTAAGAAACAAACCCGTCCTGAAAAAACACGTGAAACGAATCAAGTGACTGAAGATGGACCAAAGCAAAATAAGAAGAGTTGGAATAGTCAAAACCAAGTGAGAAATCAAAGAAATAGTAACTGGAATAAAAACAAAAAAACCAAAAAAGGCAAAAATAATAGGAATAATAACGCTACTCCAAAACCAGTAACAGAGCGTAAATTCCATGAATTACCAAAAGAATTTGAGTATTCAGAAGGTATGACAGTTGCCGAAATCGCAAAACGGATTAAACGTGAGCCGGCAGAGATTGTTAAGAAGTTGTTCATGATGGGTATTATGACAACACAAAACCAATCATTGAATGGTGAGACCATTGAGCTATTGATGGTTGATTATGGTATCGAAGCAAAGGCAAAAATAGAAGTGGACGATGCTGACATCGAACGTTTCTTTGAAGATGATAGTTATTTGAATCCAGATAATATTGTTGAACGTGCCCCTGTTGTTACCATTATGGGACACGTCGACCATGGTAAAACAACCTTGCTAGATACCTTGCGTAATTCTCGTGTTGCTACAGGAGAAGCCGGGGGAATCACTCAGCATATCGGTGCTTACCAAATCGAAGAAGCTGGCAAAAAAATCACTTTCTTGGATACGCCTGGACATGCTGCCTTTACGAGCATGCGTGCACGTGGAGCTTCAGTTACGGATATTACCATCTTGATTGTAGCAGCAGATGATGGGGTTATGCCTCAAACCATCGAAGCGATCAACCATTCCAAAGCAGCTGGAGTGCCAATTATTGTGGCAATTAATAAAATTGACAAGCCAGGAGCTAACCCAGAGCGTGTGATTTCTGAATTAGCTGAACATGGTATCATCTCAACTTCTTGGGGTGGGGACTGTGAATTCGTTGAAATTTCGGCTAAATTTAATAAAAATATTGACGAACTCCTCGAAACCGTTCTTTTGGTTGCTGAAGTCGAAGAACTAAAGGCAGACCCAACTGTTCGAGCTATTGGTACAGTTATTGAAGCGCGTCTTGATAAAGGAAAAGGGGCTATTGCAACCCTTCTTGTTCAACAAGGAACTCTTCATGTTCAAGACCCAATTGTTGTTGGAAATACCTTTGGTCGTGTGCGTGCGATGACCAACGACTTAGGTCGACGTGTTAAATCGGCATTGCCATCGACACCTGTTTCAATCACAGGTCTAAATGAAACGCCTATGGCGGGTGATCACTTTGCCGTTTATGCCGATGAAAAAGCAGCTCGTGCAGCTGGTGAAGAGCGTTCAAAACGTGCACTCTTGAAACAACGCCAAAACACTCAACGTGTTAGTCTGGACAACCTCTTTGATACCCTTAAAGCTGGTGAAATTAAAACAGTTAATGTTATCATAAAAGCCGATGTTCAAGGTTCTGTAGAGGCGCTAGCAGCTTCACTGGTTAAAATTGAAGTCGAAGGGGTCCGTGTCAACGTGGTCCATTCAGCTGTTGGTGCCATCAATGAATCAGATGTGACATTAGCAGAAGCTTCACACGCCGTGATTATTGGATTTAACGTTCGTCCAACACCACAGGCGCGTCAGCAAGCTGACGAAGATGATGTTGAGATTCGTCTCCATAGTATCATCTACAAAGTTATCGAAGAAGTTGAAGAAGCCATGAAGGGCAAACTTGACCCTGAATATCAAGAAAAAATTCTTGGTGAAGCGCTTATCCGTGAAACCTTCAAGGTTACTAAAGTGGGCACCATTGGTGGCTTTATGGTAACTCGTGGTAAGGTTACTCGTGATTCTAATGTGCGTGTTATCCGTAATAATGTGGTTATTTTCGACGGCAAATTATCTAGCTTGAAACATTACAAAGATGATGTTAAAGAAGTTGGAAATGCTCAAGAAGGTGGTTTGATGATTGAAAACTTCAACGACCTACAGGCTGATGATGCTATCGAAGCATACATCATGGAAGAAATTATTCGCAAGTAATAAAAATGAAATGATAAAAGAGGTTGGGGTGACGAAACCTTCAACCTCTTCTGTCTTATTGTGAGACTAAAGAAAGGAAGTTATCTTATGGCAAACCATCGTATTGATCGTGTCGGCATGGAAATCAAACGTGAAGTCAACGATATCTTACAGAAAAAAGTTCGTGACCCACGTGTTCAAGGCGTTACCATCACAGAGGTCCAAATGCTAGGTGACTTGTCTGCTGCCAAGGTTTACTATACTATTATGAGTGATTTGGCTTCTGACAACCAAAAGGCACAAACGGGTTTGGAAAAAGCGACTGGAACGATTAAACGTGAACTTGGTAAGCAATTAACCATGTATAAAATACCAGACTTGGTCTTTGAAAAAGACAATTCAATCGCTTACGGGCATAAAATTGACCAATTATTGCGTCGCCTGGACAAAAAAGACTAGTCTGTATAGAAAACAGTTAACGATTTTACGAACAGAGTCAAAAAATTCACCTAATCCTTTTCAGGAATAGGTGAATTTTTTATTGTGCTGCGGGTTGTGATGATTGAATCACTGAGATGATTTGGTCTTGAGCCTCCTTAGCTTCAGCGATAGGATAGATTGGATAGACATGGTTCATGCCTTCTTTTTCAACATATTTTTCGAGGTGACCTGCTTCCTCTAATTTTTTAGCATAATCTCTAATATCTGGATAAAATATTTCACGAGTCCCTGTGAATAAGGTAATGGGAGCTAAGTTTTCAAATGAGCCATTTTTTGGACTCACGTATTCGTGATTGACATTATCAGCATCTCTCGCCCATAGTTGTCCAACACGGCGCAAGCCCCAAGCAGAAAGAATAGGATCAGCGTTTTCGTATTTAGGGATATCAGGATGTGACATGGACACATCTAGCCACGGGGAGAGTAGGATAATATGCTTAGGTTGCAAGTTATGAGGATTGTTATCTTTTTCATAGGTCAAAGCATGGGCTAAACCAAGTGCCAAGCCACCACCAGCGGAGTCTCCCATTAAGGTAATGTTTTTATTTTTAGTGTAGTAATCCCTATAAAGATTTATTAATCTTGGCATGGCATAGTCATAGGTATAACGAGGCGCCTTAGGGTAAATTGGAAGAATGATTTTGGCATCAAGCTTTTCAGAAAGATTTTTAAGCATGCTGATATGGTAGGGGCTTGGGTTGTTGAGGTAGGAGCCTCCAGCCAAGTAGAAGATGGTTTCTTGATTAGGCGTACCTTTATCATTCCACGAATAGACTTGCATGTCATATTGTTCTTCTTTTTGTAGCACACCATTTACAGCGCTTTGATCGAGCTGATAACCTTTATCAGTAGCTTCTTGGCAAGCGTCTAAATATTTTTGGAAGGTGGTGTCATCTTGCATTTTGTAGTAACTTTTATCTCTTTTGAGCCAAAAGTATTGCTCGATAAACCAACTTTTCCAGGATCTAGAATCGGCAGAAGTATGTGGCTGAAAACCAAAAATCATGCCAAGTGTCAGTATCCCAACAAGTATTTTTCGATGAGTGTAATTCAATAGTGTCTCCTTAATCTAAATGTTATTCTTGCAATCAAATCATACCAAAATGAGAAAAAAAGTCAATACCAATACTCATAAAAATGATAGGAAAAATAATTTACAAATGTAAATATATATATTATAATTAATTTACAGATGTAAACGAAGAGGTGATGACATGGTACAAATATCTGATTCTGAATGGGAGGTCATGCGAGTTGTATGGGCTAAGGGTGAGATTAAGAGTGGTGAGATTATCCGCATTTTAAAACAAAAATACCAGTGGTCTGATTCAACCATTAAAACCTTGATTGGGCGATTGGTTGACAAAAAAGCCTTACTTACTCAGCGTCAGGGTCGTGCTTATGTGTATCAAGCACACCTTGATCAGGAGGCTTTTCAGTTAGCTGCTTTGTCTGAGGTTTTAGGAAAAGTTTGTCAGCGTCAACATACTCATCTCATAAAAGGACTTCTCGAGGAATTGCCAATGACTCTGCGAGACATTCAGGACTTGCAAAGCTTGCTAGAGGTCAAAAAGGAGACGGCTATGCAAGAGGTTCCCTGTCGTTGCTTGAAAGGGCAGTGTCACTGCAAACAGTAGGAGGTTATCCATGGGAAAAGAAACATTTTTAATAGACGGCATGACTTGTGCCTCATGTGCAATGACGGTTGAAAAGGCTGTTAATCATCTTCCAGAAGTTGATAAAGCAGTTGTGAACTTGACTACAGAAAAAATGACCGTCAGTTACCGAACAGATTCATTACCTGCAACAGCTATTATTGATGCTGTTGTAGCAGCAGGCTATAAGGCAGAGCTGTTTAATCCCCAAAAAGAAAGCTCTTATATAGAACGCCAGGAACAACAGGCAACTACTATTTGGAAGCAATTTATTTGGTCGGCTGTATTCACCCTTCCCTTGTTATACCTTGCCATGGGTGGGATGTTTGACGGCTTTTTACCGAATTTTTTAGCTGCTCAGTCTCATCCAGTGGTTTTTGCTGTGTTGCAATTAATCCTGACCGTGCCTGTGCTGTATTTGAGTAGGTTTTATTACTTTAATGGCTTTAGAGCATTGTTTAAGGGACATCCTAATATGGATTCCTTAGTGGCTCTGGCTACCAGTGGCGCTTTTATCTACAGTACTTATGCACTGGTTAGCTTACTTTTGGGGCAAGCAGATTTGCTACATCACCTGTATTTCGAGTCAGTAGGTGTGATTTTAACCTTGATAACCTTGGGGCACTATTTTGAACACCGCTCAAAGGGGCGCACTTCACAAGCTATCAAGCAACTAATGTCTTTAAAGGTTCAAGAAGTCAGAGTCTGGCGTGATAATCAGTTCACCTTAGTCCCGCTAGAAGAGGTCACTGTGCAAGATACCGTTTTAATTCAGCCAGGAGAAAAGGTGGCAGTGGATGGTCGTATCATCGAAGGAACCTCCACGCTTGATGAATCGCTTCTGACAGGGGAGAGTTTACCGGTTAGCAAAAAGACTGACGACTCTGTCTTTGCAGGGACGATTAATGGTCAAGGTGCTCTCAAAGTCCAACCGACACGCTTAGGTGATGATACTGTGCTATCACATATTATTCAACTAGTCGAAGACGCTCAGCAGACCAAAGCCCCCATAGCAGCTATTGCTGATAAAGTGTCAGGGATTTTTGTGCCAATTGTTATTGCCCTAGCTCTTGCGACAGCCTTTTTCTGGCTCGTGATTATGAAAGAAAGTTTTGAATTTTCACTAACTGCTGCGATTGCTGTCCTAGCTATTGCTTGCCCTTGCGCCTTGGGGCTAGCAACTCCGACAGCTATAATGGTTGGCTCTGGTCGGGCTGCTGAAAAAGGTATTTTATTTAAGGGTGGTGATGTTCTTGAGCGAGCTCATCAGATTCAAACCATTGTTTTGGATAAAACAGGGACCATCACACAGGGGAAACCTACCCTAGAAACAGTCATCCCTGTAGAAGGTAATGCCAATCGAGCCTTGCAACTAGCAGCGTCTATAGAGCAGTATTCTCAACACCCTCTAGGGCAAGCCATTGTTGCTGCAGCTAAGGAACAAGCAGTTGATTTTTTGACAGTCACAGAATTTCGTGCCATGACCGGTATGGGTGTAGAAGCCAAACACCAGAACCATTTGTTTACAATTGGCAATAAGGAGTTGATGCAAGAACAAGGGATTGCTCTTGAGAAATCCCTTGATGCTTTCAACCAAGCTTCTGCGCAGGGGAAAACAGTAGTCTTTTTTGCCAAAGATAATAGCTTACAAGCCTTATTTGTTATTGCAGACCCCATCAAAGCAGATAGCCCAGCAATGATTACAGCTTTGCAGGAGCTTGGCATAAAAACAGTCATGCTCACAGGAGATAATGATAGAACCGCGCGTTATATTGCAGAGCAAGTCGGTATTGAGCAAGTGTTTAGTCAGGTCTTGCCAGACCAAAAGGCTCAGATTATCGCAGATCTAAAGGGGCAAGGACAGATAGTTGGAATGGTTGGAGATGGCATTAATGATGCCCCTGCTTTAGCTGTTGCTGATGTGGGAATTGCTATGGGTTCCGGGACAGATATTGCGATAGAGTCAGCAGATATCATCTTGATGAAACCTCAGATGATGGACTTAGTGACTAGCCTTGGCATTAGCCGTTTAACCATTAAAATTGTCAAAGAAAATCTTTTTTGGGCTTTTGTCTACAATATCTTGATGATACCTGTGGCTATGGGATTTTTATACCTTTTTGGTGGTCCCTTATTAAACCCTATGCTAGCTGGCTTTGCCATGAGCCTTAGCTCAGTATCAGTTGTTTTGAATGCTTTGCGATTAAAAACCATTTCAATAACAAAGGAGAATTAATATGAAAACGACATATGCTATTTCTGGTCTAAAATGTGACGGTTGTGTCAAAAAAAGTCACTGAGTTGCTTCAAACTGTCCCTGGTGTAAGAGCTGTTGAAGTCAATCGAGATCAAAACGAAGTGATCGTCTCAGGACTGCCACTATCCCCTATCTTAAAGCGAGCTCTAAAAGGAAGCAAATTCCAACTGGGTCCACGAAAATAACAAAATAGTTCTGCTCATTTGAGCAGAACTATTTTGTTTAATAAAGCCCTGATGTGGATTTTATGATATACTTTAAGCAGATTCGTCTGATTAAGACTTTCCCTGGAATAAACTGTTTTCCAAGGGTAAAAATATTAAAAAGGTGATTATGATATGAAAAAACGATTTTTATGGCTAATGCTTCCATTGGTTTTGCCCTTGACTGCTTGTCAGCATTCCAAGGTAGCTACTAAACCAAACAATACTATTAATACCACATCAAACGAAAAGCAGATAGGCCGTCTGAACCTGTCCAATATGAGCAGTGATAAGAGCTTAGAGCAAGTCAAAACAGCCCTAAGTCAACAGCTAGCGCCAGATAATGTCAACCAATTCATCGAAGGCGTGAAAGATTACAATGATACCGTTGAAAAGGTGAGCTTGGTTGGAGACTTTGCCAAACGCAAACCACCTCACTACGACATGGCAAAGATTGATCAATTATGGGCTGCCAAAAAAGGTGACTTTATTGGGACTAACTGTCGGATTAATACCTTTATGCTTTTAAAAGATAAACTCACTATCCAAGATATTAACAGTGATGACTCGCTTCTATTTTCAGATAAAGATGCTATCCGTGCAGCAAATCTCTTTACAGAAGAAGAGACCAATCGTTTTAAACAGCTGTTTTCAAAGGTGACGACAGAGCCCACAAAGGATGTTGCTATTCACGCTAAAAAGATGCAGGCACACCTTTCCCATGTTTCTTTTAATAGTCCAGCTAAGATGGTATCTGTCGTGTTACACGACAACTTAGACGGCGATGCCTTGTTTATTGGGCATGTTGGGGTGTTAGTAGAGCATGCAGACGGATATTTATTTGTTGAAAAGCTATCCTTCCAGGACCCTTTCCAAGCAATTTTGTTTGATACAAAAGACGATTGTTACCGCTATTTATTTAACACATATAAAAAATATCAGGACAGCACAACAGCAGCACCCTTTATTATGGAAAACGATCAGTTTGTGTCGCCCAAGCGCTACAAATCGTAACAAGGCAGTAAAACCGATGCTAGTGGCATCTCTAAAACTTAAAGAAAAGAACAGACTAACATGATTAAACTAATAGCTATTGACTTGGACGGTACCCTCCTAAATAGTCAAAAAAAGATGCTCAAGGAAAACAACCAAGCCATACAAAAAGCTGTGCAGTCAGGCATTAGGGTGGTGCTGTGTACGGGACGTCCCAAATCAGGAACAAAACCCTATTTTGAAGCCTTAGGGCTCACAGAAACGGAATTTCTCATTTTAAATAATGGTTGCAGCACTTATCGAAGCCCTGATTGGCAGTTGTTGCATTCAAAACAGCTCACCATTTCAGAAATTGAAACCCTCTATCAGCTAACGAATACTATTGACGGTTTGTACTTGACCCTGACAGGCGAAAAAGATTACCTCGTTTTGAATCAAGAAGTGCCAGCTCTGGTTCAAGCAGATGGCGACCTGGTCTTTACTAAAGTCAAAGCCTTTGATTTATCGACCTTAAAAGCGGATAATCAGCTTATTTTTCAAGCCATATATATGGGAGAAAAGGCAGTGCTTGATGCGTTTGAAGCTTCAGCCAAGGAGATGCTCGCCAGGGATTTTAGCGTAGTGCGTAGCCAGGAGACCATTTTAGAAATCATGCCAAAGCATGTTACCAAAGCTTCAGCCTTAAAAGAATTGGTGACTGATTTGCAGCTTAGTGCGGATCAGGTAATGGCGATTGGAGATGCCCCTAACGATTTGGAAATGCTGGCTTATGCAGGGATAGGCGTTGCGATGCGAAATGCCCACGATAGCATCAAGGAGATAGCAGACCGTGTTAGTTTGTCTAATGATGCTGCTGGGGTAGCTTATGCCATTAACCAATTTGCCCTATCCTGTTTAGATTAAGCATAAAAAAACTTCCTTTTAAGGAAGTTTTTAAGTCGCTATTAGGCTAAAAGAGGCAAGCCCATGGCAGCCATCTCCTCAGCGGGAACAACCATATCGTCTGAAATCCACTTTGAGAGGACTGAAACAATGGCATTGCTCCAAAAAAGGCGCATGTAATGAGACTGTTGCTTTTCTTTCCAGCGTTGGTATCCTTTCAAACGCTTGGTCACAATTTGTGTTAGCAGTTGCTGTTGGTGATGTTTGAAAATCATTTTAAGCAACTGGGCTTCTTTTTTGGCCTCGGTAAACAGGTAGAGCCAAGCTTGATAGGCTTGACTTTTCAAATCAAAACCCTTTATGCCACGCAAGATGCGTCTGATCACAGAAGTTAGCAAGTGTTCAAGAATGTTTTCTTTTGACGTGTAATTGCGATAAAAGGCGTTGCGAGATACCCCTGCCTTGGCGACTAATTCAGAAATGGTGATTTGAGCTAATGGTTTGGTTTCTAATAGCGTTAAAAGAGCGATTTCCATGGATTCTCGAGTGATTTTTCGAGCTTCCTGATTAAATTGTGTTAGATTTTGGAGTGATTTTTTAGAAATAGATTTATCCGTCATCACAAATACCTTTCAAGTGTTACGTCTGACGATATTTTACTAGCGAAAGCGTAACGAATAATGATATAATTTTATGGGAAAGACCTTTATTTGTCAACTAGAAAAAGAGTATCTAAAGAAAAGAGGGAGTACAATGACTTGGAAAATCGTATCAGATTCAGGATGTAATCTAAAAACATTAGACAGCCCATCCAATACCTTACAGTTTGAGAGGGTGCCTTTGACTTTGCAGATCGGAACAGAGATTTTTATCGATGACGACGGCTTGGACATTGATTATATGATGGACACCATGTACCAAACCTCAAAAGCAGCGACTTCAAGTTGTCCTAGCCCAGATGCCTTTTTACAGGCTTATCGGGGGGCAGACAATGTCATTGCTATCACCATTACAGGAACCTTATCAGGTAGTCACAACAGTGCACGATTAGCAAAAACCTACTTATTAGAAGAAAATCCAAATGCCAACATTCACATCATCGACTCTCTATCGGCTGGTGGCGAGATGGATTTGATTGTTCTTGAGTTGGAGCGCCTTATCAATCTTGGGTTATCATTTGATGAGGTTGTTGAAAAAATAACAGCCTACCAAGCTAAGACACGTCTTGTTTTTGTCCTAGCTAATGTCGATAATTTGGTTAAAAATGGCCGCCTTAACAAGCTAGTCGGCAAAGTAGTGGGACTATTAAACATTAGAATGGTCGGACAAGCTAGCACAGAAGGAACCCTGGAGTTACTGCAAAAAGCCAGAGGGCAAAAGAAGGCTGTTTCAGCTGTTTTAGAAGAAATTCAAAAAGCGGGTTACAAAGGTGGTAAGGTTTTTATTGCACATGCCAAAAATCCTAAAATTTGTGACATGATTTCTGAAAAAATCAAAGCCATCTATCCTGATGCTGAAATCCACACTCGTCTAACCTCAGGATTATGCAGTTTTTACGCTGAAGCTGAGGGCATTTTGATGGGATATGAAATTTAATAACAAAAAACTGAG
>NZ_LHQM01000016.1 GCF_001302265.1 Streptococcus phocae | reverse complement strand
ACGGGTGGAAAAGGTTGACTATCGATTTTTCTTGCTGTCCAACCATTTGCAAATAATCCATGCCAAGATATTTGCCATAACAGCAAGTAAGAGCTCGAATAAATAAATCACATCTATCACCTCCTTTCACGACCTGCAGGTCACGACCGGTTTTCCGATAGCTTAACCATTATATCATGACCTTTTTATTTTTTCGATTACCATAACCCTAAGGAATCTCGTTTCCTTTATTCCAATTTCCTTTTGACACAAAGAAACCTTCGCTGATTTCTTACTTGCGTGTTCGGTCGTCAGCTTTCCAGCCTGACGACTCGACTACGCTAAGTCTAAATCGCTCAGCTTTGTCTCAAAAGTTTTCTCGGCATAAATCACTTAACTGGTCACTAAAAGCTCTCAGAATGCTCATATTTGCGTTTTAAAGCATTTTACAATCTGATTCAGGCAAGCAACGGATTTGTATACACAAATCGCTTAAACAGCTTGTCAGGGTGCCTAAAACCTTATTCAGATGATATCATCTGAATTTGTCGCTACGCTCGACCAAACTATTGCTATTTTATTTTTCAGTTGGAATGATTTCCGACTGAAAAATAAAATCATACGAACGCTAGTGAGTAAAAAATCGAATACCATGACATCAAAAAAAGATCAGTATTATTTAAAAATACTGATCTTTTTTATTACGCGGTTTTAGGAGAATCCTAACAAGACAAAAACAACATTTTTTGGGTTTGTCATGACAAAACCGTTGCTTGCCTGAAGCAAACATAAACTATCTCAAAAAATAATTTTGTTTAGTCGCATTCCAAATGGCAACTATTTTTGTGCCCTCTGACAATTCATTCTTCTCAGCAGAAGTATGAATTAAATCTCCATTTTCAGCATCATCAAGAGCTAATTGTTTTTTGATAATTTTAAAGATACCCCCATAGCCTAACTGTCTTTTACGATACAACCCATTATACAAATCATCAACGACTTGTTTATTTTCAATATCTAACTTAATTGGCTTTGTTGGATATTTAGCAGTTTCAAGGATAGCTCCTTTTAATCCTTTTCCCTGCTCTTTCACAGACCGAACATCAACAATTGGAATATAGTCAACTTTCAATGATTGCCCCCACATATCACCCCATTCTTTTTGATTGATATAATCATTTTTGGATTGAAAATAACCAGGTCTCACCATTAGTAGAATATGGATATGAGGATGATAAGTACCTTTTTTTTCATTATGCGTCACTTCGACAGACCTAAGGTAACCGATAAGATTTTTTTGAACTTTAACTCGCTTAAATAATCGGTCAAAAGATTTTGTCAATGACGTTAATGTCCTGTTTAATTCCTCGCCAGGAACATTTTTAACCGTCAGGGTCAAAAAAAGAAATCTCCCTTTCGGCTCCTGCTTAATCGCTTCATCGACAATCCGTGATGTCTGATAAGAATGTTTCATAGAACGTCTCCAATTACACATGGGACAAAGTTTATTCTTACAAAAATAAGCTTGATAAAGTTTCAAAGAACCATCTTCGTTCTTGATAAATTTTAAAACATCACCGCAAGATGATATACGATCTACTAAGCTAGTTTTATAACCCAACTCTTTAAAAATATCAGCTAATTGCAAACTCAATATTTTTCGTTCTCTCCAGCGTCTATCCTTGCCTTTTTTATTTTTATCCAAAAGGACTCGCTCTTGATTTAAAGTTTTCTCCATGCTATAATTTCTGTACAAGTTATTTTGAAATACACAAAAAAGTCTGCACTTCCCCTTTCATAATTTATAGATTCGACCCTTAAATTATAACACGAAAGTTTTCAGAAGTAAAAAGGCTTTTTTTGTTTCCAAAAAGCCAGTAAAATCAACGGTTTAAAAGATTTAAGAGACCTAATTTTGCCCGTGAGTTATTTCCTACTAGTATCAAGATAAGAAGAAACCCTCTTTGAGGGTTTCAAAAGAGCCCTAAAGGGCTCTAAAAATAAAGAGGTACATCATGCTTATTTCATATCCTGCAATTTTTTCATCAAGACATGCAAGCGTATAAAAAATCTCGTTTTTGACCCCATATACTCAACATGATATAATGACTTTGCCGAATAGATAGGTCACACTATCACCAAAGCCCTAAGGAACTGCCATTCCTTAGGGCTTTTTTTGCGTATCTAAAGATTTA
>NZ_LHQM01000015.1 GCF_001302265.1 Streptococcus phocae | reverse complement strand
ATAGTTTACTTTACGTTTTGGAGGCAATATGAAAAATCGTATTCAAGAACTTCGGAAATTGAGACGAATTAGCCAAGAAGAGCTTGCGGTTGCGATGAATGTTACCCGGCAGACCATTATTTCATTGGAAAAAGGTCGGTATAGCCCATCCATCGATTTGGCTTATAGGCTTTCTGTTTTTTTTGGAATGACGATTGAGGAACTTTTCTTGTTTGAAGATTAGTTAATGGTTGTGACCATCACTAAACGCACTTGATTGAGGAGAAACGAATGAAAAATGAACAATCCCTTGTGACAAGAGTCATCCGCAAACTCAAATGGTTTTTTTTAGCCTTACTGATTTTTATTGTGGAGCAGCTACCCTTGCTGTTCATTCGAAAGAATCAGCCACTTTGGCAAATCTTACTCTTGGCTAGCATCATCATAGTCATGGTTGGTGGGGTATATTACCTAGCACGCCGAATAAACCTGCTGGGGAATCGCTTATTGCCAAAAGATGAGAATCGTTTTTTATGGATTATGGTCGGAACCTTAGCCCTTTTTGTCGTAAAACTGATTGGAGGATTCTTATTAGTGCTTGAGAACGGTCAAAATGCCAATACCGCTAATCAGGCCGCCATTGAAAATGCACAATTACACCCTGTTTTTATCGTTCTTATTTTAACGATCATGGCTCCTGTTGTTGAGGAGATTGTCTTTAGAGGCTTGCTTTATGGCAAGCTATTTGGAACGGAGTCTTATGTTGGATTGGTTTTTAGTAGCATCTTGTTTGGACTGATTCATATGCTGACTGATTTAAGCAGTTTAGGCAGCTGGTTTATTTATGGTGGTATGGGCTTGGTTCTTGGTTTCATTTACCATAAAACGAAAAAACTAGAATACACCATCCTTGTTCATTTTTTAAATAATGGGATTGCGGTGTTGTTAATGTGGTTGCTTCCATATCTTACAAAGCGTTAACAGTAGGAGGTTTGAGATGAAAAAAAAGGTTAGTCAATGGCAATACATTTATAAGATGCTTGGGCATATCTTTGTTGCTTTGGGACTTTTCTTGGGCGTGTTGGGATTTTTCTTACTCATACAACAAAAGCTAATAGGGGTTGTCTTGTTTTTAGGTGGAGCCATCTGCTTGATATTTGCTAGTCTCTGTTATTATGTGTTTTCAGAACCAATTTCCCTAAAAGAACACCTGATTCAAGTAAATGATGAGCGTAATCGTTTAATCAATCAACGAACAGCAGCCTACTGCTTTTACATTTTTTTCATCGTTTTTCTCTTAGCGCCCTTGCTATTCCCAAATCTCACTTTAAAAGAGGTTGTTTCTTATAAGGTTCCGATTATCTTTTGTTATATTTATTTACTTATCAGAAGTTGGTTACTGAATCGGATGTGAGCCCTTCTGAAACGAAAAAAACTTGTAGCACTTGCTACAAGTTTTTTGCTTTTTCGATCGTTTTGTCAATCGCAGAGCAAACAGAGTGAGTGAGCCCTGTTTTTTCTAACTCTAATAAGCCTGCAATAGTTGTGCCTCCAGGGCTACAGATTTTATCAATAAAATCGTGAGGGCTAGCGTCGCTCGCTAGCAAATGATTGGCACTGGCTGCGACGGTTTGAGCGACTATCTCAAGTGCTTTTTCCTTAGGCAATCCATGTTTTAGCCCTGCCTTTGCCATTGCTTCGATAAACAGATAAATATAAGCAGGACTAGAGCCAGCTAGCGCTGTAAAGGTGTCAAAGTCAGCCTCAGAAATGTCAAACGTTGTGCCAAAACTGTCGGTTAAGTGCCTGGCCATGTTTTTGAGGTCCTCATCCACCAAGTCGTTATAGGTCAAAGCAGTGGTGCTTTGAAGAATCTGAGCATTCATATTAGGCATGATGCGCAATAAGGGCAACTCACAACTAGTGAGCTGTCCTAGCCTCTCTAGGCTCACCCCAGCTGCCATGGACATGATGGGCTGATGAAAACGTAGTGGTTTAAGCACGCGCTCAAACTGCTGTGGCTTGATCCCTAAAATGACCAAGTCAACCTGGTCAATCAAGTCCTGATGAGAGGTCGCATAGGCAAGCCCGAGTTCTTCGGCGATTTCTTTTGAACGGCTCAGTGATGAGCCAGACACAATAATGTGGTGCGGTGTTTGTTTGAGTCCTTGGATAATGGCTGTAGCCATTTTGCCGACTCCGATAAATCCAATGTTCATAATAATCCTGCTAAAGCTTGCGCTTAGCCCTTCCTAGTAGTTCTTGATCAAATCAACCGTTGAGCGGTCAAGTCTTGTCACGATGGCCTGTAAGAAAGCTTGCGCTTCGACAAAGTCATCTAAGGCATAGAGGCTTTGATGCGAGTGAATATAGCGTGCGCAGACCCCAATAGTGGTCGAAGGCACACCACCGTTTTGGAGGTGGGCAGCACCTGCATCAGTCCCGCCTTTACCACAATAGTACTGGAAGCGAACACCAGCCTCCTCAGCAGTAGTCATCAAAAAATCACGCATGTCTTTGAGCATGACGTGGCCAGGATCATAGAAACGCAAGAGCGTCCCTCCACCAATCTTGCCAGGACTGCCATAGATGTCACCAGCAGGTGAACAGTCGACTGCAAAAAAGAGTTCTGGGTCAAATGCCGTGGTAGACACATGTGCGCCGCGCAGTCCGACCTCTTCTTGAACATTAGCACCAGCAATCAGGGTATTAGACAGCTGTTTTTCCTTCAGAGATTCGAGTAATTCCGTGACCATCAAACAGCCAAAGCGATTGTCCCATGCCTTTGAGATGATGTTTTTCTTGTTGGCAGTGAGGATTGTCTCTGATGTTGGCACGATAATATCCCCAGGAGTGATGCCAAAGCGCTCGGCTTCCGCCTTATCCGAAAAGCCACCGTCAAAAATCATGTCATCGATACTAGGAAGTGTGGCAGAGCCATTAGCCCCACGTAAAAAATGAGGGGGCACAGAGCCTGATATTACGGGAATTGCCACTCCAGTGCGCGTGTAGAGAGTATAGCGCTGAGAGCTCACCACGAGTGGGTTCCACCCTCCGATACCAACGACGCGCAAGCTACCGTCTGGCTTGATCTCGCTAACCATAAAGCCAACCTCGTCCATGTGAGCAGCCACCAAGACACGTGGTGCTTGCTCCTCTAGGCTATTTTTGATGCCAAAAATCCCTCCCAAGCCATCGGTTTCAACCTGGTCCACCAATGGTGTGATTTTTTGCCTCATGTAATCACGGACAGAATGCTCGTAACCAGCAATCCCATCGAGTTCTGTTATTTCTTTGATTTTCGAAAATAAGTCTGTCATTTCACTAGCTCCCCTTCGTTCTTGTAAGAATCATCTCTTTATTTTACCATGTTTTAGAAGAAAAAGGGCCAGCCAGTTATAAGGGCATAAAAAAAGCCTAAAGCTTTAGCAGTCTTTAGGCAGTGGGGTAATTGGTTTAGAGACAGGTTGAGTACGGGTGGGTTTGTGGAGAGAGCTAATCAAAAAAATCATCAAGCAAAAGCTGACCAACAAAAAGAGCGAAGCCGATACGATGCGAAAAGACTCCTGTTGCATGAAAAAAGATGATAGTAGTGTCTGGCTCATAGGAAAACCTCTTTTTTAACAAAATGTGTCGTGATTAGGCCTTGCTTAACGAAATAATAAAGCAGGATTAATCCCTTTGTAAGTCTATTGTAATCGCCTGATAGGCTCTTGTCAACCCCTTTAGCGTGCTTTTTATATTACATTATCTTTTATCGGAGATTGTTGGTGTTTACTCTAGCTTATTTCTGCCGTTTTGTGATAAAATGAAGGGTATGAATACGAAAAATACAGGAATACTCTCTGGGCTTTTAGGTTTGGGTTGTCTGATTGGTTTGGGGATGTTGGCCAAAGAAACCTATCAGGAAAGGCAGCGCCAAAAAATCCTATCAGAGTTGCGGGATTTTTTCACTAAAAAAGGCCCTATCGCCGTTTTATATGTCGATGCAGCAGCTTCAAGCTCAGAGACAACGACTGGTGGGGTCGTCATGACAGATGGTCAGGCCTATACCTACACCTATCACAAGGGACACATCAACACCGAGGAGGATACCACATGTTAACACCAGCGTCTTATGACGAACTTGCACAACTGATTGAAACAACGGACAAGATCGTCCTGTTTTTTACGGCGGATTGGTGCCCAGATTGCCAGTTTATTTATCCAGTGATGCCTGAGATTGAGGCTGAGCATGCGGAGATGACGTTTGTTCGAGTTAACCGTGACCAGTTTGGTGAGGTAGCTGAGCAGTGGGCTATTTTTGGCATTCCTAGTTTTATAGTGATTCACAAAGGCAAAGAAGTGGGTCGATTGGTCAATAAACTGAGAAAAATAAAGGCTGAAATCAATGCGTTTCTAGCAGCCTACGATTAAGAAAAAGAAGGACATAATAATGATTTTTGCATACAATAAAGAACAAGTTGGCGATGTTTTGATGGTTATCTTGCAGGATAAAAAAGACATCGCTCGTCAGGTCGAGCGTCGAGGTAGAGTAGCACGTGTCTTTGACACAAAGACTGGTAACACCCTAGCTTGGAACATTTTTGACGTTTCTGAACTCATGACAATCACAGGCAATGGTCAGGTCTTTTTGTCAGACCAGGAAGTGGCTATCTTAAACGAAGAGTTGGCTAAAGAAGGTTTTGACGAAAGGTTCGAGGCGAGTCAAGGTCCAGTATTTGTGGTTGGTCAGATTGTTGAGATGCTAGCCCATCCAGACAGCGACCACCTCAATATCTGTCAGGTGCAAATCGCTTCTGATAAGACCGTTCAAATTGTCGCAGGGGCTCCTAATGCCGCTGTTGGCTTAAAAACCATCGTAGCCCTTCCAGGTGCCATGATGCCGAATGGTAGTTTGATTTTTCCAGGAAAACTGCGTGGCGAAGATAGTTTTGGCATGATGTGCGCACCGCGCGAGCTTGCTTTGCCAAATGCGCCACAAAAGCGTGGCATCATCGAGCTATCTGAGACAGCTGTAATTGGCGAAGCCTTTGACCCAGCAAAACACTGGCAGGGTCAAGCCTAAGGAGCAAATCACCATAACACAAAAATAGCAGATTTACCTGCTATTTTTTTAGTTTTTTAACGATTTTGCCTCGCCTTTTCGAATAATAAGATGAGGGGGTAAGAAATGTATAATAAAGTAATTCTTATCGGGCGTTTGGTTAGTCAGCCTGAGCTAATCACAACAGCTACTGGAAAGTCTGTGTCACGGGTGTCTGTGGCGGTTAATCGCCGTTTTAAAAAGACAACGGGTGAACGCGAAGCAGACTTTATCAATCTAGTGGTTTGGGGGCGGCTAGCTGAGACCCTGGTTTCCTACGCCAGCAAGGGGAGTTTGCTGTCACTGGATGGGGAGTTGCGCACACGCAAGTATGATAAAGACGGCAAAAACCACTACGTCACAGAGGTTTTGTGCCAATCTTTCCAGCTTTTAGAGAGCCGAGCGCAGCGAGCCATGCGAGAAAATAGTGTCGCTAACGACCTGGTTGATCTAGTCCTAGAAGAAGACGAGCTTCCTTTTTAATCTCCTACCTTATCATGACGAATCGTCCAGAAACCTACCTTATCACTGGGCAAAAAGCAATATGCCTTGTCTTGGCTAAGGCTTAGATCACAAAAAAGACAAGACCAATAACGGTTTTGTCTTTTTTGATAGCTATCACAAGAGGTCTAGCTGTCTCAACTGTTCATCGACCATGTCAAGGACCTTGCTGAGGTCTTCTGGATTTTGAACAAAGTCAAGGCTGTCGCCGTCAATCTTGATTTTTGGAGAGATGTCATAGTTGTCATACCAGGTTGGGTACTCGCTGTGCACTTGCTTGTAGTAGGCATGGAGCTCTGGGTTGTCTTGGACTTGTTCGAAGCTACGGCCACGTTTTTCGATGCGCTCGAGCATCTTTTCAAAGGAAACGTCGATATAGACCAAGAGGTCAGGGCGTTTTTTAGGCATGCCATCTAGCTCTTCGAGCATATTGGCTAACAGTTCCTTGTAGATGTCAAGTTCTGTCTTTGTGACGTTGCCATTTTTGTAATTGATGGTCAAAAAGAGCTCATCTTCAAAAATAGAGCGATCCAAAATATTGTTATCCTCGCGGTAAGCCTCTTTGATGGACTTAAAGCGTTTGTTCAAAAAGAAAATTTGAAGCAAAAAAGCATATTTTTTAGGGTCTTGGTAATAAAGGTCAAGGACAGGGTTGTTATCAACCGCCTCATAAAAAACGTCCGTTCCCAAATGTTCTCCAAGTGCAGCAGCTAGTGAGCTTTTGCCTGCACCAATTGTTCCGGCTAGTACAATCAACATGTTTCTCCTTCTATTGTCTGTCGTTAGCGTACTTGTGCAAAAATGGCCTCAACTTCAGCTAAAGTATCGGCGCGTGAAACAGCCCCACGGACCTTGGCAGCACCTGCCGTGCCACGGAGGTAGTGAGGTGCCAGCCCGCGAAATTCACGGACGGCAATAGATTCCCCTTTGAGGGCAATCAAGCGCTTGAGGTGGTCCTCAGCGATGTCTAGTTTTTTGGTGAAAGGAAGGTCTGGCAATTCCTCACCCGTTTCAAAGAAATGGTTAATCTGGGTAAAGAGGTGAGGGTTGTTCATGGCTGCGCGGCCAATCATCACTGCATCCACACCGATTTCTTCGATCATGAACTTGGCGTCTTGGACAGAACGCACGTCTCCATTTCCGATAAAGGGAATGGTCGTGATGGCCTGTGATACGCGTGCTAGGGTATCGTGGTCACAGCTACCTGTGTACATCTGCTCACGAGTACGTCCGTGCATGGCAAGAGCTGAGACGCCTGCTGACTCAGCAGCTAGGGCGTTTTCGACAGCCAGTGAGCTATCCGACCAGCCAGTACGCATTTTGACGGTTAGCGGGATATCTAGCACTGAAGTGACTTCTTTGACGATGTGGTAGATTTTGTCTGGGTCTTTGAGCCATTTGGCGCCAGCTTCGTTTTTGACGACCTTGTTGACAGGGCAGCCCATATTGATGTCGACAATATCCGCCTTAGTGTTTTGTTGGATAAAGTCCGCAGCTCGTTTAAGCCCTTCGGCGTCGCCTCCAAATAATTGAATGGACACGGGGTGCTCATTGTCGTCGATATGGAGCATGTGCAGGGTTTTTTCATTGTTGTAGAGCAGGCCCTTTTCAGAGACCATCTCCATCACGACTAACCCAGCGCCAAATTCTTTGGCAATGGTACGAAAAGCGGAGTTGGTCACGCCAGCCATAGGGGCTAGCACGGTACGGTGAGGGATAAGCACCTCACCAATCTTGAAAGACGAATTAAGCTTTTTCATTGATGAGAGCCTCCAGGTCAGTGTCGTTAAAATAATAGGTTGTGCCACAAAATTGGCAAGTAATCTCGGCACCCTTGTCCTCGATGATCATCTCTTTTAGGTCTGAGACTGGCAGAGTCATCAACGCCGACTCAAAGCGCTCTCTTGAGCAGTCGCACTGAAAGCTCAGCTCATCTTCGGCTAGGCGTTTGTAGTCATCCTCACCGTAGATAGCGTTAAGGAGCGCCTCGACATGATCCTCAGAAGCCAGCAGGCTAGAGATGGCAGGCATGGTTTGCAGACGCTTTTCATAGCGAGCGATTTCCTCGTCAGAAGCCCCAGGTAAAGCCTGAAGCATAAAGCCACCAGCTACCTTGACCTTGTCGTCTTGGTCCAAGAGGACGTTGAGTCCGATAGCAGACGGGGTCTGCTCAGACTCGGTGAGGTAGTAGGCAAAGTCCTCGCCAATCTCTCCGGTAATCAAAGGGGTCGTCGAGGTATAAGGGTTTCCCGTACCATAGTCGATGATGGTTACAAAGTGACCATTCCCCATGAAAGGTCCGACCAAAACCTCGCCGGTAGAGGTTTTTTTGATGTCGACACCAGGGTTTTGGATGTAGCCTTTGACATGGCCCTTAGTATCGGCAACAGAGATGATGTGGCCAAAAGAAGAGTCTCCGATGACTTTGACGGTGATTTTACTGTCGCCTTTTTGATTCGCCGCTAAGATTTGATTGGCAATCAGGGTGCGGCCAAGAGCAACTGTCGAAGACGATAAGGTGTTGTGTTTTTCCTGAGCTGTTCTGACCGTCTCAGTGCTATCAAGAACATAAGCTCGAAAAGCACCAGACGCAGAAATTGATTTAATAATTTTATCCATAACTATGATTATACCATAAAGCGCAAAGAGCACTAGAAAAAAGCCCAGGTAAAAACCAGGATATGCTAGCGTGCCTTGATTTCAGGTTTTTTCCACATCAAAAGGGTAATAAAAGATTGCATGTTTGTATAATTCAATTCATTACAGTAAAAAAATCTTATTTCGGGAAAGAATAGGCTATAATGATTGTTTAACACGTTAACATTGTTAACTCTGAAAGAGAGCCATGCCAAAAAAAAACACCCATAAATTCATCAGTCTAGTAGTTACTGCAGGGCTTATTTTGTCTCAATTTGTACTTCCCTTAGGTCAGCTCAGTCTGCTAACAGGCTATTCTGATACTTCCGAGACTAATCTAGTCACTAAAAAAACGGTGCCAAAGACAGAAACGCTCGATTCAGACCGGAACGATGTGACCATCACAGCCAGTAGTGGCCAGACCGTTTTAGCAACTGAGTCAGTGATTGCTCGCCTTAACCAGCGCAAAACCCCTACAGACCTAGATCAATATTACAGAGCCTTTGCGGAGATGTCTCAAGCCTTAGCCGGCGAAAATCTCAGACTTGTTGACATCCAGGCCATCGAGACTGCTTATCCAGGGGATTCTGATCAGCTGGAAACCCAGCTTGCTTTTGAGCAGGGCCTTGCTCTCAACGGTTTGTCGGACAAAACGCTGAGATTAGGTATCCTCACTAGTGATGGGCAGCCGATAACGTTGATAGACACAGATAAAACCAATCAGACCCTGGTTACAGCAGATAAAAAACAGCTCCTATCTGGGTTAACCTACACGGCTCCGAAAGCTCATCAACTCATCATAGCCACCACCGAGCCGCTAGAAATAGCAACGACTCTTGAGCTATCAGACTATGGCAGTTTGACCTTGGACAGCACGGTTGCAATCAAGAACGTCAATCATCAACCCAATCCTCAACACAGAGACATTACTGTCAAGGTTTTCTTGCCTAAACTAGGCTCCATCGAAAGCACCAGTGATTCGGCAGACTTTACAGAGGTTACCAGCCTGAGTAGTCTGTTTACCTGGCAAACTAAGTTTGGCGTTATTGACTATCAGTCTGATGACTACGATGTTGTCAAGGTAGCCTATCAACGAGCCCACACCAGTAGGATCTTAGAAAATCAGATGCTGTTTGGCGACTATAAAGTAGCCCCTCAGACTGATGATAAAGGACTCTCTGCACAAAATGTAATCAACATCTACCTTAGCTCGAAACAGCCTCTGAGCTTTCTGCCTATGCTGACGCAACAAGCAGGTATCCTAGAGCCAAGAGGCTTCAGAGCTGCCCTAAGCAGGGGAAACTCAGCCCCGCCAAGCTTTCGCAGGTCACTACTGCCAGGTCCTAGGGCTTTAAAGCCAGTCCTCAAGGCTGAAACCAGTGACACAGAAGTCATCGAGCACCACAAGCGCATCGATTACCTAGGAGATAATGGTCAACAGGCGGATAATCCTGATACCTCAGTCGATGATGCAGGTCAAACAGGGGAAACCTCAGACCTGTACCGCCTCTATCTGGATATGACAGGACGAAAAGAAGCCCTGGATGTGCTCGTCGTTGTTGACAAATCAGGAAGCATGCAAGACCCTATCGGGACAGACTATCGCTACCAATACCAACATTACTCTCTTAATCGTTACAACCGCTGGGTCAATAACGGCCTGGTGAGATTTGACAGCTACCAAGGGCGCCAGTACCAACCTACAAATGGCGATGTATACTATTACAGAGGGCGTGTCAATGTTGACACCAGTGGGACTCGAGACGCAGCCGTTAAGACGGCGCTCCTGGGAGGAGAAGGACTGCTACAAAAATTTTTAAACATCAATCCTAAAAACAAGGTTGCGGTTGTTGGCTTTCAAGGAAGTGTTGACTACCAACAAGGAAACTGGCAACCAACCCTTAACGGAGGGTTTAATCAGCCCTCGGTAGCTGATAGCCGAGATGCCCAAGTGCTAAAACCATGGGGTAGTACGGCAGAGCTTGATTCTGGCAAGCTAACAGCCCTAAACAATAACGGTACCAACTACCACGCGGCTCTACTAAAGGCCAGTACCATGCTGACAGAGCTAAAAGATGACGGCCGTCGCAAAATCATGATTTTCATCAGTGATGGGGTGCCCACCTTTTACTTTGGTGCTGACCAGTACCGTGCAGGAAATGGTAGCTCAAGAGATAAAAACAACATCGCAACAGTGCAAGAAGGCACCAAGACAGCTATTGATGTCTTTAAAGCACAGCATCCTGACGTGACCACCTACGCACTAGGGGTTTCAAAAGACATCAACAGCAATACTGCCAGCTCTAGCCCAGTTGTGCTCCGCTATCTCTCGGGGGAGGCTAACTATTCAGGTATCACAAATGTTGACACCTTGGCGACCACCCTAAACGATATCGTGGAATCTAGCAAGGTCTCTAATATTACCATCTCGGATGATCTGAGCCAGTACGTGGACTATTACGCTAAGCAACCAGACCTTTTGGTCACAAAAATCTCAAAAACCAATCCCTCGGACAAGGAAATCCTTTACCAAGATAAAGAAATAACAGATAAGGGCAAAGCTATCATCAAAAGCGTAGGCTTTGAGACGGCTAGCAGTAACGCTAGCTCAGGCAGAGTGAGCCTGGTTTTTAACCCTACTTACAGGGTCGATGACAACTATACCTACACGGTGTCCTTTAACGTCAAGGCCTCTGACAAAGCTTATGAGGCATATAGAGATGGAAAAGGCACTTATCCTGACACAGGGGACAAGGATACCGACTATGATGGTAAAACAGCTAGTTCGGGTAAAAAAGGCTTGCCCACAAACACTAATGCAGGCATTCATTATACTGCTGATGGCCGCCCATATGACCTGACCTATGGGCACCCCGTTCTCCAGATAACCCCGATATCTCTGCCTTTACTCAAGGTTGACGCCAAAAACAAGGAGCAGACCCTTGACGGTGTTGCCTTTGAGCTACGAACGGACGATAAAAAAACAATCTGGGCAAGTGGAACAACCGCAATGGATGGTAAGCTTACCTTTGATTACCTCCAGAGAGGGAAAACCTACTACCTCTATGAGAAAAAGGCCAAGGAAGGCTACGCCCTGCCCAGTGCGCCCTGGACCATTCGTCTAGCTGATGACGGAAAAGTCACCGTCCTCGACCAGGCAGGTGCTAGCCTCACGCTAACAGGTGACAGATATGTTCTTAACAACCAAAAAATCAACCTCCCTACCACAGGTGGACCAGGAATTTTCCTCTATCTCTTGATAGGGCTCATGGCCGCAAGTTTGTCGGCTCTAGCCTATTATGGCACCAAGCGATACGGTCAAATCTAACAAAAAAGCCAATCACAGTCTAGGTGATTGGCTTTTTGCTGCTGCAGTCAATAAAAGAAGCAATCGCGCGTGACGACAGAAGTCTGTGGCGATTGTTTGGGTCTGGTTTATTTGTGGTTTTTACGGTAATTGGTGAGGTATTCGTTTGAGGTCATGCCAGTGTATTTTTTAAAGGTTTTGTAAAAGTGCGTGGTGTCATAGAAATGAAGCATCTTGGCCACTTCGCCGACTGGCATGCCACGTTTGAGGAGGATTTTGGCCTCCTGGACCTTGGATTTTAGGATATAGCTTTGTAGAGAGATGTCTGAGTAGCGCTTGAAAATTGATCGTAAGTGAGACTCAGAGATGTAGAGGTGACTAGCGATGTCTGAGACCTTGAGCTTGGAGTATATGTGACTACTCACATAGTGGAGAATGCTGTCAAAAATCTGTTTTTTATCAGAGGTACTCTTGTTCGCCAAGGACTCTGAAAAACTAATAATAGCAGCAGCCCGCACCCGTAATACTTCGATCAGGTCGATAGCCTCTTCGGTCAGTTTCATAAAGTGCTTGGCTAGCTCGTAGTTTCTCGCCACATCGGTACTCTCCGCAAAGCTCAACTCTAAGAGCTTGGTCAAGTAGACAATAGAGAGATTCTTTTCAGCACGTAAAGCTGAGATAGACGATGAGGATATCCCTGAAAGGGAGAGTTTGTTGATTTCTTTGCGCAACAGGTCGGTGTTGCCCAGCTTGACCAGGCTGATGATATGATTGAGGTAGCTGAGCGTGTTTGGCAAATGAGATGATGTGGAACCCTCTAACTCAAGATTAGCAATGGTTTCTGGGTCTGTGAGGATTTCTTTGGATTCTTTGATGAGCTTGGCAACGGCCTGCTTGCTGGTTTTTTCAAAGGAGGTCTGGAAAAAAGCGTCCACCGTAATGATCAGGCTAAGGATATCCTCCGCTGAAAAGCAAGGGACTGATTTCATATAAGCCATGAGGCATTCCTTATGCTTGCCGGGATGACTTTCCAAGAATCGCTCTACCAGACCTTCCTGATAGGCCGTTTCTAGGCGGCGCGTGTAGAAAGGTCCTATTGATAGAAAGTGCTTACACACCGGAAATACTAAAAATGTCTCCTCCAAAAGGCCCTGATAACTGTCAAAGTCATCCTTTAAGGTCAGATTGAGCTGATCAATGACTTGGTAGTAGGGCACTATATAGCGATCGCTACCATAGGATTGGATGAGTTCGCTTTTTTTTGAAATTACCAAAACTGGTAATTGAGATAGGGTATGCAGAGCATGAACATGCTTGAAATCAAGAGAAGTCAAAGTTTTGGCCACCTTTATTGTTATTAGTACTTTCGAGCAAACTATCAAGTATTCTAATAAAAAGCAGGTGTCTTGTCAATGGAATAGATTTTGACAAAAGCGTTATTTCGGTAAAAAAGAGAATAAAAAGTAAAAAATGAAGCAAACTATTTATTACCATATTATAGCGGTATTTATTGATTTAACAAGCATTCGCTAATATTACTGCTTAGACAATATTGAAAATAGCGTTTAAAAGAGTAAAAACTGACTATTTAATAAAATCGCTACCATTTGCCAGGATTAAATGGTTAAATAGAGTATGATATTGTTGAAAATATTTGTAATGGAAACAAAAAAAGAGAGAGTTACCTAAAAATAATGAAAAAAATAGATTATAAACTAATCAGCCTGGTAGCCACTGCAGGGCTTATTTTTTCGCAGTTGGCCTTGCCTGTAGCTCAAGTTGCCTCAATGACAGAACACGTAGAGACGCATCAGAATCCGTCTGGACAAAGGGCGTCGCCATCAAGTGCAGATTTAGCCCCCAAAGAACCTGAAAAGGCTCGGTCGTCCCCAACAGTGGTCTCAACTAAACAGACGGGTGATATCACGGTCACACTAGATGCTGAAAAATCTGCAGAAGGCTTTGAGAAAGCAACGGCATCACTAGCTAGTCTCGAAACCTCAGACGCCACCAAGCGTAATGACCAAGACCTGGACAAACTGTCACAGGAGTTGAAAAAGCAATCCTTAAAAATCACAGATGCGCAAATCATAGACCTCACGAATCTCCCCGCCTCGGATAACCTCGGCGTGACCCTAACCTTTAAAGACGGGCTAGCGCTAGCAGGTTTAACCGAAAAGGATAAGAACCTCAAAATCGGTATCCTCACGAATGAATCTGATGAGGTGAGCGTGGTGGATGCAGAGAAAGTTGCTCTGGCTAAAGAGGAAGGTCAGGCTCAAAAGGTTACAAAATTATCCTATAAAGGAAAAGTAACCCAGCCGAGCACCCGTATCATTATCGCAAGGACAACAAAACTCCAAGAAAAAACAGAGTTAGACCTCGAGGACTATGGGAAACTCGTCCTAGATGGGACAACAGAGCAAGAAAAAACAGACCAGCTCAGTCCCTACCGCAAGCCTGTCACGATTAAGGTCTTGCAACCAAAGGAAGATACCATAGAAAGCACGTTTGAGTCTGCCGACTTTGAGGAAGTTGAGACGATTAAAAATCTCTTTGTTTGGCAAAAAGAGTTTACCATTATCGACTACCTGTCTGACGACTACAAAGTTGTTAAAACAGAGTATCAAAAAGCAAACACTGAGACATTTGAGACAAAAGAAATGCTCTATGGCAACTACGAAGCCGTCAACCATGCGCGCGATGGCAAGTATTCAGAAAACGTGATTAAGGTCTACCTACGCTCAAGCAAACCACTCGATCTCGCTCCGATGTTACCGGCAAAAGTAGCAAGAAGCTTTGGGTCAGCACAAAGTGGAGGAGAGGATGGTAAGACAGTCAAACGGTCTCGCTTTAAACGCTCACTATTACAAGCCCCAGTTCCTCGAAGTGCTCGAAATAAACGGAGTGTTCAACCAAGAAGTGTTGAGCCGGAAAAAAAAGTTGATAAGGGCAATATCGAGCATCATAAACAAATTGATTACCTTGGTGATAGTGGTGATAATAAAGACACAACTGTAGACGATAATCCTAAAGATAAGGAAGAATTAGAAGATCTTTACCGCCTATATCTTGACATGACTGGAACTAAGGAAGCCCTTGATGTACTTGTTGTTGTTGATAGATCAGGAAGTATGAAAGAGCCTCTAGGAAGTGATATCAAGTATGAGTATCAACACTATGAAATGACCCAATATGGATGGGATAATAAAGGTGTGGTAAATTTTAATGAATTTAAGGGATACAGTTATTATCCAAATAACACTTCTATTTATTACTATAAAAAACGAGTTAATGTAGATAAAAGTGGTGCTCGCGATAGAGTAGTAGAAAATGCTTTGTTAGGAACTTCAGGGCTATTACAAAAGTTTTTAGATATAAATTCTGAAAATAGATTAGCGGTTATTGGTTTTCAAGGTAGTGTTGAATACCCAAAAGGCATTTGGCAAAAAACAGCTAATGGAGGTTTTTATCAACCATTAATTGAGGATAGTAATGATGCGGAAGTTTTGAAAGAGTGGGGGAGCTCAGCCTATTTGGAGCCACATAAGTTAGGTGCACGTATCAATAATGGTACTAACTACCATGCTGCTCTGTTAAAAGCTAGTGAAATGTTTAAAGCTGTTAAAAATGATGATAGACGAAAAATTATGATTTTCATCAGTGATGGTGTTCCTACTTTTTATTTTGGAGAAAATAGATATCGACATGGAAATGGGAGTGCGGCAGATATAAATAATGTTATAGCATCTCAAACCGGTACTAATGTTGCTATTGATAACTTTCGAAAAGATAATCCACAGGTTACTACTTATTCGTTAGGTGTATCAAAAGATATTAATAAAGAAACAGCAAGTTCTAGCCCAGTAGTTTTGAGATATCTTTCAGGGAAAGACTACTACTACGGTATTACAAAGACGGGCGAAATAGAAAATACCTTGAGTACAATTGTTGAAAATAGTAAAATTTCTGAGTTAAAGATTTCAGACAATTTGAGTCGATATGTTGATTATTATCAAAAACAGCCTGATGTAAAGGTTACCAGAAAACTAAAAACGAATGATAAAGTTGAAGTTTTATACGAAAATAAAAGCGTAACTGAGATAGGAAAAGAAGTTATACAAGAGGTTAAGTTTGATAATATAAAAACAAAAACCAGCTCAGGAAAAGTTACGTTAGTATTTCACAAAAATTACAGAATAGACGATAAGTATACATATACTGTATCTTTTAATGTAAAAGCCTCAGATGAAGCCTATGAAAAGTATAAAAATTTGGAAGGCAAATACGATGAGCAAGGGAATAGCGGAACGGACTACCTGGAGAATAATACTAGCTCTGGTTATGATGGTCTAAGGTCTAATGACAACGCTACTGTAGATTATATGGCTGATGGTCGTCAACATAATCTCCCATATAAACACCCCGTTATTCAAGTTCGTACGGTTCCGATGACCATTGAAAAAGTGGATGCTAAGGATCCTACTATTAAACTTGATGGTGTTAAATTTGCTTTGTACAGAGAAAATGACAAAGCGAAAGAAAAAGTCTGGGAGAAAGGAACCACTAAAAATGGTCAACTAACCTTTAAATACCTTCAAAAAGATAAAACTTATGACCTGTATGAAACACAAGCTAAACCAGGTTATGCTCTACCGCAGGAACCATGGAAGGTTATGGTGGATAAAAAAGGTAAGGTGACTGTCACAGACCAAGAAGGTAAAGAAGTTGAGGTTAAAGAATCTAACAAACAACCAGTTGATAAAGAAAAAGGCAATACCTTTGTGCTTAAAAACCAAAAACACTTCAATCTTAAAATCTTGAAGCGTGATGGTAGGGACAAGGAAAAAGGTCTCACTGCAACTTTTGGTTTATATGATAAGGATGGTAAAGAACTTGTAAAAAACTCTAAAGGTGAGGAGCACAAACTAGAAACTCAAGGCAAAGACCACAGCCTAGAGTTTGAAGGTATTAAATCTGGTAAATACATCCTTAAGGAAGAAAAAGCACCTGAAAATTATTACACCATTCCTGAGGTTACTTTGACGATAGATGAAAAAGGAAAAGTAACGATTGATGGCAAAGGTAAGAACTTTATAGAGCTGAACAATCCAACCAAAGACATTACTCAAATTGAGATAACGGTGAAAAACTTTAAAAAAGGTGAGTATCCTAAGACTGGTGGTATGGGTAGGACTGTATTTACTCTTGTGGGTGTGTCTGTGATGGCAGGTGCTTTGGCGATGATGCTGAGACGTAGGGCTGTTAGGCACTAAGGCGTAAGCGTCTAGCACATAAGTGGTCTAGCTGGTGTCGTGAGTCGTGAGGCGTGTGGCGTGTGTCACATGACCGTTGACAAGCCAGCAGGCTAGGGGTTGCCTCTAGGGTGGCCATAAATACGTTAGTAACAAAAAGATATCCAAACAGCACAATTCTTTGAAAAAGGGGGGAGTCTATTCAGACGATTTCAAAGATACATGGCAACACGGTTGACCCAGGTCAACACCGAACAAACCAAAACACATAACATAAGGAGAGAATAGTGAAAACAAAATTATTAAACATATTAGCAGCGGCGCTGTTGGTATTTGGAGTGCTGATGCCAGCGTTTGCGGTAATGGCGAGGGAGAATGAAGCTAAACCTGCAACTAAAACCCAAACGGTTACTTTACATAAAATTGTAATGGATAAAGAAAAATTTAATGCGAAAAATCAAAAAGGTGAAGAAATATTCCCAGGAGTAGAAGGTTTTGATGGCACAAAGTATATTGGTAGAAAATTAGAAGATGCTGTAGAAGGGAAAGAACAAAAATCCACTATAAAAAATTTCTTTGGAGATTCTTCTAAAGAAATTTCAGGTGCCTATTTTGCATGGCAAAAGCAAGATGAATATTCTGGCAAGTGGCGCTATATTAACTACTTAGGTCAAATGTTAGAAGACAAGAGCAATAAAGAACAAGAAGAATATTATAAGAAGCATCTTCACGGTATGTTAACAGGTAACGAAGGAGCAAAATTTAATACAGGCAGTTTACCAGAAGGAAAGTACAGAATTGTTGAAGTTAAAGAAAAATCTACTTACATGGGGGAAAATGGAGAAATTTTAGCAGATTCTAAAGCTGTACCTGTAGAGATTGAATTGCCTATTGTCAATAAAAAAGGTATAGTGAAAGATGCTCATGTATATCCTAAAAATACAGAGGATAAGCCAGAAATTGCAAAAGGTTTTGGTCAAAATAAGGATTTGATGAGTGAAGATGGCAAGACAAATATTGAAGGTAGAGCGCAATACAACAATCAAACTACATTCAGAGCAACAGCATCCATTGGTCAAATAATTCCATATGAAGTAAAAACAAAAGTAAATGCAGGAACTGAGTATGGCAAGTTGGTCTGGAAAGATAGTATGACCAATGGTCTTACTTTGGAGAGTGGCAGTATTATTATTAATGCTAAGTATTCAGAAGACCTAAAACAAAATTTACAAATGCAAGCGGATAGCGATTATAAAATTGTAGCAGATGACCGAGGATTTACTTTATACCTAACAAAAGAAGGTCTAAAAAAAGTAACTGAGGTTACAAAACCTAAAGATGCAGAAGGAAAAAGTCTTAATAATGGAAAAGATGTTGAGTTTACGTTAACTTACTCTGCAACGGTTAATGGTAACGCTATTGTAGATGTTCCTGAAAAGAATGATATTAGGTTAGAGTATGGTAACAAGCCATATGTGGAACAAGGTCCTACAGCAGTAACCCCTCAGTCAGAAAAATTAACAGTCACAAAAAACTGGAAACCTGATAATACTATTCTAAATGATGTTGTAGTGACGTATATCTTGCAAAAAGGTGATGACAAGTATGCTGTAACATTATCTAATGATACTAAAGAACAGGTGTTTGATTTAGGTGCTGGTGTTAAATTTAATGCAACAGGGGGGTTTAATGGAGTATTTACTGGATTAAGTCAAAATGATGGTTTGTGGCAAATATATGAACGTGTAGCTGGATATAATGCAGAAATAAAAGATCCTAACAATATTGGTTCAATTACAAATCAAGCTATTATTACTAATACTAAAGATAAAGAAAACCCAACTCCTCTACACCCAACTTCTCCAGAAGTGGCTGTAGGTGGAAGACGTTTCGTGAAGACTGATTATAAAGATACAGGTGCTAAACGTTTACCAGGAGCAGTTTTCTTTGTGAAGAAAGGTGAACAATATCTAGTTGCCAAGGACGACTCAGTTAAAGCCAATAGCAAAAAAATGCTTGAAGAAACTAAAAAAGAGTTGGACAAGAAAGTTGCTGATTATAATAAATTAACTTCAGAAGAACAAAAGGGTACTAATGGGGAAAATATAAAGAAAGCGATTAATACAGCTCAAAAGGCATATAATGATGCCTTCAACCAAGCTTCGTTGAAATATGAATGGGCTGAGGAAAAAGGAGAAGCGACTGAATTTATCTCTGATGGGGATGGTCGATTTGAAGTTTCTGGTTTAGCCTATGGGTCATATGAACTAGAAGAAAAAACAGCTCCTGTTGGTTATGGGAAATTGTCAAATAATGTAAAATTTGAAATTAATAAAGGTTCTTATAAAGGTTACGAGAAAGAAATGAAGTATGAATTAGTAGCCGAAAAAGCACCTGATGCACACGCTCTTCAAATCAAAAACCGTAAAATAACCATCCCTCAAACCGGTGGTATCGGTACTGTGATCTTTACCGTTGCTGGTTTGGCAATCATGGTAGGTGCGGGCTATGTGATGGTTCGTCGTCGTAACCACGACCAAGCGTAATTGTTTGGGAGGCAAAGGAAAGGAGGTCACGCAGTGAAAAAACGGTTATGGTTTCAGTTGTTCTGGTCAGTTTGTGCGCTAGTGTGCTTGCTGGCTTCTCCGATTTTTGCGGCGACCAAGGATTCTGCGGTGACGATTCGTATCGAGCCTAAAACTACGGACACGCGCTTGTTGCTCTGGGCTTTGCCTAAGGGTGGTGAAAAGCCAGACATGGCGGCCTTATTTGCTCAATCAGATGCCCAGTTGACGACAGCCTATCATCATCCTTTAGAGGCTGTTATCAACAAAGGCACATCTGAGGTGCTGTTGACCAACTTAGCTGACGGAGTGAGCTACTATGTCCGTGAAGCTGAGGGTGTCACTAAGGACGAGGTCCTTGTGCCCTTTGTCGTGACGGTCACAGCTGGTCGAGACCAAATCGTCCAGGCGAAAAAAACCACCCCTCAAAAGCGTGGCTCCTACCAGTTTGTCAAGGTGTCTTCGCAGGGTGGGACGCTACAGGGTGCCACCTTTGAGATTTGGCAAAACCTCAAGAGCAAGGCAACGCCTGTCCTAAAGGCTGGCAAGCCCTATCTGGTAACCTCAGATAAAAAAGGCCTCTTTGAGGTGGGAGACCTGCCCTTTGGCAGTTACTACCTCAAGGAAATCAAAGCCCCTAAGGGATACCTCTTGTCCCAAAAACCGGTGGCCTTTGAGGTGACCAACTATTCCGCAAAAGCCAAACCAACAAAAGTCATCAACACGCCTAAGACCCCACCCCCAGGGATCGAGGTACCATACACTGGTAACGCGGTGATGATTGTGGTTGCGCTAATTGGTTTTGCCATGTTTATGCTAGGTGCTTATCTGGTCAAACGTGACAAAAAGCGCCGTCCTGAGTGATCATCCACTCGGACTACCAAAAGCCAGTCTCCCTCGGTGAGGGGCTGGCTTTTTGGGCTAATGAGACACAATGATAGAAAGGTGGCAGATATGTCAACCACAACAAAGAAAAGGCTAGGGGCGACACGTCAGTCCTGGCTGAGGCGTAATGGCCTGTTTCTGCTGATATTTCTATTAGGGCTAGCCATTCTCCTCTATCCGCAAATTTCGCGGATCTACTATACCATCGACTCCAATAATCAGGCGAGACAGTTTGATAGCGACAAGTCCCAGCTAGACAAGGCAGACATCGACCGCAGGATCAAACTGGCTGAGGCTTTTAATGCCAGTCTCCACGATGTTAGCCTCAAGGACCCCTACTCTGACGAGGAAAAAACCGCAGGTCGGGCAGAATATGCCCGCATGCTGGAGCTCCATGAGCAGATGGGGCATGTGGAGATCCCTCGGATCCATGTGGACTTGCCCATCTATGCGGGGACCAATGAGGAGTCCATCTCCAGGGGCAGTGGCCACCTGGAGGGGACGTCACTTCCTGTTGGGGGCATAGACACCCATACGGTCTTGACCTCCCACTCGGGGCTACCGTCTGCTAAGCTCTTTTCTGACCTGCCTAAGGTCAAAAAGGGCGACGTCTTTTACATTCACAACATCAAGGAAATCCTGGGCTACAAGGTCGACCAGATTAAAACCATCGAGCCTGATGATTTTTCACAGCTCTTGATTGTGCCTGGCAAGGACTATGCGACACTTTTGACCTGTACGCCGATAGGGATCAACACCCACCGCCTCATCGTGCGTGGGCACCGTATCCCATATGTGGCTAAGGCCCACCACAAGGCACAGGCAGAAAACAGCAACTGGTACCTCTACCTCATCATCGGGCTCTGCTTGTTGTTATTGTTGCTCATATTGGCATGGCTGTGGTATCGTCGTCGGAAAAAGGCAAAGGTTGTTGAGAAGGGAGCCTCTCATGGCAAAAACTAAGTCAGCTGGGCAAAAACAGCCCTTTCTCGTGCGGTTTGGACTGCCCTTGCTCTTTATTTTGGGGCTTTTGATTGCCTCATACCCGATGGTTTCAAACTATTACTACCGTATCAAACAGGACCAGTCGGTCTCGTCCTTTGAGACGGCTAAAAGTAAGGTCGACCAGGCCGACATCAAGAGGCGGATCACTCTGGCTCAGGCCTATAACGCGACGTTAGACCCTAGTCGGATCAATGACCCTTACACAGATCTAGAGAAAAAAGGGGTGGCAGAGTATGCCAAGATGCTCGAGCTAAACGAGCAGATCGGTTACGTGGAGGTGCCACGGATTGACATCAACCTGCCCATCTATGCAGGGACCAGCGAGGAGGTCCTCCAAAAGGGCGCAGGGCACTTAGAGGGGACATCGCTACCTATTGGTGGCAAGGACACCCACACGGTCATCACGGCCCATACAGGCCTGCCTCAGGCCAAGTTGTTTACCGATGTCCACAAGATGAAAAAGGGCGACCTCTTTTTCATCCACAATCTGGAGCGGACCTTGGCCTATCAGGTGGATCGGATCATGGTGGTTGAGCCTGATGATTTTACCCCTGTTTTGGTTAAAAAAGGCAAGGACTATGCTACTTTGTTGACCTGCACGCCCTACGGTATCAATAGCCACAGGCTCTTGGTGCGTGGGCACCGTGTGCCATATCGCAAGGCGGTGGAAAAAGCGCGTGCGCAACGCCCATGGTATGCCCATCGTTGGATTATCCTTGCTGTGCTGTTTTTTGTTATACTAGTCATAGGATGTTTGATATTCTGGTATCGCAAGCGACGCAGAAAGGATGTAACGAGTGAATAGACGAACGGTTTTTGGCTACCTGTTGATGGTGGTGGGGCTCTTGTTGCCCTTGGCTTTATTGACCATGATGTCTGCTAGTCAGCTCATGGAGCAGGCCTCTTATCGCCAGTTTCAGGACGCGCAAAAGGACTGGACCAAGGCCCAAAAAAAGTGGGTAGGCAACTACCACCAAGAGCGACAAAAAACAGACCCCGCAACGTCTGACCCTTTTGTCGAGTCCAAAACACAGGAGGAGCAAAGTCCTTTTGAGGACGGCATCATTGGCTATGTCACCATTCCAAAGATTGGCTCGACCCAGCCCATTCGTATCGGTGCTAGCGAGAGCCATCTGGAGCGTGGGGTAGCTCAGGTGACAGGCACAGACCTACCTGTCGGAGGCAAGGGCAAGCGCTCTGTCATCGCTGGGCACCGTAGTTGGTATAATGACCAGCGCTTTCTCAGAATCGCTGAGCTGGCTCCTGGGGACAAGATTACCATCGACCTAGGGGTGCGACGTCTGGAGTATGTGGTGCAGGAGGTGGTGCTGATCGATGCCACCGACTGGCAGCAGCTCAAGGCCAAAAAAGGTCAGGATATGCTGACGCTACTGACCTGCAACCCACTCTACCCGCCCTTTAACGAGCGTCTCCTGGTCAATGCCACTCGAGTACTACCAAAGGTGTCGGCACAAAAGGCTTCCAAGCTCAGCCAGCCCAACCAAATCACTCCTAAAAAGGAGCGGTTTGGGCCCAATCCTGTTTTTGTCTTGACAGGGATTGGTTGGCTGTTACTTTTGGTGGTCTGCTATGCCTTTTGGTCTCGCTGGAAGGGCTCGCGCCAGACAGTTTAAAGGAAATTAGTCCTGCCTCGGCAGGGCTAATTTTTTAATGCCCTGATTATTTTCTGACAACGGATTGGTTGGTTTTTTCATTGCACAGGTGTGCAAAAAGAGGCATGAGATAGCTATTTTTGGTAAACTATAATCTGAAGTTATGGTTTATATAAAAAATTGCTATTTGATTATTTATGCAAGCGGTGTCATTATAGAAGTAACCTTTGAAACATTTTTCACAGAGTCGCTACCAGCAGGTGAGTAAAACGTAGTTGTTGGACGCTTGTCTTGCCTGTCTATTTAAACACTGAAATTGAAACGCTTACACATATGGTGACGCTTGGGGGAAGTTTCTGGATATTTGAAAGGAAATGTTGGAATGAAGGACATAAAAAACAAAAAAAGTTTTATGGATCGCTATATTGACGGCTTTATGAAGTGGATGCCAGAGTCGCTCTTTATCTGTTTTATCCTGACTTTTCTCGTGATCGGTATGGCAGTCTTTATGACGGATACGCCGTTTATTGGTACTGAGAAAACAGGCGGGATTATCTATGGTTGGGTAAATGGTTTCTGGGGACTCTTGTCCTTTGCTATGCAGATGACCATCTTGCTTGCAACTGGTAATGCGGTAGCAAGTTCACCTCCTGCCCACAAAATGTTCAAGTTTTTGGCAAAATTGCCTAAATCACGCACACAAATCTTTATCTTCTCAATCATTGTAGGGTCTATCTTTGGTTTCTTACACTGGGGATTGGGAATGATGGTTGCCATCGTGTTTGGTAAGGAATTGTTGGTGCAGGCTCGTCAAAAAGGGATCAAAGTGCACACGCCATTGTTTGTGGCAACTCTGTTCTTTACGTTCTTGCCTGCGACATCTGGTCTATCAGGTGCGGCGGTTCTTTACTCAGCAACTCCAAACTACCTACGTAACAGTGTGGCAGAAGCTTACAAACAATTGGTTCCTGAAAGTGTGCCATTGACGTCTTCTGTCTTGAACGTTCACTTTATTAGCTTGTTGATTGTGTGTATGTTGGTGCCACTATGCTTTGCCTTGTTTGTGCATCCTAAGGATGAGTCAAAAATCGTTGAGCTTGATGACGACATCTACATGAACAGCATCAACGGTACAGCGCATATCGAGATTTCACGCAACACACCTGCTGAAAAAATGAACTCATCACGTCTTGTGATGTACATCATTGGTAGTGCCATCTTTGGTTACAGCGTGTACCAGTTCTCTATTGTTGGTTTGTCAGGTCTTGACCTTAACAGCTTTAACTTCCTCTTCCTTGGTTTGGGATTACTCCTTTGTGGTCAACAAGGTCCTGAATACTACGCAGCACTCTTTAAAGATGGTGTGATGTCATCTTGGGGCTTGGTGTTGCAATTCCCATTCTATGCGGGTATCTTTGGTATCATCCAAAGCACTGGCTTGGGTCTTGAGATTTCACACTTCTTTGTTAGCATCTCTAACGGCACAACATGGCCAGTATTTGCTTACCTCTACTCAGCATTGCTAAACATTGCGGTGCCATCAGGTGGTTCTAAGTTCGTTATCGAAGCGCCTTACATCGTGCCTGCATCTATCGAGGTTGGTAACGACCTGGGTCGTATCTTGCAAGCCTACCAGTTGGGTGACGCTACTACAAACCTAATCGTGCCATTCTGGGCATTGTCATACTTGTCAAACTTCAAGTTGAAATTCAATCAAATCGTTGCCTACACCATTCCATGTGTATTGGTCGTGTCTGGTATCGTGATTGTTTACCTATTAGCATTCTAAACACTATATCTAAAAAACATCTGATTTTGAATCAGATGTTTTTTTGGTGTATACTGATGGCTGGGCCTTATGGCTAAAAGCGCCTGCTGGCAAAATAGTCCAAGATGGTATTTTTGATGTAGGATTTGAGGTGGCTGGTTTTGTCTTTTTTGAGGGAGGTTAGCACCACCTCCCATTTTGGGTGCTCTTTGAGCTGGATTTCGACCAAACCTTCCATGTCGGCAAAGTAAGTGATGGGTCTTGGTAGGATGGTCACGTAGGAGGAGTGTCTGGTGCTGTTGAGCAAAAAGTCCCAGGACGCCGAGTGCAGTTTGATGTTTGGGCTGACCTTTTCACGCTCAAAGAGGGTCTTGAGCTGGTGATAAATCATAAAGGTCTTGTCAAAAGTGACCAGGCTATCTCGGTGGAGGTCCTTGATGGAGATTGAGGTCATGCCCTTAAACTTGTCCTCCAGTGTTTTTTCGCTCATGTAAAGGCAGAGCTGGTCTCGCAAGAGGATGTCAATATCAGCTAGAGCAGGGTCCAGAGCAGTCGGGGTCAGTAAGATAGCAAAGTCCACTTCGTTTAAAAAGAGTTTCTTTTGCAGTTCATAGGCGCCGGTCTCGACAATGGTAAACTTGACATCGGGATTTTCCTCGATGAGCTGAGGGATTAACTCTGAAAAGATGAGCCCTGAGATGAGCTGCGGAATACCGATGACAATCTCGCCCTTGTATTTTTTGGATTCGTTACGCAGGTCAGCCATGAGCTGCTCGTGCGAGGAGATGACGATTTTGGCATTTTCGTAAAAACGCTCTCCCACAGAGGTCAGTCCAATGAGGCGCCCTTTTTTACGGTTAAAGAGGGTGATGTCCTCTTCGCTTTCGATGGTTTTGATGTAGTTGCTGAGGGCAGGCTGAGAGATGTGGCTTTTTTGCGCTGCTTTTGTCAGGTTGAAGTCACAGTTAACAATTTCAACAAAATAAATCAGATTTGTAATGTTCATGGTAGTCCTTTCCTCTATAACTTTTTCTTATGGTAAATATAACAAAATGATATTTGAATATTATATTATAAATTATATAATATTCATGTAAGCGTTTCAATAGCAAAAAGGAGAAAAAAGATGTCTAAAGAAGCAGTTATCGTATCAGCATATCGCACACCGATTGGTGCCTTTGGCGGATCATTTAAAAATGTGTCTGCTGTTGACCTAGGTGTGACAGTTGTTAAAAAAATCCTTGCAGAAACAAACATTCCATCTGATTTGATTGACGAAGTCATTTTCGGAAATGTCTTGCACGCAGGACTTGGACAAAACGTTGCTCGTCAGATTGCTTTGAACTCTGGTCTTCCTCATGAGACTCCAGCCTTTACCATTGATATGGTGTGTGGATCTGGTCTTAAAACAGTGGAACTTGGGGCTCAAAAAATCCAATCTGGAAATGCGGATGTGGTTTTAGTCGGTGGTGCTGAAAACATGAGCCAAGCAGCTTATGTCTTGCAAAACCATCGTTGGGGCTCACGTATGGGCGACAGCAAAG
Source organism: Streptococcus phocae (assembly GCF_001302265.1). Lineage (GTDB taxonomy): Bacteria > Bacillota > Bacilli > Lactobacillales > Streptococcaceae > Streptococcus > Streptococcus phocae. Next base: position 22,281 of record NZ_LHQM01000015.1, on the reverse strand, counting down.
TTGTTGACACTATGATCAAAGACGGTCTTAGCGATGCTTTCCACGGTTACCATATGGGAATCACTGCTGAAAACGTGGCAAAACAATACGGCTTGACACGTGAAGAACAAGACCAGTTTGCAGCAAACAGCCAACAAAAAGCGCAAGCAGCTATCGAACAAAACAAATTTAAAGAAGAAATCGCTCCTGTAACAGTTCCACAACGTAAGGGTGAGCCACTTGTGATTGATCAAGATGAGTACCCTAAATTTGGCACAACTGTTGAAAAACTAGGCAAATTAAGACCTGCCTTTGTGAAAGAAAACGGAACAGTTACTGCTGGTAACGCATCAGGTATCAATGATGGTGCTGCAGCCCTTCTATTGATGAGCAAAGACAAAGCAGAAGAGCTTGGTTTGCCAATCTTAGCGACTGTAGTGAGCTATGCAAGTGCTGGTGTTGACCCAAGCATCATGGGATGTGGTCCTATCCCTGCATCACAAAAAGCTTTGGCAAAAGCAGAATTGACAATCGATGACATCGACTTGGTTGAAGCTAACGAAGCCTTTGCATCTCAAGCACTTGCTGTGGCAAGAGATCTTGGTTTGAAAGATGAAAAAGTAAACGTTAACGGTGGTGCTATTGCTCTAGGTCACCCAATCGGAGCATCTGGTGCACGTATCTTGGTAACCTTGATTTCTGAAATGTCTAAACGTGACGCGAAATATGGTCTTGCAACATTGTGTATCGGTGGCGGTCAAGGTCAAAGCGTTATTGTAACCAGATAAGGGAGAAAAACATGCAAAAACAAAAACATATTACCATTGAAGAAGCAGTTGCTCAAATCAAAGACGGTGATACGATCATGGTCGGAGGCTTCATGGCAAATGGAACGCCTGAAGCATTGATTGACGCTCTTGTTGCTAAAGGGACAAAAGACTTGACCTTGATCTGTAACGACGCAGGCTTTATCGACCGTGGTGTTGGTAAAATGGTTGCTAAACACCAGTTCAAGAAAATCTATGCAACACATATTGGTTTGAACAGAGAAGCAGGTCGTCAAATGAACGAAGGCGAAACTGAAATTGAGTTGATTCCACAAGGAACTTTTGCAGAAAAAATCAGAATCGGTGCTTACGGTATCGGAGGATTCTACACACCAACTGGTGTTGGAACTTTGGTTGCTGAAGGCAAAGAAACAAAAGAGATTGATGGAGTGACTTATCTGTTGGAACTTCCATTCAAAGCTGACTTTGCATTGGTCTTGGCTAATAAAGCTGACGAGCTTGGCAATCTTCAGTACAGTGGATCAGAAAATAACTTTAATCAATTGATGGCGGCATGTGCAAAAACAACTATCGTACAAGCTAGAGAAATCGTTCCTGCTGGTGAGTTACAGCCTGAATTTGTTCACACGCCACATATTTTTGTTGATTATCTTGTGAAAGAAGGAGCATAATTATGGCAGTTGAATTAAGTAAAGAAGAGATCCAAAACAGAATTGCAAAACGTGTGGCACAAGAGCTAGAAAATGGTTCTTTGGTCAACTTGGGTATTGGTTTGCCAACAAAGGTTGCTAACTTTGTCCCAGATGACATGGTGGTATACTTCCAGTCAGAAAACGGCTTTATTGGCTTGGGTCCAAAATCTGATGACCCTAACTCAACGATTGTTAATGCTGGTGGTCAGCCGGTAACGGTTTACCCAGGTGCAGCTTTCTTTGACAGTGCGACATCATTTGGAATTATCCGTGGTGGACACGTTGACTTGACCGTGCTTGGAGCATTGGAATTAGCTGAAAACGGCGATATTGCGAACTACCTCATCCCAGGAAAAATGGTTCCAGGTATGGGTGGTGCGATGGACTTGCTCGTTGGTGCTAAGAAAGTTATCGTAGCGATGGAGCACACAAACAAAGGCAGACACAAAATCCTTAAAGAGTGCACATTGCCATTGACCGCTAAGGGTGTGGTTGACATGATCATCACTGAGATGGGTGTTTTCAAGGTAACTCCAGAAGGCATCCAAGTGGTTGAAATCAGTGACGACTTTACCTTTGACGAAGTGCAGGCAGCAACTGGCGTGCCATTGATCATGGATTAATAAATAGTAATATTCTTACGAACACAAGACTAACTTTAACGTGTCAGATGACACACATGATACCAAACTTAGACTTAAATATTTTTACAGTAACATAACACCTATTGGTTTTTAAATTGAACGAGATAAAAAGGGATTCCCTTTTCCATCTGTCAACCTCCTTTATTTTATAAACAGTACAAAAAAAGAATACTCTAGTAGCGATAGATGCCTATCATTACTAGGGTATTCTTTACCGAATGGCCAGATTGATTTTGGTGCGGGTGCGCGGGTTTCTTGACCTTGCCTTTGGACCCTTTGTCAGAAAGCTTTGACACAATCTCCACGATGACTTTCTGACGGTGGCGTCCTTGTCTGAGAAAGCCGTTAACTGGCACGGACAAATTTAGCAATCCCAAGCATTTGTGCTGTGAGATCTTTGTTTTTCGAATGATTTATTGATGGACAGCCTGTATCTTTGCTTGTCGTCACTCTGTGTGATCACGAAGGTCGACCCACGAACTTCTTTGTGATTAGGGGTGACGACATCTTTGTGCCTATTGAACTTCCTGTCATGGATTATGATGGTTTCTACTATAATTAAATAGCTCAGCGGCATCATAAAAAATGATTAAATGTATAATTTTTTCATTGAATGTGTATTCGGTTTCAGGTAAAATCTAACTATACATTAAAGGAGGTTCATTATGATAAGATACCCAGAAGCCATTGGGCCTTATTCAATATATACAATTCAGGGAAATGTCCTGTACACGTCTGGTCAGTTGCCAGTGATTCCAGAGACAGGTCTTTTGGCTGAAGGCTTTGAGGCTCAGTGCCGTCAGGCATTTGCCAATGTCCGTGCCATTTTAATGGAGCAGGGTCTTGATTTTGCTCAGGTCTTTAAATTGACCATTTACCTGTCTGATTTGTCGCACTTTGAGGTGCTCAATCAGGTGATGAGAGAGCTCTTTGCGGAGCCTTATCCAATCAGGACAGCCTACCAGGTAGCTCGTCTGCCAAAAGAGGCTCTGATAGAGGTAGAAGCAATGGCAACAGTAACACAGAACACACAATAGATTGGTGGAATATAAGATGGATATTATGATTGGGACGGGTCTTTTAATTCTTGTTTTAGCGATATTTACCTTGTTTAACTACAAGGCACCTTATGGGGCTAAGGCGATGGGGGCTTTGGCTTCGGCAGCATGTGCCTCCTTTCTGGTAGAGGCTTTTCAGGATTCCTTTTTCGGAAAGGTTCTAGGCTTTCAATTTTTGAGTGAGGTTGGCGCAGCCAACGGCTCACTATCAGGTGTTGCAGCAGCCATTTTAGTAGCGATTGCAGTGGGTGTTAGTCCAGGCTATGCCGTTTTGGTCGGTTTGTCCGTTTATGGGACAGGGATTATTCCAGGCTTTATTGCGGGGTATGTGGTTTCGTTTCTGATTAAATGGATGGAAAAAAACATCCCTGGTGGTTTGGATTTGATTTCGATCATCATTATCGGAGCCCCCCTAACCAGGGCCTTGGCCAAGCTCATCACGCCAGTCATTGAGAACACCTTGCTCACCATTGGGGATATTTTGACCTCTAGTGCCAATAGCAATCCGATTGTGATGGGGATTATCCTCGGAGGGACGATTGTTGTTGTGGCGACGGCTCCCTTGTCATCAATGGCTTTGACAGCCATGCTCGGTTTGACAGGGATGCCTATGGCGATTGGAGCTTTGTCAGTCTTTGGCTCGTCGTTTCTAAATGGTGTCTTGTTCCACAAGCTTAAACTAGGAGAGCGCAAAGACAATATTGCCTTTGCCATCGAGCCCTTGACGCAGGCCGATGTCACCTCTGCCAACCCGATTCCGATTTATACGACCAACTTTTTGGGCGGGGCGGCTTGTGGAATCTTGATTGCTTTGATGAAACTGGTCAATGACACACCAGGAACAGCAACCCCGATTGCTGGCTTTGCGGTGATGTTTGCCTACAATCCCCTAGCCAAGGTTTTGATCACAGCTGCAGGCTGTATCGTGCTGAGCCTCATCGCAGGCTTTATCGGCGGAACGGTTTTTAAAAACTTTAAGCTGATTACTAAGCAAGAACTCCAAGCGATGGATAACTAAGGTACCATTTTGGTATCGTAAAAATAATTTATGATTTGACAGGTATTGAGGACTTTTAAGCCCTAAATAGGGAGCAGCCATCTGGGAGAGATCGCTGTTACCCGCGACGCTATTTGGGGCTAAAGGGTCCTCAATGTCATGACTGCTTATCCTCTTAGAGATGAGACCAGACATCTTATCAACAAGAAGACCAATAGCAATTAGTCTTCACCACAAAAGAATAGGGTTGTTCCTTAGCAGAGCTTTTTGCCAAGGACAACGCCAGAATACTATGATTAAAACAGATCCATATTAAGAGACGCTCCTCTAGCATGAGGTAGCGCCCTTAAATGGGTCTTGTTTTCTAGCCTTTTTTGGGTCATTGTGTGGAAATGAATGGCATGAAACGATAAATGTAAGGAGTTAAGTAAGTGACAACATCGATTTTATCAATTATGAGTAGCATTGAGCAGGAGGCTCAGCGTGTTTACGACAGCTACGACGTTCAAAAAAAAGACTTGGTTGCTCAGCGGCAAAGAGAGCTAGAAGAGCTTGCCAAGCATTATGAACAAGAAACGCAACAATTAGTGATGGACAAAGAAGCCTTGCTTGCTCAGCACAAAAAACAGTTGACACAGGACGTGGAACAAACGATTGAACAACAGACCGCAAGTATCCAATCCTTATTGGCAAGCAAAAAAGCAGACTTGATCACGCAGATGGTGGATAAGGTGGTAGAAACATATGGCCATTAGTCAAATGAGAAAGCTTTCTCTGATTGGTGGCAAAGAAGTTGTGGATGACTTGTTAGAGACCCTCCAGCAGTCCCAGCTCGTCGAGGTTAGAGACCTCAAGCAGCTGGACGATTGGCGTGAAGCCTATCAGGAAAAGCGTGTCACCTTGCCACAACTCTACTACCAATCAGGTCATGGTCACAATGACCTCATGGGAGAAGATGCCCTGCAGTATTTATTGCAACGGCAGGATGAATTGGAGCAGTGCATGGCACAGCTTGAGGCTTTTTTACCAAAACTAGGCAAGATTGCCTCACTGCGTCAGCCTGAAAGGAGCCTGTCTTTTGAGGCTTTTGAGCAAAAGGCACTAGAAATCCAAGCCCAGAATGTCCTCCAAGAGGTCAAGGGGAAACTTACCAGGCTCAAACAGCTGGAGCAAGGCATGGCCTCTCTCCAGCAACAGGCAGATGAGGTCAGTAAGTGGGAAAAACTCAATGTCCTGCCTGATGAGCTGGCCAATAGCCGATTTATTTCAGCTAGGATTGGGACTATCCCAAGTACCAAGGATGATAGTTTTTACCACGGTTTGATGGCCAATCGTGATATCGAGGTCGAAGAGGTCTTTCGCACTGCCCTCGAATACGGTGTGATTGTCTTTTGGAACAACAAGAACCAGCCTGATTTGGACAGCTATCAGTTTAAACCGTTGACCTATGCCTATAAGGCTTTGCCCAAGGACCAGCTGACCATTTTTAACAAGCAGTTAGTAGCCATGCAAAACGAACGCAAGGGCCTGCTTGAGCAACTCGCGGTTTCACAGGAGAACTTGGCGCATTTGCAAGTCGAGACCGACTATATCCTCAGTCTCTACCTGCGTCAAAAAACCAAGCAAAAACTAGCCAGCACGGCGCATTTGGTTGCTCTCGAAGGCTGGGTTGAGGCCTGCCATCTCGGCAAGCTCCGCCAGATGATTGCGAGGCGCTTTGGCGATGCCATTTACGTCAAGGACAGCGAGGTTCCAAAAGAAGACTGGGAGCAAGTGCCAATTAAACTGCGCAACCACGCTCTGGTTGAGCCGTTTGAGATGGTCACAGAGATGTATGCCCTGCCTAAGTATCACGAAAAGGACCCGACACCCTTTTTAGCACCTTTTTACTTTACCTTTTTTGGCATGATGGTAGCTGATTTGGGCTATGGGGTCTTGTTGTATCTGCTGACTGCTTTGGCACTAAGGGCCTTTACATTGTCTAAGGAAAGCCGACGCTCACTCAAGTTCTTCAACCTTTTAGGAATCTCGGTTGCCATTTGGGGCTTGATTTATGGCTCTGCCTTTGGCTTTGAGCTACCAGTTGCCCTTTTATCTACCAAGTCAGATATCATCAGCATTATCATCTTGTCATTGGTCTTTGGCTTTGTGACCTTGATTTTCGGTCTTTTGTTAGGCGGTTTTCAAAAATATCGGATGAAAGACTATGCCGGGGCCTACCATTCGGGCTTTGCTTGGGTCTTTATCCTGATTGGGATATTGCTTTTGATTCTGGGAAATGTTTTACCAGGGCTCGCTTATCTCACAGTTATCGGCAAGTTTTTGGCCATTGTTAATGTGGTCGGTATTCTTCTGGCCTCGGTTATCCAGGCCAAGGGCTTGTCTGGCTTAGGCAGTGGTCTTTATAACCTATATGGCGCTAGCGCTTTTCTAGGCGACATGGTGAGCTTTACACGCTTGATGGCCTTGGGCCTATCTGGGGCAAGTATTGGCTCAGCCTTTAACATGATTGTTGGGATTTTCCCACCGATAGGGCGCTTTAGCATTGGCATTATCGTTTTTATCCTGTTACATATGATTAACCTTTTCTTGTCGATGTTATCAGGATATGTTCATGGTGCCCGTCTAATCTTCGTAGAGTTTTTCGGCAAATTTTACGAAGGCGGAGGCAAAGCCTTTACCCCATTCACACTGGCCGAGAAATACGTCAAAATCAATCAAGAAACACAATTGGAGGAAAAATAACATGGAACATTTAGCACACTTTTTTACAGCAAACGGCGGTATCTTTTTTGGAGCCTTAGGTATCTTTTTAGCAGTAGCCTTGAGTGGTATGGGCTCAGCTTATGGTGTTGGTAAGGGCGGACAAGCAGCGGCAGCGCTTTTAAAAGAAGAGCCAGAGAAGTTTTCTTCAGCCTTGATCTTGCAACTGTTGCCAGGGACACAGGGCTTGTATGGGTTTGTTATTGGATTGATGATTTACATCAAATTAACACCAGACCTTTCAGTTGATAAAGGCATCGCATACCTTTTTGTTGCCCTTCCGATTGCACTTGTGGGTTATTTTTCAGCAAAACACCAAGGAAATGTTGCGGTAGCAGGCATGCAAATTTTGGCAAAACGTCCTAAAGACTATATGAAAGGCGCTATCTTAGCTGCTATGGTTGAAACTTATGCCATTCTTGCCTTTGTTGTTTCGTTTCTTCTTTACATCAAAATCGGCTAACAATGTGTTGCTAAATCACAACAGCCAGGCCATTGCCGTGGCCTAATCTGAAGGAGAAGGAGGAACTGTATGTGAGTGACATTACAACCTTAAAAAACGCCATTATTGAGCAGGCGACCCAAGAAGGGCAAGCCATGCTAGCATCAGCAAGTGCTCAAATAGAAGCGGATTTTCAAACGCAAAAAACAAAACTCTTAAGCGATCTAGAAAGCAAGCGAAATCGTCAGCTCAAAGAGCTTGACCTGCGCTTTCAAGTCGATAAACAACAACTCAAACACCAAGAACACCAAACCCTACTAGCCGTTAAGCAAGAAGCCATCCGTGAGCTCTTTGAGGCGACAGCCGTAGCCATGGCAGACTTGTCTCATCAAGAAGAGCTAGAGCTTGTCACCCGTTTGTTAAAGGGCTACAAGGATCAAGCTATCCAAGTAACTTTAGGAGAGCTGACCAAGGCCAAACTGGGCCAAGAAGGCTTAGCCAAACTCCAAGAGCAATTTTCGACTGCCAGTATGGCAGAAACTGTTATTGCCAACCAAGCGGGCTTTGTGGTATCTGTCGGTCAGGTTGATGACAACTACCTCTACCGCGATCTGTTAGCATCTGTCTTTAAAACAGAAAGAACCCTGATTGCTACTGTTTTGTTCAACGAAAATTAGGAGTGCGTATTATGGATGTCAATCAATTTTCGCAGATAAACACAAGCATCAGCGTCAAAGAAAAAGACCTCATCACCCCGCAACATTTTGACAAACTCCTTGCGGCGAGTGATAAAAAAAGCATGGCCATTTTGCTGCAATCAACCCCTTACCAACTGTCTGAGGACGACCTGGACGATTTGGACAAGATTGAGCAAAGCCTGATGGCAGAGCTGATAAAAACCTATCAGTGGGCCTATGAGGAAACTCCTAACAAGGGCATCGTTCAGCTCTTGTCTCTCAGGTACACCTATCACAACCTTAAAGTGCTTTTAAAGGCAAAAGCCTGTCAAAAAGACATGAGCAGGCTCTTGTTGCCGATTGGCGAGCCAGAGTTGCCTGTTCTGGACCATCTGGTGACGACTCTGAGTTCAGATGCCTTTCCAGAAACCATCATCACAGAATTACAGGGCATCTGGTCAGACTATCAGGACTATCAAGATTTGCGCGTGCTTGAAATTGGTGCTGATTTAGCCTATTTCAAGCACTTGACCTTGATTGCTGAGGCGCTTGGAGACACGCGCTTCCAAAAAGCAGTGACCATTATCATCGACCTTTACAACATGATTACCGTCAGGCGTGCGCGTGATCAGCACAAGCCCGTCAGCTTTATGAAACAACTCTTATCAGACGAGGCGAGCCTGTCTAGTCAGGACTATATCTCCCTAACTTCTGGTGAGGATATGATTGCGTGGTATCATCAGCTCAACGGCAATGACTTTTCGCTGGCTCTCAAAAGCTATGAGGACAAGATACGCCAGGGCACCATTACCGCAGTAGACTTGGAACATTTGGCAGACGACTTGCTCTTTCATCTCTTTGATGAGGCTAAATACACGAGCGACAGTCCTTACAGCCTAGCACGCTTTCTACTAGGCAAAGAAATGGAAGTGACCAATCTGCGCCTGCTTTTGTCTGCTATGGTGAATCAACTGCCAATGACACTTGTAACAGAAAGGATGAGGCCGATCTATGGTCAGTAAAACCCATAAAATTGGTGTGGTTGGTTGTCGAGATGCTATTTTGCCCTTTCGCATGATTGGTTTTCAAACCTTTCCGGTCAAACAAGCACAAGATGCCATCAATACCCTGAGAAAATTAGCACGAGAGGATTTTGGGATTATCTATTTAACAGAAGATATTGCTGCTGAAATTCCAGAGACAATTGCTTATTATGATAGCCAGCTAAAGCCTGCCCTGATTTTGATTCCTACCCATAAGGGGTCTTTAGGAATCGGTCTAAAACGGGTACAGGACAATGTGGAAAAGGCTGTCGGTCAAAACATATTGTAAGACGCAGCTTCTCACCACTCTGAGGAGAGTCCTTGCTTAGGCGGGGCTTTTCATCAGAGTTCATGGTGGCAGAAGGGTCTTTCATTCAGAATATATGAGGAGGAAAACCTTGAGTCAAGGAAAAATTATTAAAGTTTCAGGACCATTGGTAGTGGCTTCTGGAATGGAAGAAGCAAATATCCAAGATATCTGCCGTGTTGGGCATCTTGGTTTGATTGGTGAAATTATTGAAATGCGCCGTGACCAAGCTTCTATACAAGTTTACGAAGAAACGTCTGGCATCGGCCCAGGCGAGCCTGTCATTACGACAGGAAGTCCCTTGTCTGTTGAGTTGGGACCAGGCTTGATTTCAGAGATGTTTGATGGGATTCAGCGCCCGCTAGACCGCTTTAAAACGGTCACACAGAGTGATTTTTTAATCCGTGGTGTTGACATTCCTAGTCTTGACCGTGAGGTCAAATGGACCTTTACACCGAGTGTCGAGGTGGGGTGTGAGCTTGTGGCAGGAGACATTGTAGGGACTGTTCAGGAAACAGCCGTTATCGAACACCGCATCATGGTGCCTTTTAAGGTGGCAGGAAAACTAAAAACCATTCAGGCGGGAGATTTTACGGTCGATGACATCATTTATGAAATCGAGCAAGCAGATGGCTCTATTTACCAGGGAACCTTGATGCAAAAATGGCCAGTCCGTCAAGCCAGACCAGTCGCTAAAAAACTCATTCCTGTTGAGCCATTGATTACAGGACAACGTGTTATTGACACCTTTTTCCCTGTGACAAAAGGTGGTGCGGCAGCTGTTCCAGGTCCTTTTGGAGCGGGTAAAACGGTCGTTCAGCACCAAGTGGCTAAGTTTGCCAATGTGGACATCGTGATTTACGTTGGTTGTGGCGAGCGTGGTAATGAAATGACCGACGTTTTGAATGAGTTTCCTGAATTGATAGACCCAAATACTGGTCAGTCCATCATGGCACGCACGGTCTTAATTGCAAACACGTCTAACATGCCTGTGGCAGCGCGTGAAGCGTCCATCTATACAGGGATTACCATTGCAGAGTATTTCCGTGACATGGGCTATTCCGTAGCCATCATGGCAGACTCTACCTCTCGTTGGGCTGAGGCCTTGCGTGAGATGTCGGGTCGTTTAGAGGAAATGCCTGGGGATGAGGGCTACCCAGCCTATCTTGGTAGCCGTATTGCGGAGTACTATGAGCGTGCAGGCCGTGCTCGTACCTTAGGAAGCGATGGCCGTGAAGGGACCATCACCGCTATCGGAGCAGTTTCGCCTCCTGGAGGAGACATTTCAGAGCCTGTTACCCAAAACACGCTACGTATCGTCAAAGTCTTTTGGGGCTTGGACGCGCCTTTGGCGCAACGCCGCCATTTCCCAGCGATTAACTGGCTGAGCTCATACTCTTTGTATAAGGATGACATTGGCAGCTACATTGACAAGCAACAAGGCACCAACTGGGCTGAGAAAGTCACCCTAGCCATGAGCATCTTGCAACGCGAGTCTAGTCTAGAAGAAATTGTGCGCTTGGTTGGGCTTGACTCCCTTTCTGAGCAAGACCGCCTGACCATGGCGGTCGCTCGTCAGATTCGTGAGGACTACTTGCAACAAAATGCCTTTGACACGGTAGACACCTTTACGTCATTCCGCAAGCAAGAGGCCATGTTGACTAATATCTTGACCTTTAACGAGGAAGCTAGCCGTGCTTTGGAGCTAGGGGCTTACTTTACAGAGATTATGGAGGGAACTGTCGAGGTCAGAGACCGCATTGCCAGAAGCAAGTTTGTCTCTGAAGACAACCTAGACAGCATCCTAGCCTTATCGGACACCTTAAAAACTGCCATTCATCAGATTTTAGAGAAAGGAGGTATCTGAGATGAGCGTGATTAGAGAATATCGGACAGTCAGTGAGGTAGTTGGACCTTTGATGATTGTTGATCAGGTAGCTGGTGTTCACTACAATGAATTGGTTGACATCAAGCTACACAACGGTGAGACGCGCCAAGGGCAGGTCCTCGAGGTCCATGATGACAAAGCCATGGTACAATTATTTGAAGGCTCTAGCGGCATCAACTTGGCCAAGGCCAAAGTACGCTTTACCGGACACCCTCTGGAATTGGCCGTGTCAGAAGACATGGTTGGCCGTATCTTTGATGGCATGGGTAAACCAATCGATGGTGGTCCAGAGTTGATTGCTGAAAAGTATCTAGACATTGATGGCCAAGCCATTAACCCAGTGGCGCGTGACTACCCAGATGAGTTTATCCAGACTGGTATTTCAGCAATCGACCACCTCAACACCTTGGTGCGCGGGCAAAAACTCCCTGTCTTTTCAGGGTCAGGCTTGCCGCACAATGAGTTGGCAGCACAGATTGCCCGCCAAGCAACTGTTTTGAACTCAGATGAGAATTTTGCCGTGGTTTTTGCAGCCATGGGAATCACCTTTGAAGAGGCTGAGTTTTTCATGGAAGACCTTCGTAAAACAGGGGCCATTGACCGTTCTGTCCTCTTTATGAACCTAGCCAATGACCCAGCGATTGAGCGGATTGCGACCCCTCGTATCGCTTTGACCACAGCGGAGTATTTGGCTTATGAAAAAGACATGCACGTCTTGGTCATCATGACAGATATGACCAACTACTGTGAGGCCTTGCGTGAAGTCTCTGCAGCCCGTCGTGAGGTGCCAGGACGCCGTGGGTATCCAGGTTACCTCTATACCAACCTGTCAACCCTATACGAGCGTGCGGGTCGTCTGGTCGGCAAAAAAGGCTCTGTGACACAGATTCCAATTTTGACCATGCCAGAAGACGACATCACTCACCCAATTCCAGACTTGACAGGTTACATCACTGAGGGGCAAATTATCCTATCAAATGAACTCTATAACAGTGGTTACCGCCCTCCGATTAACGTTTTACCATCCTTGTCACGTCTCAAGGACAAAGGGTCAGGCGAAGGTAAAACACGTGGTGACCACGCCGCAACCATGAACCAGCTCTTTGCCGCCTATGCCCAAGGCAAGCAGGCCAAAGAACTTGCCGTGGTTCTTGGTGAGTCAGCCCTTTCTGACACGGATAAACTATATGTGGCCTTTACAGACCGCTTTGAAAAAGAATACATCAATCAAGGTTTCTACACCAACCGTAGCATCGAAGACAGCCTCAATCTAGGTTGGGAACTGCTGTCCATCTTGCCGCGAACTGAGCTCAAACGCATCAAAGATGACATGCTTGACCAGTACCTACCAGCCCAGTGATTGATCGTTACAGAAAGGAGTGACGCTGATGGCACGATTAAATGTCAAACCCACTCGCATGGAGTTGAGCAATTTAAAAAATCGTCTCAAAACCGCCAAACGTGGCCATAAGCTGCTCAAAGACAAGCGTGACGAGCTCATGCGCCGCTTTGTCGGCCTCATTCAGGAAAACAACAGCCTGCGCCGTGATGTCGAGGAAGCTCTGGTGGCCAACATGCAAGACTTTGTCCTAGCAAAGTCTCTCAAAAACGACCTCATGATTGAGGAGCTCTTTGCAGTTCCTCGACGTGACGTTGACCTTTTTATAGAGGTTGAAAACATCATGAGCGTCCATGTGCCCAAGTTTCACGTGCAAGCAAACGACGCCAAAGACAGTGAGCAAGGGGAGTTTTCGTATAGCTACCTCGCATCTAATAGCCAAATGGATAACACCATCGAAAAAATGGACAAGCTCTTAGATAAGCTCCTGCGCTTAGCAGAAATCGAAAAAGTCTGCCAACTGATGGCAGACGAAATCGAAAAAACACGCCGTCGTGTGAATGGCTTGGAGTATTCGATCATCCCGCAGTTAGAAGAAACCATTCATTACATCGAGCTCAAGCTCGAAGAAGCTGAGCGGGCAAATCTTGTGCGGATCATGAAGGTCAAATAAGTCCAGCAGGCACACAACCAAACAGTCTTTTAGCCTAACCGAGCATCTGATTTCCCTTTAAAGGAAGTCAGATGCTTTTGATTAGCAGAAATCAAAGCTAAAATGTTCGTTTTTTTAAGAAGAATCAGGAAAAGGAAAATGCCATTTTATCTTTTTTCTTAATAATGCCGTGGAAAGTTGGCGAGAAAAATCATTATTTGCTATAATGAAGTGTAAGATATACTTGCAGGTGAGATTCCTGCCATATTTATCAAGAAAGGTGAAGGCCTTATTCGGCAGCTGAAAAGGCCTATATCGAATATATGACATCAGTAGTAGTAGTTGGTACCCAATGGGGTGATGAAGGTAAAGGAAAAATCACTGACTTTTTATCTGCAGATGCAGAGGTGATTGCACGTTATCAAGGTGGTGACAATGCTGGACACACAATCGTTATTGACGGCAAAACGTTCAAATTGCATTTGATTCCATCGGGCATTTTCTTTCCCGAAAAAATCTCGGTTATCGGTAATGGTGTTGTGATTAACCCAAAATCTTTGGTAAAAGAGTTGGCCTACCTACATCATGAAGGAGTGACCACGAAAAATCTGCGCATCTCAGACCGTGCGCACGTGATTTTACCTTACCACATTCAGCTTGATCAATTACAAGAAAACTCAAAAGGCGACAACAAAATTGGCACGACCATCAAAGGGATTGGCCCTGCCTACATGGACAAGGCGGCGCGTATCGGTATCCGTATCGCTGACCTCTTGGACAAAGACATTTTTGCGGAGCGCCTAAGAATCAACCTAGAAGAAAAAAATCGCTTGTTTGAAAAAATGTATGACAGCACGGTTTTAGACTTTGATACCATTTTTGAAGAGTATTATGCCTATGGTCAGCAAATCAAACAATACGTGACAGATACCTCAGTTATCCTAAATGACGCCCTAGACTCAGGTAAGCGTGTCCTTTTTGAAGGGGCACAAGGCGTGATGCTAGACATCGACCAAGGGACTTACCCATTTGTGACCTCATCAAACCCTGTTGCTGGTGGAGTGACCATCGGATCAGGTGTCGGCCCAAGTAAGATTGACAAGGTTGTTGGGGTCTGCAAGGCCTACACCAGCCGTGTTGGAGACGGACCGTTTCCAACAGAGCTATTTGACGAAGTCGGTGATCGCATCCGTGACATCGGGCATGAATATGGCACCACTACGGGACGTCCACGTCGTGTGGGTTGGTTTGACTCTGTTGTGATGCGCCATAGCCGTCGCGTGTCAGGTATTACCAATCTGTCACTCAACTCGATTGACGTTTTGTCAGGTCTTGACAAGGTTAAAATCTGTGTGGCCTATGACCTGGACGGTGAGCGTATTGACCATTATCCAGCAAGTCTCGAGCAACTCAAGCGTTGCAAACCTATCTACGAAGAGTTGCCAGGATGGTCTGAGGACATTACAGCTGTCCGTAGCTTAGAGGATCTACCAGAAAATGCTCGCAACTATGTTCGCCGTGTCGGTGAGCTGGTTGGTGTTCGCATTTCGACCTTCTCTGTCGGCCCAGGCCGTGAACAAACCAACATTTTAGAAAGTGTTTGGGCATCCATATAATAACATTAGAGATCGGACCAGTGCATTGTGTCGGTCTCTTTTCTAGTTAGCAGCTGTAACCATCACAATAAAGTACTTTCACGCAAAAAGATCCAAAAAGGTTCGGATTTTGCACCAAAAATAAGATTTTTTGAAAAAAAGAGTGTTCTCTCATTGGAATTTTTGCTATACTAATTCCTCATTCTTTGACAAGACCGGAAAGAATGACAATTCTCATCGAACATCACATTATTAAAAATTTAGGAGGTTCATTATCACATGAACAAAAAAATGGTAACCCTTGGACTAGCTTCAACCGCATTGTTAATGCTTGGTGCGTGCTCAAACCGCTCTAAAAACTCTGCATCAGAGCCAAAACTCAAAGTGGCTATGATTACGAATCAGACAGGGATTGACGACAAATCGTTTAACCAGTCTGCTTGGGAAGGGCTAAAAGCCTGGGGCAAGGACAACAACTTGACCAAAGGCCAAGGCTTTGATTATTTCCAATCAAGCAACGAATCAGAGTACACCACCAACCTTGACTCTGCAGTGTCTAGTGGTTACAACCTTGTTTTTGGAATTGGATTTCCTCTACATGACGCGGTAGAAAAAGCTGCTGCGAACAACCTTGACAGTAACTTTGCCATTGTTGATGACGTCATTGAAGGCAAGCCAAATGTCGCAAGCATCACCTTTTCAGATAACGAAGCAGCCTACCTAGCAGGTGTTGCTGCGGCAAAAACAACCAAAACAAAACAAGTCGGCTTTGTCGGTGGTATGGAAGGCACGGTTGTCAAACGTTTTGAAACCGGATTTGAGGCAGGTGTCAAGGCTGTTGACCCAAGCATCAAGGTCAGAGTAACCTATGCTGGATCTTTTGCAGATGCTGCCAAAGGAAAAACCATCGCCGCAGCCCAATACGCTGAAGGCGCAGATGTGATTTACCAAGCCGCTGGCGGAACAGGAGCTGGTGTCTTTAACGAAGCAAAAAGCATCAACGAAAAACGCAACGAAGCAGACAAAGTCTGGGTTATCGGTGTTGACCGCGACCAAAGAGAAGAAGGCAATTACACGTCTAAAGACGGTGAAAAAGCTAACTTTGTCTTGACCTCTAGTATCAAAGAAGTCGGTCAAGCCCTCCGCCAATTTGCTAAAAAAACAAGCAAGGGCAACTTCCCTGGTGGCAAAGTGACAACCTTTGGTCTTAAAGAAGGTGGCGTTAACTTGCTAACAGATACCCTACCAAAAGAAACTAAAAATGCTGTTGAAACGGCTAAAAAAGCAATCATCAAAGGCGACATCACTGTTGCAGAAAAATAAGCTTAGCGCATTTTAATCATTTGAACAGATGATGCCGCATAAAAAGCACCTGCTTTCCTCTTTTATAGGAAGCCAGGTGCTTTTTTGATTGCAGGTGATGATAGTGTCTAAAAATAGCAATGAATGCCATGGTCTAGAAAAACGTCTTGGTAGTCTTGTAAGTCTTCGGGGTGGTAGGCTTTTACCTCAGCCATTTGATAGTCTCTCCCTAATAGTTTGTACTTGTTTTCGCCAAACTGGTGGAAAGGCAGGAGCTGTACCTGATTGATATTTAGTTGGTTAAAAAGCTGACTAAAGGCCTTGGCATCCTCTAGCGAGTCATTAAAATCTGGGATTACAGGAATGCGCAGCACGATTTCCTTGCCAGCGGCAAAGGCGTAGTGGATGTTTTTGATGATAAGGTTGTTGCGCACACCAGTTACCTCACGGTGTTTGAGGAGGTCATAATGTTTTAAGTCGGTATAGATAAAGTCCACGTAGTCGATAAGCGATACAAACTGCTCGTGTTTGGCAAAGGCTGTTGTCTCAATAGCTGTGTGGAGCCCTGCTTTTTTAGCAGCCTTTAGCAAGGCTAAGGCAAAATCAAACTGGGCAAACAGCTCGCCACCAGATAAGGTCATGCCCCCTCCAGACTCCTCGTAAAAGTCAATGTCTTTTAAGACCTCGTCAATCACCTCATCAACGGTTTTTAGTGACCCTACAGTCTCGGTTTTACTCCCATCAACTGTCAGCATCTCCTCAGGAGCCTTTTGTTGTGATTCGGGATTGGCACACCATGGGCAGCGCAAGGGACAGCCCTTGAGAAAGACCGTGGTCCGTATACCTGGCCCGTCATGGATGCTAAAATGCTGGATATTAAACACGATGCCTGTTGTGGTCATAACTGCTATTCCTTTCATTACACCCTAATCATACCAAATAAACGTAAATAAATCAATTACGAATGAAAGTGATTTCAGCTTTTCTTTTAAGGGCATAATTGATATAATGAAAAAAAAGAGGTGAACCATGAACCGTTTAGAACAAATTATCCAACTCGTATCACAAAAGAAAAAAATAGATGTCAATACCCTATCTGAACAGCTAAAAGTCTCCAAGGTGACCATTCGAAAAGACCTTGATAAGCTTGAAAGTAAGGGCCTTTTAAGGCGTGAGCATGGCTACGCCGTGCTAAATAGTGGTGACGATTTAAACGTGCGCTTGTCCTATAATCACAACATCAAACAGCGCATCGCAGAGCGTGCCGCCCAGTTGGTGCAGGACAACGACACCATCATGATTGAATCTGGCTCCACCTGTGCCTTGCTAGCAGAGGTTCTTTGCCAAACCAAACGAAACATCAAAATTATCACCAATTCCTGCTTTATTGCCAGCTACATTCGCCAGTACAGCAGTTGTCAGATTTTACTGTTGGGTGGTTACTACCAGCCCAATTCTGAAGTGACCGTAGGCCCCTTGTTAAAGGAAATGATTTCCTTATTTCACGTTGACCGTGTCTTTATTGGCACAGATGGCTTTGACCCTGAAGTGGGATTTATGGGCAAGGACATGATGCGCTCAGAAGGGGTCAGGTATATGGCAGAAGCCGCTGAGCAGTTGATTATTTTGACCGACTCCAGCAAATTTACCAAGCCTAGCCTGGTTCACCAGCTCTCTCTCGAGGATGTGAATCGTATCATCACAGACACAGGCCTTGACCCGGATACACAGGAGCTTTTGGCAGGACATGACATTGTTATGGACTTTGTGTCCTAGGTAAAGGAGAAGCACGTGATGAAAGAAGACCGCCACCGCCTCCTAGCAAAGATTGCTTACCTGCACTACATTGAGGGCAAGAGCCAAACGACCATCGCCAAAGAGCTAGACATTTATCGCACCACTGTTTGCCGAATGTTAGCTACCGCTAGGGAACAGGGGCTTGTGCGAATCGAGATTGCAACAGCAGATAGTCATTTGTTTGC
The DNA here is from genome assembly GCF_001302265.1 of Streptococcus phocae. Lineage (GTDB taxonomy): Bacteria > Bacillota > Bacilli > Lactobacillales > Streptococcaceae > Streptococcus > Streptococcus phocae. The sequence continues at coordinate 4,133 of NZ_LHQM01000015.1, read as the reverse complement.
CCTTGAGGAGCGCGTGAAAAACCGCTATGGGCTGAACAAAATTGACCTTGTCAGCCACCCAGCAGATGCCAGCTCCAGAGAAATCAGAGAAGCCCTGGCCACCACTGCAGCAGCCATCTTGCGTAGCAGGGTCAAAGAAGGCGACAACATTGGCTTATCCTGGGGAGCGACCTTATCAGCGATTGTGGATAAGCTAGATGCAAAAGTGGTCAAAGACAGCCTTATCTGTCCCCTAGCTGGAGGGCCCAGTCACCTCAATGCCAAGTATCACGTCAATACCTTGGTCTACCGCTTGGCCAGAGTTTTCCACAGTCAGGGAGCTTTTATCAATGCCACCGTGCTGCAAAATGATGCCACAGAGGCTCAGAGCATACTGACCTCCAAACCATTTGAGAGCATCTCAGCCTGCTGGCAAGAGTTAGACATGGCTCTGATTGGTATTGGTGGCGAGCCAGCTCAGACGGCAGACAGCCAGTGGCGGGATTTGCTGTCTAGCGAGGACATCAGCCAGCTCCAAGTCGAGGGAGCAGTGGGTGAGATTTGCTGCCGCTTTTTTGACCAGACAGGGAACCCCGTCCACCAAAATTTACAAAACCGCACGATTGCCATTAGTCTTGACCAACTGTCGCGTGTGCCTGAGACAATTGCTGTCGCAGCAGGAAAGTCCAAGGCAAAAGCCATTCTAGCTGCCTTAAAGGCAGGATTTATCAGTCATCTCATCACAGATGAGGCTACCATAGAGGCGGTATTAGCCTTAGATGTAGACTAATCTCATGTCATCAGCCAAAAAAGCTCTGCCTTTTCTGGCTTTTTTTGTTGGGTTTAGCTAAAAAGCTAACGCTAAATTGCACAATCGTGCAATTTCAAACAAGTCTTTGAATTCCTAGGTAGAGATGTGCAAACACAGACAGATATGGTAAAATAATTACGAAAGAAAGATTTGTATTTACGAAAGAAAATAGGAGACAGACTATGACTGCGACAACACCTTCTTACTTTGGGCAACTCACCGACAGAATGAACCGTTACCGCGAGGCTGTTTTAGATAAAAAACCTTACATTGATGCAGAGCGTGCTATCCTGGTCACCCAGGCCTACAAAAAGCACCTCAACAAGCCTGCTAACCTCAAACGAGCTTACATGTTGCAAAACATCTTGGAAAACATGACCATCTACATCGAAGACGAAAGTTTGATCGCAGGAAACCAAGCGTCCTCAAACAAAGATGCCCCAATTTTCCCTGAGTACACATTAGAGTTTGTCATGAACGAGCTAGACCTCTTTGAAAAACGAGATGGCGATGTATTTTACATCACCGAAGAAACCAAAGAGCAGTTGCGTGAGATTGCTCCTTTCTGGGAAAACAACAACCTGCGTGCCCGCTGTGGCGTGCTCTTGCCAGACGAAGTCCAAGTCTATATGGAAACAGGCTTCTTTGGCATGGAAGGCAAGATGAACTCAGGGGATGCTCATTTGGCAGTCAACTACCAAAAACTCTTGACCTTGGGGTTAAAAGGTTTTGAAGAACAAGCGCGTGCAGCCAAGGCAGCCCTTGATTTGACCATTCCAGAAAGTATTGACAAATACCATTTTTACGACTCTGTCTTTATCGTGATTGATGCGGTCAAGACCTATGCAGAGCGCTATGCCAAATTGGCAAGACAGCTAGCTCAAACAGCTAGCCCAGAGCGTCAAGCAGAGCTCCTTGAGATTGCGCGCATCTGTGACAAGGTTCCTTACCACCCAGCTGAGACCTTTGCAGAGGCTGTGCAGGCGGTCTGGTTTATCCAGTGTGTCTTGCAGATTGAGTCTAATGGACATTCCTTGTCTTATGGGCGTTTTGACCAGTACATGTACCCTTATGTTGAGGCCGACTTGACATCAGGTCGTGAGACAGAGGACTCTATTGTTGAGCGCTTGACCAACCTCTGGATAAAGACCCTGACCATTAACAAAGTCCGCAGCCAAGCCCACACCTTCTCATCAGCAGGTAGCCCTCTTTACCAAAACGTGACCATTGGTGGCCAAACCCGTGATAAAAAAGACGCGGTGAACCCACTATCTTACCTAGTGTTGCGCAGTGTGGCACAGACTAAACTGCCACAACCAAACCTAACCGTGCGCTACCACAAAGGCTTGGACAATACCTTTATGAATGAGTGTATCGAGGTGATGAAACTAGGCTTTGGCATGCCAGCCATGAACAATGACGAAATCATTATCCCTTCCTTCATCAAAAAAGGTGTCCTAGAGGAGGACGCTTATGACTACTCAGCCATTGGTTGTGTAGAGACCGCTGTTCCAGGCAAATGGGGTTATCGTTGTACCGGCATGAGCTACATCAACTTCCCTAAAATCTTGTTGATTACCATGAATAACGGAATTGACCCAGCATCAGGCAAGCGCTTTGCCACAGGACATGGGCACTTTACCGACATGACCGACTACGCCCAGCTCAAAACCGCCTGGGACGCTACCTTGCGAGAAATCACTCGCATGAGCGTCATCGTTGAAAATGCCATCGACCTAGGCCTTGAGCGTGAGGTACCAGATATTCTTTGCTCAGCCTTGACCGATGACTGTATCGGTAGAGGCAAGACCCTAAAAGAAGGCGGAGCTGTCTACGACTATATCTCTGGCCTACAAGTGGGAATTGCCAACCTGTCAGACTCACTAGCAGCGCTGAAAAAATTAGTCTTCGAAGAAGGTCGCCTTACTCCATCAGAGCTCTGGCGTGCCCTAGAGACAGACTTTGCAGGGGCGCGTGGTGAGGAGATCCGTCAGATGCTGATCAATGACGCACCGAAATATGGCAATGATGATGACTACGCAGACAGCCTTGTGGTTGAAGCCTATGAAACCTACATCGATGAGATAGCTAAGTATCCAAATACCCGCTATGGACGTGGGCCAATCGGTGGCATCCGCTACTCAGGGACTTCCTCAATATCAGCCAATGTCGGTCAAGGAAAAGGTACCCTAGCCACACCAGACGGCCGTCATGCGGGCACTCCGCTAGCTGAAGGGTGCTCACCAGAGCACAGCATGGACAAAAAAGGCCCAACCTCAGTCCTCAAATCCGTCTCAAAATTACCAACGGACGAAATCGTAGGCGGTGTCCTTCTCAACCAAAAAGTCAACCCACAAACCCTAGCCAAAGAAGAAGACAAAATGAAACTCATGGCGCTCTTGCGCACCTTCTTTAACCGACTACACGGCTACCACATCCAGTACAATGTGGTCTCTCGTGAGACCTTGATTGACGCTCAAAAAAATCCCGACAAGCACCGTGACTTGATTGTCCGTGTGGCAGGCTACTCAGCCTTCTTCAACGTCTTGTCAAAAGCTACCCAAGACGACATCATCGAGCGTACTGAGCATATTTTTTAAGCCTAGACAAACAGCACAGAAAGCGTGAAATTCATGGAATATATGTTAGACACTTTAAACTTAGACGCCATTAAAAAATGGAGCCACATCCTGCCCTTAGCAGGGGTCACCTCAAACCCAACCATCGCTAAAAAAGAAGGCGACATCGACTTTTTCCAACGGATTAAGGATGTCCGCGCCATCATTGGGGAGGCACCGTCTATTCACGTACAGGTAGTGGCACAGGATTATGACGGCATCCTAGCAGATGCTGCTCAAATCCGTAACCACTGCGGGGACAATGTTCACATCAAGGTCCCAGTCACCACTGAGGGACTAGCGGCCATTAAAACCTTAAAGGCAGAAGGGTATCACATCACAGCAACTGCCATCTACACCACTTTCCAAGGACTGCTAGCCATTGAGGCAGGCGCAGACTACCTCGCCCCATACTACAACCGTATGGAAAACCTCAACATTAACCCAGACGAAGTCATCGAGCAACTCGCCCAGGCAATTGCCCGTACTGGCTCATCTAGCAAGATTCTGGCAGCTAGTTTTAAAAATGTTGGTCAAGTCAACAAGGCCTTTGCCCTTGGCGCCCAAGCCATCACCGCGGGTCCAGATGTCTTTGAGGCAGGCTTTGCCATGCCAGCTATCCAAAAAGCCGTTGACGATTTTGGCAGCGACTGGGCAGCCATCCACAACCGTCACAGTATCTAATTACAAAAAATCCCTAGAACACTGAACTGCACCCCAAAAGT
>NZ_LHQM01000014.1 GCF_001302265.1 Streptococcus phocae | reverse complement strand
GGGGCTTTTTGTATGGGGATTTTAAGCTAATTTTAAATGCTATTTTTGTTAAAATATGGTAAAATAAGAGGTACTAACTATTTTGGAGAAAAAATGAGTATCGATGATTATAGGCCGACCTATACGGTAGAGGCTGTTTACGATTTAAGAGCAAATGATTTGTTGCGTAATGGCATTACAGCTGTTTTGGTAGACTTAGATAACACACTAATTGCTTGGAATAACCCTGATGGGACATCAGAGGTTCGTGCTTGGCTAGACGAGATGACGATAGCAGATATTAGTGTGGTCGTTGTTTCAAATAACAACCACTCTCGTGTGGAACGTGCTGTGTCACGTTTTGGGGTCGATTTTATTAGTAGGGCGATGAAGCCTTTTGCTTTTGGGATTAATAAGGCCATTACACGATATGGTTTTGATCGTGATGAAGTCATCATGGTTGGAGATCAGCTAATGACAGATATCAGAGCTAGTCATAGGGCAGGAATTAAATCTGTTTTAGTGAAACCGATAGTCGCATCAGATGCTTGGAATACTAAAATTAACCGGTGGCGCGAACGTCGCGTTTTAGCAAAACTAGAAGAAAAATATGGTAAATTATCATATCAAAAAGGAATTTAATGGAAGAATTATTTTGTATAGGCTGTGGTATTCAGATTCAAACTACAGAAAAAGAAAAAGCTGGTTATACGCCAGCGGCAGCTTTAAAAAAGGGATTAGAGACTGGTGAACTTTACTGTCAGCGTTGTTTTAGACTACGTCATTATAATGAAATTACAGATGTTCATTTCACCGATGATGATTTTTTAAAGCTCTTGCATGACGTGGGAGAAAGTGATGCATTGGTTCTTAATGTTGTTGACATTTTTGATTTTAACGGCTCAGTTATCCCAGGGTTATCTCGATTTGTATCTGGGAATGATGTCCTCCTGGTGGGGAATAAGAAAGACATTCTTCCGAAATCCGTAAAAGACAGTAAGGTGTCACAATGGTTAATGGAACGTTCACACGAAGAAGGTCTACGACCAGTGGATGTTGTTTTGACAAGTGCCCAGAATAATTATGCGATAAAAGAGCTTATCACTCGTATTGATCAATTACGTAAGGGACGAAATGTCTATGTAGTTGGTGTGACAAATGTTGGGAAGTCAACGTTGATTAACGCCATGATTCAAGAAATTACAGGAGATAAGGATGTTATCACGACTTCTCGCTTTCCTGGAACAACACTTGATAAAATTGAAATCCCATTAGATGATGGTTCCTTTATTTTTGACACGCCAGGAATTATTCATCGTCATCAAATGGCACATTATTTATCCGCAAAAGATTTAAAATTTGTGAGTCCTAAAAAGGAAATTAAACCTAAGACATATCAATTAAATGCAGCACAAACTCTTTTTTTGGGCGGCTTAGCTAGATTTGATTTTATCAGTGGAGACAGACAAGGTTTTACTGCCTTTTTTGACAATAATTTGCTTTTGCATCGAACAAAACTTGATGGTGCTACGGATTTTTATGACAAACATGTAGGAAGTTTGCTAACTCCTCCTGGTTCCAAAGAACTAAATCAGTTTCCAAAACTTGTTCGTCATGAGTTTATGATTGATAGTAAAATGGATATTGTATTTTCTGGATTGGGTTGGATTCGAGTGAATGCTAGTCAGACAAATAAAGTTAAGGTTGCTGCCTGGGCACCCGATGGTGTTGGTGTTATATTGCGCAAAGCTTTAATTTAATAAAAAAATGGAAAAGATGGAACAAGATGCTTACAAGTAAACAAAGAGCTTTTTTGAAATCAGAAGCACATAGCCTTAAACCAATTGTACAGATTGGGAAAAATGGATTGAATAATCCGATAAAAACAAGTATTCGTCATGCTTTGGATGCCAGAGAGTTGATTAAGGTAACCCTTTTACAAAATACTGACGAAGATATCCACGATGTCGCTGAGACCCTAGAAGAAGAACTGAGATGCGATACTGTTCTGAAAATAGGACGGATTTTAATTTTATATAAAGTATCAGCTAAAAAAGAAAATCGGAAATTATCGGTAAAAGTAAAAGATATTTAGCTTGGTATTTCGTAGCTAGCTTGAGATATGCTGTCTAACCGCTAAACTAGCTAGCCTTTTTAATTGGTAAAGAGCGATATTTGGGAGAAATTATGGCTTTAGAATTACTGACACCTTTCACTAAGGTAGAATTAGAAACGAAAGAAATAGATACTAATCGAAGACAAATTGGTATTTTGGGTGGGAATTTCAACCCTGTTCATCATGCACATCTGATAGTTGCTGATCAAGTAAGGCAGCAGCTTGGTTTAGATGAGGTGTTACTCATGCCTGAGTTTAAACCCCCTCACATTGATGAAAAAGAAACAATTGATGCTAAAAATCGACTAGACATGCTAGAATTAGCTATCCAAGACACTGAAGGTTTGTCGCTTGAGACAATTGAACTTGAGCGTCAAGGTATTAGCTATACCTATGACACTATGAAAGCATTGATTGAGAAAAATCCTGATGTGGATTATTACTTTATTATTGGTGCAGACATGGTTGATTATCTCCCTAAATGGTATCGGATTGATGAATTAATTGATATGGTGCAGTTTGTTGGAGTACAACGGCCCAAATATAAGGCTGGGACTTCCTATCCTGTAATCTGGGTAGATGTGCCTTTGATGGACATTTCTTCGAGTATGATTCGTGATTTTATCAAAAAAGGTCGTCAACCCAACTATTTACTCCCGAAATCTGTTTTAGATTATATTAATAAAGAAGGTCTGTATAGATGATGTACGAGAATTACGTTCCTTATGACCGTGATGAATTGTTGCGAAAAATTAAACAACAGATGAGTGACAAGCGTTTTAAACACGTTTTAGGAGTGGAAAAAGCAGCAATTCAGCTAGCTGATTATTATGGCTATGATAGTGTTAAGGCTGGCTTGGCCGCCCTGCTCCATGATTATGCTAAGGAATGCTCTGATCAAGAATTTCTTAAATTGATTGATAAATATCACCTCCCTAATGAATTGACCAAGTGGAATAATAATATTTGGCACGGTATGGTTGGCATTTATAAGATAAAAGAGGATTTAGGACTGGCTGATCAAGCTATTTTACGAGCGATTGAGATTCACACTGTCGGTGCTGCCGAAATGTCTATTCTCGATAAGATTCTCTATGTTGCTGATTATATTGAGGAAGGTCGCGTTTTTCCTATGGTAGATGAAGCTCGAAAAATAGCGCAGCTTGATCTTAATAAAGCTGTGGCATATGAAACGGCTAATACGATTGCTTATTTAGCATCTCAGGCGCAGCCAATTCATCCACAAACCATAGAAACTTATAATGCTTTTTGTCACTATCTGAAAACCACTTAAAGGGCAAAAAACATTTACAGATTACCATTTTGATGGTAATCTTGCTAGGCTTGCTACCGGTATTCCAAAGTTTATTTTGGGAAGCTCATGAAATCAAGCTAATAATTGAAATATTATTTGATATGAGGAAAACATGAAAAAAGAAGAACTTTTAGAAATTGTTGTTAAGGCTGCTGACGAAAAGCGTGCTGAAGATATTTTAGCGCTTGATTTAGCTGGTTTAACAAGCTTGACAGATTATTTTGTCATCACTAGTGCGACAAATAGCCGTCAGTTAGAAGCTGTTGCCGAAAATATTCGTGAGAAGGTTAAAGAAGCTGGTGGCGACGCTAGTCATATTGAAGGCGATAGCCAAGCGGGTTGGGTTTTACTTGATTTGAATGATATTGTCGTTCATATCTTCTCAGAAGATGAGCGCCATCACTATAATCTTGAAAAATTATGGCATCAAGCACCAGTTGTTGATGTTGTGTCTTATTTAAGCGAATAAAAGAAGAGACCTTGTCACATTGGCAAGGTTTTTGAGGGTAAAATATGCAGAAAAATTATGAAAAGTTTGCATCTGTTTATGATGCTATTATGGACCAATCACTCTACGATTTATGGACTGATTTTTCGCTTCGTCATTTGCCGAAACATAAAAATCGCAAAAGTTTGTTGGAATTGGCCTGTGGAACAGGTATCCAGTCAGTCCGATTTGCTCAAGCTGGTTTTGACGTGACAGGACTGGACCTTAGTCAAGAAATGTTGGCAGTAGCTAAAAAGCGAGCAGAGTCCGCAAAAAAAGAGATTCATTTTACACAAGGCAATATGTTAGACTTGTCCAAAGTAGGAACTTTTGATTTTGTGACGTGTTATTCCGACTCTATTTGTTATATGCAAGATGAAGTTGAAGTTGGGGATGTGTTTAAGCAAGTCTATGATGCCTTAAATGATGATGGTATTTTTATTTTTGATGTTCATTCAATTTATCAAATGGAAAAGGTCTTTCCTGGCTATGCTTACCATGAAAATGCTGATGATTTTGCTATGGTTTGGGATAGCTTTGAAGACGAGGCACCGTATTCGGTGGTTCATGAGTTAACTTTTTTCATTCAAGATGAGGATGGTCGGTTTTCACGCTTTGATGAAGTCCATGAAGAACGCACCTATGAGCTATTGACCTATGATATTCTTTTAGAGCAAGCCGGGTTCAAATCATTCAAAGTCTATGCTGATTTTGAAGATCAAGCGCCTACAGCCACAAGTAAACGCTGGTTTTTTGTGGCACGCAAGTAAGGAGCTAGCCAAATGGTTGTTACGGGTATTATTGCTGAATTTAATCCTTTTCATTTTGGGCATCAGTATTTACTGTCACAGGCAGAAGGGCTCAAGATTGTTGCCATGTCGGGCAACTTTGTCCAAAGAGGAGAACCTGCACTTGTGGATAAGTGGACACGAGCACAGATGGCTTTAGAACATGGGGCTGACTTGGTCGTTGAACTTCCTTTTTTGGTCTCTGTTCAGTCAGCAGATTATTTTGCACAAGGGGCTGTGGATATTTTAACCAGATTGGGGATAACGACCCTTGCTTTTGGAACGGAGGAGCTACTTGATTATCAACAGATTGCTCAGGTATATGCGGAGAATTCTGAACAAATGGCATCTCATCTCACCCAACTTCCCGATTCTCTGGCCTATCCTCAAAAAGCACAACGCATGTGGGAAACTTTTGCAGGGCTTCGGTTTTCAAGTGAAACCCCCAACCATATACTGGGCCTAGCTTATGCTAAAGCCAGTGTGGGAAAAGCAATTCGTCTCAGACCGATTAAGCGCCAAGGGGCTGCCTTTCACTCTGAGAGTAAAGACCAGCAGATAGCTTCAGCGACAGCAATCAGAAAGCACATTTTAGATAAGTCGTTTGTGGAAAAGTCAGTTCCGAGTCCGGAATTGATTTTGACGGCGCCTAAAACTTCCTGGGACAATTATTTTGCTCTATTGAGCTATCAAATTTTGACCCATCAAGACCTCACTCAAGTGTTACAAGTCAATGAAGAGCTTGCTCATAGAATGCAGCGAGCAATCAAAGATACTAAGACTGTGGAAGAGTTGGTGGATAGTGTAGCAACAAAGCGCTACACTAAAGCGCGAGTGCGGCGAGCGCTGACTTATATTTTGGTTAATGCTGTTGAAAGTAGTTTACCAAGTGGAATCCATGTTCTTGGATTTACCCCTAAAGGGCAAGAACATCTTAAAAAAATAAAAAAATCGGTAAACTTGGTTACTCGCATTGGTAATATTCCTTGGGATGCACTGACTCAGCAAGCCGATACAGTCTATCAATTGGGTCAAGTAGCGATGCCAGAACAAACTTTTGGACGCACACCCATCAGGGTGAAGAAGCTGAGAAGCATTGGGGTAAAACAAAAGCTTACTTGACTTATACCAGTCGAGCTAATCAGAAAGATTCAGAACAGTTTTCTAAGGAAATGAAATCTATTTTCCGAAAATTTGGGCAACTGTCAGCCAGGTCAGTTACAGACCAAGCCGTACAAAATCAGGTCACAATTTTACAAAATTATATCAGTCAGGAGTTTTATGACTGTACAAGAGAAGAATTGGCTGGTTTGGGCGCTATTTATATAGCAGATGAACGATTTAAAGAATATATTGACCAAATAGGTGGTCCCAAAACAGCTGAGTTTGTCAGCCGAGCGATTGAACACTTTTGTAATCAAGATTAATCTGATACGATTAGGTATAATACAGTGGCCAATATTGTGTACATTTGTCAATGAT
>NZ_LHQM01000013.1 GCF_001302265.1 Streptococcus phocae | reverse complement strand
CTTTTACTCGGAAAACTTATTTACAATCTTAGTATAACACGCCCTAAGGCATAAGTCAATGAAAAAAGGTTCTTCTATGAAAATAAAGTGATTTTCTATTATTAGTAGCTCTTTTTGACACTCCTCTTTATTTGGCAAACAAACAATCCCCCTTACACAATTTTAGTGAGGAGGAATTATCTAATTTAACTTTTAATGTGTTTTCTATGAAGTGATAAAAATAACTAAAAAAGTAACCTTAACAGTTATGTTTTTCAACATTTTTATTGAATTTTTTCAATTCTTTTAATATCTCGTTTTCTAACTCAAATTTTTCCCCATCCTGTTCTTCAGATATAAACTTTTTTTTCATAATAATATAGGTGCTCATACATGATAAAAAAACTGTTGCTATAAGTATAAGTCTAAAAACTAATAGATAGTTTACATTAAAAAAGACATTTTGAGTGTTTATTAAAAAAGAGACATTTGGAGTGTTTTTTAAAATTATCAAAACAATAGCAGAAAGTGCGATAAATTGTAAGCAAACAATGCGTATTGCTTCCCATTTAGCAATTTCTTCCCATTTAGGAATTGTTTTCTCTTTTTGTATACTCATTTTTTATTCTCCTCTTTATTCCGTAATTTTAGATATTCGAGAAAAGCCTCTTTTACCAACTTACTTGGTTTTTTATGATTATTTCTAAAATTAAAGTATTCGGCTGGGCCCATTAATTGACGATATTCAAAATGATGCTTAAGTAAGAAAGTGGCAAAAAGTCTTACAATATCTATTTCTTGCCTTGTTAAATGATCAGAATGCCCATCACAAAGAACAAATTTTTCTAGGTAATTAATCATTTGATTAGTCATCCAGTCAAAACTAAATAACAGTGGTTCCACATCGTGCTTTCTGAATCTTAATGATGCCCTGACTCTTTGTGCCTCATCTAAACCAATTTCATGTTTTGAAGCAACTTCTAAAAGACTTTTTCTCCATTCCGAGCTTTGATCTAAATCGCTATTGCTTGTTTGTTTTCTAACATAAATTGAGACTAACGCTGCGACTAACGCTGCGATGAATCCACTTAATAATTGTCCAGTCATATGTTCTCCTATATTCTATATATTAGCAAAAAAACAATATCAATGCTATAAGATTATTGAATTTTTTACAATTCTTTTACTTTTTTTGACCACCCCTATCAAGTATTACTTTATTGAGCTATTGGATGGATTGTTTTTTGATTCTATAAAATTTTCGTTCTGTATAGTATTTCCCAATACAATTGCTAACTATGGGTAAGTCACGATGAAAATGACCTAAAGAACTATCCTCTCTAAATGGCTTAAATAGCTGTTTTCTCAAAATGTTGCCATTACCCATAATAAAACCTAAATATCTAACTAAATCCCATACTTGCTTACTGATATTAGAAAGGTATTAGCATGACTATTAAAGAATACAAAGAGAAAAATGGTACAATCGTGCATCGTGCTAGCATCTATCTTGGTGTTTCCTTTTCAGCCACTGATTGCCGTATTAGCTTTAAATTGTACGGATATTGATTTTGAACATTGGACAGTCAGCATTAGTAAAATACTAAACAGATATCAAAAAACAAATTTACCTAAATCAAAAGTAAGTACTCGAACCATTGAAATCGATAGAGGAACCATCTTATTGATCAGACATTGCCTGAACCACCGCAAACAACAAGTGTGGCAAATTGGAAAAGATAACGGGGTATTGTTTACGGCATTTTTTACCAAGTACTCTTATGCTTGTAACTTACGCAAAAGATTTTAAAGCTGCTGGAGTACCTGACATTGGTTTCCATGGAGTTCGCCATACTCATGCCACAATCATGTTATATGCCGATATAGAGCCAAAGGGTTTACAATATAGGCTAGGTCATTCTAATATCTCCATGACTTTGAGCACATACGTTCACGCCACTCAAGAAGGTGTGAAAAAAGCCGTCTCCATATTTGAAACGGCAATCAGTAATTTATAAATAATAAGGGTGTCCCATTTCAGGGGTACCCTCTTACCATACATTTTTTAACAAAGGTAACTAAAAGGGTGGTAAAAACCAAAAAAGCACTCTTGGAAGAACCCTAGAATGCTTTAAAATCAATATTTCTTGACCATTAATTAATAATCAGATTATTTTTTAAGGTTGTAGAATGATTGAAGGCCTTTGTAACGAGCAACTTCTGCAAGTTGATCTTCGATACGAAGCAATTGGTTGTATTTTGCAATACGGTCTGTACGTGACAATGAACCTGTTTTGATTTGACCAGCGTTTGTTGCTACTGCAATGTCAGCAATGGTTGAATCTTCAGTTTCACCTGAACGGTGTGATACTACTGCAGTGTATCCAGCCTCTTTAGCCATTTCAATAGCTTCAAACGTTTCAGTCAAAGTACCAATTTGGTTAACTTTGATAAGAATTGAGTTTGCTGCATTTTCTTTAATACCGCGTGCTAGGTAGTCAGTGTTTGTAACGAAGAAGTCGTCACCAACCAATTGAACACGGTTACCAAGACGTTCAGTAAGAGCTTTCCAGCCATCCCAGTCGTTTTCATCCATACCGTCTTCGATAGTGATGATTGGGTATTTGTTAACCAATTCTTCAAGGTAGTCAACTTGCTCAGCAGACGTACGAACAGCTGCGCCTTCACCTTCGAATTTAGTGTAGTCATAAACGCCACGCTCTTTGTCGTAGAATTCTGATGACGCACAGTCAAAACCAATCATGATGCCGTTTTCACCAGCTTCGTAGCCAGCTGCTTCGATAGCTTTAAGAATTGTTTCAACACCATCTTCAGTTCCATCAAACTTAGGTGCAAAACCACCTTCGTCACCAACAGCTGTTACAAGTCCACGCTCTTTAAGAATTTTCTTAAGGGCATGGAATACTTCAGCACCCCAACGAAGAGCTTCTTTGAAAGTTGGTGCGCCAACAGGCATAATCATGAACTCTTGGAATGCGATTGGAGCATCTGAATGTGATCCGCCGTTGATGATGTTCATCATTGGTGTTGGAAGAACTTTAGCGTTGAAACCACCAAGGTAGTTGTAAAGTGGTACTTCTAGGTAGTCAGCTGCAGCACGAGCTACGGCAATAGACACACCAAGGATTGCGTTAGCACCAAGTTTACCTTTATTAGGAGTGCCGTCAAGAGCGATCATTGCACGGTCGATAGCTTGTTGATCACGAACATCAAAACCGATGATTGCTTCAGCGATGATATTGTTAACATTGTCAACGGCTTTTTCTGTACCAAGACCAAGGTAACGTGATTTGTCTCCGTCACGAAGTTCTACTGCTTCGTGTTCGCCGGTAGAAGCTCCTGAAGGAACCATACCACGTCCGAAAGCACCTGATTCAGTATAAACTTCTACTTCAAGTGTTGGGTTACCGCGTGAGTCAAGGACTTCGCGAGCGTAAACATCAGTAATAATTGACATTATAATACTCTCCTTATGAGTTTTAATATTTTTACATGTTAATACTACCATAAACTAGGCGTTTTAGCAACTTAAAAAGTTTTTTACTGAAATTCAAAAACGTTTTTCTGGGACTATTTTCTTTGTTTTCAATAGCTTATCAGAAATTTACAAAAACACTCGATCAGGCGCAATAGCTAGCCTTTTAAGAGCAAAATAGATATAATGGTATAGAGTAATTTAAAGGAGGTGTTTATGGAGTTACTAGACCAAAAACTCCTAAAAAGTAGTTTGGGTGAGCATCGGCTCAAACCAGACGAACAGCGCTACTTTTTAGGCACTTATAAAGAACGAGTTGTTTTAACCGCTACCTTGGAAGAAATCACACAACAAGCTGTCGCAGACTACATTGCCTCAGAGCTTGTCCCTCTCAGTATCAAGTATCCTCCTTTGGCACTAAAGCTATCTCCTGAGCTTGACGCCAATCTGCAGATGCTGTACATGAAATTGGCCAAAGAACATCACTTAGCAGCAACAATCGTTGATGAATCCAATCACCAATCTCCTTTTGCCCTCGTACTTCACACCAATCACGCAGTAGATATCCCAGACACTGCTATACCAGATTTTTCTAAGACTCAAAAACCTACCGAAAAATCATCTAAAAAAAGATCTTTATTGAAAAAGTTTTTTGGGTCATAGTAGATCTAATTATTTCTTAAACTCATCCACCAAATGAATGACTTGATGTAAATCAGGTACATTGATTTGGTGTTTTATGTGTTCACGGATAAATTCTTTTAGACAAAAAGCAATGCCTAAACCAGCTTGCTCAAGCATCGCTAAATCATTAGCCCCATCTCCTGCAGCAATCGGTTCTGATAGCATTTGATTACTAACGAGATACGATACGCTTGAGGGATTATTTGATTAAACCCATCATTTTTCTACTAACAGGTTACAAAAAATATTTTTACATACACTAATCAAAAATCGCCTCTATTGTTCCTTCTAAGAACCCCCAAAGTATATCAGCGTGACCCCCCCACCAATGCACTGTGCTACAATTTTTACAGTACCGCCTCCATTTTAAATTTTAAAAAGTTTATCAACCTTAATAACATTATAAAAATTATTCATTTCAGCACCTTTCTATCTTAGAATTAACCAAGTGCTCTTCCAACACAAAATACAATTTCAGCAATAATCTCAACCAGGATTATCTGACCAGTATCTTTCTCAAGTTAACTAGGTGTCGCAAGTTTAGAAATCCTTAATATTCAACAAGCAAGAAATGGTAGTATTACGACCTAGGATAACTGTCTGTAGGCAAAAGTAGAGTTGCCACGAACTCAGTTTCTACAATCTGCTTCTCAAAAATCGGCTACAGTTGAACATCAAACGACTGACCTTAAAGCTCAAATCGAACAAGCTGATGTTCAACTAAATGAAAATACTAGTGATATATCATTTCTTAAAGATGATTATTGGATAATCAAAAAAGGAGCCGATTGGCTCCTTTTTTATTCAGTGACAATAACCTGTTTGGTTTGTGTTCAATGATTTTATTGATTATTCACCTTTGTGACGAATCACAAAACCAGAGTCTTTACTTCCAGATTTTTGATCTTTGTTGTAAGAATCGTTGGCGCTACGTTTTGGTTTACGTTTGAAGTCACGACTACCGCCGCCTTCTTGACCATCACGTTTGTCACGGCTTGGTCCTTGACCTTCTTTGCGTTTGCCACGGTATCCACCGCCACCGCCACCGCTACGACGATTGTCGCGACCACGGCCGCCACCGCCACCTTTGTTGGTTTTATTGCCATGTCCGCCACCAACATATTTAAATGGTAATGGTTTTTCACGGGCAATTTCAACTTCAGGCAAAGTGTCTGGATCTTGAACTGTTAAACTCAAAATATACAAGGCTAATTCTTCTGGTGTAAATTCTGATGCCAACTGAATCGCATCACCTTTGAATTTATCAAAGTTAGCACGAGTATTCTCATTAGCAAAATCACGTTCAATTTTCTTAAGAGCTACTTTTTTCTTAGCCTGGAAAGCTTCTTCAGCTGTTGCAGGTTTAAGAGGCATCATTTTTTTCTTAGTTAAGTTTTCAATGATTGACAAGTAACCCATCTCGTTTGGAGATACAAATGTGATTGACTCACCAGATTTACCAGCACGACCAGTACGACCGATACGATGGACATAACTTTCTGGATCTTGAGTGATGTCGTAGTTATAAACGTGGGTAACTCCTGAGATGTCAAGACCACGAGCAGCAACGTCAGTTGCAACTAAGATATCAATTTGATCGCCTTTAAAGTCACGAATAACGCGTAATCGTTTGTTTTGATCGAGGTCTCCATGGATACCTTCTGCACGGAAGCCGCGCAATTTCAAACCACGAGTGATTTCGTCAACACGACGTTTGGTACGACCAAAAACAATTGATAGTTCTGGTTGATCAACGTCCATCAAACGTGTCATTGTGTCAAATTTTTCATGTTCTTTAACCAGGACATAAAACTGGTCAACGTTAACGTTGGTTAGTTCTTTATTTTTGATTTGAACATGTTGGGGATCTCTCATAAACTTAACACCAATTTGCTTAATTGGAGCTGGCATAGTCGCTGAGAACAACAAGGTTTGTCGATTTGAAGGAACACGGCTAATAATAGCTTCGATGTCCTCTAAGAATCCCATATTTAGCATTTCGTCTGCCTCATCAAGAATGAGGGTTTCAACATGCTCTAGTTTTAAAGCTTTACGCTTGATAAGGTCTAATAAACGTCCAGGAGTACCGACAACAACATGAGCGCCTGATTTTAGGGCTTTAATTTGTTTGTCAATGCTTGATCCACCATATACTGAGCGAACCTTAACGCCTTTATCGCGTCCAAAACGGAAGAGTTCTTCCTGGCTCTGAACAGCTAGTTCACGGGTTGGTGCAATAACCAATGCTTGGATGATGTTTTCATCCGTACGAATCTTATTCAATGTTGGTAGGCCAAATGCAGCTGTTTTACCAGTTCCTGTTTGTGCCTGACCAATAACATCCTTGCCCTCTAGGGCCAATGGAATCGTCATTTCCTGAATAGGAGATGCTTTCTCAAAGCCTGCTGTCACAACAGCTGATTGGATGTTTTCTGATAAGTTAAATTCTGTAAATTTCAATTGTTTCTCTTTTCTAAAAAGGCAGTGCGAAGCTGCCTTATAGGCCTGTAAATTTTTGTCGTTCGATTAACAACTTAACTAGTGTATCACAATTAAGATTAAAAAGATAGGAATAATGTTGCCATTTCCAATAACACATTTTTAAAAAGAGGTTTTTAATGGTGGTCAAAGACTGGTATCATTGACTTTTGCCATATTGTTGACCACCTGAAAAATCTTTAATATAAAATAACAGCGAGCACCTTATTAAAGGACTCACTGCTATTTTAGTATTAGTCATTAGACCAATATAATCATTTTTTATTTAGTGCTGTATTTTTTTCTTCCAACAAATACAAACATGCTAACTGCCAACATATTCAAACCAAGTAAACTTGCAAGTGAAGATACAACATCTCCAGTAGCAGGTAATTTACTCTTAGATTGATTTGGAGTTTTAGGAACTTCTGGCTGATCAATTGTTGGAATAGTATGATCGGTTACCATTAGATGGTTTGCATTTGCAGCGACAGTGTTACCAGCTGCATCAATAATTGTCACTTGACCATTGTCATCAACTTTGAAAGTGATATCAGTTACTTTCAAGTATCCGTTTGGCGCAACAACTTCATGGAATACATAAGTTCCAGCTGCAAGCTCTAGGTAATGTGTTTGACCTGCAATACTTGTCCAACCTGTAACCATAGAACCATCAATAGCTCTAATCTCAATTTGAGCACCACCAATTTCTTGACCACCTAGGTTCAATTTACTAATCTTAATATTATGTTTGCCAGGCAATTCAGGTTTTGTGTCCTCAACGATTGTATGATCTCCTGATTGTCCATGTTCATTTGGAAGACTTTGTTCTGTCTCAATGATATGGTTTTCTTCAACAATCTCTGTTGAGCCTGATTGTCCATGTTCATTTGGAAGATTTTGCTCTGTCTCGATGACATGGTTTTCTTCAATAATCTCTGTTGAGCCTGATTGTCCATGTTCATTTGGAAGGTTTTCTTCTATATCAATGACATCGCCTGTCTCTACTATTGGTTTGTAGTTATCGACCATCACGATATGTGCAGTACCTGTCACAAGCTGACCATCTACAGTGATACGACCATCTGTACTGATAGTAAACATGATTTTTGTAGCAATTTGGTAACCTTCTGGAGCAGCTGTTTCAACAAACTCATAACTTCCTGGTAATAGGTAGAAATCTTTAGCTTTACCGTCTGAAACCCATGATTGGATTGATTTACCTGATAAATCACGAAGTTCAATCGTTGCACCTGCTAGTTCATTACCTTTAATATCACGTTTAGAGAATTTCACAAGTGTTTTGCTGTCTTCTTGCTCAATGATATTGCCTGACTGCCCATCTTCATTCGGAAGATTTTGCTCTGTCTCGATGACATGGTTTTCTTCAATAATCTCTGTTGAACCTGATTGTCCATGTTCATTTGGAAGGTTTTGTTCTGTCTCTATGATATGGTTTTCTTCAATAATCTCTGTTGAGCCTGATTCTCCATGCACATCTGGCAATTTTTCGTCTGTCTCTATTTCAGGACTATAACCAAATATTGGTTTTTCTTTCTCCTTCTCAAAGGTCACAATGCGTTGATAGATGCTGTTTTGAGGTTCAAAATATGTTAATTTAATACCGTTTGGAATAGGTAATTTATTTAATTCCAAATAAATATCGGAATAAGTCGATTTTAATACATCGAAATAATTTCCTTTATCATAGCTCCGACTAAGAAGTACTTCTCCTTGATGCTTATCTTTGACATACCCATGTACCAGCGCAGAAATCATATTATTTACTGCAACATTTTTTTGGTATATCTTCTCCGCTTTAATACTAAAAGGAAGCTTATCCATAGCATCATTAACTTTTGTAACTACCATATTTTTATTATAAAATAACCGCTTAAGATTATTTCCTATATTAGATGATAGTGGTGACTTTATTTTTTGATACTTTGCTCCATACCCTAATTTAGGAAAAGTCTTCTCCGGATCTACACAAAAACCAACCTGTTCTTCCCCAGTTTTTGCATGCTTGATAATTATCTCTCCATTACTGCCATTTTTTATGTACCCATAGTAATCATATCCATCTTTAGCCTTAACCGTTTTCGTAAGACTTAATGAACCAGCTGAGACCAATAGGACTATTAACAGTCCTATTATTCGTTTTAATTTCATTTCTCTCTCCTTTATTAAATAGTCTCTCTTGTTATCAACATTCACTATCTTATAGCAGTTCATCCCTCCTTAAATACTTGGTTTATCTGATATCTGATGTATCTTGTTAAAAATAACACAATCTATTCTTTATTTCTTGTCTATTCTGTTTTTTTTTGCATGATTTTAAAGTTTTATATCATTTTTTCTAAATAATTAAAGATTACTCCTTAATCACTTGAAATCAGCTGCCATTATTTAAAAGTATAATGATAATTACCCTATCTTTCATTTATGTACATATCTAATTGTTCTTGTTTCCATTATACTGAAGGGGAGAGAGAATAGGAGAAAATGATATTATGGAGAAAAAGAAGTTAGTAAAAGCCCTACATGTCTGTCTAGGACTACCTGTCAATATTTTTGATGATGATTTAAATCTTGTAAAAAGCTTTAAATCTAATCGAACGATTTCACTTCACTATAACTTTCATGCCATTTTGAAAGCTATTACAAAACAAACTTTTTTGTACCAATTTGTAACTGGAGATTTTGGTGAGTTACTACTAGTTTACCAGTATCAAGACTGTTTTTTTAGCTTTGGTCCTTTTAGATGTAATCACATTGACGAAACCTTACCATCAGAGAGTAAGATAAACCAGTTGCCTTTGTATTCACTAACGGATATCAGAGAAATTTTGATTATTATTCATTATGTGTTTTCAGGAGAGGTGTTTGATCTCTCTTCCGAAAAAATATTACATACTGTCCAAGAAGCAGCTTATAAGATTGATAAGGAACAGGCTAATTACTTAATCGAGCAATCTAACGATCCTAAAACTTATTTAGTAGAGTATGAAAACAATATTTTAGAAGCCATGCGACAAGGGGATGTCCAAAAGCTTCGCGATATGCTTTTCAACCTTGGTAATGGGGTTTCGCCAGCTGTAACAGGAAGTATCTTGAGATCAGAAAAAAACTATTCTATTATCGTCTATGAAAAAATTTCTCAAATAGCTATTCAATTAGGAGTTAGTATTGTAACCGCTTACCAATCAAGGGATTACTTTATCCAAGAAAGTGAAAAATGCAATAGTCTTGAATCAATTATTCAACTAAGGGAATCGGCTATTATTTTTTTTACCAAAAAAATTGGAGAAAACACGTGTAACTATTCTCGTTTGGTCACCTCTATCATTCAATATATCAACACCAACTTGAATCAAAAGCTAAAAACCAAGAATATTGCGACTCACTTTAACTTTAGTGAATCGGCTATTCGTAAACTGTTCCAGGACGAAACCAATGTTACCATACAACAATTTATTACCAAACGAAAAATCGAAGAAGCTAAAACCATGTTGCGTAATCGTCATAGCGTGACTGATATCGCAATTGCTTTAGCTTTTTCTGATATTGCTCATTTTTCAAAAATTTTTAAAAACGAAGTTGGGATTCCTCCCAAACAATATCAAAAGCTATTTCATAGCAAATAATGAAATAGCTAACTAAAAAACGGATTAGATAAGCATCTAATCCGTTTTGGTATTACATTTTTTCTTCCAAGGTTACATCTGGGTACTTATCTGCGAACCAACGCAAGGCAAAGTCGTTTTCAAAAAGAAAAACGGGTTGATCAAAGCGGTCTCTAGCCAAAATATTTCGACTAGATGACATGCGCTGATCCAGATCTTCCTCAGAAATCCAGCGCACTGTCTTTTTCCCCATTGGGGTCATGACGACCTCTGCATTGTATTCGCCCTCCATGCGGTGTTTAAAGACTTCAAACTGTAGCTGTCCCACAGCACCTAGCATGTATTCGCCAGTTTGGAAATTTTTATAAAGTTGGATGGCACCTTCTTGCACCAATTGCTCCATGCCTTTGTGGAATGATTTTTGCTTCATCACGTTCTTAGGCGATACTTTCATGAAGATTTCCGGAGTAAATGTTGGCAAAGCCTCAAATTCAAACTTTTGCTTGCCGACGGTCAACGTGTCTCCTACTTGGTAAGTTCCCGTATCATAGACACCGATAATATCTCCTGCTACCGCATTTTTTACATTTTCACGGGATTCAGCCATAAACTGAGTCACATTTGATAATTTAGCGCTTTTTCCAGTTCTTGCCAGATTGACGCTCATCCCTTTTTGAAACTCACCTGACACAATCCGTACAAAAGCGATACGGTCTCTGTGTTTTGGGTCCATATTAGCCTGGATTTTAAAAACAAATCCAGAAAAATCTTGGTTTAGAGGGTCAATGACTTCGTCTGTTGTTGTTTTATGTCCGTGTGGTTCTGGTGCAAATTGCAAAAAACTATCAAGAAAGGTCTGTACCCCAAAATTGGTCAAGGCTGAGCCAAAAAATACTGGTGTCAGCTGACCATCTAAGATCGCCTGTTCAGAGAAATCATTTCCTGCTTCTTCTAATAATTCAATGTCTTCTAGTGCTTGCTCATAGAATGGATTATTGGCAAAAAGTGATGCACCTTCTTCAATTTTGGCAAAGCGTTGTTCCCCTTTATAGAGCTCCAAGCGCTCATTGTACAAGTCGTACAAACCTTCAAAAGAACGTCCCATACCAATAGGCCAATTCATCGGATACGAAGCAATCCCCAAAACTTCCTCTAACTCCTCTAACAACTCTAAGGGCTCACGGCCGTCACGGTCTAGTTTGTTAATAAAGGTAAACACAGGAATATTGCGGTGCTTAACAACTTCAAATAGTTTCTTGGTTTGAGCTTCTATCCCCTTAGCAGAGTCAACAACCATAACGGCAGCATCTACTGCCATCAGAGTACGGTAGGTATCTTCTGAGAAGTCTTCGTGTCCAGGCGTATCCAAAATATTAACACGTTTGCCTGCATAATCAAATTGCATTACTGATGAGGTTACTGAAATCCCACGTTGCTTTTCAATGTCCATCCAGTCGGATTTGGCAAAGTTTCCCGTTTTTTTCCCTTTAACAGTTCCTGCCTCGCGGATTTCTCCACCAAAATAAAGCAATTGTTCAGTTATCGTTGTTTTACCAGCATCCGGGTGACTGATAATCGCAAAAGTGCGACGTCTTTTAATTTCTTCTGTTATTGACATAATTCGTTCCTTGTTTATTAATAGCGCAGAGTCTCAGCTCTGACTTATCGTTTCTGATCTGATCGTAACACTCGGTATATTGTTTACATTGGTCGCTCCTAAATGTATTCTACAATAAAAAGAGTTGCTCGTGCAACTCCTTTATTATAGCTGATTTTCACCGCTTTCGCAATGGTTACTGTTCTTCAGAAAACTCTAGTTGTGCGTTATGGACCCAACCTATTTTTAAGTATGCTAACTCAATTACCTTGACAAGCCCTGTCAAACCAACCGTCACGATAATAAAGTTCAATAGCAAATGATGGGTGTGGATAATAGGTATGTCCATGACAAAACCGTAATTGCCCTTGGTTAATAAATTGACCAAAATCAAACCAAAATTAATGGTAGCCAGGTACCTCAAAACTAAGAGGGGCTTCAATTGGCTGGGGTTATAAAAACGCAGCATATACACGAGACCATTGACCAAAAGAGCATAGTGTCCTAGGTAAAAAGAAATATTAGCCACATGCCACAGCTTATACGGGTATAAATCTGGGGATAAAAGGGCTAAGAAGGTTCCACCTATTCCGATAAGCATAAAAAGCTGCTTCAAGCTATTACGATCAGGCAAAAAGAAGATAGCTAGCATGGCAATACGGCAATGATAAAGTGGCAAGGCCTCATCTAAAGGGAACCCTCGCAAAACATACCAGGTGTATAGGCAAATTAACTGAGCTAATTGCAAGCTTAAAAAAGTATAGCGATAGGGTTTTGAGCGATAAGCCTGTAAAGTTGCAAAAACAAGCAAGGGCGCCAGCATGACAGATGATAGGTAAAATAAAAATGAAGTGTGGGGCAACCCAATAGGGTCAATTGCAAAAAAGTCCATAAACATCCCTTTCTTTATTTTTTCATTATACCTTAATCTTTATGAGTGAACAAGACTTTTCACATTTTTTCTGAGAGCACACCATGCTAAGGCACTGCTTTACCCTTGGATGAGTCTTTCGACGATGTTATCTAAAGACATGGAGTTGCTGCCTTTCAACAATAGCTGATCACTAGGTTCTAAAATACTGACTAAATGTTGGTACATGTCCTCAAATTGATCTTCTTGGTCAGTCTTTTTAAAGAAATAAACACGTCCAATAGGATACATTTGACTAGCCAACTGAGCCAACTCCTGAATATCGTCACCGTAAAAAATCAGGTGATTGATGTGATCTGGAGATAAGCTTGTTAAGAGCTGTGTGTGTAGCGCAACCGAACCTGCTCCTAATTCTTTCATATCGGCTAAAAGGGCTATTTTTTTTCCTGAGGGATTGGCTGAAATATTAGAGAAGGTTTCTAATATTAGGCGCATGGCTGTAGGATTAGCGTTGTAGACATCTGATAGTAAGTCAGCACCATTCGCCGCTTTTTTCCATTCCGTACGGTTACGTGTGAGCTGTACGGTTTCCAAGGCTTCTATAATGTCCTCGTCTGACACGGCTAATAATTTCCCTACGTAGGCTGCTAGCATGGCATTGGTTGCATTGTATTTTCCTGTGAGTGGCAAAGTGATAGGTCTTGGCAAAACGTTTGTTGTGAAGGTTAAGGATTCTTTAGCTTCACTAATAGCATTAACGGTAATTTCTTGGTTTTGACCAAAGCGAATAACCGTTTGATTTTCTGGTAAATAAGGAGTAACAATTGGGTCTCCCGGCACAATCAAAATCCCATCAGAATTCATGCCATCTACAATCTGCATTTTCCCTTTTGCGATGCGCTCTCGTGAGCCGAAATATTCTAAGTGAGCTTCTCCAATCAGCGTCACAACGGCAATGCGAGGTCTAGCGATACTTGAAAGTAGACCAATATCCCCCATATGATCTTGGCCCATCTCCAAGACAATTTTTTCGGTCTCTTCTGGCATGTGTAGCACTGTATAAGGCAGGCCAATTTCATTATTATAGTTGCCCTGTGTCTTATAAGTTTGATAGGTAGTTGCTAAAACTGCATGAATCATGTCTTTTGTTGATGTTTTGCCGTTTGATCCAGTCACAGCAATGACATCCACGCGCATCTTGTCAATGTAGTATTGCGCTAGCTTTTGAAACGCCAACAAACAATCATCCACCAATAAGTATGGACGATTGGGCACTTCTTTTTCTGAAAAGGTTGCAATAGCACCCTTGTTAAAAGCCGATTCGATAAAGTCGTGTCCATCTCGTTCCCCTTTTAGGGGTAAGAAAAGGTCTCCAGGCTGAACCTTTCGACTATCAAATTCGATTTGATTCAGCGGAACGTCATCCAAATCAGAGAGACTGTTTTGTGCCTCAACTACTTTTGCAACTTCATGTAATGTTAATTTCATCGTTATTTTCCTTCTTCAAACACCTGTTTTCGATTTTTCTTTTATTATAGCATAACTGCCTCAGAAAATTCTTCTCACTTTAAATTATGTCACACAGAGTTAAAACAAGAAAGAACAGAGCTCTTGAGACTCTGTCTTGACTTATATCAAATGGCTTTCACGCTTGTGAAACATATCTTGTGCCAGCCGCACCAATTCCTCGATTAGACTAGCATAAGGCATGCCCATGTTTTCCCACAACAAGGGATACATAGACCATTGGGTAAAACCTGGCATGGTATTTAGCTCATTGAGATAGATGTGTCCATCTTTAGTGAGGAAAAAATCACAACGCGACAAGCCACAGGCTCCAATCGCTTTGAAGGCTATCTCTGCATAAGTTTGCATTTTTTCCATCACACACGGTTCTAGATTAGCTGGAATAGCCATGGTAATTTTATTATCAATATATTTTGATTGGTAGTCATAAAAAGCCACGTCTTTCACTACTTCACCAGGTAGGGTTGAGCTAACTTGCGTGTTTCCAAGAAGTCCGACCTCAACCTCCCTAGCATCAACGCCTTGCTCTATTAAGATACGACTATCATAAGTCAAGGCTAGCTCAATAGCTTGTCTTAATTCAGTTTCGTCTGTTGCTTTTGAAATGCCAACAGATGAACCCATATTTGCCGGTTTAACGAAAACAGGAAAAGTCAGGTTTGAAACCGTCTCTGCTATACAGGCTTCTAAATCCTGTCCTTCAACATAAACCGTATAAGCCACCTGGGGAACACCCACAGACTCCAACACTCTTTTCGTGGTAATTTTATCCATTGCAACACTAGACGATAAGACATTTGTACCGACATAGGGCATCCTCAAAACTTCCAAAAACCCTTGTATAGAGCCATCTTCTCCCATAGGACCATGTAGAACTGGAAAAACGACAGCATTTTCTTCATAAATATCACTAGGCTTAATAATTTGACTTTTGTCAATGGTCGCATTAGTCATAAGATGCTCATTTTCATCTGGTTTTTCAGAAAACACCTGCGTTTTGATGAAATCGCCCGCTTGACTAATAAAATAAGTTTTGACAAAAAACTTATGATAATCGATAGCTCTCATCACGCTTTCTGCTGATAACACTGATACCTCACGCTCGGCAGAACGTCCCCCGTACAATAAAATTATGGTTTGTTTAGACATGGATGTCCTTTCTAATCTGACTGATAGTACTCCTCATTATAGCAAAAAGGCTATCACTTTTCAAAATGCTTTTCAGCTTACTTTACAGTTCTGTGCGGTTTTCAATAGCCCTAAGCAAGGTGACCTCATCTGCATATTCAATATCTGAACCGACCGCCAATCCTCTGGCAAGACGGGTCACTTTGATACCAGCAGGCTTTAAGACACGAGAAATATACATCGAGGTGGCTTCGCCATCTGCTGTTGCATTCGTTGCAATAATCACTTCATTGACCTCCCCATCCATCAGTCGCGTGATCAGACTCTTCAAATTGATATCGTCTGGACTGATGCCATTCATTGGGGAAATTAAGCCGTGAAGTACATGATAATAACCATGATACTCTTGAATTTTTTCCATCGCTGACACATCTTTGGCATCTTCGACAACTAATATCGTAGACTTATCTCGATTAGTATCTGTGCAAATATGACAAGGGTCAGCATCTGTTAAATTGCCGCAAATTGAGCAATAAGTCAGCTCTCTTTTGGCTGCTAGTAAATTTTTAGCAAAGTCGTTCACATCTTCGTCTGACATACCAATGGTGTAAAAAGCAAGCCGAGTGGCTGTTTTTATCCCAATGCCTGGTAGTTTAGAGTAGCTATCGATGAGCTTTGCAATTGGTGTTGGGTAAAGCACTTAGTTCTCCTTTATTGATTTCCATACATGGTCATATATAGGGTGATAATCTCCCTAGCTATCTGCTGATGTGCTTGTGACAAGGCATCCGTCACATGAGGGTACATGACAGCGACAGCAATTTTAGCTTTTGGACTAGGGCCATAAGCCACAACGTTTAAATTATAAGTGGCAAGTCTTGCCCCTGAGTGATCTTTCACGTAGGTTTCAGCCGTTCCTGTCTTGGCGCTGATGGCTACTGAGGTTCCTGCCAATGCTTTTCCTGTAGCATAGCCGCTCCCACTATTAACTACCTGATAAAATCCGTCTTGAATAATACCAAGTTGCTCCCCTGTTAGATTAACTTTGTTAAGGGATTTAGCCTTGATGGGTTTTACCAAGGCACCTAAGCCTTGATTGCCATTATTCTGATAAATCCCATCGACAATATGCGGTGCAAGTCGATTGCCACCATTTGCAATAGTAGCGACATACTGTGCTAACTGCATGGTAGTATAGTTGTCAAACTGTCCAAAGGATTCCGTTAAAACATTTGAAACGGTATAGGTGTTGGTTAAATAGCCAGCAGATTCTCCTGGCAAATCAATTCCTGTAGGAACTCCCATGCCAAATTCAGCATAGGTTTCTCTTAGCTTTGCCATGGTTTCTTTCATTTTGGCACTGGTTAATGTCATGCCTGTTTGATAGTCTTGTCCCATCATCTTTAGTGCAATTTGAACCATATATGTATTTGACGAATACTCCAGAGCTTGAACAGCAGAGATGGGTTGTTGCCCTCTGGTAAACCAAGAGGTAATGGGACTTGAGCCTCCAAATTGGATCGGCTGGTCGAGTAGCACCTGATTCCCTTGGATGACATCTGTCTGCCAACCAGCTGCCAACGTAGCTCCCTTTACAACAGAACCTGGAGTAAAGACATCAGTAATTGTTCCGAGAGCATCTTTTTGCATAGCGCCGGTTTCTGGGTTATGAGACAATCCTGACATCGCCAAAATAGCTCCCGTTTCGGGATTAAGGGCTACCGCATAGACTCCTTCTGAGTAGGCAGCCTTGCCATCACTAAGCTCTTTTTGAAAGTATCTGTCCATTATACCTTCTACTCCTTGTTGAAAATCAAGAGGAACGGTTAGTTTAAGGTGTTGCCCATTTTGCCCTTTTTGCACGGATTTATCAGAGACCAGCTGGCCAGAGCGATTGGTTTTAACCACTTTAATCTCAGGTTTACCTTGTAAAGCAGCCTCGTATTCTTTTTCTAAATAAGAGGTTCCCACGCGATCATTGAGAGAGTAGCCTTGTTTCAGGTAATATTTGAGATTTTCTTTAGGGAGTCCTGCCTCCTCAGTAGAGACTTTCCCTATAATAGATGCTAAGCTAGTGGCTTGTACCTGACGATCCCAATTGGTACCAACTGAAATCCCAGGTAATTTTGCCTTGTTGGCCACAATTAATGCAATAGCATCATCTGATAAGGGAGCTGTCCTGAGATGGATAAGGTTAAAGGCTGCTGCAGCGTTCATTTGATTAAAAACCGCAATCACTTTTTCTTCTTCTTTAGAATAGTTTAAATCGCTGTCTTTCAAAGAAGCTACTGCTTCCTGATAAATTGTGCTTTCTGTTAATTGATTGCCATAACGATCGTACTTAGCGCTTTTAGGTAATTTCGCAACAACCTTGGCATAGGTTGTTGGATCAGCCAAGTAATAATCTTTTTTAGCCCTACTAGACAAGTTAACCTCTAAATAGTCAACATAGGCTTCTAGGCGCTTGGCCAATCGTTTGATGTCTTGAGCGCTGGCTTGCTGACTTCTTGTATAGGTAACAACGTTTTTAAGCTGATTAGACACTAGTACTTGCCCATTATGGTCAAAAATACTACCTCGAGGCGTTGCTTGTTTAACCTTATAAAGACTTGAAGCCTTAAGCTTGGTGGCGTAAAAGTCTTTTTCATAGATTTGCATCTGAGCTAATCTCAGGGTCAAAGCAACAAATAAAAGAACAATTAGCAAAAAAAGAAGGTGGAGACGACGGGGAATGCTTGCAGTTTTCTTTTTTATCATAGATGTCATGTTCTTTTTTGCGGACTCCTCTTTCTAGTTTCGTTTCTTATTTTATCACAAATTGCAAAAAGAAGACTGGGAAAGGTAATTCCCAGTCTAAAAATATTTTTCTTATTTGTTTAGTCGTGCTCAGGATGATGATAAGCTTTGTAGTAAAATAGACTAACAAAGATGGCTCCACCGATAACATTTCCGGCATAGACAAGGCTAAAGTTGGTTACAAAGTCCATCCAGCTTGCTCCGCCTTCAAAAATAGCTGCAGGAATAACAAAGGCATTTGCCACACTGTGCTGAAAACCAAGTGCTACAAAGGTCATAACAGGGAACCAAGTCCCAAGTAATTTGCCAGTCGCGTCACTAGCCCCATAGCATAACCATAAAGCCAAGCCAACAAACCAATTACACCCAATACCTGATACAATCGCCTGTAACGGAGTCACCCCAATCTTAGCATGTGCCACTTCAATAACTTCTTCTTTGAAAATACCAGTGCCTGTCAGTCCCAAAAAATGACCAAAGACAAAGGCTACAAAAATAGCTCCAATGATATTAAAAATAGTAATCACTAACCAGTTTTTCAACAAATCTGTAGCTTTAATTTTTCTGGCAAAAAAGGCAGCTGAAACAGCCATCATGTTGCCTGTAATCAACTCTCCACCAGCCATTAAAATAACAATAAGACCAATCGGAAAAGCACATGCGCCTAATATACTCGAAAAAGGCCCAAAGACTGCCAAACTACTAGCGGCCACCCTAACATATAATAAGTAGCCTAAACTAATCATTGCCCCACCAATAAAGCCTAATATAGCCTTGGCAAGAAATGTTTTTTCAATCTTGTGTTCTCCAATATGAATAGTAGACGCTAAAATTTGTTCTGGTGTTTTCATGATATCTCCTTTTGTTACTATATTCACAAGTGCACTTTTAGTATATCAATTTTTAGAAAAAATGCAAGCCCTTTCACTAAGAAAGAGCTGATTTTTTTATTCTATTTTACGAAGTAACAAAGAGTCTTAAAGCAAGGATAGCCCTAGTCTTTTTCTAAGAAAACGCCAAATGAGTACAGCCAAGTAAAAATCCAATATCCCATGTACCAAGGAGCCTGCGCCAATAAGTCCTAACATAGTCCAAAAATAAGAAGGATCACTTGCAGTAGAGGCTGTCAAAGCATAAACAACGATGAATTCAGCCAAGCCATGAATGGCATTAATAGCTACTGCAAAAATCATCGTTTTCACGGGATAATCTAGTAAATTGGGATTCTTTTTTATCACAATTGCAGCAACAACCGCAAAAATCAAATGAGACAAGGCCCTTAAAACAATGATAATCGGAAAACCTGCCATCAAAAAGCCAATACTAGCTCCCAAGCTAACTAAAATAGCGATAGGTACTGAGATAAAGGTCGCTAAAAACAAAGGCAAATGGCTAGCTAATGTGAAAGAGGCGGGTCCAATGATGATTTTTAAAGGCATCATGATAGGAATTAAGATGGCAAAAGCCACCAAAATAGAGGAATAAGCAACGAGGCGTGCGGGTCTTTTGTTCATAATATCTCCTTTAAGAAGTATTATAAACTGTTTACAGACCTGTGTCAAGACACCTGTCACATCATTCTTGTTGGTATAAAATGCCTGCCTTATCTAAATCTTCTTTGATACGTGCAAAGACCTCTTGACTAGGGCATGAGATCAAATGCGTGTGTATCCCTTCTGTTAATGACGATAACAATTCAGCTTCCGAGCGATTTAATTTGGTAATAAAATTGGTAACATCTGCCTGATTTTTGATATTTAAGGGAGCCGTAATCATGCCATAAATCGGATGCTCTACCTCAACATTGACGATGATGCCATCGTGAGCCAAAATAATATGTAACTCTTGCTCTGTTTTATCAAGACCATGCTGGCAAGCGATTCGAGCAGAATAATGATGGCTAAAAAGAGCCTTTGACATCACATAGCCCTTAGGAGTTGAAATAATGTCTAACTGTTGAGCTCTTAATAGCGCAATATCCCCAACAATCACCTGACGGCTAACACCAAATAGACCGGCCAAATAGCTTGCTGATAACGGGTGGTGAGATTGATTTAACGTTTCTATAATCTGCTGTCGACGTTTTGGTGCTTTCATAGTTATTCCTTTTTATGTTTTCTTCTTATCATATCATATTTTTTCAAAAAGAAAAAAACCAAGCCTCAGCTTGGTTTTGATGATTACTCACCACCGAGGTAGTACTCAGCAGTAAGGTTTAATTTTTCGTCAAATTCAAAAACAAGTGGTGGGAAGTTTGGAATTTCAACATCCATAATCTCATCATCGTTTAATTGTTTGATGTGTTTTACAAGTGCACGGATTGAGTTACCGTGAGCACCAACGAAAACATTTTTACCGTCAACCAAGGCTGGTGCAATTTTATCTTCCCAGAAAGGAAGAGCACGCTCTAAGGTTACTTTTAAGTTTTCTGCATCTGGAATAACTGAGTTATCCAAATGTGAGTAACGACGATCTGTATGTGCTGAATGCTCATCATCTTTAGCCATATCTGGAGGCAAAACATCGTACGAACGACGCCAGATATGTACTTGCTCATCACCAAATTGCTCAGCAGCTTCAGCTTTGTTTTTACCAGTCAAACCGCCATAGTGACGTTCGTTTAAGCGCCAAGATTTTTCAAGAGGTACCCAAAGTTGATCAGAGTGCTCAAGTGCTAGGTTTGTTGTTTTGATAGCACGTTTAAGCACTGATGTGAAAGCAAGGTCAAATGTAATTCCTGCTTCTTTGATTAATTTACCTGCATCAATTGCTTGTTGCGTTCCTTTTTCTGACAAATCAACATCAGCCCAACCAGTGAAGAGGTTAGCTTTATTCCATTCTGACTCACCGTGGCGAGCGAAAACCAATTTTACCATTAGTTAATATCTCCTTTTAATTTAAAGGCTTCTACCTTTTTACAACTTCTATTTTACAAAAAATAGGGTGAAAAAGCTAGTCAATTCCTTTCTAATTTGAAAATCATTTTGTTAATATCATGAAAAACATGGAAATCATTGAATGTTCGGAAACTATTTCTTTCTTTTGCACCATACAATAATCACTTGCTATTCTTTAAGCCAAGTGATAGAATAGAAAAAATTTGTCTACATTTGGAGGAAAACATGGTTTCTACTGCTACACGAATTGCTCACTTTGACTTTGATAACTGCTTGATGAATGCTGCTGGGGTCTATTGCATGACAAAAGAAGAACTGCTTGCTATTGAGCAGTCTCAAGCAGGATCTTTCGTCACCAAAACAGGCACACTAGAGGATCGGCAGGGTAATCCTGAACCACGCTATGTTGACACGCCACTAGGATCCATCAATTCGATGGGACTGCCTAACAAAGGCTACCAGTACTATTTAGATATTGTCACAGAGTTAGAGCGTACCAAAACTCACAAACATCATTTTTTATCTGTTGTTGGCATGTCTCCTGCAGAAACTGAAACCATTTTAAAAGCCATTCATAACTCTGATTACCAAGGGTTGGTTGAACTTAATCTATCCTGTCCAAATGTTCCGGGCAAACCACAAATCGCTTATGACTTTGAAGCAACTGATGCCATCTTAGAAAGTGTGTTTTCTTATTACACCAAGCCTTTAGGAATCAAGTTACCTCCTTATTTTGATATTGTCCATTTTGACCAAGCAGCAGCTATTTTTAACAAGTATCCTCTAGCATTTGTCAACTGCATCAATTCTGTTGGGAACGGCCTTGTGATTACAGATGAGCACGTGGTCATCAAACCAAAAAATGGCTTTGGAGGAATTGGTGGAGACTATATCAAACCAACCGCCCTAGCTAATGTCCATGCCTTTTACCAACGCCTTAATCCTACTATTCAAATTATTGGAACAGGTGGCGTCAAAACTGGTCGCGATGCTTTTGAACATATCCTCTGCGGAGCCAGTATGGTACAAATTGGCACAGCCTTGCATCAAGAAGGTCCAGAGCTCTTTAGCAGAGTAACTGCTGAACTCAAAGCAATTATGACAGCTAAGGGCTATGATAGCATTGAAGATTTCAGAGGGCGTTTAAACTACCTCGATTAACAATAAAGAACCACTAGCTAAGCTAGTGGTTCTTTTGATGATAGTTGCTCGGATTAGATTTCTATTGACTTAGCCATTAGAGTCTTGGCTATTTTTGATGTCATCTCTGGCTGATAGTCGTCTTTTATACCTACTGACGGCTCTGGAGGTGGCTGATAAGTATTGATAATAATAGATAAAAATACCTATTTTAATAAGCGAAAACACAATAATACTCAAAATAATAAGGTTTGCCATAAGCCTACTTTCTTTTTGCAATCTTGACTACTATTATAGTTACTTTTGCTTATTCCGGCAAGTCTTAGCTTATTTAAACGATAATAGGCGCAAGCCATTTAAAATAACTAAAATCGTCGACCCTTCATGCCCTACCACTCCCAATGGAAGATTGACCACCTGAAACACATTGGCCAAGATAAGGAGACTAATTACCGAAAGGGCAAAAATAATATTTTGTTTGACAATTTTTTTCATCTGTTGTGATAACCTAATCGAAAAAGGAATCCGAGTAAGGTCATCCATAATGATGCTATCTGCGCTTTCAATAGCGATATCTGTTCCCGTTCCAATCGCATAGGAAACATCTGCTTGTGCTAAAGCTGGCGCGTCATTGATGCCATCACCAACCATAGCAACACAGCCATATTTGTTCTTCATCTCAAAAATCGTTTGCGCTTTATCATGAGGCATACAGTTAGCTACAACATCATCAATCCCTAGCTGATCAGCGACATAGCGGGCTGTTCTGTATTGGTCGCCCGTCAGCATGACTGTTGCAATTCCCATCTCTTTTAATTCTTGGATGGCTTGTTTTGATTCTTCTTTAATCGCATCAAATAAAATGTAGTAAGCTGCTAGTTGCTGGCCGCAAGAGACAAAAATAAGGGTCTTTCCTTGATTTTCTTCTTGTTGAATACGGGATTCAAACTGAGATATTTCTCCGACGCTTTCTAAAATAAATGATTTTTTCCCAATGCGCCACTCTTGACCATCATAGTCAAAACGAAAGCCTTTCCCTGCTATCTCCTCTAGGTTCTCAAGTTCTCTATAAGTTCCTTGAGTAAAATCCAATAAGGCTTGCGAGATTGGATGGCTGCTGGTTGTTTCAGCTGAATAGACAAGATCATCTGTCAATTCTTTAGCCAAAAGATAATGCGCATCAATCACCGATGGTTTCCCCTGTGTCAAAGTACCTGTTTTATCCATGATAACCGCTTTGACATCTCCCATCTTATCAACAATGTCACCGCCTTTGATAATCAGACCTTGACGAGCTGCCCGAGAGATAGCTGATAGACTAGCTGGTGTGGAGCTTGCAATCAACGCACATGGCGAAGCTACCGTTAAAAGAATCATACCTCGGTAAAAAGCATCTAACCAAGTCCAACCAAGTATTAAATGGCAAAATATGATAAAACTAGGCACTAAAAGTAAAACAAAGATAACATACTTATCTTCTAAATTTTCAATAAAAGTCGCTGTCTTGCTTTTCTGCCCTTGTGCTGTTTCAACCAAATTAACAATCTTTGAAAACAATGTGTCTTCATTTTCAACAGTCACAAGCATTTCAATGGTTTGACCTTGGTTAATGGTCCCACCGATAAGATCCTGATTTTTTTCTTTGTCTACAATCATGGATTCGCCAGTTACCATCGATTCGTCAAATTGGCCAAATACACTAAGCAATTGACCATCAATAGGAACAGCTTCTCCTTTTCGCACTTGAACACGGTCTCCCACACTAAGCTCTTTGGTAAAAACTTCTCGTATTGAACCATCTGGAGTAATCTTACGTGCCGTATCAGGTGTCAATGTCATCAATGCAGAAATAGCATCCTTGCTTTTTTCCATAGCCATCTCTTCAAGAGTGTTTGACATCGAAAAAATGAAAATGAGCAGGGCACCTTCTAGCCAATAGCCAATCACTCCAGCACCGATAGCTGCTAAAATCATCAGGATATCTACTGACAAATGCTTATTGTAAACAAGATCCAGCACACCTTCTTTAGCAGAGGCAAATCCCCCTATCACAAAAGCTAGGATAAAGACCACCGATGCTAGCTGTGGCATCACCGACATCAATAATATCCCTATAGCAATCAGCACCAAACACGCCATCGTTTCAACTACGTGCCTGTATTTTTTTAACCATTCCATTAAATTCATATTCTGCTTCACCTTCCCGATACGTTCATTCTTCATGATTTAATTATAATAATTCTAAATAAAAAGTCAAGTATTTGGAATTATTCTAAATAAAATACCAGTTAAGTTAATTCTTACTTCCTTATCTCCTGAAACTAGAAATAAGCGATTCTAGTTATTTGGCGTCAACAGAAGCAATTAAATGGCAACGGAGAAATGTTTTATCGATTACTAGCAAAGAATCCTGGCTCCTAATCATAGTAGCCAAAAATCGCCTGCTACTTTGTGGAATATCTGTTACTTTTAAATGATTCTTTGTAGATTTTGTACCTTGCAGAATTTTTTTGTTATTTAATTTTAATTAAATCATATTTTTGTTAATTTTATTAATAAAGAACTTGTTTTTTTGTGTAAAAAAGATTAAAATATTTTTGTGGTAGCGATACTGCCACAAAATAATGCTACATATAACCGAAAACGGAGGATATCTATATGATACAACTTTGCAAGAAACTTGCGATTTCTACTATGGCAGCTTTGGCTTTAGCTGGAGCTAGTTTGACAGTTTCAACTCAAATGGTCAAAGCTGATGGATATGATTTTACTGAGTTCGAAACAGAATTTTTAAATCATCGTGCAAAACCAGGCTATCAAGAATTATTAAGGTTCTTAGAAAACATTGGTGTTGACGAAGAGACTGCCGAATTTTATTTAGATTTTAATCTGAATATGGACTTCACTAAAACTTTAGAAGAATATAAAACCCAATCAATCGATGAATTGAAAACAAAAGTAGATGCAGAAGTAGATCGTATTTTTGAAGAGGCTGCTCCAATTCCAGTTATCGGAGAGTAGTTGATATTGCTTAAGTAAGAAAAAACCGCTCAGAAAGTAAGCTGAGCGGTTTTTTCTTGTTTGACATCTCTTGTATTGTGTACAGTGTGGGGCATGCTGATGCCAAAACTATCGTACAAATCTATGCCCACATAACGAAGAAAATGAAATCCAATATAGCTGATATCATGGAAAACTACTAATTTCATGCCCCAAATTTGACCCCAAAATAAAAAAAAGCCCAATATCAGGCTAGAAAGCTTGATATAACAGACTTTTTTATATTATATTATTTAACGGCATCTTTAAGAGCTTTACCAGCTTTAAACGCTGGTACTTTTGAAGCTGCAATTTCAATTTCGTCACCAGTTTGTGGGTTGCGACCTTTACGAGCTGCGCGTTCACGAACTTCGAAATTACCAAAACCAATTAATTGTACTTTTTCACCTTCGGCAAGGAAAGCCTCAATTGCAGAAAATACTGCGTCTACCGCCACTGCTGAATCTTTTTTTGTAAGTTCAGTTGCTTCTGCAACTTTTGCGATTAAATCCTGTTTGTTAGCCATTTAACAAATCCTCCAAATAATTAGTAAGCTTTATGCTTCAACAGATAATATCATATCTCAAAAAAGCTTATAGGTCAAGTAATTAACGTTGTTTGAGCCTATTTCTTATAGATGTCAAAGCTGATTTCATCTTTGACTAAATCGATTTTTTTAGCTTTCAAATAGACCTTTGCATCATTTTCTAATTTTTGGACATTAACAATGATTGCTGATTTTTTTGGAACGACGTTAACAAATTTTGGCAATTGGTAGGCAGACTTCAAATATTGTAGCACTTCTTTTTCAGGAAGAGACAGGGTTCCTACCGAAAACGAGGTCACTTGTAATTGGATTGCCCCATTTTCTAAACGGTGTGGCTGGAAGTATATATAGAGCGGAACCTCATAGCCAAGGAGTTTATAGGTGCCTTCAAAAAGGATTGACGAAGACATGATGTGAACCTTGTAGCGCATTTTCTTTGTTTGATAGTCTTTTAAGTAGCTGGCCACGGTTTTATTTAACTGTTCTTTGTTGGTGGTGACTGTTCCTGCCTTAACATTACTTATTTTTTTGTCACTGATAAGCTCCGAATCAGGCTCTCTGACTTGGATTAAGCGACTGCCAATAACCGAGAGAAAGGCTAAGTTAAAGGCTAATAAAATCAAAAAACTCCACTTCCACCAGTTAAGGTTTGATTTCTTTTTCATGTTTTTTTATCTTCTCCATTATTGCATCTGACATAATTTGATATCCCGTATTGTTCGGATGAAAATGATCACCTGAAAACAGTGCATCGTTGACGATTGTGGTTTGTTCACCTGAAGATTGCACAATACCTTCTTGACCATCTATTCCTTTGTATAACAATTCATTGATTGGCACAAAATAAACATGACTATATTCTGCAATGACTTCTTGTGTTTTTTCGTTCCAATCATCGATGACATCTTGCATTTTCGTCAATTCAGGAAAATTGAGGTAAAAAGGATTGTAAATACCGACAACGAAAATAGGGAGTTTTTTATTGTCTTTTCTGGCTAAATCAAGTATCTTCCGCAAACGTTCTTGGTATTTTTGAGACGGCTTTTTAAAGCTAGATACCTGTAAGTCAGAGAAATGTTTGCGAATAACGCCCAAAACATCATTTCCGCCAACGGTTAAGGTCAGCAAATCAGCTTGTTTCAAATCCTCTTGAATGTCTTTTTCCTTGGTCATGCGAGTCAAGATTTGTTGGCTAGTATTTCCTGAGAC
Organism: Streptococcus phocae; assembly: GCF_001302265.1. GTDB lineage: Bacteria > Bacillota > Bacilli > Lactobacillales > Streptococcaceae > Streptococcus > Streptococcus phocae. Next base: position 69,807 of record NZ_LHQM01000013.1, on the reverse strand, counting down.
GCCGTAATTAGCATTAGTGATTTCAGTCCCAAGAAAATCCCCCAAATCACTAGATAATAAGGGAACAAAGCCTCCTTGATTAGTCAGATCTCCCACTCCTTCAGTTAGAGAGTCACCAATGGCAACATAATGGAAATCGACCGTCTCACTCTTTAAAAAGTCGCGTTTTGTCAACTGTGAGTCTGATTTGGGGATGAGAACGTTTAAAACCACTAAAAAGAACGCTAAGGTTAAAAGAAAGAAGAAAAAACTTCCAAAAAACTTACGCTTATTCATATCTTACCATTACCGCAAAGGCACCCTCACCTGTATGTGTTTGAATAATTGATCCTGTTTCCAAAACAGTAATCTCTCCTTTGAAAACCGTTGCTATCTTTTCTTTCAGCGTGTTGGCAAATTCATTGCTTCCGGCATAAGAAATGCTTAGCTCAGCAATAGAACGATTTTGATTAGCTGCTAAATACGAATCTAACCATTTTAAAAAGGTTTTATTGCCACGCCCCTTAACCAAGGTTTTTAGAGCATCATTTTTCAATTCCATAACCACGCGCACATTTAAAAGTGAACTGATAACGCCGGTCACTCGTCCAATACGACCACCCTTAACCAGGTTTTCTAGCGTAGACACACCTATATAAAGCTCCGTCTTTTCTTTGATTGCTTTTATGGCTACAAGAATTTCCTCAACACTGTTGCCTGCTTGGGCCATTTTGGCCGCCTGAATGACCTGAAACGCCATAGCTTGATCTGTAAATCCAGAATCAAGTACTGTAACAGGCGCACTAGCAAGCTCTGCTCCTTGGCGTGATGCCTCGATGGTTCCAGATAAGGTCGGTGAGATGTGAATCGCAATAATGTCTGTAGCACCTTGCTGGACTAATTTTTCATAAACATCGGCAAAAAGGCCAACTGGCGGTTGACTGGTTTTTGGCAGTGTTTTACTAGCTTTCATCAACTGCAAAAACTGACCTTCTTCTTTTAAATCGTTATCAGAATAGAGCTTACTATCAATCATGACAGAAAGTGGTACAACCGTGATATTCAATTCCTTAAGCAAGTCTGGTGCAATTGTGATTGATGAATCTGTAACAATGTTAATAGTTCCCATTTATATTTTCCATTCTAATCTAATTTGTCATCTCTTTATTTTATCACTGATTGGCAAATAAATCAAAAGCCGATAAGTGATATCAAATAGCTTTTTGACTGTTTTAAGGACATTATAAAAAAAACCAAGATGCTTATCTCAGTTTTTTCTTAATTTTTTCGTAGCCATCAAAACAGCTGACATCATCATCAAACTACCAATAAGTTGAGGAAGTACTGATGAACGCTCTCCTGTTTTAGGTAATTGATTTTTGACGATACTGATTTTACGGTTTAAGGGAATAGAATCCTCCGCCCCCTGGCCATTGATATACGAGATGATCCGCCCTAATTCATCTAAAATCGCAACCGGTTTATTGGCTACTTTTTCTTTCGGTTTTTCTAGTTTCTTCTCACTTGAATCAAGACTAGGCTCAGCTAAGAGTTTTCCAATCGCATGCATTTGCAAAGGCAATTCTGATTTTTGAGCTGTCAGATCCAATAAGGTGTTTGTGACACTTCCTAAGGCTTCCCATGTTTTGATGAGATGAGCTGAAAGAGAGTCCTCATCAGGTGCTATTTTAGCCATTCGCCATTGACGTGGTTCAAAGTCAGGAGATTCCTCTGGAATGGCTTGATCCTGATTTTCATTAACATCTGGTAACTCTTCACTAGAAAGAGAGTGCTCTTCTTGTTCTAGAATTGGTTCACTGTCAAAATAATCAATCGATTCTAATGACTCATTGGATGTGGCATCATTAAAAAGTTCTGTTGTTTGCTCTGAATAGCCAGCCTTTTGAGAGCTGTCAGTCCCGTCATCAACTGCCATAGACAAGGTAGGGAATTGTTTGTTGCCTGCCTCATAGGCACGCGCGTCCTCTGTAGCCTCTTCAAAACGCGACATCTGGTCAGCCATGACTGTCCAAGAGCTACAACATAAAGTCGCAACTGCTATAAAACTTGATAGATATATCTTTTTCTTAGACATTTTGCCTCCTTGTTTGACGTTTTCTTACTATTCTACTATTTGTCGTCAGTTTGTCAACTAGTCTTACGATCATGGTTATCTTTTTTTTAGCAGTGCTCTAGCCTGTGTTTTGGCTGCATCAGTAACATCTGCCCCCGCAATCATTTTAGCAATTTCCTCAACGCGTTCTTGATCAGTTAATAATCGCGCTTTAGATACTGTCGACTCTTGTTTGCTTTCTTTTGAAATAAAGTATTGATAATCTGCAATGGCGATGACTTGAGGCAGATGTGAGATAGCCAATACTTGACCATGTTGCCCAATTTTATAAATTTTTTGCGCGATAGCCTGTGCTACCCTTCCTGACACACCTGTATCTACCTCATCAAACACAATACTGGTTCGGTCTTCTTTTTTAGAAATAGCTGCTTTTATCGCAAGCATTAGCCGAGAAAGCTCTCCTCCAGAAGCAACCTTTACCAACGGTTTAAAACCTTCTCCTGGATTAGTAGAAATGTAAAAAGCAATGGTCTCATTTCCTTCTCGGTTAAACTTAGAAGGGGTAAATCGGACTTGGAAATCCGCTTTTTCCATGTAAAGGTCCTTGAGCTCTGATTTGATGTCTTCTTCTAACTGCAGAGCTAGTTGGTGACGTTGATTGCTCAAGTCCTGTGCTGATGTAATCAGCTCTTTTTCCAAGGCTCTCAATTCAATTTCTAACTCGCCAGAAGACCGGTCATCTCCTGTTAGTAGTTGGTATTCCTTGACACTGTTGTCATAATAGTCCAAAATATCATCGACATTGCCACCATACTTTCTGGTCAAACTATTAATCACATCAAGTCGCCACTCAATTTCTTGTAACCTGGCTGCGTCAAAGTCGAGGCGATCAATAGTATCTGAGAGTTGCTTGGTCACTTCTTCTAACACATAATAGGCTTCTGAAAGATTTGTCGAAAGGAGTTTGTATTTAGGATCAAATGCTTCAATAGCCATCAGGTCACTCATGCTAGAGCGGATATTTGATAAACTTGAAAATTCCTCATTGTCTAGCATCACATAGGCATTTGTGAGGGTATCTGCAATGGTTTTATGATTTAGCAGACGCTCTCTTTCTTGATTGAGTGTCTGATCTTCACCTCTGACCAGATTAGCTGCTTCAATTTCTGCCAGCTGAAAGGCCAACATCTCAATCCTAGCCTTATGCTCTTTTTCGCTTTCTTGTTTTTCAAGCACTTGTTTGCGAAGGGTTTTATAGGCCTCAAAAACCTGTTGGTAAGATAACTTGGTATCGACAAACTGATCATCTCCAAATGCATCTAAGATGACTTGATGCAGATGAGGTTTCATGAGTTCTTCTTGGTCGTGTTGCCCGTGAATATCCACTAAAAACTGCCCAATTTGTCGTAAGGTTGTCAGGTTAACCATTTGTCCATTAATCCGACTGACACTTCTTCCATTGGCAAAGATTTCACGGCGAATAATCAACTCTTCGTCGACACTAATGCCTGACTCTTCTAAAATTTCTTTTAATGTCGGGTTACTATTAATGGAAAAAAAAGCTTCTATTTCGGCTTTTGTGGCGCCATGACGTACAACATCCAAACTAGCACGCGCCCCTAGCATCATGTTCATGGCATCAATAATAATGGATTTCCCAGCACCAGTTTCTCCAGTGAGAACTGTCATCCCATTTTCAAAATTAAGGAAGATTTCTTCTATAATGGCAAAATTTTTAATCGAAATTTCTAGTAACATCGTCTCATCCTTGTCTTCCTAAGCGGGACCTTGCATCCATAGCGAGACTTCTTGGCGAATCAAATCGGCATCTGCTTCTGATTTGGCAACGAGTAATAAGCTATCGTCATCGGCAATCAAGCTAAAAATACGATCAGAAAAGTCCGTTAACAAATAACGCTTGATGAGTTTGCTATTTCCTGGAACGACATTGAGGTGGATGTATTGCTCTAGCTGGTCTACTTTATCTGATATTTCCAAGATTGTCTTTTTGATGGAAGCTGGTCTTTGGATTACTTTTTTACCGCTATCTTGCGATAAGCCGTAAACATATTTTCCTGTTCCTGATGGGATTTTAACAATGCCTATCTCATTCATATCGCGTGAGATGGTGGCTTGGGTCAATGCTAGCCCATGCTCGTTTAAAAGCTTTAACAAATCGTGCTGAGTCTCAATATCATGAGAGAGCACCATTTTTTTGATTAAATCTAATCGTTCAGTTTTCTTCATGTTTTTCAAATTCCTTATGTGCATTTCTGACAACTTCCTGAATCACTTGCTCCTTGATGAGTTCAGGCTTGCTCGCTTTTTGCAAGTGAGCTAAAAATTCGATATTCCCATGACCACCTTGAATAGGGGAAAAACTAAGTCCTTTAACTGTAAATCCGTAATCCACAGCAAAATGTGTGACCTGTTTAATGACTTTTTCATGCACATGCCAGTCTTTAACAATCCCTTTTTTGCCAATTTGCTCGCGACCTGCTTCAAATTGTGGCTTGATAAGGGCAATGACTTGACCGTTATCACTCAAAACACTATGCAAAGCAGGTAAAATCAGACTCAGTGAAATAAATGACACGTCAATGCTAGCAAAGGTTGCCTGTCCCTCTGTAAAATCCTCTGGTTTGGCGTAGCGAAAATTATACTGCTCCATGCTTTGAACGCGTGGGTCTTGTCGTAATTTCCATACCAACTGATTGGTCCCGACGTCAACGGCATAAACCAACTGAGCGCCTGACTGCAGCATCACGTCTGTAAACCCTCCTGTTGAGGCTCCAATGTCCAAACAAACCTTATCTGCTACAGATACCTGAAATGTTTCTAAAGCTTTTTCAAGCTTCAAGCCTCCACGACTGACGTATTTGAGTTTTTCACCTTTTAATTTCAATTCGGTGCTGTCATCAATTTTTTCTCCTGGTTTATCGTAACGTTCTCCATTGATGACAGAAATTACTAGTCCTGCCATCACTCCGCGTTTAGCTTGTTCTCGTGTATCAAATAGCCCTTGTTTGTAAGCTAACACGTCTACTCTTTCTTTAGGCATTCAATCGCAACCCTTCTATTAATGTCATAATGGCTTGAGGGTTAACCCCTTCTTGTTCGTGTAGCCTTTGAAAAATCGCTTGCGCCTCATCTAACGACTCGTTAAGGAGCTGATATGAGCGCTCTAGCCCAAGTAAGCTTGGATAGGTTGCTTTTTCGGCAATCAGGTCTTTCTGAGGCGTTTTGCCAAGAGCTTCAAAGGACTCGGTCACATCTAGCACGTCGTCTCTGATTTGAAAGGCTAGTCCAATGACCTCACCAGCTCTAGTTAGGTCTGCTGTCGTATCATCACCAAGCTCAGCAATAATTGCCGTTGCGACAAAAGGAAAAGTTAGCAAGGCTCCTGTCTTGTGACGATGAATTGTTGCCAACTCATCAAGCGTGAGTTGCTTGGTCTCTCCTTTCATATCTAGCATCTGTCCAGCGACCATACCGTATGTCCCTGAACAACAAGATAACTGCTGAATAAGAAAGAGTGCTACTTTAGGAGGAAGCCCTGCTTGTGCAATGAGGCCAAATGGGTCTAAAAAGAGACTATCTCCAGCTAATATAGCTGTCGCTTCATCAAATTGCTTGTGATTGGTCAGCTGTCCTCTGCGGTAATCATCGTTATCCATGGCTGGTAAATCGTCATGGATCAAGCTCCCAGTGTGAATCATTTCTAAAGCAGCCGCAACACTGTAATGAGCGTCTGTGAGTGCTATCCCAAAAGCTTCTAATAATTCTAGCAGTAATAAGGGACGAATACGCTTGCCTCCTGCATTGATAGAGTACAGAATTGCCTCTATTAAATCTGCAGAAACTGTTTTTTGAGTCTCGTAATAGCGACAAAATGTCGCGTCAAGTTTTGATAATTTATCCATTAGGCATCAATATCGACTTCGGTACCATCAGCTTGCATGACCTTAACCAATGTTTTTTCCGCCGTTTGCAAGGTCTGTTGGAGTTCTTTTGACAACAACATGCCTTTTTGAAATGCTGCGATAGCTTCTTCTAAAGGAATATCGCCATTTTCTAGTTTGCTGACAATAGCTTCTAAATCTTGTAAATTTTCTTCGAATGTTTTTTTAGTTGACATCTTTTACCTCTACTTCTAATTGACCATCACGCATTTTAATGCTAAGCTGATCACCTTTTTTTATGCCTTTAACGGATGCTACTAAACCGTCTGTTTTCTCAACCATGGCATAACCCCGAGCAATAATCCGACTCGTATCCAATGACAACAAAGCACTCTGTGCCTGCTCAAAACGAGCTTTTTGACTATCATAGTGATTGGTCATGGTAGAGCACAGCAAGCGTCTCGCGACAAGCACGCGGTCTTGGTGGCGGTGTAACCTGGCATCTAAATGTGTAGCTAGTAGGCGGTGTCTTGTTTGAGACAGAGCCTCTTTAGCAGTGACTAACTGATCCTTGAGGTGATTGGTCAAGGACAGATTGAGACGATCTATTTTTTGCACATAGGCATCATAGAGTCGCTCTGGTTGTCGAAAAATAACGGATTGGGATAACTTGGTTACCCATTCTTGATTTTGCTTGATACGGCGTGAGCAAGCCTGGTAGGAACGATTTTGCTGCTCAGCAATCCAGGAAATCACATCTGTTTTTGTCACTGGAGTTGCGAGTTCTGCTGCTGCGGTAGGGGTTGCAGCTCGGTGGTCTGCTACAAAGTCTGCTAGAGTCGTGTCTGTCTCATGCCCCACACTTGAAATAATTGGTAAGCGTGATTCAAAAATAGCTTGAACGACAATTTCCTCGTTAAAAGCCCATAAATCTTCAATGGAGCCACCGCCACGTCCAACAATCAATAAATCAAGATCTGACCGTTGATTAGCTTTTTTCAGATTTGCGACAATTTCCTGAGCAGCTCCTTCTCCTTGAACCTTTGTCGGGAATAAGAGAATCTCGACACCTGGGAAACGTCTGGAAATGGTGGTGATAATGTCTCGGATGACCGCACCACTGGGACTCGTTAGAACCCCTACTTTTGTCACAAATTGAGGGAGTGTTTGTTTGTGACGAGCGTCAAAGAAACCTTCATTGGCTAGCTTTTTCTTTAGCTGTTCAAATTGTATGGCTAGTGCCCCAACACCATCTGGCTCAGCTTTTTCCAGAATAATCGAATACGATCCTCCTGGTTCATAGAGTTGAATGCGCCCAACAACGTTGAGTTTCATGCCTTCTTCTAACTCAAAGCCAAGTTTTTTATAAGCACCTGCCCACATCGTCGCTTGGATCACAGCATTCTCATCTTTTAATGAAAAATACTGATGGTTAGGTCTTTTTCTAAAATTTGACACCTGTCCCGTTAGGTAAACCCTCTCGAGGTATGGGTCTCGGTCAAATTTCAGTTTTAAGTATTTGGTTAAATGAGTGACGGATAAATATTCTGTCATCAGCCTGCCTTTCACTTCATCAAGTCCTGTCATTTTGACTTGTATACTAATGCAATTATACCATTTTTCTGCATGAAAGGTGACTATAAACAACAGAAAAAGAAGTCAAAAGAGACTTCTCTTTTCCTATTTAATTGCCCTTCATGTTACTGTTTAATCTGTTTTACAATGAGGTGCTGACACTTCTCAGCGCTGCTTGGTAGGTTTGCTCAAGAAGCATGGTTATTGTCATAGGTCCCACACCCCCAGGTACTGGGGTAATCATGCTGGCAACTTCTGAGACTTCGTCAAACTTTACATCGCCAATTAATTTTCCATTATCATCGCGGTTCATGCCCACATCAATCACGACTGCACCTGGCTTGATAAAATCTTTAGTAACAAAATGACCTTGACCAATGGCTACAATGAGAATATCTGCTTGGCTGCAAATATCAGCCAAATGACGTGTCCGTGAATGAGTTAAGGTCACTGTTGCATTTTTATCAAGTAAGAGCTGCGCCATCGGTTTACCAACGATGTTGGACCTGCCAATAATAACGGCATGCTGACCTTCAAGGTCAACACGGTACTCACGAAACATTTCCATAATGCCTGCAGGTGTGCAAGGTACCATCTGAGAACGTCCTGACCAAAGGTGACCCGTATTCATCGGATGAAAGCCATCCACGTCTTTTTTAGGATCAATGGTTAAAATGATTTTTTTATCATTAATATGATTTGGCAGGGGCAATTGGACCAAAATGCCATGAAAAGCGTCGTCTTGGTTATATTGTTCAATCACCGCAATGAGTTCTTCTTGAGAGATGGATTCTGATAAGCGTACGGTCTGACTGTTAAAGCCAGCTGCCAAAGCAGAACGCTCTTTGTTGCGGACATAGACCTGACTGGCAGGATTATCGCCAACAAGAATCACAACAAGACCTGGAACAAGCCCTTGGTTTTGTTTAAGGGTGCTCACTTTTTCTGCTAACTCTTCTTGCATTTTTTTGGCTAGCGCTTTACCATCTATTAGTTGTACCATAATTGCTCCTTGCAAACTTTTTATCCATTATAACGGAAAAAAAAAGTCCTGTCACTTTCTTTATTCGTTTTTTCGAAAATACAGAAATTTTACTGAAAAACAATTTGAAATTCAAAAAAAGGTTGGTTCCCACCAACACTTTTTTTATAATATTTTGCTTAAGAAATCCTTGGTTCTCACTTCTTTTGTGTCTTCAAAAAGTTGAGTAGGACTGCCTTGCTCGACGATAAAGCCACCGTCCATAAAAATCACCCGGTCTGCCACTTCTTTGGCAAATCCCATTTCATGAGTAACAATGACCATCGTCATACCAGATTTGGCTAAATCTTGCATGACTCCTAAAACCTCACCAACCATTTCAGGATCTAATGCTGAGGTAGGTTCATCAAAGAGCAACACATCTGGATCCATAGCTAAGCCCCGTGCAATCGCAATACGCTGCTGTTGCCCACCAGACAAACTAGACGGATAGGCCTTGGCTTTTTCTCTGAGTCCTACTTTGTCCAGTAGGGCATAAGCTTTTTGTTCAGCCTCTTTTTTAGACACTCCTCTTGTTTTAACTGGTGACAAGGTGATGTTGTCTAAAACATTCATATTTGGAAAGAGATTAAATTGCTGGAAAACCATTCCCATTTTTTCACGCATTTTAAAGATGTCGTTGGTTTTGTCTGTGATGTCAACGCCTTCAAATGTAATCTGACCCTTGGTCGGCTCTTCTAATAGATTCATCGTTCTTAGCAAGGTTGATTTTCCTGAACCAGATGGTCCAATAATGACCACAACCTCGCCTTTTTGGATATCTAAATCAATGCCTTTTAGCACCTCATTTTCTCCAAAATATTTGTGTAATCCTTTAATTGAAATAATTGTTTCCGTCATTTGTTATCCCCTTGTCCCAATTTCCGTTCTAACACACCTAGAAGCTGTGATAGTACAGTAGTCACCATCAAATAATAAAATGCTGCAAAAAGTAATGGCGTGATTGGTGAATAAGTAGCCGTTACAACAGACTGGGCACCATTCCACAATTCCATGACACCGATGGTTTGTAAAAGGGCACTGTCTTTGATAATTGTAATAAATTCATTCCCCAGAGCTGGCAAAATGTTTTTAAAAGCTTGAGGTAAAATGACATAACGCATAGCATTTGTCGGACGAATTCCTAATGAGTAAGCAGCCTCGAGTTGCCCTTTGGGCACTGCTTCAATACCTGCTCTGACAATTTCTGAGATGTAAGCACCACTATTTAAAGAAATAATAATGACACCAGGCAAGAGTCTTGAGAAATCCAAGTCCAAAACACCAAAACCGATGGTTGGCATGTGGTTAAAATGAATCCATGCAAAGGCAATCATGATTTGCACAACCATAGGCGTCCCACGGAAAACCCAAACATAGAGGTTGACCAACCAGTTTAGCGGTTTGATGGAACTGCGTTTTGCAAAAGTCACCAAAACACCAATAATCGTGCCAAAAAACACGACACTAGCTGAAATCATAATGGTTACAATCACACCATAATTAAAGTAGGCCCAATAAGTGGGCAAAAAAGAAAAATCCATGTCAATCTCCTAACAACGCATCATTAATTTTAATAAAGATAATTATACCATCCAGTGAATATTAATACAAGTTTTTTTGCCCAATAAAAAAACTTGCCCTAAGCAAGCCTCTTTAGCAATTACTAATATAATAAATCGTAGATTTCCATTGCAATCAAATCAATGCTGTCAAATGAGTATGACTCACGTGCTTCAACATCACGCAATGTAAAAACTGGACCATTATCTGGATCGTTTGAAAATGCTACCTCGGCAACAACAACGCCATCACGTTCAAAGTTTCTTTTAAGATTGCCACCGTCTGTTACCATTAGTTCTAAACGGTTGATAATTCTCACCAAATGTGATTCCATTTCGTTTCTCCTATTCGTTTGTTATCCCTATTATTTTAACACAAATTTCAGCAAACAAACAAGAAAAGTCATATTTTTCTCTATATTTTAGGCTTTTTGGAAAATCATGACCTGCTGATTAAGCCTTTTGAAAAGCGGAGCTAGCATCTTGTTATCACTCTATCAATGACAGTGCTAATTTTTAAACTTTTTGCTTGATTTCCAAAATGATGGTGCTATAATATGAGTATAAAGTTTGACCATTTTTGACTAAATGATTATGGCTTTTATAGAAACCCTTGGAGGTATATTATGCTCTGTCAAAATTGTAATTTAAACGAATCAACCATCCACCTTTACACGAATGTGAATGGAAAACAAAGGCAAGTAGACCTTTGTCAAAACTGTTACCAAATCATGAAAACCGACCCTTCAAATCCTATTTTAGGAGGTTTTGGGGGGCATCACAAGGCGCAATCGGCTTCAAACCCATTCTTTGATGATTTCTTTGGAGACATGAATAACTTCAAAGCTTTTGGCAATCTACCAAACACACCACCGATCCAATCAGGTCGTCATGGTGGTGGTCATAATGGCGGTGGCTTTAACGGGCGACGCCCTGGGCAACCACAACCAGCCAGCGATAAGCCAAAAGGTCTCTTAGAAGAATTTGGTATTAATGTCACTGAAATTGCCAAACGAGGAGACATTGATCCTGTTGTTGGCCGTGATGAAGAAATCATCCGTGTTATCGAAATCCTTAACCGCCGCACCAAAAACAATCCAGTCCTCATCGGCGAACCAGGAGTTGGTAAAACCGCTGTGGTCGAAGGACTCGCTCAGAAAATTGTTGATGGCGATGTGCCTCACAAACTACAAGGCAAACAAGTCATTCGTTTGGATGTGGTAAGCCTAGTACAAGGAACTGGTATCCGTGGTCAGTTTGAAGAGCGCATGCAAAAACTGATGGAAGATATCCGCAATCGTAACGACGTCATCTTGTTTATCGATGAAATCCATGAAATTGTTGGTGCAGGCTCTGCAGGCGAGGGCAATATGGATGCTGGAAATATTTTAAAACCAGCTCTAGCACGTGGCGAATTGCAACTAGTTGGTGCCACAACGCTCAACGAATACCGAATCATCGAAAAAGATGCCGCCTTGGAACGTCGGATGCAGCCTGTCAAGGTCGAAGAACCATCTGTTGAAGAAACCATTGCAATCTTAAAAGGTATCCAACCCAAATACGAAGATTATCACCATGTCAAATATAGCCCAGAAGCAATTGAAGCAGCTGCCAACTTATCTAATCGCTATATCCAAGACCGCTTCTTGCCTGATAAGGCCATTGACCTCTTAGACGAAGCCGGTTCTAAGATGAATTTGACCTTAAACTTTGTTGATCCTAAAGACATCGATAAAAAATTAGTTGAAGCTGAAAACCTCAAAGCCCAAGCGACACGAGATGAAGACTATGAGCGTGCTGCTTACTTCCGCGACCAAATTGCAAAATACAAAGAAATGCAAGCGCAAAAAGTCGACGAACAAGACACCCCAATCATCACTGAAAAGACTATTGAAGCTATTGTTGAGCAAAAAACCAATATTCCTGTTGGAGACCTGAAAGAAAAAGAGCAATCGCAGTTAGTTCACTTAGCTGATGACCTCAAATCTCATGTTATTGGACAAGATGACGCTGTGAATAAAATCGCCAAAGCCATCCGTCGAAATCGTGTTGGTCTTGGCACACCAAATCGTCCTATCGGTTCCTTCCTCTTTGTTGGTCCGACAGGTGTCGGAAAAACAGAGCTGTCTAAACAGTTAGCAATTGAGCTCTTTGGCTCGTCTGATAATATGATCCGTTTTGACATGTCAGAATACATGGAAAAACACGCTGTGGCTAAATTGGTCGGTGCCCCTCCAGGCTATGTTGGCTACGAAGAGGCTGGACAATTAACTGAGAAAGTCCGTCGCAATCCTTACTCACTCATTCTTTTAGATGAGGTTGAAAAAGCTCACCCTGATGTCCTACACATGTTCTTGCAAGTTTTGGATGATGGCCGTTTGACTGATGGTCAAGGACGAACTGTCAGCTTTAAAGATACCATTATTATCATGACCTCAAACGCTGGTTCTGGTAAAACCGAAGCCTCTGTTGGTTTTGGCGCTGCTAGAGAAGGGCGTACAAACTCTGTTTTAGGAGAGCTAGGCAACTTCTTTAGCCCAGAATTCATGAACCGTTTTGATGGTATCATTGAATTCAAGGCCTTGAGTAAGGAAAATCTCTTACGTATTGTTGACCTCATGTTAAACGATGTCAATAACCGCTTGGCCTACAATAATATTCACCTTGATATTACGGCAAAAGTTAAGGAAAAATTAGTAGATCTAGGCTACGATCCTAAAATGGGGGCAAGACCTTTACGCCGTACCATCCAAGATCACATCGAAGACGCCATCACTGATTATTACCTTGAGCACCCAACTGAAAAAGAATTGTGTGCCGTCATGTCAAGCAATGGCACAATCGTCATTAAAGCTGCTAAAAAAGCTGAGCCTGTACCTGAGGAGGCTAATGCCTAATCTTACTTTTGACGCATCTTCACTCAAAACACCGTCTTGTTAAAACAAGATGGTGTTTTTGTCTATTTTCATAAGAATAATCCTGCAAAATTTAGTATAATAGGAAAAAGGAGAACACTATGAACATACCAATATTTGGCCAAAAAGTCACGCAAGTTAACTATACCACGCGGCACGGCGTCTATGCTGTTATTCCTAATCTCGACAAAACTGAAATCATCCTTGTCCAAGCGCCTAACGGGTCTTGGTTTTTGCCTGGTGGTGAAATCGAACCTGGCGAAACACAGCGTGAAGCCTTAGACCGTGAATTGCTTGAAGAACTAGGCTTTGTTGCGGATGTGGGGTATTTTTATGGACAGGCAGATGAGTACTTTTACTCCCGCCATCGTGACACCCATTTTTACCACCCGGCTTACTTATACGAAGTCACCACTAGTCAAGCCATCTCAAAACCCTTAGAAGACTTTAACACCCTTGCTTGGTTCCCCATATCAGAAGCTATCGCAGTATTAAAACGGGATAGCCACCGTTGGGGCGTTAAAGAGTGGCAAAAAAAACACCACTAATCTGAAAAGACATGCTATCATATGAGCAAACTATCCAGGAGGATCGCCATGAGACTTATCAATACAACCAACAGCAACCCTGAACTTGTCCGAAATCAACTCCAAAACACCGACGCCCAATTGGTTGAAATCTATTCCGCCGGAAATACCGATGTGATTTTTACTAAAGCCCCTAACCATTATGAATTACTCATCTCCAATAAATACCGTGCTATCCAAGATGACGAATTAAATGCTATTCGCGAATTTTTCTTTAGACGTAAAATTGACCAATCGATTGTTATCCCAGGAGAAACCAAAACCCTTTATACTGATCACCTTATTGAAATTTCTCTTCCCACAACAATCTAATTACAAAAAAGAGAGCGAACTAACTGTTCGTTCTCTTTTTTTAGTGATATGAAATTAGCAGTGCTAGCATACTAATTTCTGTTTATTTTTGTGAAGATTCAAATCCTTCAGCAACAGCTTCTGGGAAGTTTTCTTCGATGATTTTAGCGCTGTGGTCACAGACAAAAGCATTGTAAGAACGCATACGAGTTGTTGGATCAATGCGTCGTGAACGTTCACATACTTCTCCTTCTGCGCGGCGAACAGTAAAGGCAACACCATCAAAACTTACCGCATCTGCAGGGGCAGGTTCTTCACTGATTGTCAGTTGAGAAACAATCAACAACAAGGCGATGTCACTGTTTAGCGAGGTTAATAGCGTTTTGATAGCTGGGCTCGCATAAATCGTTAAATGAGCCTCTAGTGATTTACCGATAATTTTTTGGTTACGAGCTTCTTCTAGAGCTTTCTGCGCTTGGGCACGAAGGGTCATAAAGGCTTGCCACTCTTCTAAAATAGCTTCTTCACCTTCAAAATGTTTTGCTTTTGGCATTTCTGCTAGTTGAACAAATTCTTCAGTTTCATGCTCAAGGTAAGACCAGATTTCCTCTGTTGTGTGTGGCAAGATTGGTGTCAATAGTTTTGTAATCTTAACCAAAATGTCATAAAACACAGTTTGCATGCGACGACGTTCAAGGCTATTAGCTGCCTCAATGTAAACCACGTCTTTAGCAAAATCAAGATAGAAAGCTGATAAATCAACGATAATAAAGTTAACAACAGCCTTATAAATCGTCATGAAGTCGTAGCGCTCATAAGCATCATTAATGGTAGCAATCAATTTATTAAAGGTGATGGTCATGTACTGATCCACTGGAGCTAGATTAGCATAATCAACTGTATCCGTCGCTGGATTGAAATCTGATGTGTTAGCAATCAAGAAACGTAGCGTATTTCTGATTTTACGATAAGTTTCAGATACCTGACCTAGGATGTCCATTGAAACGCGAACATCATTATCGGTATCCACTGATGCTACCCAAAGTCTGAGGATATCTGCTCCGTACTGTTTTGCCACATCATTAGGCGAGATAATGTTCCCTTTTGATTTTGACATTTTCTCACCCTTGCCATCAAGGACAAATCCTTGTGACAAGATAGCCTTATAAGGTGCATGTCCATTAACTGCAACAGACGTGATTAAGGACGAGTTGAACCATCCACGATATTGGTCAGATCCTTCAAGGTAAAGGTCTGCAGGATAATCAAGTTGATCACGACTCTCCATGACACCTTTCCAAGAAGAGCCTGAATCAAACCAAACATCCATAATATCGGTTTCTTTTGTAAACTCACCATTTGGTGAACCTGGATGTGTAAATCCTTCAGGCAAGAGTTCTTTAGCCTCTTTTTGCCACCAAATAATTGACCCATGCTCTTGGAAAAGACTAGCAATGTGATCTGTCACTTCTTTGGTCATGATTGGAGTGCCATCTTCGGCGTAAAAAATTGGTAGTGGTACTCCCCATGAACGTTGACGTGAAATAACCCAATCCCCACGATCACGAATCATATTGTAAAGACGAGTCTTGCCCCATGCTGGGTGGAAAGTCGTTTGCTCAATTTCATCTAAAATATCTTGTCGGAAATCAGAAACCGATGCAAACCATTGTGGAACCGCACGCCAAATAATTGGTTTTTTCGTCCGCCAATCAAACGGGTAAGAGTGATTGATGACTTCTTGAGCTAATAGGAGCTGACCAAGTTTTTCAATGACGATAGGGGTTACTTTGTCATAGAATTTACCATGGAAATCTGGACCGGCATTTTCCATCATCAACCCGCGTTCGTCAACGGTAACAGCAACTTCTAGGTTATATGCCATACCAACGTTATAGTCATCCTCACCAAAACCAGGAGCCGTATGGACAATACCTGTCCCTGATTCAAGTGTGACATGGTCTCCTAAAATCACTAGTTCATCAACGTCTGCGTCCCAAGGGTGTTCTGTGACAATCATTTCTAACTCAGAACCTTTGTAGGTTGCTAAAATCTCAAAAGCATCCCAGTTAAAGGTTACTGCCAATTTATCTAAAAGGCCTTCTGCCACAACATATTTGCGATCAGTAGCTGCTGGCTTAACCAAAACATAGTCAATGTCTGAGCCAACTGTCAACCCTCTCGAAGCCGTTACGGTAAATGGAGTTGTTGTCCAAACAACAAGATAAGTATCGGTATCAAGGACACCTTTGCCATCTTTAACCTTATTTGCATAGTAAAGCGACGTTGAATCAATGTCATGATATTCGATTTCTGCTTCGGCTAGTGCGGACTCTGATGACCAAGACCAATAAACAGGCTTAGCCCCACGATAAATATAGCCTTTATCAGCCATCGCTCCAAAGACACGGATTTGATTTGCTTCAAACTCAGGGTCCAAGGTGATGTATGGATTTTCCCAGTCTGCTGAAACACCTAGACGCTTAAAGTCATCTCGCTGTTTATCAACTTGGCTCAGCGCATATTCACGACACATGTCCAAATAATCTGCCAAGTCTAGCTCTTTTCTCTTGATTCCTTTTTTAGCCAAAACTTGTTCAATTGGAAGACCGTGTGTATCCCAACCTGGCACGTAAGGAGCTTGGTAGCCTGACATGGATTTTGAACGAACAATAATATCTTTTGAAATTTTGTTCAGTGCATGGCCAACGTGAATATTCCCATTTGCATAGGGAGGGCCATCATGCAAATGAAAGGCTGGTTTGCCTTCATTTAAGGCCTGACGTTTGTGATAAAGCTCTGCTTCTTCCCAAGTTTTTTGCCACTGTGGTTCCTTATTAGGAAGACCAGCTCGCATAGGAAATGCTGTTTTTCCTAGATTCAATGTTTCTTTTAATTTCATATGGTCAAACTCCTTTTGGTTCTATCTTGATGATCATGTAACTAAAAAAGCCCCCGTCACAGAAAGGACGAAAGCTCGTGGTACCACCTTAATTTAGAATGGTTACATAACCATTCCCTCTTGACTCGTAAGGTGAGCACCCCTTCTAACTTACTCGTTTCAGTTAGAATCAAAGAAAATGATAATTGCCATGCTCAGGGAATATAGGACTCTCATCATCTCCTACTTGCTGTAAATGTGAACAATAAATTGTGTTTTTCTTGTGATTAAATATTTAATTTAAAGGTTTGTGTTTCATTTAAGTTGACTTCAGGCTCATCAGCTTGCTCTGTTTGGTAAGCTTCTAATTCTTTATTGCTTTCATCAACACGACGTTGTAACTCTGCTAACTCATCAGGGCTAAACTGGCGCGTCGCATCAAAGGACTCGCTATCATTTGACTCAGGAATATCCTCGTCAAGTACTGTCTTAACCACTTCTTTAAAAGCAGCATCTGAATTTTGTAAGTAAACAGCTGTTGGTTGCAACAACTCATCCCACTCAGGAGAGTTAGATAAGCTGAGTTGTGATTCAATTGATGAAATCAAGCGTTGGTGGAAAACACGTGTATGACGTTTCAATTCTTCTGTCTCAATAGCCACGCGTTTTGCTTCATCAGTTGCGTCTCTTAACATTTGATTTGCTTTTGCTTTTGATTCTTCAATCAAATGTTGCGCATCGTAGCTAGCCTTGCTTACCAGATTGGTTGCTTCAGCGTTAGCTGATGCTTTTACCTTTTCTGCTGTTTCTTGTGCTAAGATAACTGATTGGCTAAGAGATTCTTTCATCTCATCAAAATACGATAGCTTTTCTTCAAGTGCCTTGATTGTTGCTTCATAGTCTTTATTTTGACGAACCAAAGCCTCATAATCGTTCACAACGATATCAAGAAATTCATTAACTTCTTCTTCGCAATATCCGCGGAATTTTGTTTTAAAGGTTTTATCCTTAATGTCTAATGCTGTAAGTGCCATTGTTTCTCCTTATTTATGCATCATTTTGCCAAGTGTCACCTTATACTTGCCATTTTTAGTTATCCCATTTTGCTCTAAAATCCTAAAGCGACCATATCCTCGAATGCTAATCATATCGCCAAGTTCTAAAACATAGGAAATTTTATTAACCACCCTATAGTTCACCTTAACATTATCTGATTCAATCAACTTAATGGCTTGATTCCTAGATAATGACAAAGCGGTCGCAATTAAGCGATCAATCCTTAAACTAGAAGCAAGAATGTCAACTGTTGTTTCGTGATGGGATGGTCCAATCAACTGATCAAAATCGACTTCTTTTAGCTTTACACTGGCTCTTGCAATTTTTGAGATGTTCCCTAAAAAATACCCTAATAGTGCCTTGCTAATCATGATTTGGGCATAGCCTTCTTGTGTGAAAATATCACCAAGCAATGACCTTTTTATGCCTAATTCGTTTAGCAATGTCCCTAAAATCTGGGCGTGAGTCAGCCGATTGAATTTGGGGTTATAACTGATTTCAATCAGTGACATGTCAAAATCTACCACATCCAACTCATAATATTCAGGTGCAATGATAACACGCCCATATTCACTAGGATACAAATCTGTAGACACGTGACACTGCAAAGGCGTCTTAGCGACAAGATTTTTCAAAATGTCAACTTCACGTGGGTTCAAAAAATCAGTTCGTTCTAAAACATAATTGTTGTCGACGCGTCTGATAAGATCTGTCATTTTTTCAATAAAGGGGTGTTCATCTGGCTGAAAATGTTGGTACATTGTTTTTGAATCAACCATTAACTGAATACGCTAATCAGAATATTGCTAAGAACATTCAGAGCAATCATCACGACAAAAACTGTAAAATCTATTCCAGCAAATTGGAGCGGTAATGATTGAAATGGTTTTAAAATGGGCTCTACAAAGTCGCTGATTAATCTGCCTATCCTTGATTGATAAGCTCCTGGAAACCAAGACAACAAGGCATAGGCTAATAACAAATAGGAATAAACTTTAATCAATTTGAGAAGGACTAGTAATATAAAAATCATACTGTTACCGTCTCTTCATGTCAAAATCAAAACTAATGTCTTGTCCATTGTTTGGTATGTTCATGTCCTCAATGCTAACAGAAACATTCGATGGCGTCAGTAGGTACATCGAAGCACCTACCTTTTGCAAGGTACCATACAATACTCTGCTTGCACCATCGATAAAGTCCAAACAGCGTCTTGCTTGTGCATCTAGCATGTATTGAAAATCAATCAAAACACATTCGTTACCAATGAATAAATCAACAATTTCTTGAGCATCTTCATATTTTTTAGGATACTTCAAAGCAATTGTTATTTTTTCTTGTTGGGGCGTTTGCTGATATTGCTCACGGTGACTAGTAGCGGCTGATGTTGCTGCCTTTTGTTCTTGATATCCTGGTGTAGGGCTATAGTGCCTCTCGGGATTTACACGATGATTCGGTTGTTGAGGAGCGCTAGGCCTAGCCACTTGTTGTGGCTGGCGAGGTCTAGTCGGTTGTTGTGGTCTACTTGGTGCTTCATCAGCTGGTGAAGAGGTTAATTCCTCTTCAACTTCGCTGACACCATCAGTATCGAAATAAGAAATTATCTTATTAAAAGTGTCTTTAAATGCCATCTTGTTCTCCATTTAGTGAAAGAAAGAGCGACCGATACGAACAAAAGTGGAACCTTCTTGAATGGCTAATTGATAATCACCACTCATTCCCATGCTTAGTTCTGTAAAGGGCATATTCTTTCTCTGTTTTGATTGCAGGCTTTTTCTCAATTGATTTGCTTGATGAAAAATAGTTGCAAGTTGGTCTGGACTGGCATCTGCCGGTGCCATTGTCATAATACCGACAAGATGCACATGTGACATCTTGCTAATCTCATCAACAGCTTGATTAACCTCGTCCAGTTTGAAGCCGTGCTTGCTTTCTTCGTTTGAAATATTGACTTGTAGAAAACAGTTGATAGGATGATTTGCTCTTTTTTCAATTTCCGAGGCTAATTTTACGGAATCCAACGCATGAAAATAATCAACTACATTAATCACGTCCTTGACTTTTCGACGCTGTAAGGTTCCAATTAAGTGCCATTTTACGGGCTTATCTTTTAATGCCTCATATTTATCAAGAAACTTATCAACACGATTTTCAGCAATGTGCTCAATTCCAGTGTCAATAAGCCGACCTGCAACGGTACTATCCACATATTTGGTAACAGCAATGACAGCTACACTATCTTTGGGTCTCTGCGCTGCTTCTGTGGCTAAACGGATATTTTCAAAAACAATATCTTTATTTTTTTGCAAATCCATTGTTATCTGTTTTTAAAGAATGGTGGTGTTTCTAGCTCATCATCTAAATCATCATTAGGTGAGAAAGTTGACATATTTAGCTTGCTATCAATTTCACCTTCTGTAGGACGTGCAATGTTATCACGACGCAAATCCCAGTTGCCAAATGCTGAACCTTGGTTTGAATGGTGTCCTGACGGTGGCGTTTGTGGTTTTGGCACTTCACCCACGTCTCCCATATCAAAATCAAAGCTTGTTCTGCGATCAAAACTTGGTTGTGTTGGTTGCTTTACTTGCTCAGCAGCATATTTAGCTCCTGCACTTTGCTGTGCATTTGCTTGGGTAAAAGTACGTTGTTGACGGAACCCTGACACTTGCTCAGCCTTGTCTTGGCGAACGCCTGTTGCCACAACTGTGACACGAATTTCGTCTTTCATTGACTCATCGATTGAAGTTCCTAACCAGATGTTAACGCCATTACCTGCTGCTTGTCCAACAATCTCAGATGCTTCTTCAGCTTCTGTCAAGGTCATGTCGATGCCACCTGTAACGTTTACGATAACATCTTCTGCACCATCGATAGTTGTTTCTAATAATGGTGAGTAGATTGCCTTACGTGCTGCTTCAACGATACGCTCTTCGCCAGAACCAATTCCTATTCCCATAAGAGCGTTCCCTTTGTTTGCCATAACTGTTTTAACATCGGCAAAGTCAAGGTTAATAAGCCCTGGACTAGTAATCAAATCAGTAATCCCTTGAACACCTTGACGCAAGACATTGTCTGCTTCGCTCAAAGCTTCAAGTAATGGGGTTTTTTTGTCAACAATTTCAAGCAAATTATTGTTTGAAATAATCAACAAGGTATCAACTTGCTCGCGCAATTCTTGGATACCTTCAATGGCGAAATTGCCTCGTTTATTACCTTCAAATCCAAATGGACGCGTCACAACCGCAACCGTTAAAGCACCTAAGCTCTTAGCAATGCGTGCAATAACTGGGGCTGCTCCTGTTCCAGAACCACCTCCCATACCTGCGGTGATGAATACCATATCTGCACCATTAAGTGCCTCTGTCAAAACTTCTTCGCTTTCTTCAGCTGCTTTGCGACCAACCTCAGGTTGTCCTCCAGCACCTAGACCGCGAGTTAATTTAGGACCGATTTGAATAACGGTTTCTGCTTTTGATGAACTTAGTGCCTGAATGTCAGTATTTGCAGCGATAAATTCTACGCCTGCAACTCCTTCATCAATCATACGGTTGATAGCGTTTCCGCCACCACCTCCGACACCAATTACTTTAATAACTGCACCTTGAATTGATGCTGTATCGAATGAAAATGCCATTTTATTTCCTCACTTTATTGCTTTTAGTCGAACATGCTTCCAAAGACACCGCGAACGCGTTCTGCCAATTTTGGTTTTGGTTCACTTGGTTCTTGTGGTTCGTAATGCGTTTGTGGCTGCGCTTGCTCATAAGCCGTTGCTGGCTCTTGCCTTCTAGGAGCATTGTAATCTGGCAAATAGCTGTTTTGATTACTAAAATCAACTGGTTTGCGTCTTAGGAGCTCTTCTCCTGAGACAGCATTTTGTGCTAAAACATCCACCTCAGACATCATGCCGACATACTCAACTAAGCTAATCACATTAGCAAACATTGGGTTACGAATGCCAACTTGATTTGGAACATGAAGCTTAACGTTTGTGCCAAAAATTTCCTGAGCAGTCTCAACAACACCAGGCATGATGGCACCACCACCTATTAAAATGATTCCTCCTGGAAGGTCCAGTAAACGTCCACGTTCTAAATCTTGTTTGACGCGGTCTAAAATGTGACGAACACGCGCTGAAATAATTTCTGATAAATAACGCTCTGTCACTTCGACAGGCTCATCGCTACCAACGACATCAACTCTAACAGTCTCTGTCAAACTTGCCTCTGCGACATTAGCTTGCCCAAAATTATATTTCAAGGCCTCAGCAATCGACATGGACGTTTTAAGCACCTTAGAAATATCTTTTGTGATGTATTCTCCGCCTTCAGGATAAATGTTTGTATACTGAAGTTCTTGGGCTCTCATGGACGCTACTGTTGTTTGTCCACCTCCCATATCAATCACGGATGCACCAAATTCACGTTCCCCTTCGTTCAAGACAGCTTTAGTCATTGCCAATGGAGAAATGATAATGTTTTCAACACGAATCCCTGCCCGTTCAACGGTTTTGCGCAGGTTGTGCAAGATTGTGCTTGGTCCAGTGTAAATCAATCCACGCATCTCTAATCTAATACCCATCATACCACGTGGATCACGGATACCCTGAAAACCATCTACGATAAATTCTTCTGGAACTAGTGAGATCACTTCACGCTCTGGTGTAATGCTCTTAGTTAGTGCTGATTTAACAACACTGTCAACGTCTTCATCCTTAATTTCTTTTGACTCACTTGGAACAGGAATCATACCTTGTGTAGGTTCGATTTGAAGAAGGTTTGCTGGCAAGCCAACATTAACCTTTTCTATCGTCATTCCAGCTTTTTCTTCAGCTTGTTCTACTGCAGTTTTGATGGCAGCAGCTGCTGCCTCAATATCAATTATTATACCATCTTTTACGCCGGTACTAGGAACATTGCTCACTCCAATAACATTCATCTCGTTAGATATAAATTCTGCAACCAGAACTTTTATCGAGCTTGTTCCAATGTCCAAACCAGTAAAAAAGCCATTTCTAGCCATTCACTCGACCTCACTTACTTTCCAAACTTTTACTATTCTAAAAACTGCTAAAAAACAGAATTATTCAGAGAATATTATACCATAAAAAAACGTAAAATGTTATCATTTTACGCATTTTGTTATATAAACTTAATCTGGGATAGAAGCCTATCTGACCTTGTCTTTTGAGGGATAAGCTCTTGTTTTTTAGCATGTGTTACCTTATCTATTCAGCTGGAGTTTCACCAACTGGGGCTTGAGGAGACTGTGAAGGGGCTTCTTGAGGACCAGATTGAGGTTCTTGAGATTGCTCCTGTGGGTTAGCATCGCCTTCTGCTGGAGCACCTTCTTGAGGTTTTTGTTCATTCGCTTTGGGCTCTGGTGTTACGGGTTTCGCTGGACGGCTTTCAATTTCTTCAGTTGTCGTGTACAGTCCAACCTCCATATCAACAATGCTAGGTTCTGCTAGATGCATTTTTAATTTCTGATAATAAGGCAGTTTCTTCTCAATCTGCGATTGAGGTACCCTAATCAGATTGCCATCATGCAATTCAATAAGCAACAAGTCTTTTGTTGTTTTTGAATTGGCTAAAGATACCGACTTGATGTTTTTAATTAAGGATTTTGATAGCTTGGCCAAACTTTTTACTAAGTGTTGGACCGCACGTTCATCCTCAAGATTGACAATCAAAAAAGATTTCGGCAAGTCCGATTCACTCACAACTTCCACTCTTTTGCCATTTTCTAAAATCGGTTGAAACCCTTCTGCCGTCTGAGCATAGGCAATGATGCGATGTTCTGTGACGTCAAAAAGGAATTGATTAGGAAATTGGTAATGCAATTTTGCTTGTTTTACCCAAACGTTGGATTGAACAAGTGCTTCCTCGTAATGCCTAGGCATTGCCCAAAGGGTTAACCAGTAATCTGAAGCTTTCACCTTACTACTTTTCACCACCTCTTCAAGGCTGATGTGTTTATTACCTGTTACAGAAAACACTTTTAATTTACTATAGGGCGTAATCATGAAAATTGATGCCGCCATCACTAAAAGAGCGCCTAAAAGAACTGGAGCAGCTTTGCGAAAGGCTTTTTGCCGTGGTGTCTTTCCCTTTTTTTGCTTGGGTTTTTTGAGTGTTAATTTTTTATGAATAGGTGTCGGTTTAGATTCTGTTTTAGCAGTCAGCTCATCTGACTTAGCGTCTAATTGTAGCTGAGCTTTTTTTTGTTTCCTTAACGCTTCACTTCTCTTTTTTTCTTCTGCTAGTTCCTGTTGCTTTTTTTTCAAAAAGGCAATGTTTCGTTTTTGCCACTCCGTCAAAGTAGCAGTCGTTTCTGTCTTTTTCTTTTTGGTCATTTATCTCTCCTTCATCACGGAGTTGATATCACTAAGCAAAAGACGGTAAAACGTTTCTGGCGACTGAATATCTCGAGAGTGCTTCATGGCAGATACAAAATCTTCTTGGTGCGCAAACACGTGCGCTAGTTCTTGCTGAAAGCGTGCTATTGTCAAATCAGACTCCAGTATCTGTCTTGCGTAGCCTTTTTCTTGAAAATATGCCGCATTTTCAAGTTGGTCTCCTCGGCTAGCTTCCTTGCCCAAGGGAATAATGAGATGTGGCTTATGCATGGCTAATAGTTCAAAAAGCGTATTTGAACCACCTCTTGTCACCACCAAATCTGCCAATTGCATTAAGGGTTGATATAAATCCGTCACGTAATCAATACGGTAAAGATTGGGACCCAGGTCATTTAAATTGGCGTCTCCCGTGATATTAATCACATTGAAGTCTTTTCGCAATTCAGGGTGCTGGCTAACAAAATCATTTAACACTTTTGCTCCTGCAGAACCACCAATAAATAAAAGGGTCTTAAGTTCGGGATTGAATTGTGCTTTAATGGCCTGGATTTGCTGATTGTCAGTTTGGGACGCACCACCGTGAATTTTGGTCACTGCTCCTACATGCTCTGCCTTTGACAAAGCTGGATCTGGAGAGAATGTTGTATAGAGTTTTGTGACAAAGCGGTATGCGATTTTATTAGCTAACCCCATAGTCAAGTCAGACTCATGAACAAATACCGATATGCCCAATAGTTTTGCTGCAATAACCGGAGGCACTGCTACAAAACCACCTTTTGAAAATAAAGCTTGTGGTCTTAATTTAGCAATAATCACTAATGACTGCAACAAGCCATAGCCAACTTTAAAAACATCCCAGATATTTTGCCATGAAAAATAACGCCTTAGCTTGCCTGTTTCAATAGGATGAAAAGTAATTTCAAGCCCTGATTTATCAATTTCTTGGCGCTCAATACCATTTTTATCCCCGATATAGTGCACTTCCCATCCATCTTTGAGAAATTTGGGGATTATGATTAAATTCAAGGTGACATGACCAACCGTCCCGCCTCCAGTAAATACGATTTTTTTTGACATTACACTTCTCCTCTTAGCGATTCAAATGTGGCCAAAAACTCATCGCCACGCTCTTCAAAATTACGGTACCTGTCCCAACTGGCATTGGCTGGGCTAAGTAGAACAACATCTCCAGCGTCTGCTTGGTCAAAGGCCTTACGAGTGGCTTCTGCCACGTCTGTGGCTATCAGATAAGGCACACCTGCTTTATCAGCCGCTCGTTTGAGACGCTCTGCTGATTCTCCTAAAATCACCATTCGTTTAAGGCCAACAAGGTCTGGAACCAGGTCATCAAATTCATTGCCTCGGTCTAAGCCTCCCGCAATTAAAATCACTTTGTGATTGTCAAATCCAGACAGGGCTTTTTGAGTTGCTAGGATATTGGTGGATTTACTGTCATTATAAAAGGCCACCTGATTAAGACTTCCAACTAGCTGCAAGCGGTGTTTGACTCCTGAAAAACGAGACAAACTACTTGCAATACATTGGTTGGAAACGCCACTTAATTTTGCAACAACAATCGTTGCCAGCGCATTTTCAATATTGTGACTACCAGGTACGCCTAAGTCAGCAGCTTGCATGATAAACTGATCTTTAAAATAAAGATTGCCATTGTCCAAATAAGCCCCATCAACTTTTTCTTTGGTAGAGATATATAGCACAGTAGCATTTGTTCTGGCGGCAAGCTCTGCAGTTAATCCTTGATTTGCATTTAGCACCAGGTAGTCTGCTACAGTCATATGACGTTGAAGACTCCACTTAGCTGATACGTAATCCTCAAAACTGCCATGGTAGTCTAAATGGGTAGGCATTAAATTGGTAATCACAGCAATGCTAGGGTGAAATTGATCAACTCCCATTAACTGGAAGGATGATAGCTCCATGACCAAAAGGTCTTCTTCTGTGACTTCTTGCACCACATCAGAGGCTGGAAGTCCAATATTCCCAGCTAAAACAGCAGATAACCCTCCAGCATTAAGAACATTAGCAATCATACTAGTCGTGGTTGTTTTGCCGTTTGAACCTGTAATCCCTATAATGGGAGCTGGAGAAACCAAATAAGCGAGTTCGACCTCGGTCAAGACTGGAATATTTTTCGTGAGGGCCTTTTTGACCATCGGGTTATGATAAGGAATCCCCGGGTTTTTAATCACGTAATCAAAAGCTTCATCTAACAAGTCTATCGGATGGCTCCCACAGATGATCCTGATGCCTTCTTCAAGGAGGAGCTGGGCTGCTGGGTTTTCTTCAAAGGGTTTTGCATCGTTAATAGTAACAATAGCTCCCAGCTTAGCCAAGAGTTTCGCTGCTGCCTCTCCTGATTTTGCTAAGCCAAGAACCAAAACTTTCTTATGTTGAAACACTGTCGTTTTTTTCATTTTACTTACACTACCTATTCTATTTCTTTATATTTTACCTTTATTTTAATGCTTTTTCAAGATTTAAAACGGCTAGGATTCTGCCCATAGGAGGTTTAAACAGTTGAGTAAATACGCAAAAGACCAGGAAACTACTCCTGGTCTGTGATTACTTTTTAGACTTTTTAGGCATCTTTGAAAGATCTTTCAAAGCATAGTATCCCAATACCATCATGGCAAGGCCGACAAAAATCTCTGGCGGGGTTTGCATTATTTTTATAAAACTGAGTCCTGCTAAAACAATCAGCAAGGCCACAAGTCCAACCAGGCCAATCATTCCAAGCGTGTTTTGAACACTTTTTGGCGCCATGAATAGGTAATAAGAAATGATTAGGATGGCAATGATCAAATAAAACACGTTCGTCCCCTTTCGATTCTAGTAGCAACAAAGACGTCAAGAGACCTTCTAGAAATCTTCGTATTACCTGTTTCAGTCCTTAGAGCTTACTCAGATGATTTTTTCTTTTTGCTAGCTTTGTCACGCGCTGCTTTATTTAGGATTTGTTTTCGCAAACGAATCGATTCTGGAGTTACTTCCATGTATTCGTCATCGTTCAAGAATTCAAGTGATTCTTCAAGCGTCAGAATACGTGGCGTTTTAATCACAGAGGTTTGGTCCTTGTTAGCAGAACGAACATTGGTCATTTGTTTTGCCGTTGTGATGTTCACACCTAGGTCGTTATCGCGTGAGTGTTCACCGACAATCATTCCCTCGTAAACTTCAGTTCCTGGGTTAACAAAAATAGTTCCACGTTCCTCAACACGCATGATTGAGTAAGTTGTTGCTTTACCAGTATCAATAGAAACCAAGGCACCACGATGACGTCCACCAATCTCTCCAGAAACAACTGGGAGGTATTGGTCAAAGGTGTGGTTCATGATACCATAGCCGCGTGTCATTGATAGAAACTCAGTTGAGTATCCAATTAAGCCACGAGCTGGAATCAAGAAGCTAAGACGTGTTTGACCATTCCCAACAATTTGCATGTCAAGCATGTCACCCTTACGCTCTGAAAGCGATTGAATTATAGCCCCTTGGTATTCTTCCGGGGTGTCAATTTGAACCCTTTCAAAAGGCTCACATCTTACGCCATCAACCTCTTTGATAATAACTTCTGGACGTGACACTTGTATCTCATAGCCTTCACGACGCATGGTTTCAATCAAGATTGACAAATGCAACTCTCCACGACCAGATACTCTCCATTTATCAGGAGAATCTGTCGCTTCAACACGAAGGGACACGTCTGTTTGCAATTCAGCAAGTAAACGTTCTTCAATTTTACGAGAAGTAATCCATTTTCCTTCGCGACCTGCAAATGGCGAGTTATTAACCAAGAAAGTCATTTGAAGAGTTGGCTCATCAATACGAAGAATTGGTAGCGGATCAATGGCATTGGTTGGTGTGATGGTTTCCCCGACAAAGATGTCTTCCATCCCTGAAACGGCAATCAAATCACCCGCTTTTGCTTCTTGGATTTCACGACGTTCAAGTCCAAAGAAACCAAACAATTTGGTAACACGGAAATTCTTTGTTGATCGGTCTAATTTAGAAAGCGTTACGTTATCGCCAACTTTGATAGAACCTCGGAAAATACGACCAATCCCGATACGTCCCACAAAATCATTATAGTCAAGTAGTGACACTTGGAACTGAAGTGGCTCGTCTGAATTATCCACAGGTGCTGGAATATGCTCGATAATCGTATCAAAGACAGGTTCCATTGTTTTGATTTGATCAGCAGGATCATCTGATAGTGATGACGTTCCATTAATCGCTGACGCATAAACAACTGGGAATTCTAACTGTTCGTCATCAGCACCAAGCTCGATGAACAATTCAAGCACTTCGTCAACAACTTCTGCTGGACGTGCTGAAGGTTTATCGATTTTGTTAACAACAACAATCGGGATTAAATTTTGCTCTAAAGCTTTTTTCAAAACAAATCGTGTTTGAGGCATTGTTCCTTCGTAAGCGTCTACGACAAGCACAACCCCGTCAACCATTTTCATGATACGTTCAACTTCTCCACCAAAGTCCGCATGGCCTGGTGTGTCCATGATGTTGATACGTGTGTCTTTATAAGACACCGCAGTATTTTTAGCTAGGATGGTAATCCCACGCTCTTTTTCGATATCGTTGGAATCCATCGCACGCTCTTGGAGTTCTTTACGCTCATCTAGTGTGTGTGATTGTTTTAGTAATTCATCAACGAGTGTAGTTTTTCCGTGGTCAACGTGAGCAATGATTGCAACGTTACGGATATCTTCTCTAAATTTTGTCATTTTTTCCTCTTGTAGCATAAATATTTTTAACTAGATAAGTATAACACTTGCTGATTAAAATTGCACGCATTTTCCCTAAAAGGCTCTAAGTAAACGTTTTGATTAAGTGGTAATTCTTTCTTTTAATCATTAAAAATCGAGTTTTACGTAATTTTTGACCCCTTTTTAGCACCCTTTTAACTGCGTCCATATATCATCCAGCAACTCTAACACCACAATATCACAGTTCTAATTCCCTCGTAGGGTAATCAGGAATCACTACCTTTTTATCTGTTTGTAACACCTCTAATCTGTTACATTTTAGACATAAAAAAGATGCATTTAATGATTTTGCTTTAGCTATTGAACCTTTTCTAACTCTGATTTATCTATTAATAGATAAATCAGAGTTGAAGAAAATACATCCGAAGCTATTAAACTTCATAATAATCCTTACAGTGAAACTCTTAAAAACGAGTGCCGATAGTGCACATTTGTACCAAATTGCAGAATCTTAATCTATTTTGCTTTACATCATTTTCAACCCCTCTATAAACTTTCTTTACGCGCATCCATAATTTCCACAACTCTTCTTCTATGGTATAATTTAAATGAAAATGAATAGAAGAACTAATCTAAAACCCATTATCAGGATTTTAGATTTATATATACGTGTAATGCTTGAACCACGTTAAAAGCAAGCTGAAAGGAGATGTTTTCATGGAAAACAAAAGTGAGAAAAAGATGTTGGGAATTTTAGCTATTATTTTGGGCATATTAGCTTTATTAGGATCTTGGATACCGATCTTAAACAATTTATCGTTCATTATTGCGATACCAGCTTTAATACTTGGTTTTACTTCCTTAATAATTAATAGAAAAAACAATAAAATGTTATCTATAATTGGGATTATTCTTTCAATTATAGCAATAGCTATTGTATTAGTGACGCAATCAATGTACGGAACAGCTTTAGATAAAGTTAGTAAATCCGTCGATAATTCTGTTAAAAAAGTTGATAAGAAAATTAAAGATGATCAAAAGAAAGCCGAAGAATCTTTCAAATGGAAAAAGTCAGATTATGATGGACTTATTGTTGGCGACTCTTTTAGTGGTGCAGGTGGAACAAATTACAACGACGTTTTAGCTAAATTTGGAGAACCAAAAAATAAATCAGAATCAACATCAGGAGACTATACTTCTATGTATGTTACATATGACAATATGGGAGCATCTGATTATAAAAGTGTTAATTTAGACTTTGTCAAACAAGAAGATGGGAATTGGCTACTATCTCACAAAAATTCTAATGGTTTAGAGTAAACAAAAAATCTCTATCCCTATACTCAGCTTTAGTTGGTGAGAACGTGAAGTTAAATGAGTCTAGTACAATAAAGAGACCTACTTTAAAGTAGGTCTCTTTATTGTACTCATGAAAACTCAAAAAGCTAGGTATTGACGGAATAATTCTCATCGATTACCTAACTTTTTATCATCATTTTTTTGGCTTTTGATGACTTATTTTACTTTGCCATCCCAATAATCTAGACCATCTTTTAAAATATAGATATCTGTAAAGCCTGCTTTTCTTAATCGTTTCGTTGCTTTAATGCGGTATTGAGGCTGCATGTTTTCATATAAAAGCACCGGCTTATCCTTGCGTAAGGCTGTGATGGAGGCTGCAAACTGCTGTGGAGGGAAATTTCTAGCTCCTAAAATGTGCTTATTCTGAAAAGCCGAAGGCTCTCTCAAATCGATAACTTGGCCTTTTCGCATCAGTTCTTTAAATGTGTCGTTGTCAATCTGCTTAGCCATTTTTTTAAAGGTAAAGTAATTCCAAATGTAATAAGCTATAATGGCAACTATTAAAGCCCATCCAATAACTGTAAGTGGTGACATCGCTAACTCCTATTCTGCTATAAACTGTCTCGCTAGACTAGCTGCTCCAATAATACCGGCATCGTTACCAAGCTCAGCAATTTTAACTTTGGTTGATTGCTTAACTTGTGGGAATGTGAAGGTCATAAAGTATTTCTCAATACGTGAGCGCAAAAATTCTCCCGCTGCTGAAACACCTCCACCGATAACAACCGAATCAGGGTTTAGAATGTTTGAAATATTAGCAGAAGCCAAACCTAAATAATAACTAACTTTTTCTACCACAGAATCGGCAAAAGCATCGCCTGACTCTGCAGCCATAAAAATATCTTTACTCGTAACAGTGTCACCATTATCAATGGCAGCCTTGATAGGTGAATCGCCTTCATAGGACTCCGCTAACAAACGAGCTACTTTGACCACACCAGTAGCAGAAGCCACAGTCTCTAAACAGCCGTACGACCCACAGGTGCACAAAAAGCCATTTTGTGGTTCAACGATGATGTGACCAATTTCGCCACCTGCACCAGCTACTCCGTGGATAAGATTGCCATCTGCAATGATGCCTCCTCCAACACCGGTTCCTAAAGTCATAAAGACAACATCAGGATTATTTTCGCCAGCACCTACCCAACGTTCGCCAAGAGCCGCTACATTAGCATCATTATCAATCGCAAAGGGAATTCCTAGCTCTTTTTCAATGACTGAGCCGACTTCTTGGGTGCCTTTCCAATTAAGGTTAAAGGCTCCTGTGACCGTATTTGAGTCTCTGTCCACAGCTCCTGGAGAGCCCATGCCAATTCCTACAAAATTGTCTTTTGTTAGCCCATACATCTCCAAACGGTGCTTCAAAGAAGCAATGATGTCTGGCACGATGTGCTTACCGCCATCTAAAACATTTGTTTCAATAGCCCATTTTTCTTGCACTTCTCCATCAAGGGTCAAAACACCAAATTTAACAGTTGTTCCCCCTAAGTCAATCCCAAGTAATTTTCTAGTCATTTTTCCGTCCTTCTTTTTCCATTTCTAGTTTATGCTCACGTCGCAAAATCAGTTCTGCATGAAGATAATCATCTTTTTCTAATAGACCATTATCATACAGTCGTTTAAGCTCTATCTTCATCATCTCAATGTCATAGAGACGTTTTCCGATATAGGTAAAAATGCCAAACCGTTTCAATAATTGCTGCACATCATATAATGTTTTCATATAAAGTAAATTTTAGCAAATTATACTAAAAATTTCAAGATAATAGTGCAATCGCTTTCTGAATTTTTAGGATTATTTTCTGTTTCTGCCCTTTATTTGGACACGTCACAAAAAAGGAGGGGCCCTTCAGGCTCCTCCTCAGTCTTGTTAACAATGTCTTAAATCGTAAAATTAGAAGATTGCTGGACCTTGTCCACGTTCTGCTTGTAGCATCCAAATGATTTTTTCAGCGTCAGTTTTAGCTGCGGTGAATAGGTCATTAGTAGCGTCATCGCCTTCTTCTTCAGTAATGGTCAAACCAACTTCGTAAAGGCTGTTAAGGTATAGGTAAACCTCAACTAATCTTGCTAAGTGTTGCGCCATTGATTTGTCAAAGCTTCCTTTGCTCTCATCTAGTTTAGAGTGTTGTGTAAACTCTGCCAATGTTGAATAAGGTGCACCACCAATAGTGATCAAGCGTTCGCTCATCACATCTAGGTTTGCGTTCAAACCGTCTAGCAATTCATCCATTTTTGGATGAAGATACAAGAAGCCTGGACCACGCATATACCAGTGAATTTGATGAACAATAGATGCCGCTACTGAAAGATCTGCTACTGCTTGATTTAAAACAGCTTTGGTTTTTTCATTTTTTGAAGCTTCTTTTTTTGAAATGTTATGTGTTATTGAGGCATAGATATTTTCAACAAGTGTGTTTGTCATAGTCATTCTCCTTATGTTATCGTAAAAGGGCATGAATCGGATGTTCAAGGGGTCACATAGCAGCTATTGCCACCGTGTTTAGAGCCCTATCATCGCAATTCGACACTACGAAAACGCTCTTAATTAGAATCGTTATCGTTTTATAAGTCTATTGTATAACGATGCTCAAAAAAATTCAAGTATTTAACTTATTTTCGAATAAATAGTTATGGAAACTATTTTTATCTTTTATATCGGCATGCTTTTAGGCAACTGGTTAAGAGGCATTTGGTACTGGTTTTCGGACAATGCAACCAAAACAATCCTTACCTCAATGCCTAACAAGCTTTCTTTTTGGTGTCGCCCATTTACCAATTGCTATCGTAAGCCCCTTGTTTTCCCAAACTTTTTAGAAGTCATTACTGGCTGTCTTTGTGTAATGACTCTTTGGGGCTATTTGTCTCTGACAGCACTTTATCTGGTCTGTTTGTCTCTGCTATTGAGTTTATTTGACTGGACAGCTAAGGAGTATCCTTTGGCCCTTTGGCTGCTGAGCTTCACTGCTCTTTTGCCTTTTTACACCATCAATGCAACAGCTTTAGGATTTTTGATCTTGGCTATGCTTGCTTGTCTAATTCCTCTGCAGATAGGTGCAGGAGATTTTTTATACCTAGCCACTTTAGCCTTGGCTATACCGTTTATTTCTCTAATTTGGGTGGTTCAGATAGGAAGTCTAACAGGTCTGATTTGTTGCTTTTTCTCTAAAGCCAAATCAATTCCTTTTATTCCTTATCTAACGTTTGGTTTGGTTACAAGTCTTGCATTTGAGCTTTTGTTGCTCTAACCTAACAAATCAAACAAAAATCACCAAGTGTCTAGTGCACTTGGTGATTCAATGTTTATTGAGTGTTTTGCGGTTTCATCAGTAAACTAGAAAACACAATCAAACTTGCTGACATCACTCCTAAAGCAAGCAAGTAAGGAGCTACTGCAACGATATTGGCTCCAGACTGATA
The DNA here is from genome assembly GCF_001302265.1 of Streptococcus phocae. Lineage (GTDB taxonomy): Bacteria > Bacillota > Bacilli > Lactobacillales > Streptococcaceae > Streptococcus > Streptococcus phocae. The sequence goes on along the minus strand of NZ_LHQM01000013.1, from coordinate 36,079 downwards.
GCCTTCGATAATAGACAAGACCCAATTTTGTGGTAGTAATTTCCCGATAGCCTGCATGTAGGGTGGCGTGATGCTCAACGGCCATAAACACCCTGCCAACATTGACGAAGGCATGATGATCAAATTGGATAATTGGCTACTTTGTTGGGGATTTTGCGACACCGCTCCAACAAATAGACCAAAGCCTATCGACAATAATGCATATAAATAGAAAGTAAGCAGTAAAATATACCAAGGAATGTAGAAACTAATGTTTATTACTTTCAAAACACCAATGATAATGGCAATCTGTATGGTATAGGCCAAGAGCCCCAGACAAACATAACTCAAGAGGTATTGTAATTTGGTGATTTTAGTCAATATCAAACGGTCATATAGCCGACGGTTTTTGTCGGTGAGGATGGCACTATAAATTACACTAGAACTTCCCAACATTAAGATTAACAAAAAACCAGTACTTCTAGCTGAGACCGATTTGCTGTGCGAGCGGTCTGCCAGTTGTTTTTTTGTAACACCGTATGGCAAAGCCTTATTCTGTTTCAAAATGTTGTTAAAAATAGTCTTATCCCCTTTAGCAACATCGCCTATGGTATTGTAATATTCTAACAAATAGTTAACGTGTGCTTTGAACCACTCTGTCGTCTGACTTCCTGCAACAGCCTCTAACTGTAGCTTTTGTGTTTGCCCTGTCAGCACCTTGTCTTCAAAGCCTTTGTCCAGTACTAAAACAGCCTCTAGCGATTTGTCCTGAAGGTACTGATTAATGGCTTTTTCATCTAACTTGGTATAAATATCATATTTTTCATTGTCTTTGATATGATTCACAAAAGTTTTTGACACGCGACTATTGTCCTTGTCTAAAATCCCTATTTTAGCGGGGACATCCCCTCCAAAACTCAGCGATAAGGCAAGCAAGGTAGTCAAAATCGGTAGAAAAATAAAGGTCACATAGCTCGATTTAGCACGGCATTTCTTGATGAAAAGTGTCTTAATAAAGGCTATCATAGCGTCACCTGCTTTCTCATGCTAAATAAGGCAAATAATATAAAGCAGGTGCCTACGCCCACATTAACCGCAAGGGATATGGCAATGGGGTTAAAGGAACCGCCAAAAATAAGGTAAAAGAGGCTGTCGTTCATCCATTTGATTGGTGATATCATTGCCAGTTGATTAAGCAACGCGCTATTAAATACGCTCAAAGGAATGTAACTACCACCTAAGAATGCAAAGATGGGAATCACAACATTTGATGCTGCAATGAGAAAGACATCATTGCGAATGCCACTGGCTAGCCCAATACCTATAGCTGTTGACAAGTAAACCAAGGAGCCTATGAGTCCCATAATAGCTAGGGGACGATCTCCCCAATTGACCTGCATGGCAAAGCGGGTAAATAGGTATAAAAGAGTCAGTTGGACACCTGTCGCAAGCATACCGCCAATTAATTTCCCCAGTAAGACATTGGTGCTTGAGACACCTGTTAAGCGAATACGACTCAAGGTACCTTTTTGGTAATCAACCAAAACCAAGTTCATGGCTGACATTATGCCATAAAATGTAATCATCGTCACCATAGAAATGGCAAAATAATCAGACGATGTCATGTTTTTATTAACCTTGGTTGACCGCACAGTGACATAATCAACTGTTCTAGTCTTGACTTTAGCCAAGAGTTGCGGATAAAGGGTTTCAATCGAGTCATAGGTTTTGGCGTTTTCAACATAGGTATCTACTAACATATTAATCAAATCAGCATTTTGCTGATTAATGCGATTGGTAGTCACATTGATGGTCTGGTTTGGCTTTACTTCCAGGACTGCCGTTAGCGAACCTTCCTTGACGTCTTGCTTGTCAGCTGCAAGGTTTTTGCTCGGTTTAGCCTCTAGGCCTAACTCTTTATGAAGTGATTTTAAAAACGTCACAAAGCCCTCTTGGTAAGCTGTTTTTTTACCTTCTAGTTGATAGTGTACCTTCAATTTAGGAACTGCTGTGGTCGTACTAAAGCTTGATTTAAAAGCAAAACTCAATATCAAAATCATCAGGATTGGAAAAACAACCATCATGATAAAAGCAGTTCGGTTTCTAAAGATTTGAAGGCTTTCTTTTTTGATTAACTGAAATAAAAGCATAGCAACCCCTAATCTCTCAATTTTTTACCGGTTAAGTGTAAAAAGATTTCTTCTAAATTAAAATGGTTATTTCTGATTTCGCTAAATCCGATATCATTTGCCAACAAATAATCAATAACTTCTGGTATCGTGTCATTGCTGATCATCACCAAGGTTTCATTTTCTTTTTCCACTAATTGCCAGTTAGGCTTATTGATTTTTTGGACAGACTCTTTATCGGTTAGAGTGACAAAAATATGACTAGGAACACTCTTCTTATAGCGCTCTTCAAGGTCTGCCTTACTGCCTTCTTCGATAACTTTGCCATGATCCATGATATAAATGTAATCACAAAGTGCTTCCACTTCTTCCATATAATGAGTGGTATAAATCACGGTAGCGCCTTTTGCATTTAAACTGCGAATAGAGTCTAAAATATGATTTCTAGATTGTGGGTCAATCCCTACAGTTGGCTCATCAAAGATAATCAATTGTGGCTTATGAACCAAGGCACACGCTATATTTAGTCGTCGTTTCATTCCTCCTGAAAAGTGACTAGGAAATTGATAGGCTTGGTCGGTTAATCCAACAAAAGCCAAACTATCAAGAACACTCTCTTTTAAGTTTTTTCCTTTTAAGCCGTACAAAGCTCCAAATAAAGCCACGTTTTCATAAGCTGTTAAATCAGAATAAATAGCAATATCTTGGGGAACATATCCAATTTGTGAACTAATTTTTTTGAGGTCTTTGACACTATGCCCTAATAAGCTAATGTCTCCAGAAGTCAGTTTGGTCAGACTTAACACGAGATTAATCAAACTCGATTTCCCAGCACCATTAGGTCCTAAAAGCCCATAGATTTTCCCTTTTTCTAGCGTCAAAGAGACCTGATTCACGGCTTTTGTTCCGTTAGAATAAGCTTTGCTTACATTTTTTATTTCTACAATACTCATAATTTTCCTTTTCTAATCCGCCAAAAAACCTACTCCTTAACGCTAATGAACGTGTAGGTCACAAGTAGCAGGATAATAGCGCTCAATTCGCCATATAAGACAGTCGCTGTCAAGACCCATAAGCCAATGACTGAAAAGAGCATCACAGCTAAGACCTTAGCCACTCCTCCTCTAAAATAAACAGCCTTGCTAATGGCATAGAGTAAAATGACTATCCCCATACCCGTCATATTATGTGCTAAAGTACCTCTCAAAAAAACAATATACAGGACAAAATCTCCTATAGTTGCTAATAAGATAAGAAGTATACTCAAGCTTGGGTGATTTCTATCAAAACTGAGCCAGCGCATCTTTTGAAATAACAAGCGACTATCTGTTTGCAAACAACCATCAACAAAAAGAATCAAAAGCAAGAGTGTCATCTCGACTAATGCCACTAGATATAGCAGTAAAAACACTAAAAAGTGCCAATCATAGGACCAACTGCCTAAAGCTATCTGACCTGTTTGATGCAGCAGAAAACCTATTGCAAGACATTGACAACTAATAAGAGCTAAGTCAACCATTTGGTCATATGATGCTAAATCCACCAATTTGAGGTGACCACGTCTTAAAAAGCGATTCGATGGTCTTCGTAAAACAAGGGTAGCACCTGCTAACAAAAGGAGCACAATCATTAATGAAGTAAGAATCATTGCAACCTCCTCCTTGCTTGATAAAGGCTGAGGCCTCCTACTAATAAATTACCACCAACGTGTACAATGAGAACTGACCAAATACTCATGGTCATGCCGTAAATGATGCCATAGCTCAACCCAGTCAATAACTTAGAATAAAAAATGGCACTCCCCATCAGAAGGTGGTTTAAGGCATAGCATAAAGTGCTGATTAAAATGACCAAAATTAACGGCAAATGCCATATTCTTAACAGAATGCCAAACCAAAGCCATCGATACGTCACTTCTTCAAAGGCTGCCAAAGTCAAGGTACCTATCAAGCCTCCGATGCTAGAGCTCGTTCCCATAAAAGATAACTTTAAAGGAAGCAAGCGCCTTGCTTTTTTGCACTGCAAAGCATGCAAGAAACCCACTTCTAGCACAAAGACCACAAGAATAAGAGTGACTGAAATCACTAGCTCTGCCATTGACAAACCAGGCTGTTGTTCAAAAAATGCCGGGCTCAAAAAGGCAATACCTAACAAAACCAAGCCATAGTAAGCGTTAATCGCTTTTAAAAAACGCTCGAGATTAAACCCATAGTCAGAGGCTGTTTTTCCAAAAATAGCCTGCATCGCAATAGACGGCGCTAAGGTAGCAAGTAAACCACAAAGGCTAAGGCATAGGATGGACATGCTCATTGGTCACACCTCCGAAGGCTTTCATACGTGGGTGATTTGCAAAAGGAAAGGCAGGAATGCACATTTCAAGTAATTCTGGCATCAGAACACGTGTCACACACCAGCCCTTTTCAACGGTTTCTGGCGGTGTCATGTCTAAAAAGACAGCTTCTGGACTGACTTTTTTAGTATAGGCTAACAATATTTTTAAGTCATCTTTTTTAGACTGCCCACTATTATCTTTGAACGAACTCAGACTGACCTCTCCTGAGATGAGTGGCTCAAAGGCTTTCCATTTTTCCTCTAATTGTTTTGGATGGGCGTAATAAAACACATTGCTGTCCAAGTCTAAAAACTGCGGTTCTGGGCTCTCAATCTTTGACAAGGATGGTCTATTATACAACAAGCTATAATAATAACTATAGCTAATCGCAGATGCTTCCATGATGCCTCTCAAAAGCGTTTCTTTTGGGTCAAGACCTGCTTGAACCCCAAAAAGAAGATAAGGAGCTTCTTGATGTTTATTTTTTAAAATAATGCCAAAAGTGTACAGAGGGTTGTCCTCACCCACCGTCATATCGATAGGAATAATCTCGTAAAGGCTATCAACTCCTAATCGCGCTTCTTCTAAAAGTTCTAAGACGTCTGGATCATCTATGTGAATGCGACGGCAAGGTTTTTTCGTGTGCCAGCTCAACATCATAGAATCAATCTGAAGATACTCAATCAGGCTGTTACACATTGCCGCCTCAAGGCTTTTATGAGACGCTGTACCTGTTGAAAATCCTGGGATAGCATGCACCTCCCCAGCGTCGTGATTAGGAGTGTAACCCACGCACAACATTTGCACAGGAACATACATGTCCTCATCTTCAAAGAGCATCGGGCATTTTACCCAACCTAGGACATCATCTTCAGTGATGACTTTTTCACACATGTTCATGCCAAAAGACTTGCTTCTTTCAATTTGCTCTGGTGTAAACACCCTCAAATAATCCAAGGACATGACCCGATACGACTGGCTCAATTCACGATAAGAAGCATAGATAGTTCTTTCAGATAATAGTTCTCCAGCGATAATAGTGGCATAACGCTCAATGCTCTCCCCAAAATATTTGATGAGTGCTTCTTCGTAATGGCTGCCATAACCAATGATATGATAGGCCACTTGACTATCGTCACCAATGAATTGCTTGTGGTAGTCAGGCATTTGTCCAGTCACACTTTTGAGGTAAGCGTCATGACGATGGTTGCAAATAGGAGCTTGAGACTGATTTAAAATGCCTGTTCTATTGCCACTCAGGGTACGAAGTTCCGAAAACACATGGTTAAATGATGGGTAATATCTCAACATAGGATTACACCTCATCTTCTTTGAGCAGAGCTTTTACCACTTCTCGTGTTGCAATTTGCTGGTCTTCGTATTTGAGTTTTGCCAGTGCTCCTTGCGCTTGAGAGTTAGACATCTTCAAAATGTCTTGTACTTGGATTTCTAGTGTTGGTAAGTAAATGCTGAGGAGTCGTCCTTCAAACTTGGAGCTACCAGTACGAGCAACAAGAAAGGCTTCGCTAAGCAGGAGATTCATCAAAATGTTCAGTAACGGCAAAAAGGCTTGACTCACGGATTGGGTCGCTGGTAGCATCTGATTGGCAAATTGCTGGTACAAGGTATGGTCTTGTAGCCTTGCTAAGACGCGGCGCTCTAAGCTATCAAAATCTGCTGTTTTAGGTGGGTTCAAGGCACAAACATGGATAAAGGGACCGTCCACATAGCCTAGCAGTAATTGTTTTTTTAGTGCCACAATCACTTCATTTAAGTGGCGAACCATCGTGATGTTCAGCCGTTGTTGGCAAACCACGATGGCTTGGTAAGCAGACAGTTTGTCGCTCAAAAGGCGCATGTTTTGGCGATGTGTCAAGGCATCTAAACGTGATGAGACATCTGTTTCTTGAATCAGGTCCTTTAAGTCATCGCTAGCGACTTCAAGGCTGAGTCCAAGTTCTTTTGACAAAGCCAAGGCAGATGCATTGACAAAGTCAATATCGCTGATAAATAAAATAGGCTCAGGATTCATGGTTTTTTCAGGGCCTATCATAAATCTGAAATTCCCCAACAGGACTTTCATGATATTTTCTTGAAGATTATGAGCATCCTCATCCATCAAAAAATCACTGTAGTACAAGGCGTCAATAACCTCAGTTAATTTGGCAAAATCAGTTGCATCTAATTGACTTTCAAAAACAGATAAGTCAACAGCCTCTCCCTTGAATAGGTCTGACACAATGGTGCTTAAAACAGCCTTTAACTCTTGGGACTCTTGGCTCGTATCCAAACTAGCTTCGTTAAAATCCCAAATACCTTTTCTAAAACAAAAGGTTTCATTAAATTGGACAATGCGAACATTACTATTTAATTGATATTTCATTAAAACTCCTTATTTCCGACAACTGTCATGTGGATAACGTGTTGGCTCAACCCATCTAAACCTAGTTTTTCTTCTAAATATTCTTTATTATAGCCACCAATATCCAAGCTACCATAAACTAAGGCTAGGGCAGTCAGATGGATGTTTTGAGCAATTTCTCCTGCTTCGATAAAGGCATAAGCAGTCGCTTGATTTCCATATTTTCTAGTGTTTTTTAGATAATCATAAGCATAAATCAAAACCAGGTTGCTATCTTGGGCATTGATAGTGCCAAATTCTGCAAATGTCCTGATGTCTTCATCAGATAATTGGTGACATCTCAAGGCATGCTGATAAGGTAGGTACTCATAAAAGCCATCTGTTAACTGTTCTATATGACGTGCGTAGAAAAATAGCGTGATTGGGTACAAGCCACCTCCAGAAGCACAATTTCTCAGTGGTATTTTTTGATCACTACCTGGTTTGATGGCAACCTCATCGTTAACGCCACAGGCATAATACAGGAGATTGGCAAGGTCTTGTAAAGACATCTCTAGGTCTTTAAATTGTCGCTGGCTACGCCTTTTCACAATACAAGTCGATAAAGCAACAGAGAGTTTTTTAGCTTTTGGCAAGCTAATGATATGACCACTATCCTCGAAATACTGGCTACTGCTAAAGGTTGTCATCGCCGAATCCGTGAAGAACTCAGAAACACTCACTTCAAAGCCTAGGTAATCGTTGTTGCTTTTATAATTTTGTAGAAAGCGTTGACTCAAATTATCAAACTCATATGGCATCAAGTGCTGAGCAACGAGCTGTTTAGATGTTTTTAGCACCGTCTGATGATGGTAATCAGAAAAAGAAAAGTGATTGGTGTTAAATTCAAATAATTGGCGAGCATCCTCAACAGAAAGCTTAGCTTGTTCAGGGGGTGAGGACTTTTCTTTGGTAAAAAATGGCATAAGACTATTCCTAATTTTCGTTATTATAGATAATAGTAATGCGTAAGTATTCACAGACACTTACGCATTACCACTAACAATACCATGTTAAACCAGAACACCTCTCATCAAGGATTCTGACTCTCTCCATAACATTAGCTCATCAATTTGATATTGCTCACCAAACGGTTTGCAAATCTCCCAGAGAGAGATCTGGGGGGTGTGATATTAGCAGCTACAACCCATGTAACAAGGACACAATGTTGTCCTGTTGCCAGATGGGCTCTAGCACTAGCATCACAGGTAGTTATTAGAGGGCCTTAGTTAAAAACTCATTAACAGCTAGTTACTAACACATTTTCTGCTAAAGCCTACTAATAAACTGACTCAGGTAGGGTTATTGTTTAGGAAGTTGAAGACTTGGTGAACCTCCAGATGAACTACCACTACCAGTATTCACAGACACACAGCAAGAACAACAGCAACAACAGCAACAACCGCCTGGGGCAACTTGAGTTGCTTCAGCAACACTAGCAGCCATAACATTAGAATTTAATTTAAGCATAATGTTTCCTCCTTGCATTATTATCAATGTGGGTATCAATAAGTGATAGAAGTTAGGTAGACAATCACTATCTGATTTTTTTATTAACAGAAACCTCTGCTAGAGGGGCTTGTTAACGCTCAGGTATAAGATGGGTGTAAAACAATGACTAGCTGTACTTTTACATCTCAAATCGATGCTTACCTATCTCCTATCACTTATATTATAAAACTTTAATGTAACTTTGTAAATAATTTCACAACAAAAAAATGATATTCTTTGCATTTTTTAACTAAGTTTAATTTTAATAATTTTTGTTTAAATTTTATTTAATTACATGTGTATTTTTATTTTTTCTGAAATTTTTGTGCAAAAAACACCCTGTGCAAGACAAGGTGTTTGGATTAACTGTTTTTAGTTTTGTAAGGTTTTAACCAAAAAATGGTAACTGTAGTAAGCAAATAAAGCGCCCAAGGCATTGGTCCAGAGGTCATCGATTTCAAAAACACGGTTGGCATCAACTAGAATATCTAATATCAGCTGGGTCACCTCGATTCCAAGACTCATCAAAAAACCTAGCTGAAAACTCTTAACTGCACTGTGCCACTTTTTTGATAAACAATGGGTTAGAAAAACCGTTGGGTAAAGCAAAAAGATGTTCATGACGTTTTGTGACAGTATCCATAGCACCTCTGACAAATCCTTGAGTTGTCCCAAAGACCACAGGCTGTTTAAAGGAACCAGCAAAAGACGAAGACGACCAATAGCTAACACATTGGGTGTTTGAATCCCTTGAAACAGATGAGGTTGTGGAGTGAAACACAGACCCATCACGGCAAGAATCGACACCAGCCATAAAACTAGCAATTGCTTTTTTTGCTTATGATTAGGGCTAAGAAATCCTGTTAAATCTATCATGGGCTGCTTAAGCTTTAGCTGTTTGAGCTTTAGCTGTTTGAGCTGAGTCTTGTTTCTCTTTTTTCATTGTGTTTGAGCGCAATTGCCCACAAGCTGCATCAATATCCGTTCCATGCTCTTGGCGCACAACACAGTTAACCCCATTTTTCTTCAACACATCGTAAAAGGCTGATACGCGTTCTTTAGGGCTTCTGCTATATTGGTCATGCTCTGAAACAGGGTTGTAAGGAATTAAATTCACATAAGATAGCTTGCGAATATTCTTGGTCAAATCTGCCAGTTCCTGAGCTTGTTTGACGCCATCGTTCACTTCATTTAGCATGATGTACTCAAAGGTGACACGACGATTAGTGGTTTCAATATAGTACTCAATGGCAGCAAACAGTTTTTCCAACGGGAAAGAACGATTGATACGCATAATACTTGAGCGCAACTCATTGTTTGGCGCGTGCAAGGATACCGCCAAGTTCACTTGAACCCCTTCGTTTGCAAAGTCACGAATCTTGTGAGCAAGACCTGAGGTAGACACGGTAATGTGACGAGCTCCTATGGCTAAACCATTGTCATCATTAATCGTGCGAAGGAAACGCATGACATTATCGTAATTGTCAAACGGCTCTCCAATCCCCATCACAACAACGTGGCTGACACGTTCGTCTTGAGCACGCTCGTCAAAGTATTTTTGCACCATCATGATTTGCGCAGTGATTTCTCCGCTGGTCAAATCTCGCTGTTTTTTAATCAAACCACTGGCACAAAAAGTGCAACCAATGTTACAGCCTACTTGAGTGGTCACACAAACAGAGTGACCATAGTGTTGACGCATCAAAACCGTCTCAATCAGCATGCCATCTGGCAGTTCAAACAAGTACTTGACAGTACCATCTGCTGACTCTTGAACAATTTTTTGCTTCAATGGATTGATGCAAAAGGCATCGGATAATAAAGCAATGAAGTCTTTTGAGATATTGGTCATGTCCTCAAATGATTGCACTCGCTTTTTATAGAGCCAGTCCCAGATTTGAGTTACTCTGAATTTTTTTTGGCCACGCTCAAGTGCCCAAGCGATTAACTCGTCACGTGTTAAGCCGTAGATTGATGGTTTCATGAATCAATTGTCCTTCTTTCTGATAATAAAATGGTCAGACTTGCCTTTAGCTGGCTGTTGGGTAGGTTGACTACGCTTTGGTTTAGCAGCTGGTTTTGAAGACTCTTTTCGTTTTTTGCTAACAAAGGTCTGCTTTTCAAGCATGCTTTCTTTGGTTACTTTTTTTGACTTGACGTTGACAACAGGTCCTTTGCTATCTTTACCTTGCCCTTGCTGAGGCTTTCTGCGGTTAGCCTTGGAGCTTCTGCGACGTCTTGGTGGACGCTCTTCTTCATATACTATTTCTTTTGGCGTCGGATTTTCCAAAACAAAGTAAGCACAACCAAAATTGCAAAATTCTTTGATGTAATCTTCTAAGCGTGAAATACGACTTGTTTTTTTGACATCATTTTTGTCTTTGTAAAAGCCTTTTAAGCGCAATTGTTCATTGCCCCAGTCGCCTACAATATAATCATATTTTAGTAAAATATCTGTAAAGCGCTGCGAAAAACTTGTGGTGTTAAAGGCATTTTTTTCATTTTCTAATAGCAACAAGTCTATATCTGCCGCCTTAACGTGATTGTCGAAATGGACAAATTCTGGCCCAGGAAACTTATTGTAGTTATACATTTCTGGTGAAATTTCTTTTTTCATGCGACTCCTTTCTTAAGAATCGTTATTATTCATTGAGAGATTAGTGTTTTTGATTAGGTAACACATAATGGCATATATCCATGTGATGCGTCCGATTATCACCTTTAAAAATAGGGATTCGGTCAGACATTACGTTGACCATAACTGCTTTATTATACACTATTTTTTGATTTTTGTAATCAGATGCGCTGTCCGTACGGACACTCAATTGATTGAAGTGATAAAAAGAAGAACCTCACCGGTTCTTCTTTTTGATTTTTTATGAACACTTACCACTGATATTTCTTGACGTTCTCTTTAGTGACAAGAAAAATAGGTGAGATGGTTTTTTTCTTAACTGTTTTTCCTTGGTAGAAATCAATTGCTGCTTGGATGGCAATTTCTCCCATTTTTGCTGGTTGTTGAGCAATCGTTGCTGATAACTCTCCTTTTTCAATCGCTTGGTGAGCATCTGGTTCGCCATCAATACCGATGATCATAATGTTTTCAAGACCAGCAGCTTTGACCGCTTGTGCTGCTCCTAGAGCCATTTCATCATTTTGGGCAAAGATTACTTGAACATCTTTGTGCCCTTGAATCATGTTTTGTGCGGTATTTAGTGCTTTGGCACGGTCAAAATTAGCAGACTGACTAGATAGGATGTCTAGTTTTTCTTTGGCTACTTTGTTAAAGCCTTTTCCACGGTCAACAGTGGCTGACGCCCCTGGAACACCTGATAATTCAAATGCTTTAGCTTTTTCTCCGAGTTCTTTGACAATGTAATCAGCAGCCATTGCGCCAGCTTCCACATTATCTGAGGCTACGGTTGTCAATACCTCGCCACCATTACTGCCTCGGTCCATAAGGATAACTGGAATATTTGCTGTGTTAGCAGCTTTAATGACAGGAACAATGGCATCAGAGTCAACAGGATTAATCAAAATAGCGTCAACATTTTGACTGACAAAGGTTTGCACGTCATTAGCTTGGCGCGCAGCATCATCTTGGGCATCAGTAATCTTGATGGTCACTTTTTCTTTCTCGGCATAATGGCTTAGGCCATCTTTCATCGCAACAAAATAAGGGTTGTTGGTGGTTGAAATGGAAACTCCTAGCTTCAAATCACGGGCAGCTTTTTTCTGTACGGTTTTTGACTCCTGAGACGCATTTCCTAGACCTGTTTTTCCACAAGCCCCTAAAACTAAAACGACTGATAATAGCGCAGCCATTAGACCAATTCTTTTTCTAAGTTTCATGTTTTTCTCCTTTGGTTTAGTTGATGAATAACTTTTTTAAGGCTTTGAGACAACTCGTTAATTAACGGCTTTAAAGCGATCTAGTAACACCGCAATTAATATCACGACTCCTTTAACCACTTGTTGCCAAAAAGCAGACACGCCAATGATATTTAAACCATTGTTTAGCACACCAATAATCAAAGCACCAATCAAGGTTCCTAAGATGCGTCCTTTTCCTCCAGCAAGTGAAGTTCCTCCTAAAACAACCGCTGCGATGGCATCCATTTCATAGGTCGTCCCTGCTGTAGGCTGAGCTGAGCTCAAACGTGATGTGACAATGAGGCCAGAAATGGCAGCCATCATCCCTGAAATAGTATAAATCATCACCTTGACCTTGTTTAGGTTGACTCCTGAAATATATGCTGCCTTTTCATTGCCTCCTAAAGCATAAACAGACTTCCCAAAAGCTGTTTTATGAAGCAATACGTAAAGCAAGACAAAGACAATAGCCATCAAAATAACTGGAAATGGAATCCCTACCACGTAACCTTGACCTAAAAATTGGAACAAAAAGGAATCTGTTAGCCCTTTGGTCACTGGGTTTCCATTGGTATACACCAAGGTAGCCCCTCGGAAAATGGTCATGGTGGCTAAGGTAACAATAAAAGGCGCTAGCCTTCCATAGGCGATTAAGAGTCCATTAAGCATGCCTAATAGGGCACCTAGCCCGACAGCTAATACTATCGCTATAGGGACAGGTACTCCAGATGCGATAAGACCTGCAGATAGAGCACTAGACAAGGCGAGCATAGACCCTACAGATAAATCTATCCCTCCTGTCAAGATAACAAAGGTCATCCCAAATGCAATGAAGCCATTTGCCGTGACTTGTAACAATAAATTTAATAAATTATTAGTGGTTAAAAAGTTTGGATTCATTACCGTGATAACAACCATCAATCCAATAAGTGCCATCAAAGTGGTCAACTCTGACAGATATTTCATCACTTGTTTCACTTTAGTTTCCTCCTGTGGCTAATTGCATAACCTTTTCTTGACTAGCTTCTTGACGGTCTAGTTCTCCAGCAACTGTTCCTTCATGCATCACGATGATTCGGTCACTCACTCCCAACACCTCAGGTAAATCAGAGGATACTAGAATAATTGGTATGCCTCTTTCAGCTAATTCATTAATCAGTTGGTAGATTTCCCTTTTAGCCCCAACGTCAACACCTCTGGTCGGTTCATCTAAAATCAGAACCTTAGGCCCTATTCCTATCCACTTGGCTAAGACCACTTTTTGTTGATTACCTCCTGAGAGGTGACCAACAGGCAAATCAGGAGTTCCTGATTTAATTTGCAAGCGCGTGATCAATTGGTTAACAAAGCTAGTACTTGTGGCGTCATCAAAGAACCCATGAGGACTAAACTCTTTGATATTGGGCAAAATCATATTATCTTTGATGCTAAAATCTAAAACAAGGCCCTCTTCTTTGCGGTTTTCTGTCAAAAAGGCAACGCCTTGTTTAATGGCTTGCATTGGATTTGTAATTTCTAATGGCTTTCCGTCTAGCTTAACCTGACCAGATTTTTTCTGACTCATGCCAAAAATGGCTCGCATAACCTCCGTGCGACCTGCACCCATCAACCCTGAGAAGCCCAGTATTTCTCCTTTTTTAACCTGAAAGGAAACGTCCCTAAAGCCATCGCCAGATAGCTGATGAACTTCAAAAACCACTGGTCCAATAGAAGCTGTTTTTTGAGGATAATAATCGTTGATGTCACGTCCAACCATTTTTTTCACCAGCTCGTCTGGGTGTGTTTCACTGGTTGGCTTGGTGTCAACGATGACACCGTCTCGCATCACCGTGATAAGGTCTGTAATCTTAAAGATTTCTTCCATGCGATGTGAGATATAGACAATACCTACTCCTTTTTCTTTTAACCGTCGAATGACTCCAAACAATAGCTCCGTCTCACGCTCTGTCAAAGCTGCTGTTGGTTCATCCATGATTAATAGAGAAACTTGAGACAGCAAGCTCTTGGCAATTTCAATCATTTGCTGCTGCCCTACTGACAACCGTCCGATTTCTTTATCAAGTGGTAGATTGACACCTAATTGTTCAAAAGTCTGCTGTGCCTTTAACCTCATGGCTTTTTCATCTAAAAAGCCAAAGGCTGTCTTAAGCTCACGTCCTAAAAACAGGTTTTCTAAAACGGTCATTTCAGGCCAGGTGTTTAACTCTTGGTGAATAAAGCTAATGCCGTAATGCTCAGCCTCGCGAGGATTGGAAAATTGCATCTTTTTTCCATCAATTAGGATATCGCCTGAATTGGCAGGAAATAAACCTGTCAAAATGTTCATTAAGGTTGATTTTCCAGCACCGTTTTCCCCCATGAGCGCATGAACTTCCCCTGATTGCAAGACCAAATCAATTTTTTCTAATACCCTATTGTCCCCAAAGGATTTGGAAATATTTGTCATGCTGATTTTCATGATGCAATCCTTTCTAAATGGTGACTCCTGACTGTAAGATGACATTTGAATAGGGCGTATTTTCCCCAGTCCTTACGACTGCTTTGGCATTTTTGGTCAGGGCTTTTAGCTCTGCGTGACTGACATATTCTACCTGAACCTCCTCAGAAAGTCTCTCTAGTAACTGTTGCAGTTGCTTGGGATTAATGGTTTTGATTTCTTCAGCTAAAATCACCTTTTCAACGACAATATTGTCACAATACATGTCTAGAACTTCCTGAAAGCTCGGACTGCCAGGCACCACCGCTAAATCAACTTTTGGAACCCCGTCTGGTACAGGCAGTCCCAAGTCACCAATGCAAACCCAATCGGTATGCCCAAGATCAGCTGCCACTTTTGCCAAATGACTATTCAAAATCCCATGCTTTTTCATAAGCCTCATGCTCCTTCATGTCTGATAAATGCGGCATGCCATTTTGCGCGCCAAATTTTTGAACCGATAAATGGGCTGCCAAGGTCGCGAAACCTAGAGCTGAATCTAAGGAAAGCCCTTTTGAAATAGCATATCCCAAAGCACCATTAAAGGTGTCCCCAGCGCCGGTCGTGTCCAATGCCTCGGTTTTAATCGCTGGTATCTGTCGAATAGCATCCCCATCGCAATAGGTTGATCCTTGCTTGCCTAAGGTCACAATTAATTGGTTGGGGTAACGTTGTAATGCTTCCTCTAAAGAATATTCTGGGAAAAGTTCCTGAACCTCATGCTGATTCGGGGTGATATAGGTGACCCATTCCAACAGTTCAATATCAGTTTTTCGAGCTGGAGCAGGGTTGTACAGCACTGGGATAGCTCTATCATGACACCACTGTGCAATGTGTTTGTTGCTTTCGTGAGGGATTTCGTTTTGCAGAATCACCAGATCAGCCGCTCCAATGACGTCCCATTCTTTAGACCACAATTTAGTATCGACCTTGCCATTTGCTCCAGGACAGTAGATAATCCGATTGTCCTGCTGGTATAGGGTGATCTGAGCCATGCCAGATGACCCTGGTACCGTTCCCACAAGGTCAATACAAAGATTTTTTTCTTGTAAATTTTTCAATAATATAGGTCCAAAAGCATCTTGTCCGACAGCGCCTAACATGCTAATGCTATCATTATCTGAACTAAGACGACCAACAGCAACAGCTTGATTGGCTCCCTTGCCTCCAGGCAACATGGAAAAGCTGTCGCCAAAAACGGTTTCTCCCTGTTTAGGGATACGAGTGGTTTCCATGATTAAGTCCATGGAGATACTGCCGATAACAACAATATTAGTCATTTTTCCTCCTTAATGTCTCGCGTTCAACATAATGAACAGGTAGCCTCATCCGATGAGTCGGTATAGGCAAATGGTTGGCAATGTTATAAACCATTTCAGCAGCATAATACCCCATGAGATAAGATGATTGATGAATGGTTGATAGAGATGGGTAAATAAATCGACTCATCAAAATATCATCATAGCCGATAATCTGAACATCCTCTGGAATAGCTTTTTGCCTTGCGTGCAATTCATGGATATAAGCAATGGCATGGCTATCAGATGGTGCAATAATGCTATCAACAGCTGGGTATTGCGTGAGGTAGGAACTGGCTTCTAGCTGAATATGCTCAAAATCAAAGCTGTGACTATCACAGACACGAATCAAAACGTCTTTTCTTGTCAAATAATCTAAACTAGCTTGAAAACGCTGGCTTATGTTTTCTGCATTATCCAGAGGGCCCTTGATGAGGAGAACCTCTTTTGTCCCAGCCTGCCAAATTTTTTCAGCTGCCAAACGCCCCCCAGCCTTATTATCTGAAAAAACACCGTATCGTGTTTCTTGGTCAACCCGGTCAACCACAACCACCGGGATCGGTAAATCAGGATAACGCCTTGTAAAATCATGAGTGGTAATAATCCCTGATGCGTTGCTTTGCAAAAGGACGTGAACATACTCTTCTTCTAAAGCGTCACTGTCTGAAATGTTTCCTAGCATGACACGGTATCCCTTTTTTTTGAGGTATTCCTCGGCACCCCTAGCTAGACGCGGGAAAAAAGGGTTGGAAATATCAGGTAGTAATAAGCCAACCAGTTGATTTTTCTTCGTTTTCAACGACTGGGCCAACACATTTGGGCTATAGTGCAGTTTGTCAATTGCTGCTTGAATTTTTTGACTAGCCTCCTCTGACACATACCCTTTTTTTGAAATGTATCGCGAGACCGTTGACTTTGACAGTCCAGCTTCTTGAGCGACTTGTTTGATTGTTGCCAATACCCCTCCTCCTCTTTCGATCAACTATGGGAACGTTCTCATAAAGATATTGTAACCGTTTTCTTTTTGCTTGTCAACGACTTCCCAAACAAAAAAGCCCATTGCTAAGCAATGAACCTTCTGTTTATTGTTTAAGGTAAGCCACGGCTTCTTGAACCGTTTTGACGGGAATGATTTTCATCGTGGTTTGTAACTTTTTGGCTGCTCTTTTAGCTTCTTCGTAGTTGCTAATGGCTTTAGGATTAATTTTTTTGATGTCTTTGTCCACAGGATTGTTGGGAACAAAGAAAATATCTGCTCCAGCCTTTGCAGCAGCAACGACCTTGAGCCCAGCTCCTCCAATATCTCCAACTTTGCCATCTTTATCAATGGTTCCTGTTCCTGCAATCACTCGTCCTTTGCGCAAATCTTCCTGATTGATTTGGTCATAAATATTCAGGGTAAACATCAAACCAGCACTTGGTCCTCCGACGCCTTCTAACTTAAATTCAATTTTATCTTCTGAGCTAACTTGGGTGTGGTCAATCAGGCTAATGCCAATACCGTTTTTCCCATTTTTTAGCTTGATGATTTTTCCAGTATCAGATTTGGACTGACCTGCTGAGGTGAATTGCACCGTGACTTTATCACCTACCTTCAAGCCTGCAACATAAGCAATCAGATCTGCTGAACTCTTGAACTCTTTTCCATTGACCCCTGTGACCGTATCTGCCAAGTGGAGGGAGTCTTTAAAGGTAGAGTCTTTGCTGATATCTAAAACGTAGACCCCTTTATAATCAAGGTTAACAGGCTTATGAGCTAAAGTGAGGGATTGAAAGACTGCTTCGTTTTGTGACGTTTCCATGTAAAATTGGTTAATGCGCATGTAATCAGCGTCGCTATAACCGCCTGTGGTGTCTTCAGCGGATTTGATTTCTGTAAAAGGCGTCAGCCATGCGTAGATGATATGAGCTGGGGTCGCTCTGATGAGACTAACGGCAACAAATTGATAAGAGCCTTTTGCCTTGTCTTCTTTGCCATTAACTGTCACAACTGGTCGAATATCATAGGCTCCGCCAGGCATCTCGATGTAATAAGGGAGGGGAAATAAAAAGACTACTAGCACTCCTAGTAAGGCAACTAATCCAGCTAGCCACCATTTAATACGATACAATATTTTAGTGATTTTCATGCATTCTCTCCACTTGATTAATAACAGACTGAGGGACTAATCCTTCAATTGAGGCATTGAAATGAAGCAACTCCTTGATGCGACTAGAACTAATGGGTTGCAACTCGTGATTGGCGATAAAATAAACCGTTTCAATCGATGGTTCCAGACGATGGTTGAAATATTCCAAATTTGACTCGTACTCAAAATCAGTCGGATTGCGCAGTCCCCTCACCATGTGAGTCACTTGTAATTCCTTGGCTAGTTCTGCTGCCAAACGATTTTCTGCTGTCACCACTGTGATGTTTTCTAAGTCTTGGACAGCTTCGGTCAAGATACGAGTCCGCATATTTAAATCAAAAAAACCTTTCTTATGAGGGTTGTAAAAAATACCAACATAGACATGGTCAAAAAGCTTGCTTGCTCGCGTGATGATATCTAAGTGCCCATTGGTGACCGGGTCAAAAGAGCCCGTATAAAGTCCAATTTTAGTTGACATAAACAGTTACCTTACTAATTCCATATTTTTTTTCTTTCCATACGCCTAAACCTGCAATCTCTTCTGGCAAAACAAGAGACTTGTCAGTCTCACAAACCACCATGACCTCTTCACTCAGCAAGCCCTTGTCAGCCAAGGCCTCAATAGTTGAGACAATCGACGCTTTGGCATACGGAGGGTCCAGTAAAACCAAATCAAATTGCCCTGATAGCTGATTGATAGCTCTCTCAGCATCCATTTTCAACAAGGTAAATTGTTGTGGTGCTTGGGTCATATCAATATTTTGTGTGATGATGGCTTGTGCCTTACGGTCACGCTCCACTAAGACAGCTTGTGACATGCCTCTTGAGATAGCTTCGATTGCTAAACCGCCTGAGCCTGCAAACAAGTCTAGAACACGCCCGCCATCAAAGTAAGGACCAATCATATTAAAAATAGCGCCACGAACCTTGTCAGAAGTCGGTCGTGTTGTTTTACCTTCGAGCGTCTTCAAGGGACGCCCTCCAAATTCACCTGATACAATTCTCATACCTGCTATTATACCAAAATATTCCCTTAATTTGCTATCAAATAGTGCTTTATTCCTCAGACCATTTTTCTTATCTCATTAGCTCTTGTTGATAAATCAGCAAACAAAAAGCTAGAAAGAGATCTTCTAGCTACTTTTCTTATAAAATATTGTCGTAGGTGTCACGCACTTCTTTTGGCCATACTGAGGTTTGCACTTCTCCAATATGTTTTTTACGCAATAAGAACATGGCCATACGCGATTGACCAATCCCGCCACCAATCGTTAGAGGGAAAAGACCGTTTAGCAACGATTTGTGCCAATCAAACTGAAGACGATCCTGGTCTCCTGTGATTTCAACTTGACGCTTGAGGGCGTCTTCGTCAACACGAATTCCCATTGAAGACAGCTCAAAGGCTGAACCTAGTTGGTCATTCCAAACCAAAATATCTCCATTCAAACCACGATAGCCTTCTGAGGTTTCACTCGTCCAGTCATCGTAATCAGGCGCACGTCCATCATGGGGCTTGCCATCTGGCAAAATCCCACCGATACCAATCAAAAAGACAGCACCAAATGCTTTAGTGATCGCATTTTCACGTTCTTTAGGACTCAAATCAGGGTATTTGGCAACCAAGTCTTCTGTATGGATAAAAGTAATTTTTTTAGGCAAGACTGCCTCAATATCGTAACGGGCTTCGACTGCTAACTCTGTTAAACGAATGACCTTATAGATGGTTTCAACCGTTTCTTTCAGGTAGGCTAAGTCACGCTTGCCATCTGGAATCACTTTTTCCCAGTCCCATTGATCGACATAGACTGAATGGGTCTGATCTAGAGAGTCTTCATCAGGACGGAGAGCTTTCATGTTTACAACAAGACCCTCACCCTCATTGAATCCAAAACGTGCTAAAGTGTGACGCTTCCATTTAGCTAATGAATGCACAACTTCAAACGTAGCATCTGGAATGTTAAGAACGTTGACCGATACAGGGTTTTCAATGCCTGACAAATTGTCTTGCATCCCATCCCCGACCTGGCTCAAAATAGGGCCTTGCACTTCAACGACATCAAGTTTATCAATTAAATACTGGGTGAATGTATTTTTGACAAAAGAAATCTCCTTTTGTTGATGAATAAAACTTTTCTTCATAGCTCCTCCTTAAAAAATGGGTGTGACTGAGTCACGATTTATCTCTTATCCGTCCTAATTCTTAGAAAAATAAAAAATATTATGATTATTATACACTTATTAAAAGCAAAAGAAAAGACTAAATTGGTTTATTTAGTCTTTTCTTTCTTAAACACACTGCTTTGACGTTCGTTTTTAGTCATTACTCTCTGCACTTGACCTCAAAAAGTGCTGTTTTTTTAAAAAGGCAATCAACTGTGGCGTCAGTCGTCTTGGCCCTCTAACCGCCTTTACCCCATGTGAGCTGAGAACATCAAGAGAAAAAAGGCCATCTGGGTATTGTGCTAATAACCTTAAGGACATCAGGCGATCAATAGTTGGATTTTCTCGGTACCCTTGATTAGGGATATCCGTTTCCAACACTTGGCAAGCATATCGTACGGATTTGACAGGAGCTGTGATATAGATAAACACATAGTCTCCTGGACGAACAGATGCCTTTTGCGTCCATAGAATCTCCTGATTGGCAGCAAATTCCGCATCAATGTCATAATAAGCCAAATTAGCTGGGATTACCCAATAGTCTGGACCATTAGGATTGGCTAGACTGGTATTTTGGGCCATCTGACGACTGGACACTAGCAAGTTCCACAAACTATCGTCAGCTAACTCACCCGTCAGTGCGACACTGACCCAGCTTTTTTTAGGCATCTGATAAGCCGGGTAAATGCCGTTGGTCGCTAAAAGCTTTGGTAATTGTTGAGGAGATGCCCTAAGCGTGATAACATCTATAGTCTTTCCTCTTAGCTCTGTAGCCACCTCTCCCAGTTGCTCTGCTGACAGCGACCTGATCACGGCGTAGGACTTGCCAGATAGCTCATAGACCGCATGTCCGTTCTGGTCAAGAGCAGGCTCTAGGCAATCCCCCCACTCATGAGCGATGCGTTGGGTCAAATGGTTGGCCTGTCTGGACTCAAATGGCAGCACTTTAAAACAAGCTTCTGATAAAGCATCTAGAACAGCTAAATAAGCTTGACGCACTTCAGCCAGATAGGCTCCCTGCTGATGGTGCTGCTCTATGGGCAGATACGGTTCACCAAAATCCTTGTCATAGACACTAGCAGAAACTTGACCTGAGCTCGTAATCTCTATCACGGCTTCAAAATTTCCTGTCATAAAGGATTCACGGTAATGATAAGTCTCTCCAACCTTGGTAAAGCCGTAAGGAATCAAACGGTCAAAAAGGGGAATTTTATGCTTAAAATACTCTGATATTAGCGTCATCATGACCTCCTTTTGGGATATACATTCTTAGCCTATTGTTTTGAGTTGGCTGGAGTAGACTTGTTGACCAATTCATTTTTTGGCAAATGCAGAATCACCTCAGAAAAACAATTATCTTGACTGTTGATAACCATGTGGTAGGCATCTCCATATTGTAATTTCAGACGTTGGTCAACATTTTTCAAGCCAACGCCTCCTCGTTCTAGCAGCTGCTGACTTTTTGATGCCAGATTTGCAGACATGCCCTTGCCATTGTCCCAAACAGATAACAGCACATGACTGTCTGTTTCTGATACACTAACCTTGATCATACCTTTGCGATCAACCTCTTTGATGCCATGGTAAATGGCGTTTTCTACTAAAGGTTGAAGAATCAACTTAGGAATCTGACAAGTGTCATAGGCTGGCAAAGAACTAATCTGATAAGATAATGTATCCCCATAGCGCTGCTTTTGAATAAATAAATACTGGCGAATATGATCCAATTCATTAGCTAGGGTAATCCACTCATTACCTTGATTTAAGGCCAAACGAAAATACTTGGCTAGTGATTTGGTAACATCGACCACACGTTGACTATCATTGAATTCTGCCATCCAGATAATCGTATCTAGCGTGTTATAAAGAAAATGAGGATTGATTTGACTCGCTAAAGCCTGTAAGCGGTATTGACCAATGGATTTTTCCTTATCTGCAACTGAAATCATAAGCTCGTCAATCTGATCTAACATGGTATTGAATTGCCTCACTAAGTCCGCTAACTCTGGTGACCCTGCCTCTTTAGCTCTAAGGTTGTGGTCTCCTTTTTGAATGGCTAAAATCACCCGTTGTAGGGTGCGAATTGGTCGAATCCATGTTCTCAAAACAAAAACCGTCGCAAAGCCACAAATCATCGCAGCTAACACCCCTGTTCCAAGAAAGGACCAAAAAATCTGATTTTGCACGCGAGATAGCTGGTCTAGTGAAGCCACTCCTACTAGGGTCCATTGACTATCTGGGATAACCTTTTGATAAACGAAACACCCTTTGTCCTTGGCATACCCATTTTTAACAGCAAGATAGGGTTTCATGGCTACCATTTCTCGATTGGAGCTGTAAACTTGTTTTTGAGGGTGATAAACAAATTCATGATTGTCATTGACAATAAAGGCAAAGCCGCTACGCCCCAGCTGCAATTGGTCTAAGGATGATTTGATGGTGTTGTAGCCAATATCAAGCCTCAACACGCCCAAATTATTACCTTCAGCATCCACAAGTTCTTGAGTTACTGAAACCACCCACTCGTTACTAGACTGAGAGGATAATTGTCTGGCAGAGGTCAGCACGGGCATTGCTTGGCGGTTAATTGCTGACAGGTACCAAGGCTCTGCCATCATGTCCCCTGAAGTTTTCATGGTAAGCTGGGGATTGGTTGACACCATCCTACCATCTTTGGTAACCATGACAGCAGATACCAAGTCTGAATTGGTTGCGAGAACCGTAGTCATCAAGCCCAATACCTGCTGATCACTTGTTTCTGGACCACCTCTAGCAAATTCCTGCAGGTCAGGGTGATGTGAAAGAGCTGACGCGGTTTCCTTGAGTGACTTGATATAAGCATTAATAAACTGTGAACTCTGCCTGATGCTCTGCCTAGTGTCTCTCTCGATGAGCTGTCTGATGTTTCTTGAGCTACTCTGATAATAAAATAGCCCTAAAATAGTGATTAAAGTCAGTAAAATCAGGAAAAAATAGGTGATTAGTTGCACTAAAAGAGGGTAGCGCTTCATCACTTGCCTCCTTTTTTATACTGGCTGGGTGTCATGCCAACCACTTGCTTGAAACGTTGCGAAAAATAATTCATGTCTTCAAAACCAACTTGGTCTGCAATTTCATAAATCTTGAGATCTGTTGTTAACAACAGTAATTTAGCCCTTTTGAGACGCTCTTTTACCAAATAATCTTGAAAGGGGACACCCAACTCTTTTTTAACCAAAACACTCACATAATTTGGACTAAATCCCAACTGCTGTGATAGGCTTTTAAGGCTCAGAGTCGAGTCTGCCAGATGTTGTTGGATAAAGCTTGTGATGCTTGAGCTTTCTGTTTCAGGCGAGACAACCAAGTTTTGAATGGCTTGGGTCTTTTTCAAAGCATCAAGTTTGCTCAAAACCTTGGCTAACATCTCTTCAATGTCGGATTTGGAAAAAGGTTTTAACAAGTAATCATCCGCACCTAGCTTTAAAGCTGATAAGGCATAGTTAAAGTCATCATAACCGGTCAAAAAAACAACATGGGTCTGTTTGGACTGGGCCTTAATCAATTCAGCCAACTGTATGCCGTTGAGTTTTGGCATATTGATATCTGTCAAAACAATATCATAAGGGGCCTCTTGAAATAATTCCCAGGCGATTTTGCCGTTTTCTGCTTCACTGACGCGTGTGATCTGAAATCTTTCAAAGTCAACCAAAGAACGAATACCCTGACGGACAAGGTATTCGTCTTCGACAATTAGTAAAGAATACACTCAGCTTCTCCTTTGTGTTTTTTGGAAACTTCTCAACCAGCTTTGTGACAAACGGGATGATGGTTGTCTTCCCTACATTATAACAAATTTTCGCGGCTTTTTTAGTCTACATTCTTTAGCAAATAGCCATAACCTTTTTCGCTCATCTCTGCTTTGGGGATAAAGGTGATTGACAGGCTGTTGATGCAATAGCGTAGCCCGCCTTTATCTTTTGGCCCATCCGTAAAGACATGGCCCAAGTGTGAATTGGCAGAGCGACTCCGTACTTCTGTCCGTGTCATATTGAAGCTTTTATCTTGCTTATAGTGTACAACATCTGGACTTATCGGACGACTAAAACTCGGCCAGCCACAACCAGATTCGAATTTGTCAGCTGATGAAAACAAGGGTTCACCCGTCACGACATCCACATAAATGCCTGGCTTAAACAAATCCCAATATCGGTTTGAAAAAGCTTTCTCGGTCTCGTTAAGCTGAGTGACACGGTACTCGTCGCGCGATAATTTCTTCTTGATTTCTTTTGGTGTTGGCTTAGGGTACTTAGATGCGTCAATGACAGGGTAGCTAGCAGCATTAACATTGATATGGCAGTAGCCATTTGGATTTTTTTTGAGGTAATCTTGGTGATGAGCTTCAGCTTTGACAAAATTTTTGAGGGGCTCTTTTTCGACAACAATAGGAGCATCATAAGCGCTTGCTTTTTCTTGGAACACTTGATCAATCACTGCCAAGTCTTTATCATCAGTGTAATAAATCCCTGTTCGATACTGACTGCCACGATCATTTCCTTGTTTATTGACACTAGTTGGGTCTATAATTCTAAAATAGTGCAAAAGCAGGTCTTTGAGCTTGATACGATTGGCATCATACGTCACCTTAACCGTCTCAGCATGCCCTGTCTGAGCAATCAATTCATAAGATGTGGTGTCGCCTCTGCCATTGGCATATCCAGAAACGGCATCTAAAACACCATCAACTCTTGAAAAATAATCTTCAACTCCCCAGAAACAACCTCCTGCCAGATAAATCACTTGTTTATCTTTTGGAGAGGTGCTAGGGTCTGAAGGGGGCGTGTCTTTGGGAGGAAGCTGTAGCTGGTTACGACTCGATTGGTGCGCATAGCTTTTTTGAAAGCTAAAAACAACTCCACCAAGTATAACCAATAAGCCCACAACTAGTAAAACTAATTTCCATTTGTGTTCCATAAGGTAACTCCTTTGTTAGTCAATGTCTTTTAAGGTTCTTTCAATGGCTTCTTTTGGGGCATAACCGATATGTTTTTTAGCATAACTGCCATCACTGCCGATGAAAATCTCTGTCGGATAAGAGCGGACTCCATAAGCTTCCAACAGCTTGCCATCTGGGTCGAGTAAGACGGGCATATCTTTAAAGTCTGTTCCTGCAAACCATTTTTTGAAGGCTTCTTCGGACTTCTCTCCTTGATGTCCTGGTGACACAATGGTCAAGACTTCATAGTCTTTGTCTGATGCCTTAGCCAAGGCCTCTGCGTCCTCTAAGGTTGATAGGCAAATGGAGCACCACGATGCCCAAAATTTTAAATAAACTTTCTTGCCTTTATAATCTGCCAAACGGTAAGTTTTGCCATCGACTCCCTGCAATTGAAAATCTGGAGCTAAAGAAGGCATGTTGCTTTTAGACGCTTGATCCTTATCTGACATGACTTGGCTTGTTTTGTTTTGAGAGCCATCAGAGGTCATTGCTTTTTCTTTTGGCGAGCATGCCGCTAATAAACTAAGGCTGAGTAAGCCAGCTGTTAATCCTATGATTTTTTTCATGATTTCTCCTTAATTTAAAATAGATTTGTGAGACTGTTAAGCTGTCCGGTCATGAGTAAGATACCCATCATAATGATGAGCAAACCACCGATTTTTTTCAATAGCATCATGTGAGGTTTTAATTTATTAAATTGCTTTAGGACAATACCTGAAGCAAGTGACAAGATTAAAAATGGAATGCCTAATCCCAAGGTGTAAATCATCATTAGAAAACCACCCTGCCAAGCTCCGCTTCCTCCAGAAGCCACCAACGCTAAAATAGAACTCAGAACTGGACCTACACACGGAGTCCACCCAAAACTAAAAGTTACTCCTAGTATAAAAGCGTTGAGTAAGGCATGGCGCTTTTGATTAGCCTTGAACGTGATTTTCTTTTGAAATTGCAGACGCTTGATGGTAATGACTTCCATTTGGTGAATCCCTAGTAGAATCACCAAAATGCCTAGACAATAACGAAACCAGGCTGCATATAAAATATTTCCAATAGCTCCTGCACCGTATCCTAATATCACAAAAATGGTTGATAACCCAAAAATGAAAGCAAAGGTTTTTAAAACACCATACCAGTACAATTTTTTACCTGCAATCGTGATTGTTTTTGTGTCGTCAGTATCTAGTAAAATCCCTAGATAAACAGGAAGCACTGGAAAGATACACGGGGAGAAAAATGATAACAGCCCTGCAATAAAGACCGATGCCATAACAATAATACTAATAGCCATATAAACTCCTCTCTTAAGTTACTCTTATTTTACCGAAACCAGCTCATGAAAACCATAGAGAATCCCATGGAAAAACTTGAATTTGATATGCTAATCAAAAATAACAGCAAATAAAGACCATCAAAAAAACAATCATTTCATCTGAAAATGATTGTTTGACGCATTTAATTACTGCTTTTCCAAGACTGATAAAGCTGCTCAATAACCTTTACCCCTGATAAGGTCACCTCAGGTGTCATTATCGGACTGGTTGTCTGCCCTTCCAAAATCATTTGACTGACATGATAAACTTCAGCTTCAAAATCACTAGCCATAGAGGCTTCAAGTGTTTCTTGACGACCATCTGCCATGACCAAGGTCGCCGTGGTGGTTTTCCAAAAATTAGGAATAACCAGACGTCCCTTTGTTCCAAAAATCGTCATTTCATGCGCCAATTTGATATGAGTGGTTAAGAAAACATCAACCAAAACTCCATTTGACAAGGCTAGCAGTATTTTAGATTGGCTATCACTTTGACCTTTTGGAAAATGAGCTACCCCAGTTGCTGTTGTAATGGAAGCCTCAAAAATATGTTGCAAATAAGACAAAGCATAAGGTGCCATAAAGTGAACACTACCCCCGCCTAAGGATAACTCCCTAAACCAGGTCACATGATCAATATTGGGATATGCAGTTGTCGAAGACACCGAGACAATGTCACCAAGTGTGCCAGACGCAATCACGTCTTTTACCTTTTGAGTCATGGGAATAAACACTGACTTTTGGGCTTCCATCAAAAAGAGTTGACGTTCACGCGCTATCTCAAACAGCTCTGTAGCCTGTTGATGTGTCAGTGTAAACGGTTTTTCCACTAACACATGCTTACCAGCTAATAGGGCCTCTTTAGCTGTTGGGTAATGCGCTTTATTAATATTTGCCACGTAAATCGCATCAATAGCGTCATCTGCGAGCATTTCTTTCAGACTACCGTAAGCCTTTGGGATGCCATGCTTAGCTGCAAAAGCTTGCGCTTGTGGCAGTTGACGACTCGAAACCGCTACAACCTCACCATTATCTGTCAGACGAACCCCCTCAATAAAACGAGGAGCCACCTGAGCAGTTGACACCACACCATATCTCACTTTTTGCATCCAAAACTCCTTTATGTTCTATCATTAGAGGCTTGCGACAACAGATTGATTACCTTGTTGATCAGTTGCCCTTAGAGAGTTATAAGAAATCATTGATACGTTGACTATTACTTTTGTCAACTACCTAAACAATTCCCTCTAAGAGGCCTTTCATGAAGTCTTCTGAATGAAATTCACCAATGTCATCAATTTTTTCTCCAAAACCGATAAACTTGACTGGAATGTCTAAGTCTTGACGAATGGCCAAAACAACTCCTCCTTTGGCTGTGCCATCAATTTTGGTTAGGATTAGACCTGTCAATGGCGTGATTTTTGAGAATTCTTTGGCCTGGCTTAGAGCATTTTGGCCTGTTGAAGCATCCAATGCCAAGAGGGTTTCATGCGGGGCATCTGGGAGCACGCGCTTAATGATGCGTCCCATTTTTTCAAGCTCTGCCATGAGGTTTTCTTTGTTTTGTAAACGCCCTGCAGTATCAATGAGAAGGATATCAACCCCTTGAGCAACTGCCTGTTCTACCCCATCATAGACAACTGAGGCAGGGTCGGCTTTTTCTGGACCAGTAACGACAGGAACATCCACACGGCGTCCCCATTCGACTAATTGGGCAACAGCTCCTGCGCGGAAGGTATCTGCTGCAACCAGCAAGACTTTTTTGCCTTCTTGTTTGTAGCGATAAGCCAATTTCCCAATGGAGGTTGTTTTTCCAACACCATTAACACCGACAAACAGCATTACCGTAAGGCCCTCTTGATAGTTAATCGCTTCATTGTACAAGCCATCTTTTTCGTAGATGTCAACCAGTTTTTCCACAATCAAGCGCTTAAGTGCCTCTGGCTTTTTCGCATTTTCTAGCTTAGCTTCATAGCGTAGGGCTTCTGTTAGAGTTGTAGCGACATTAACACCGACATCTGATAAAATCAGAAGTTCTTCAAGGTCTTCAAAGAACGTTTCGTCCACACGTCTAAAATTGGCAAAGAAAGTGTTCAAGCGTGCTGAAAAACCAGTTCGTGTTTTAGTCAAGCTACGGTTGTATTTTTCTTCTTCTGTTTCTGAATTTTCTTGATGGTCAAAAGTCTGTTCAGAGACTGATAAGTCCTCACTGGCATGTTCTGTAACATGGACTTCTTCTGGCTGTGGTTGATTGATTTCTTCTGAGACAAAATCAGCTTCCTGTACTGCGACGTGCTCTGCTTCTTGAGGCATTTCATTAACTAGGAGGGCAGAAGGTTCTTCCTCTAGTTTCTCTACTGGCTCTTCCTCCAAAGCTTCTGGTTCAACTGGTTTAGAATCCATAGCCTCAGAAGAGCTTTCAGGAGCTATCATAGCATCTGATGGCTCTGATTCGTCTTGGGCTTTTAGGGTCTCTTGTGAAGAGCTATGCTCTGATTCGTGTTCGGTCTCTTTTGTTTTGTCTTTTTTTCTAAATAAGCGGTCAAATAATCCCATTAGTTCTCCTCGTTTACTATATAATGTTGAATCGCTTCTGCGACACCTGATTGGTTGTTGGTTGCCTGCGTGACAACATCTGCAGCAGCCTTTGCAGACGCAACAGCATTTGCCATAGCAACCCCCCTACCTGCCCATGTCAACATTGACACGTCATTGGCCTCATCTCCTATAGCCATGACTTGCCTTGCATCAATTCCTAGATGTTGGCAGAGCAAAGCCAAGCCAGCTGCTTTGTGGACACCTTTTGGCATGACCTCAAAAATAATATCTCTGGATTTAAAGGCTTCAAAATGAGCAAATAAAGCGGGGGGAAGCTGGGCTAGCTGCCGGTCTAAAAAGTCGGGGGACGTCACCGTCACAATTTTATTATAAATAATATCCCTAGGCAAGTCATCTATTGACTCTATATTGACAAAGGTTAGTAAAGGATTAGCTAGCGGATACTGCGAGCTTCTTCCATCTCGGCTAGATAAACTATATACACAACCATCGCTCAAAATATCTGTTGGCAAGCCAACACCATCTAATGCGCGGTGAATTTCTTGCACTTCTTGGAATGTTAAGGCATGCTTGGCTAACACTTCACCTGTGGTTTGTTGCACCAAACCACCATTAAAGGTGATGCAGTAATGATCTGGATGGCACAAATCAAGTTCCTCTAAAAGATCACCAATAGCTCGAAGAGGTCTACCTGTTGTGATGACAATAGCAACCCCTTTTTTTCTAGCAGCGGCAAGAGCTTCTTTATTTTTGAGGCTAATGACTTTGTCATCGCTATACAGGGTGCCGTCCAAATCTAAGGCTAATAGCTTAACACTTGTCATTTGACCATCCCTTCCAAATACGCTAAGACAGATTGTTCGTTACAATGTCCAATCACCTGGTCAGAAATCGCCTTGATTTCAGGTCTCGCATTTTCAGTAGCTATGGCTTTTCCTGCGTAGGTTAACATTTGGTAATCATTGAGATTATCCCCAAAGGCTATCACCTCATCAGCTGTGATACCTAATTCTTGACACAAATGAGACAGGCCAAACCCTTTATGCACATCTTTCAAAATCACGTCAATTGAATCAAAACCTGTAGTCACCGCAGAAACATAACTCAATTGCTGATCGAGCCATCCACTAGCTACCAAAACCGTCTCACCTGTGAAATTAGTCGTCACCTTAAAAATGACATCATCTAAAATCGCATCAAGACTATCAATTACCTGAACATTATTGTAATAGCGATAGGCCTTTTTCAAATAAGCTTCAGAAGATTCTTTTAAAACATAGGCAGCTTTTTGACCAGAAAACAACATCCCTGTGTTTTCATAATGAGGACTTCTACGGATCGTCTCAGAAATCTCTTGACACTGTTCTTTACTCAGATGATTCAAAAAAAGGAGCTGTTTTTTGTACTGAACTACTGAACCATTCTCCGCAATAACAGCTATTTGATCTAAAAAATCTCTGAATAATTCATCAATGGATAATAAGGACCTTCCACTGGAAACTGCAAAAAGAATGCCTTTGTTTGCAAGTTTTGGCAAAAGGGCTGCCAAGCGCTCCTTATCATAAGTTCCCGCCTCTGTTAAAAACGTACCATCCATATCTGTCGCAACTAACTTCGTCATAGCATTTAACCTTTATCCTTTTACAGGGCAACAACCCCAAAAATATCTTTTTTTATTATATCACAGATACGATAAAAAAAGGCGCGTCAATAATGACACGCGCTTGTCTTCTATAAATCAATCCGTACACCATTTTTGAAGGTTAGGCTGATTTTCTTATCCTCCTTTATATCCAGTCGCTCGACACTGGTCTGCCAGAGTTCTTGGTTGAAGTCTGTGATGAGGTCATCCTGTTGCTTGAGGTGTTGGATAAAACCATCAAGGCGGAGCTGTTTACTTTTCTGCCCTTTCAAGGCTGACGTAGCCTCCTGCAATTTTTTCTGTTTTTCTCGACAGGCTGTTACTAGGGTATCGTACTGCTTTTGGTAATGGACATATACTATAAATATAGACACAAAACTCGTGGTACTAGTTAATCTCAAAGTATCTCTAGTTGTAAACCCAGAAATCAATACTTTAAGACAACATAAAAAGCCCACAACAGTAGGCTTTCCGAAATATAGATCTTAAATTAAATCATTTTGTTATCTTTCCTGTATTTATATAGATTAAAATACAGGAAAAATAGCCAATTTTTTAATCTATTTTGTTACATAATCAAAGTTGACAACAACACAAGAAACAGAAAAGAGCAACTAAGGGGTTATAATTGAGATTACTGTGTAGACGGTGATGGTTCCACCAGTGCACATAGTCTTCAGTTTTAAGGGTTAGCTCTTCTAGCGATTGAAATCTCTCTTGGTTAATAAACTCAGTTTTAAAGGAGTGATAAGTACTCTCAGCTACGGCATGGTCGTGGGGACAACCAGCTTGACTAAGTGTGAACAAGTAATGCCAATGACTTCTAACACCTCATCTATCAAAGCATTGTTAAATTCTTTACCTTTATCTGAGTGGAATAACTTAACTTTAGTCAGAGCATCTGGGGTACTTTGAATGGTCTCTTTCACCAAGTTCGCAGTTTTATGCCAACCAACTGACAGGCCAATGATTTCACGATTGAAGAGGTCAATAATCAAACAGACGTAAGCCCAACGCTTATTGACACGAACATAAGTCAAGTCCGTCAAAATCGCTTCAAGTGGCTTTTATTGGTTGAAATGTCGAACCAGAATTAGGGCGTCATTCTTTCCTTTTGAATGCCGTTTAAAAGCCCTTTTCTGGTAAACACAAACCAAATGTAGTCTTTTTATGATACGACGAATCCGACAACGAGACAGTATTATTCCTTTAGATTCCAGCCGTTTCTGGATTTTCCTAGCACCATATCTGGACTTGCTTTTGAGGAAGATAGTTTTAACTTTTTCATCAAGCTCCATCTCAGAAACAGGCTCTACGGCTTGATAGTAATAGCTAGAACGCGGAATGTTCAGCCAACGACACATAGCTGAAATACTGTATTTATCCTTATTGGTAGTGATTATTTCCCTCTTTGTGCCATAATCACTGCCGATTGCTTTAGAATATCTAATTGCATTTCTAGTTCTTTATTGCGTTTTCTAAGGGCTATTAGCTCACGCTGTTCATCTGTTAGATTATCAACAGATTTGAAGGAACCAGTTGTTTTGGATTGTCTAATCCACTTATAGAAGGTTGAAGGGGTTAAGTCATATTCTTTGATAAGTTCACTACGATTTTCCCAGCATTGTGAAGATCAACGATTTATTGCTTAAAATCATCAGTGAAGTGGCGACGAATTTTTCTAGATATAGATTCTCCTGTTTTTCTTTTTAGTGTAGAACACTTTATAAGACTATCTAGTTTAGTGTAACCTATTCAGCATGATGTAACCTGTTAAGTTCCTGATAACTTAACTCTTCTGTACGTATTTGAAGATTAGCTCGTAAAATATCTAACCAGTCTGTAGCAAAGATTAGTTCTTGCTCAGTAACTTTTTTAGAATTGCTTAAAGCATCTTCTATTTCTTTGAACTTTGAATTTCCTTTTTGAACCAAGTCTACAACTTTAGCATCCCAATCGTAGAAATGTAGGCTGTTTCTCATCTCTGCATACTCAGTCATAATACGACCGGCTTCTTTTTTTCGATAATCACTAAATCGATTATCAATAACTTCTACTTGAGGTACAGCTTCTACTTCAATTTCAGGAACCACTTGTTTAATAGTTTCTTCAATTACCTTAGCTTGATTACTAGTAACTGAATCAACTTTATAATCAATATCGATTGTATATGGTTCTGCTACATCTTCACGTACACCAATCAAGCCAGATAAGCTACTAGTCTTAGAGTAATCAATGATGCCTAATGCTGGAGTTGAACCATATCTTTTCACAGAAGGTAAAGTTTTACCGTTGTTTCTTCCTGAAAATATAGCAGGAAATTCAATTGTGAAAGTTTGGACCTTTTTCTCTTGTTTAATAGGATCAATGATTCTATCGGAAGTTTGTGTAGTTACAGTAGGAATACTATGAGTGTTAATTAAGGGGTTAATTGATAATACTTTGTTGTTTCGGAGTCTTTCTTCAATTTTTGATTTAGACTTCTCATATTCTTTTTTTTCCTGAGTTTCCTCAATTTTTTCTTGCACTATTTGCTTTGGGGTATTTTTATATGCTTTAAATTTTTCTATTCCTTCTGTATCCTTAATAGCTTCGTAATAATCATATAAAACTCCTCCTAATTCAGCAATTTTTTGTTCAGCTACTTTTAAATTTGGAATATCCTCCGCTAAAACTAAATGAGGGACTATCTCACCTTTATCAAAGTTAGATGTTAGTTTTGATTTTCTTTTATTTGTATTAAAGATAACTCCAGATGCTAACGCTAATTCTTGTAAGCTATCGGTATGCTCATCTTCCTTATTAACTATTGAATCAATTTTATGTTGCAATATTAAAATTTCTCTTACTTTTTCTTTATACAAATAAAAACCTGATAAATGTGGATTTTGATAGCCATCATTTACTTGTTGATAAAATTTATCATAATATCCCTCTTCAATAAAAATCTCCGCTAAAATTTTATCATTATTTTTATTTGTATAAGTATCAAATTTTGGATCCATATAATAGGCATGAGAAAAGAGCTCTGGGCTATTATACTGAATATTTCCTACCTCCTCAGCAAATTCTTTCAGTGCAGCTTCAATTTCAGCTTTTATTTTGTTGTATTGCAACATGTTTAAGCTTGCGACTTGTCTATAAACTGGTTCCATTTTTTTTATAGAGTCTAATTCATCATTACTAAAAATTTTCTTCAAACCATTTTCATCTGTTGCTCGTGAACTTAAATATAATTCATATCCTGAGACCGCTAAATCTAATTTAGTTCTGGCATTATCATATGCCTCATCTCGAAACTCGTTTTTTGCTAAGATGTAATGAACTATTGCAATTAAATCTAATAAATTATTTGTTATGTCTTTCACATGACCAGTATGAATTTTTGTGCCTTTGAGTTCCTGAAACTCTTTCTCAACTTTTTTAAACTGTGAATGATACTTTTTATTATTCACAACCGCCCCAACTGTCTGTTCCATGCCTAAAATTGTACTAGCTAGTCCGGCAATTGCTACTGATTTTAAAAATTTCTTGTTCATGCCTTCTCTTTTCTTTTTTTTTGCTATTTCAAAGAGCAACGAGGTTTATTATATCAAGCATTTAGTCATCAAGTCAAAACCACTTTTTACTAAACTAATATATAATTTGGACTTGCATATTTTCCTATTAGTTAAAAGATAAATATTATTTTCTGAAAAATTTTTTCACATCATAATATTGAGACGCCAAATCCTTTGTTATTGCAATTTTCTAATTTTTCAAAAAATAATTTAAAGATAGTCCATTTGTAAACAAGAATATTTATATGTAGTGATTTTAGTGTATTTCTAATAAAATATAGACCCGCGTTATAAAATGAAGTGCAACAAAAAAGACATGTTCGTCTGATATACTAAAGTCGCGAAAAAAAGCATAAAGGAAAGATGAACATGTCCACTAATCATTCTACCACCAAACAGCCCTATCACAACCTTTCAGAAGCTGAACGTAGGAAAATTGAAGCTTGTCTCTCAGAAGAATTGAAACCAGCTGAAATTGCAAGACGTTTGGGGAGAAATCGCTCTACCATCTCTCGTGAGCTCAGACGTGGGACTGTTAAACAAGTCAATTGAAAGAAAGTTTACTAGGAACAATATTTTGCAGAAACCGCTCAAATTCGGTACTCTGAAGGCAGAAAAGGGAGTTGTTATCTGAGGCTTGAGAAAGTGTCAGAAGCTCTCTTATTGTCATTTACTAAAGCGATGACGGCTAAACCTAGAATTCATAGTGTCGATACTTTTGTTCATGTATACAAACTTGAGCACCCTGAAAAAATCATTCCTAGCACCAAAACTCTTTACAACTATGGTCATCAAGGGTTACTGGACATCAAACCTATTGATTTACCTAAATCTGTCCGCATTCGTAAGCGAAAAAAGCTCCGCCCATCCACTAAGAAACATCTGGGGACTTCTATTGAAGAAAGACCCGAGGACATCAACGACCGTTCGACCTTTGGGCATTGGGAGATTGATTCCGTTTTAGGGCTAAAGACTGCTGGAGATCCATCTATTATGACCTTGGTTGAACGTCAAACTCGTTTTGCCCATGCTTATGCCTCACACGAACGTATTAACAATGAACACTTCAATGGCTTACTGAGGGAGTTCGTTCCAAAAGGGATCTCGCTAAAAGAGCTGACTCTAACTGATCTGGAAACTTGCACCCAATCCATCAATGATAGGCCAAGAAGAATACATGACTATCAATCTGCTAAAAAACGGTTTTAAATAGATCAAACCGCATAAAACACACTGACTTAGTCAGATAACAATTGTTGCACTTGATTTGAAAATTCGGAAAATAAAATTATTGTGGATTATAAACTAAATTTTAACTGTCGTACTATCTAAATAATAAAAACCATGATAAAATATAGTATATAACATTATTAGGAGATTCTATGACATTCAGAAGAAAACACTACCGTTCTCAGATTAATACTCGCGACTGCGGTGTAACCTCTCTGGCAATGGTTTACGATTATCATGGATCCTATTAAAACAATTTATAATATTGGAAAAGATGTGGAAAGATACTTAGCAAAATGGGTTTAGATGAATAAATAGTAACTAATTAAAAGAAGAATAACATAAATACCTTTGAAGCACTAGATATGAATTTTACATCTATTTCTGATAGAAAACTTGAGGAAACTAACGGGGTGTTGTATTAAAAACAACCGCAGTGACATTAATTGTCAAATAGACAGTTGCTTAAGCATATCTTATTAGTATTTGTAGGATACACAAACGCTAAGAGACCATTATATAAAAAACTATAT
>NZ_LHQM01000012.1 GCF_001302265.1 Streptococcus phocae | reverse complement strand
CTTTTGTATTCTTGTTATTTAAATTAATTTACTTCGATTAGTCCTAAATTACCATCTTCACGGCGATAAAGAATATTGGTTTCTCCATCAGCAGCATCTGTATAGATGAAGAAGTCATGTCCTAACAATTCCATTTGTAAGCGAGCTTCTTCGATATCCATCGGCTTCAAAGTAACCTGTTTGGTCCGAACAACTCTTACTTCTGGGCTTTCATCAAATTGTTCTGCTTCGAACTCTTTTGTGAAGACTTGTCCTGTTGGAATTTTTTCACGATGTTTTTTGGCAATTTTGGTTTTATTTTTCCTAATTTGGCGCTCAATTTTATCAACAACCAAATCAATAGAGCCATACATGTCTTGTGAAACGTCTTCTGCTCTAAGGGTTACTGAACCCAAAGGAATTGTTACCTCAACTTTAGACGTTTTTTCACGGTAAACCTTTAGGTTAACACGTGTATCTATTTCTTGTTCTTCGATAAAATACTTTTCGATTTTGGCAAGTTTTGATTCTACATAGTCGCGAATTGCTTCTGTTACTTCGATGTTTTCTCCACGAATACTAAATTTAATCATAAGACACCTCTTTTCTTGCGTATAATACGCTTTGGTTAATACTATTATACCGCTTTCATGAAAATTTGCAAGTTTTAACGTGCAATTGATAAGCTTTTAATCTCCTGACACCCTTTTGCCAATAACTGTCTTTTTAGTTCCATTATTGTGCTACCTGTAGTATAGATATCATCAATTAATAAGATGCGTTCTGGTAAGGAGCAGTTCGGAAGCAAGCGGTAACTGGAACTCATTTGCAGTCTTTCTTTTTTTGTTTTGCTAGATTTTTTGAGACTCCCAGTGCGCTCAAATAAATTGCCATACTTAATATTTCCTGCCTCCAAAATAGCTGTCACTTGATTAAAACACCTTACATCCATTCGTTCTGGACTTATGGGGACTGGAACAGGTAAATAACCCTTGTAGTCTTTTGTGATTATTTGGGATAGTTCTTTAGCAAAAAGCATTCTCAAACAATAGTCTCCTTGAAACTTATATTGATTGAAATAGTCTTTCATTGCTAAATTGTATCTATATAAACTTCTATGCTCGACACGGAGGCCTTGTTTTTCCCAGTCTAAGCAATCCTGACACTGCTTTTTTTGGTTGCTTTTACCACAGCTAGGGCACGAATCGCTTTTTACTTTTTGAAAACTATTTTGGCAAGGTGGGCAAGCATAGGTTTTGTGGTTTTTCATCAAAAAAATATCAGTT
The DNA here is from genome assembly GCF_001302265.1 of Streptococcus phocae. Lineage (GTDB taxonomy): Bacteria > Bacillota > Bacilli > Lactobacillales > Streptococcaceae > Streptococcus > Streptococcus phocae. Next base: position 62,489 of record NZ_LHQM01000012.1, on the reverse strand, counting down.
ATAGTTATTTTTTCGTGATAATCAGTTCGGCACAGTAGACAGTTCATTGGAATACCCTTTTTGGTTCATAAGCTTTATTTCTTTAACAGACTTTTTCATTGCTTTTGTGATGCCTTCATGAATAAAAAGCAGTTGCCCTTCTGGACGTTCTAATGATCTACCTACCCTACCTGCAATTTGTATTAAGCTGGCGGCATTAAAAACCTTATGATTTGCTAAGACCACAAAAACATCTACCCTTGGAAATGTGACCCCTCGCTCCAAAATTGTGGTTGAAACCAATATACCAATATCACCGTGACGAAACCTCTCTACGGTTTCGAGTCGGTTTTCAGATTGGCTGGAAACGTAGCCTATTGCTTCTTTAGGGAAATACGTTTTGAGCAATTCAGCAAATTGTTCACCAAGTTCAATGATGGGAAAAAAGATTAAGAGCGGGTAGGTCGTTTTTCGTTGTTGGGCAATTAGTTTCACAAAAGATTTTGGTATTTTTTTCTGATTTAAGTGTTTTGTCATGGAAAGCAGCAATTTAAACTCTGGCACAATGAGCGGTTTGCCATGGAAACGTCTTGCCAAGGTTAATTTTTCAAGCTCTTTATTGGCTACTTGCTGCTCTAGTTCGCTAGTCGAGGTAGCCGTCAGTAAAATTTTGACTGCATCTAACTTTAAAGCTTGTTCTGATGCGTATTGAAGGGAGCGATTCCCAACAAAGGGAAAAGCATCCACCTCATCAATAATTAGCAAATCAAAAGCTCTGTAAAATTTCATTAACTGGTGAGTGGTTGCGACAATGATTGGGGCGCGGTGGTAGGCCTCGGAATCTGCATGCATTAGACACACTGGACACGAAAAATCGCGAGATAGCCGCTTTTTTAATTCTATACAAACATCAATTCTCGGACTAGCAAGGCACACCCAACCACCCGTGTTAACAACTTCTGCAATCGCTGCATAAATCATTTCCGTTTTTCCAGCACCTGTGACTGCATGAACCAAACTGTTCTTTTGCTGTTTCATATTCGTCAGTAATGCTCTTGATACTTCTGATTGGTATGTTGTGAGTTGTCCTTGCCAATTAAGATAATCCCCTTTTGGAAATTCTTTGGGTTTTACAGCATAGAGGGGACGATCTGATTGGTTACGCCCAAAAACAATACAACTGCGACAGTAGTAAGCGCCAGATGGTAACTGATTCTTGGTTTCCATCAGAGCACTACACCGTTGACAATATAACCTCCTATTTTTCTGATAAGTGCTCTCTATCGCATCGGCTGTGTGCTCTATGTCATCTGGTAAGTGACCTTTTAACCATAAACGTCCATATATTACATCCTTATCTTCCATACTTGGATATTCGATTTTTTTTGCTTATTTTCTTGTTTTTTTGTAAACTTTTCTTATGGAAAACTATCAAACAATTATGGCTGACGGCTCTTTGGAAAAAGAAATCAAAAAATCTCGTTTTATTTGCCAACTAAAACGCATCACTACTGAAGAAGAGGGCAAAGCTTTTATTGCTGCTATTAAGAAGAAACACTATAAAGCCACTCATTCTTGCTCTGCTATGATCATAGGTGAAAAAAGTCACATCAAGCGCTCTAGCGATGACGGAGAACCATCTGGCACTGCTGGAGTGCCCATGTTATCTGTTTTAGAAAAACAAGGGCTCACCAATCTTGTGGTTGTTGTCACGCGCTATTTTGGTGGGGTCAAATTAGGCACGGGTGGTTTAATTCGTGCTTATGGCGGTGTCACTAGTGAGGCTATCGAGGCAGTTGGCATTGTGCAAGTCAAAGAACAAGCTGGATTAGAGTTAACTTTATCTTATCCACAATATCAAGTCTACTCAACCTTTTTGGAACAAGAGGGATTAGTAGAGACTGATACTCAATTTGCTGAGCAAGTCCGTACACTCATTTATTTTGACCCAGAGCGTAAAGAACTAATTTCTAAGGCTCTCATCGATTATTACCACGGCAAAGTCAGTCTTAAAACCATACCATCTCAGATTATTGATGTTGTGATTTCCCCAGGAACACTTCAATAAACCTGATAATTCTTAACTATCACTGTGATAACAATTTACTATTTTACTTTGGCTAAAAATATTCTTATACTTTAGGTTAGATAATATTAATCGTCAATAGTAAAAGAGGTAATATCATGACTAATATATACACTAATATCACTGAATTGGTTGGGCGTACACCCATCATTAAGTTAAAAAACAACAGTCCAGAAAGCATCGCCGATGTCTATGTCAAGCTAGAATCGTTTAACCCGGGTTCATCTGTTAAAGACCGTATTGCTTTGGCGATGATTGAAACCGCTGAAAAAGAAGGGCTAATTAAACCGGGAGATACTATTGTTGAACCAACAAGCGGTAATACCGGTATTGGTTTGGCTTGGGTTGGAGCTGCTAAGGGATATCACGTTATCATTGTTATGCCTGAGACCATGAGTATTGAAAGGCGTCATATTATCCAAGCCTATGGTGCACAGCTGGTCTTAACGCCAGGTACCGAAGGGATGAAAGGTGCCATCGCCAAAGCTAAAGAAATTGAAATCGAAAAAGGAGCTTGGTCACCATCACAATTTAAGAATCCAGCTAATCCAAAGGTACACGAAGAGACAACTGGTCAAGAAATACTAGAGGCCTTTGGACCGACAGGGCTCAATGCTTTTGTTTCAGGTGTTGGTACTGGAGGAACTATCTCTGGAGTTTCACATGTGTTGAAAAAAGCTAATCCTGATATTGCTATCTATGCTGTTGAGGCAGATGAATCTGCTGTTTTGTCAGGAGAAAAACCAGGTCCCCATAAAATACAAGGAATTTCAGCTGGCTTTATTCCAGACACCTTAGATACTGATGCCTATGACAATATCATCCGTGTTTCGTCAGAAAATGCTTTGGCGACAGGACGTTCAATTGGAGCAACAGATGGTTTTCTCGTTGGGATATCTTCTGGTGCTGCTATCTACGCAGCGCTTCAGGTGGCTAAAGAGTTAGGAAAAGGAAAGAAAGTTTTAACTGTACTTCCTGACAACGGAGAACGCTACTTATCAACAAGTTTATTTGATTTCAATGCATAATAAAAAACAGCTACGTTTAAAACGTGGCTGTTTTTTAGTTATATGGTGGCAATGCTGTTCAAAAAGGTAACTACCGTAAAAAACCTATTTCCTTTTAAGGTAGGAAAGACTTTCTTTAACCCACCGAGGTAACTGCTGTTCAAAAGGTTTAAAGCCAATTTTATGACGATTGTTTGAAAAGCGATGTCGCTGAGGGAAATAATGCTTTCCTTCTTCTAGAGTTCTCAATGACAGGCTAGCTTTGTAGCTAAACTCATCATAGTCAATGACTTGAACCCTTACCTTTTCACCTATGTTTAAAACTTGATTAATATTATCAATAAAGCCTGTTTTGACTTCTGAAATATGAATAAGTCCTGTTGTTCCATTTTCGAGGGCAACAAAAGCACCATACGGCTTAATCCCTGTAATAGTTCCGCACAGTTTGTCGCCAATTTTCATTAATCAATGACCTCAATTGTCTCAATCACAACATCTTGTTTAGGTTTGTCTTGAGCACCTGTTTCAACGGCTGCAATCTTATCTAGTGTTTGAAAAGAAGAAGCATCCGCTAATTGACCAAACACAGTATGACGTCTATCTAAATGTGGTGTTCCACCTTGTTCAGCATAGGCTGCAGCAATTGGAGCTGGCCAGCCGCCACGTTCCAATTCTTTTTTAGCATAAGGGATTTTTGAATTTTGCACGATGAAAAATTGGCTACCGTTGGTATTTGGTCCGGCGTTAGCCATAGATAGAGCACCACGAAGGTTATACAACTCATCAGAAAATTCATCTTCAAAACTATCGCCATAGATGGATTGACCACCCATGCCAGTTCCTGTCGGATCGCCACCTTGAATCATGAACTCTGGTATTACCCGATGGAAAATAATGCCAGCATAGTAGCCTTCTTTAGCTAAACCTATAAAGTTAGCAACTGTTTTCGGCGCGTGCTCTGGAAAGAGCTTCAAAGTCATCTCTCCATGATTGGTTTTGATGATAGCGGTTGGTCCTTCAACGGTTTCTAATTCCATTTGTGGAAAATGGTGTTCTTTTTCAATCATTCCTAATTCCTCCAAGGCATACAAGATGCCATCTTCTTCAACTGTTTTAGTGATAAAATCTGCTTTTTCCTGCAATAATGGGTGTGATACTCCCATGGCGATACTAATGCCAGCATAGTCAAATAACTCGATATCGTTTAATTCATCTCCGAAAACCAGGATATTTTCTGGTTTCAAGCCCAGATGTTCAACAACTTTAGAAACTCCTAAGGCTTTTGACGTGCCTTTTAAGACCACATCTGAAGAGTTATCATGCCATCTAACCAATCGAAGGTGATCAGCTAAATCATCTGGTAATTGTAATGCATCCCCTTGGTCCTCAAATGTCCACATTTGATAAACGTCGTGTTTGTGATTATAATCTGGACAAACTTCTAGCTGTGAATAAACGTGATCAATGGTATTTGTAATCATGTCATTGCGAGTCGACAAGACAGCTTCGTGGCGGCCTGCCATGCCATAGTAGATACCAACCTCATCTGCCCATTGTTTGTATCGCGTTACAATGTCTGCTGGAATAGGCGCTTGAAAAATAATATTTTTCTTATTATCTTTCACATACGCACCATTTAGTTTCACGCAATAGTCTGCATCTAAGTCCTGTATTTCTTCTGGGACACCGTACCTTGCACGTCCAGAAGCGATACCGATTAAAATACCCTTTGCCCTGAGCTGACTAAAAACGCGTTGGATTGATTCGGGCATATATCCTGTATCTTTCACCCGCAAAGTATCATCTATATCAAAGAAAACCATTTTAATTTTCTTTGCTTTATATTTTAGTTTTGCGTCCATACTGTCCTCCATTAATAGATACCAATATTATAACATTATTTGTCATCCTGGGGCACTAAATGATGTTGGAAAGCATAAACCACAGCCTGGGTGCGATCATCTACCTGCAATTTTGATAAAACATTTGAAACATGTGTTTTTACGGTTTTCAGCGATATAAACAGCTCATCAGCAATGGTCTGGTTATCGTAACCTTTAGCTAATAGTTGCAAGATGTCTCGTTCTCTGGCAGTTAATTCTTCGTGGAGGTCAGGATATTGATTGTGGGCTTTTATTTTTTTATCCACTTCTGTCTCAATAGCCAATTCTCCTTTCGCGACTTTTCTGATAGCATTTAAAATTTCGGCTGCGCTAGATGTTTTGAGCATATAGCCTTTGGCCCCAGCTTCGATGACAGGGTATATTTTTTCATTATCGAGATATGACGTCAACACCAAAACTTTGGCTTCTTTCCATTTATCTAAAATCTCAAGGGTTGCTTCTACGCCATCCATTTCTGGCATAACAAGGTCCATCACCAATACATCTGGTTTTAAGTCAAAGGCCATCTCAATGCCCTCACGACCGTTTGAAGCTTCGCCAATAACGTCAATGTCAGGTTGTAAATTCAAAAAGCTTTTGAGACCCATCCTTACCATTTCGTGATCATCAACGAGTATTACTTTGATGTGATTCATTATCTTTCTCCCTTACTATTGGCAATCGAATATCCATCGAAACGCCTTTTCCTTCTTGACTAATCAAAGCAATTGTTCCTGCTAAGTCTGCTACACGATCTTCAATATTTTTAAGACCATAGCTCAGATCTCTCACTTGATCCATGTCAAAGCCAATTCCGTTATCAATCATTTTCAATTGTAGCTCGGTTGATGTTTGATTGAGATAAACTTCCAAACGACTAGCTTTTGCATGCTTTAACGTGTTGCTAATAAATTCTTGGGCAATCCGAAACAAATTGTCTTCCATCGCTTTGGGTAAAGTGTGGATATTTTCTTTGTAGACGACCTCTATGTCACTTTTATCGGTCAGTTCTTTTAAAATCATCTGTAACCCTTCCGACAACGTCCGATTTGCTAATTCGGTTGGTCGTAAGTGTAGTAATAAAATCCTTAAATCGTTTTGAGCGTTCTGGAGCATGGCTTCAACTGTCACCAATTGCGTCTGCAGTTGTTCTTTGTCTAGATGTTCCATACTCATGGAAACACCCGATAAAATCATGGATGACGCAAACAATTCTTGACTGACCGTGTCATGCAAATCTCTAGCTATGCGTTTGCGCTCTTGTTGCACAATTTTTTGGCTGTCTAAGATATAGGCACTTTCTTTTTTTTGCAAATTGCTTGTCAAATGTGCCATTTTTTCAGATAACCTGGTCAAATTAACATTAATTTCAGAGGTCGCTTCGAGTGAAATGGTTTGATTGTTGAGAATCCGTCTCAAATTTTGATTAACAGTTCGTTTGCTATTATCGTCCAATAGAATCCATAATAATAACAATAAGAGGGTTACTGAAATAATCAGCAGTAATACGGAAAATACCAAGCGCTCGAGTAACCAAAGGTTACTCAACAAGTAGTCAATGGTAATCCCTAAGTTATCCATAACAACAAATACAATAGATAATATGGTAATACTAGAGTATAACCATACCATAACATAGTGCCGTTTTGTCATCGCCTTACCACCTCGACGTTTCCTGCTATTGTGCTGATAATGATTTTGACTTTCTTGAGGCTTTTGCCTGTCGCTTTTCCTAATTTAATGGACTCATTTCTCAAGTCGTATTCTTGCAAGTCAAAAAAATCAACACTGGCATAAATAGAACTCACGTCTAGTGTCACCGCAACATCAATTGGAACAAGTATTTTTGTGTTTCCAAATATTTTACGAATCACAATCACGTTATCCATACCAGTTACTATCACATTGGTTAAATCAATAGTGTCGTTACCTGACATGCGGATAATGTTGATGTCCTCAAATGAGTAATAATCACTTTCATAGCTGGCAGCACCAAGCCATTGATTTTTAACCTGTTTGACATTGATTTCTTCTTCTTTAAAACGAATTAAAGCAAAACGATTTTTTTTCTTCACTTGCGAAAAATGATTAATGACAATATAGGCTATTCCCAAAAGCACAGCTAGAATGATGTAAGGATTTAGCATGAAAATCAGAAAAAGCAAGAGTAGACTAACCGTTAACAAGAAATTGTTCCGACTATCTTGATTGTAAAAGCGTAACGCTAACAGAATTAAGACTAAAATCAAGATAAAACTTGATAAATCATCAGCCAAAATGGTCATAATTCCCATGGCTAACAGCAGGCATTCTACAAGTAGAAAGAATTGAAATTTTTTCATTAGACCCCTTCCATTCTCTTGTTATTTTATCAAAAAATAAATAGAAATTCAGCTTTGTGCAATCAGACGTCAAAAAAATACCTAGTCAGCTGCTTGAAAAACAGAAAAACTAGGTATGTTTTTAATACTAAGGGGTAGGCTCGGTCTTCTCTGGTGGTGATAATTCTGGTTGACTGGTTGAACCATTATCTTGACCTGAGGAGCTTGAGCTGGATGACTGAGAGCTAGATGAGCTGCTCGAAGGGCTTGTTTCTTCAGGATAGAGGTATAGACTAATCTCTCCTTTTTCTGACAAGCTGATTTGAGTGCCATAATAAGGACTCTGTCCACTTACTTTAGTCTTAGTATTTGGTGAACGCACTTGGACATAGCCTGTTGTTGATGCTGTACTTGGGGCGTACACTTTGATGCGGTGAGGATCAATACCAAGAGCTGTTAAGGTGTTTACCGCTTCAGCATAGGTAGATTCTATTACAATCGGCATAATAATTGTATCGCTAACAGCTATGCTCAAAGTAATGTTAGATTTACCGTCTGGATTAAACTTCTCTCCTTCGCTAGGAGACTGGCTAATGACTGTATTTTCTTCATATTCATTAGTAACAATTTTCTCTATTTTGATTTTGGAACGAGGCACACCATAGGTCTCAACCAGGTTACTGATAACCGCCTCATAGTTTTGAGTTTTGTAATTCTCCATTTCAAAACCTTTTTTACCAATAGATAGATAAAGATTCACTTTAGAGCCTTGGCGTTTTACGGTTCCTGCCTGAGGATCAGTTTTAACCACGTCTCCCTCAGCAACGGTGTCACTCTCAACCTGATGAACCGTGCCAACTTTTAGCCCTAAACTTTCTAGGTCTTTTTTCGCTACTTTGAGACTTGATCCTGAAAGATCAGGAACCTTTACAGAAGTCGGTTTTGTCAAAATTAAATAAGCAAATAACGCAACACCAACTATAAAGAAAGCAAAAAGCATTTTTAGGAGAATGCCCAAAAAGCGATTCTTTTTCTTCTTTTTATGTGGTTTTTGAAGGCTATCCATTTGTTTGCTTTGCTCAAGTCGACTTTCTGTGGTCGCTCCCATATCACTTGGTTTTTTGGGAGTAATATTGGGAGTAGGAGTCACCTTCGGTAATGTTTTTGTGCTATCTGAATCTTCAAAGATAACCTTGCGCTCTCGACTGCGGTTATAACTCAAAGCAGTCATCAAATCTCGGCTCATTTCAAACGTCGAAGCGTAACGGTCGCTTAATTTTTTAGCGGTCGCCCGAATCACAATGTTTTCCAAAGCTTGTGGGACGTTGTGGTTTTCTTCAATGATAGAAGGCAGTGGTTTTTGGAAATGCTGCAAGGCAATCGTTACAGCGCTATCTCCATCGTAAGGGATATGTCCTGTTAACATTTCAAACAGCATGATTCCCATCGCATAGATGTCACTTTGAATTGTTGCTTTAGAACCACGCGCCTGCTCAGGTGATAGGTAATGAACACTCCCTAACATAGAGTTGGTTTGGGTAAGGCTAGTTTCTGCAAAAGCCACCGCAATCCCAAAATCTGTCACCTTGACAATGCCTGATTTGGTCAAGAGGATGTTTTGAGGTTTTAAATCTCTATGAACAATCCCTTTTTGATGGGCTAAAGTCATGGCTGACAGTACTTCTTCCATGATTCTAACCACTTCATTATTGGAGAGTGGAGCGTGATCTTGAATATATTTCTTCAAATCAGAACCGTCAACATACTCCATTACTAAAAATTGCTGTCCGTCTTCTTCACCTATGTCGCGAATGGCAACAATATTAGGATGATTAAGTTCAGCCATGGCGCGCGCTTCTCGTTGGAAACGAGCAACTGCCACCTGATCTGTTTGATAATTCGTTCGTAATACCTTAATGGCAACGTCTTCATTGTCCAGAATCAAATCATTGGCTAAATAAACATCCGCCATACCACCTCGGCCTATAGATTTCAGAATGCGATAACGACCAGCAAATAACTTGCCAATCTGAATCATTCTGCTTCCTCGCTTTCGTTATGAACCAAAGCAACAGTGATGTTATCTAAACCTCCTCTTAGGTTAGCCAAATCAATCAACGCTTGATTTTTCTCATCCAAACTGATGTCTCGATTCAAAATCTCAACAATTTCAGGATTTGAAATCATATTGGTAAGACCATCGCTATTCACTACTAAATAATCGCCAGTTTCTAACTCTGTAATTCCTAAATCAGGAGCCAAAGGAGAGGCCTGACCAATAGATTGGGTAATGATGTTTTTTTGTGGATGAACAGCTGCTTCTTCTTCGGTGATTTGACCAGCCTTGACCAATTCATTGACCAAAGAATGATCGCTCGTTAGTAACGCATAATCCCCATCACGGACGAGTCCAATGCGTGAATCTCCGATATGTGCATAAAGAGCAGTGTTGCCAATCAAAGCAACAGCCTCAACGGTTGTTCCCATTCCTTTATAGTCTTCTGATTGGCCTAATTCATAGATACGTTGGTTTTCAGTTTCAATAGCCTCAAACAACCAGTCTTTTATTGGATCTAATTCTGTGAAGTCCGTATTAACCCATTGTTTTCCTAGGTCAGTAACAGTCATCTCGCTGGCAATATTTCCTGCTCGATGCCCACCCATACCGTCTGCTAGAATAATTAAAGTGATTCCTGATTTGTTGTCATACTTGTTGATAAAATCTTGATTATTTGAGCGCTTTTGCCCAATGTCGGTTTTTAATGAAATTTTCATATGTTTTCTCTGACTAGGTCAGTTTCCTCCTAAATACTACAAGACTCGTCTGACTTGCCCAATAAAGAAGCCATCAGTCTGGTATTGTTCTGGTGTGATAATAAGACAACCATCCTTGACAATATCTGCTTGTGTATGGTCTAGTTTTACTTGTTCAAAATTAGGATGACTTTGTAAAAATTTTTCAATGACTTGTCCATTTTCTTCGTCAAAAATGGTACAAGTGCTATAGGTTATTATACCACCTTTTCTCAAGGTTTGACAAACACTAGATAGTATCTCTAATTGGATTTCCTGCAATTTTGCGAAGTCTTGGCTGTCCTTGTTATATTTTATATCTGGTTTGCGTCGGATCAGACCAATCCCCGAACAAGGAGCGTCCACTAATATCTTGTCAAATGAATCCTTAGGAAACTGTTCATGAACCTGTCTAGCATCCATAAGCTTGGTTTCAATACGTTCTGATAAGCCTAAACGCTTGGCAGCATCATTCACCAATGCCAACTTATGCTCATATAAATCTAGAGCGATAACCTTGCCACTAGTCAAATAAGATGCCATGTGAACCGTTTTTCCGCCTGGAGCGCTACAAGCGTCTAAGATGGTTTCGTCGCCTTGAATCGCGAGAGTCGGTGCCACCAACTGGCTTGTTTCATCTTGTATCGTAATGTCGCCATTGATAAAATAATCGCTCGCTGCAAAATGCCCAGAACTCTTAGTCAGACCACTCGGCGCAAGCAATGACTGATCAGCCCCAGTTGCTTCTTTGATGGCCTCTAATTGTTCAGGATTAATCACGCGCATACTAGCTTTATTTCTAACAAAAAGACTCTCCATAATGGCAACAGCTCTGTCATTTCCAAATTGCTCAATCAGTTTTTTTACCAGCCAAATTGGCAGAGAATAATTAACAGAGTAATACTTGTTTTGACGCTTAATACTGGTCATATCGGGTAAAGGTTTGCCAGTTACTTGACGTAAAATGGCATTAACAAATTTTTCTGACCCTCTTTTTTTACCTCGGCTTTTGGCGATGTTAACAGCGTCATTAACGATGCCATGTGTTGGCACCTTGTCGAGGTAGATGATCTGGTACAGACTCATCAGCAATAGGTAATAAACCCACTTGTCTAACTTATCACGGTCTTCAATATAGTGAGCGAGATACCACTCTAAACTAATTTTTCGCGATACCGTGCCATATACAATTTCTGTTACTAGGGCTCTGTCTCTATCATTTAAGGAGTTGTTACTTAATTCCTGATGAAGGGCCAAATTGGAGTAAGCGCCATTGTCAAATATGTCTTCTACGACAAGGAGGGCCTTGCCACGTGCTAGTCTTTTCCAGTTATCTGCCAAAGTAATCACCCACTTCAAGTTTTCTACCGATGCCATTTAAAAAATCAGTAATGGACATTTTAGGTTTCCCGGCTGGCTGTACCACCCGCAAGGCTATCGCACCAGTTCCTGCTGCAACAACTAATGCCTTTTTCGTTTTTTCAATAATTTGACCAGGAGCGCCACTGCCATCTGCTTGGTCAGCTTCATAAATCTTGAAACGCTGACCGTCTAATAAGGTGTGCGCAACAGGCCACGGGTTCATCCCTCTGATGTGATTAAAAACATCGCGTGATGGTTTTGACCAATCTAACCGTTCTTCTTCTGGAGTGATGTTAGGTGAAAACGTCGCTTGACTGGCGTCTTGAGGAGTGGCTTTGAGCTCTCCTGACAAGTAAGCTGGCAAGGTCTCAAGAAGCAAATCCCTCCCTATAATTGCCAGTTTCTCAAACAGTGTTCCGACATTATCACTGTCAAGAATAGCTGTGCTCGCTTTAGAAACCATGTCTCCAGCATCCATTTCTTTAACCATTTCCATAATGGTCACGCCCGCTTCGGCTTCGCCATTAATAATGGCGTAATGAATTGGGGCTCCCCCGCGATATTTAGGCAATAACGACGCATGGACATTAAGTGAAAATGCGACAGCGTTCAACAGCGATGTGGGTAAAAACTGCCCAAAAGCCGCTGTGATAATGCCATCTGCTCCTAGTGCCATGATGTCGGTCATTTCCTGAGAGCCTGATAATTTCTCAGGTTGGAAAACATGTAAGCCGTGTTCCAATGCCAGTTCTTTGACGGGAGTCATTTTAATTTCTTTTTTACGACCGACTGCACGATCAGGCTGTGTAACCACTGCCACAATATCGTAAGAAGGGTCTTGTAACAACCCTCTCAAAACAGTCGCTGAGAACTCTGGAGTTCCCATGAATATTATTTTTGTCATTGATGTCCTCTTTTATCTTTTTGTTCATTATATCATAGGTTACTGTAGCCTCATGACATTAAGCCTACATAAAACTTTGTGGTTCTTGGTCGATAATCACTTTTAACTCACGATTATCTGGCTCTTGGCTCCAGTCCAACACCTGGTTTAAGGTTTCTTCTAGGTGGTCCTCAAATCGGTACTTAAGAATAATCTGATAATGGTATAAATTATGCGTTCTTGCGATTGGTTTTGGAGTGGGTCCTAGGATTTTAATCTGGTCAGAAAGGTTTTCGGTCAACAGTGACCTGACCTCATATGCTTTTTGGGTGACTTCGTCTACTGAGCGATGCGACAAGGTTATCCCTACGGTAAAATAATAAGGAGGATAGGCCATCTTGCGGCGAATGCTCATTTCATAAGCGTAAAAAGCCTCGAAATCTTGCTGTTTAGCTAATTGAATCGCATAGTGCTCAGGATTGTAGGTCTGAATCAGTACCTCACCAGGTTTATGAGCACGTCCTGCCCGTCCCGCTACTTGTGTCAGCAATTGAAAAGTCTTTTCAGAAGCCCTAAAATCAGGTAAATGTAAGGAAGTGTCGGCATTCAAGACACCTACCAAAGTAACATTGGGAAAATCTAAGCCTTTAGCAATCATTTGAGTTCCTAGCAAAATGTCTGCTTCTTGGTTGCCAAACTGATTTAAAATGGCTTCGTGACTTCCTTTTTTACGAGTGGTGTCGACATCCATCCTAAGAATTCTCGCCTCTGGAAGAACTTCTTTTAACTCATCATAAGCTTTTTGCGTCCCTGTTCCATAGTAGCGGATGCTTTTGCTGTGACAATTAGGACAACTATGCGGAATCGCTTTTTGAAAGCCACAGTAATGACAATTCATGCTTTTAGTGTCCATGTGTAGGGTCAGCGAAATATCACAATTAGGGCAATTATCCACATAGCCACAATCTCGGCACATGATAAAACTAGAGTACCCTCGCCTATTCAACATGAGAACAACCTGTTCTTTTTTAGCAAGACGGTCATTGATTTTCTCTAGCAAATATGGGGTAAAGTTGCTGACTTCTTGTTGGCCGATATAATCTCTAAAATCAACAATATGGACTTGGGGCACTTTGGCTAAAGGGTTGGCGCGGCTGGTTAATTGGATAAAATGATAACGTCCTCGACTAGCACGAGCTCTGCTTTCAATGCTCGGAGTGGCAGACCCCATAACTAAAACAGCTTTATGGGTCTTTGCTCGAATGCGTGCAACCTCTCTAGCATGATAGCGGGGGCTAGATTCTTGTTTGTAGGAGGCTTCATGTTCCTCATCAATAATAATGGCACCGATATTGTCAAGCGGTGCAAAAATCGCAGAACGAGCACCGACAACAACCCGAGCCTGACCTGTCTTTATCTTTTGCCATTCGTCAAATTTCTCGCCATCTGATAAACCTGAATGCATAATGGCTACCTGTTTGCCAAATCGCGAAATAAATCGATAGGTCATTTGTGGCGTCAGAGAAATTTCAGGAACTAAAACAATAGCTGTTTTGCCTTGCTCTAATACTTGTTCAATCACATGAAGGTAAACTTCCGTTTTTCCTGATCCTGTAATCCCCTCAATCAAAAAAGGATCTGACACTTGACCGATTTGACTGACAATGCTAGTAACAGCTGCTTCTTGCTCTGAATTTAGTTTCAAAAAAGAAGAAGGAGCAACGTCTTCAAAGTACATGTCGCTACGATTAATGTGACGTTCCTCAATAGTTATGAGGCCATTTTCGATAAAATAAGCCACAACGTCTCGTGAATAGTCTTTATACAAATCTGCCAGCTTTCCTTCAGCAGTGTTGTTCAGCAGGTAATCTTTTAAGGCTTGTTTTTTCTTGGCACGATTTGAAATGGTGTGTGCCATCAACGATACAGGTTGTGGATGATAATGCTTTTCAACTTTAATGGTTTTCTTGTCCTTTGCCACGTAAGTTACGGAAACCTGCTTTAAGTGAATGACCTTTAATATCTGTTTTTCTTGTTCGGGTGTTAACTGAGAATAAAGAAGGGAAGGCTTATTTGCAAAAAGGCGGGCTCGCTGATCTGCATCTAAACTTGGTTGGGGCGTGAGTATTTTATCATACTGAGAATTCAGCAGGCTTGGAATCATAGCTTTTAAGAGGCTTATTTTATAAGAAAATACCGTCTGGCGTAATTGATCAGCCAAAGCTAGCTGTTCTGCATTTAATACTGGCTCAACATCTAATAAAGCCGCGATTGATTTTAAAGGTTCTGCTTCTTGATGATCAAACCCAATAACAAACCCTTGGACTAAACGATTACCTTTCCCAAAAGGAACGTGAACACGAGACCCTTCTTGAACAAAGGCGACAAGGTCTTTGGGAATGCGATAAGAAAAGGGTTTATCTGTTTGCATCAAAGGGATATCAACGATAACTTGGGCTGTTTTTTCCATTTGGACCTCCTTTCTCTGACGGTCTCATCTGGGTGGTACAATATGAAAAAACCTAAGATTTTATCAACCTTAGATTTTTTCTCCTTCTTCTTCTTTTTCTTTAGCGATTTGTTCTTTGATTTTGCGCTCTTCTTCTTCTTTGGCTAATCGTTTGGCTTCAATTTTTGCACGAACCGCTGCACGCTTTGCTGAAGGGTCAGGATGAATCACGACATTTCCTGATTCAATTTCTTCTAGTGCTTGTAACGTTGATTTTACAGATTTGAAGCCTTGTGTTGGCTTAGCCCCTGATTCCAATTCATGAGCACGTTTTGCTTGTAACACACAAAGGGAATATTTTGAAGGAACTTTATCAAGTAAGGTATCAATTGAAGGTTTTAACATCATGGCATTGCTCTTTTCTATTTATCATCGGAGAGGTTTGGTCGTCTGAATCATGTTGTCATAGCGACCAATGACACGCTCGACACGGAAATGTTCTGTTTCAATAATTCGTTTAACACGCTCTGCAGCAAGGGGTACTTGGTCGTTGACAACAGCGTAATCATACTCTCGCATCAGAGCTATTTCTTCTTTTGCTCGCTCAATACGCTGAGCAATGACTTCTTGACTGTCTGTGCCGCGTCCAACTAAACGATCTTGTAACTCTGCTAAGTCTGGTGGCGTTAAGAAAATAAAGACGCCATCCGGAACTTTTGATTTGACTTGCAAGGCCCCTTGGACCTCAATTTCTAAAAAGACATCAATGCCCTTATCTAACGTTTCATTGACATAGCTCAGAGGCGTGCCATAATAATTGCCCACATACTCTGCATATTCTAACATTTGACCGTTTTTAATCAGTTCTTCAAATTCTTCACGTGTGCGGAAGAAATAATCAACCCCATCAACTTCACCTGGTCTTTGAGGACGAGTTGTCATAGAGACAGAATACTCGAACTTATGATCTGGCGTTGAAAAAATTTCTTGTCGTACCGTTCCTTTTCCGACACCAGAAGGGCCAGAAAAAACGATTAACAAACCGCGTTCAGACATTACATTCTCCTTATTAGTTGCTTTTTACTAGTTTATCAAAAAGACCATCGTTTTTCAAGATAATTGTGAATGGCCAAGGGAAAGAAAAAGAGGAAAAATTCCTCTTTTATTTGGCATAGTCAACTGCTCGCATTTCACGAATAACAGTGACTTTTATATTTCCTGGATAATCCAGGTTGTTTTCGATTTTTTCTCTAACTTTATGCGATAGAATCACTACTTCGTCATCAGATATTTTCTCAGGTTGAACCATGATGCGAATCTCTCGACCTGCTTGAAGGGCAAAGCTGTTTTGCACACCATCAAAGCTTGTCGCGATTTCTTCTAAATCACGCAATCGCTTGATATAGTTTTCCATCGATTCGTTTCTGGCACCTGGACGGGCTGAGCTAAGTGCATCAGCAGCAGCGACAAGAACAGCGATAACTGAGTCTGGCTCGACGTCTCCGTGATGGCTTGCAATCGTATTGATGACAACTGGGTGTTCTTTGTACTTGCGCGCAAATTCCATTCCAATTTCAACGTGACTGCCTTCGACTTCACGGTCGATAGCCTTACCGATATCATGTAAGAAACCTGCTCGGCGTGCCAAAGCAACGTTTTCTCCTAGCTCACCAGCTAAAATACCAGCTAGTTTACCAACCTCAACTGAGTGGCGAAGGACATTTTGCCCAAAGGATGTTCTAAATTGCAAACGTCCCATGATTTTTATCAAATCTGGATGGAGGTTTGGTGCACCAATCTCATAAGCTGCTGCCTCACCGTATTCACGAATGCGGTTATCCATTTCAAGGCGGTTTTTCTCAACCAGCTCCTCTATGCGAGCTGGATGGATACGACCATCAGCAATGAGAGACTCTAAAGTCATCCGAGCAATCTCACGACGAATCGGATCAAATCCTGACAACACGACAACTTCTGGAGTATCATCAATAATCACATCAATCCCAGTCAGACTTTCCAAGGTACGAATGTTGCGGCCTTCACGACCGATAATGCGACCCTTCATGTTGTCATCAGGAAGATGAACACTGGTAATGGTCTGCTCTGTTACATACTCGCCAGCTAGTCGTTGCATGGCTTGTGCGAGCAAGTCTTTAGCCGTTTTATTGGCTCTATCCTTGATATCACGCTCTGCGTTACGGATACGTGTTGCGATTTCGTGGGACAATTTTTGTTCTGTTTCCATCAAAATCACTTCGCGTGCTTCCGCAATAGTCATTGCAGCAACTCTTTCAAGTTCTGCTTGTTTTTCTACTTCAAGTTTTTCAACTTGTGTTTGTCGCTCATCAATGTGTTTAGATTTATCGGTCAGACTTTGTTCTTTACTATCTAGTACTTTTTCTTTACTTGATAAGTTTTCATCTTTACGATCAAGAGTTAGCGCACGTTCTGCTAAACGTGTTTCTAGTTGCTTTAGCTCTTGTCTTTCAGATTTGAATTCTTGTTCAATCTCTTCACGATATTTTCTTGCCTCTTCTTTTGCTTCTAAAAGTAATTCTTTACGGTTTGCTTTACTTTCTCGTTGTGCTGTTTTTTTAATGTGCTCAGCTTCAATTTGAGCCTTGCCACGAATGTCAACAGCATCTTGTTCTGCGTTTAAAAGAGTCAGCTCTGCTGCTTCTTTCGAGGACTTGAGTCCTAGCGAAATCAGCACATAGCCTAAAAATAAACCAATGAGGGCGCAAACAATTAATAATACAATATTATATAACATGTCTTTACCTCAATATATTTTAGTTTTCTTAAATAGAAAGCCATCTCTTAGTGTACCACAAAATAAGGTTTTAGACAATAATCAGCCACCCCTTAGACAGTTATCGTGTTTGCTTTTATTCTTTCAAAAAAGATTGCACCAAAGAGTCCATGATGTAAGACTCAATCTCTGAGTAGCTTTCTTTTTGCAAGCGTGTCAGCACCACGCGCCACACAATCGGATGTTCCATCGGGATGCAGACAATGTCCTTCAACTGGTAAATATCTGTGATGGGTTTTGGACAAATGGTCATAATGTTGTGATTAATTTTTGTAGAATTCAACATAAAATCCCATGACGCCGAGGTTAGCACGATGTCTGGTCTGACGTGCTGGCGCTCGCAGGTATCTAACACCAAATGATGCACCATAAATGACGTATCAAATAAGGCTAGTTTTTCATTGTTTAGATCTTGCCACTTAATAATCTTTTTGCTGGCTAATCGGTGCAAAGGAGACAGGTAGACTGATAATTCTGACCGTTGGATTTCATAGGTTTCAACCAGATTTTCTGGAATTCCAATCGGTGATAGCAATACTGCAATGTCAACATTTCCAAGCAAAAGCTCGTTTTTTAAATTATAAGCCCCAATTTCTTTAATGTTAAAGTGGATTCCGGGATTTTCTAGTATGAGCTTTGGCATGACCTCAGAAAAAACCGCCGACAAAATCAAGGGCGGAATCCCAATATTGATAGAACCTTTTAGTCCTTTGGACTGCTCATGCAAGCTCAGAAACATCTCATCGTAGAGTTGAATCACATTTTGAGCATCCCTGTAGTAGTTTTCACCCAGATAAGTCAGCCCAACAATGCGCCCTCTTTTACGTTTGAAAAGCTTAACTTCTTCTCTTTTTTCAAAATCTTTAATCATCATACTAAGCGTCGGCTGAGAAACATAGAGAAGCTCTGCTGCTTGACTTAAATTAAAATGACTCTCTACGATAGCTAAAAAATATCGTATTTGTTTAATGTCCAAAAAAACACCACCTTAATCATTACCCATTTTGTATTGGAGTATCGCTCAACCATCATTATGACACAAGTTGACTTGAAAATCTATTTTGATTGCTATCAAAAAAATTTATAGACTTATAAAATATCTATATTTTTTTATGATTAAAAATATGGTATCTTAGAAATATAGAAAGCGCTTTCTATATCGAGGATGAGTTTCCTGATGGAACCTACCATCATTTTAAGCATTCGCATTTTAGGCTTCATGCCTAAAATAGACGGGTGCTAATACTAAAAAAGATACTCTCAAAGAAGTATCCCAAAGACCTTTTAACTAAGGGTTCTAACTACTGAACACAATCGAAAAAGATAAAATCAAAAGATGTGAGGAAATTATAATGAGTCATTCTAAAGAAGTTGTATTTATTACAGGAGCAGCAAGCGGTATTGGCAAACAAATTGGTGAAACATTCCTAAAAGAAGATAAAACAGTTGTCTTTTCAGATATTAACAAAGACAAGTTAGACGAGGTTGTAGCTGCTTACACTAAAGATGGCTATGATGCCTTTGGTTTGGTTTGTGATGTAACCAGCGAAGACGCCATCAATGCTGCTATTGATGCTGTTGTAGAAAAATACGGCCGTATTGATATCCTTGTGAATAATGCCGGCTTGCAACACGTTTCAATGATTGAAGATTTCCCTGTTGAAAAATTTGAATTCATGATTAAAATCATGTTAACAGCACCATTTATCGCAATTAAGCGTGCCTTCCCAACTATGAAAGCTCAAAAACACGGTCGCGTGATTAACATGGCTTCTATCAATGGTGTTATTGGTTTTGCTGGAAAATCAGCTTATAACTCAGCTAAACATGGGCTCTTAGGATTGACTAAAGTAACGGCTCTTGAGGGCGCTGACTCTGGCATCACTGTCAACGCTGTCTGCCCAGGTTATGTTGACACACCACTCGTGCGTGGACAATTTGAAGATCTTGCTAAGACACGTAATATTCCACTTGAAAATGTTTTAGAGCAAGTCCTATATCCACTTGTGCCACAAAAACGACTCATTGATGTCCAAGAAATCGCTGACTACGTTTCATTCCTTGCTAGCGATAAGGCTAAAGGAGTGACTGGTCAAGCCTGCATCCTAGATGGTGGCTACACCGCTCAATAATTATTAATATGACAAAATGGGACTAGCTTAGCCTGCAACCTTGGACTTGTTCTCAAAAAGCCCAATCTCAGTGACTGATGTTTCATCAGCTACTGATAGCAGTGCTAGCCTAGCCCCATTTCCTTATGTTAACGGCAAAAAGGAGAAAAGTTTTATGGAAATTTTAGGTTCTATTGGTGTCTTGCTAGCCATCATAGCCATTATTTATTTTGCACTAAAAGAGATTAACATTCTCGTTGCGGCTCCTTTAGCAACAGCAATTGTAATCTTATTTAATCAAATGGACCCTGTGACCACTTTACTGGGAAATGGTGCCAACCAATACATGGGCGCACTATCAGGCTACATCTTAAATTACTTTGCTGTTTTCCTGCTCGGCTCTATCTTAGCCAAGTTAATGGAAGCTAGTGGAGCAACAACTGCCATTGCTAATTATATCTTAAACAAAGTGGGGCACGATAGCCCATACAAAATCATGGTTGCTATTTTCATCATCAGCTCTATCTTGACTTATGGTGGTATTAGTTTATTTGTGGTTATGTTTGCGGTATTACCGTTAGCGCGCAGCCTTTTCAAAAAAATCGATTTGTCATGGCACTTGATTCAGTCACCCTTGTGGCTAGGAATTGCTACATTTACCATGACCATATTACCTGGTACCCCTGCGATTCAAAACGTTATCCCAATCCAATACTTAAACACATCTCTAACTGCTGCTGCTATCCCTAGTTTGTTAGGGTCTGTGGGCTGTGTGATTTTCGGATTGCTATACATGAAATACTGCCTCAATAAAAGTATCGCTCGAGGCGAAACCTATGCCACTTACGCTCTAGATACTGACAACAGTATCGAAGAAAGAGAATTGCCAAGTTTTCTGCCAAGTATCGCACCGTTAGCACTGCTGATTGCGATTGCCTTAGGAGGTAGTATCTTTGGAGGAGAGTTTTTAAAGAAAAACATTATCTATATTGCACTGATTGTTGCTATCTTACTAGCCATTGTTCTCTTTAAAAACTTTATCCCAGAAACCTTAAAAACCATTAATTTGGGGGCTGTGGCTTCTATTAATCCTATTTTTGCAACAGGTGCTGCCGTTGCCTTTGGCTCTGTTGTCGTGACTTCTGTAGGGTTTAACGTCTTTTCTAAGCTCATTTTGAACCTTCCAGGAGATCCTTTAATTAGCTTGACAGTGTTAACCTCATCAATCACTGCTGTCACCGGCTCTTCATCTGGCTCTTTGGGGATTGTACTACCTAACTTTGCTCAATTTTACCTAGATAAAGGGCTCGATCCTGAAATGATTCACCGAGTGTCGGCTATTGCCTCTAACATTTTTACTGTGGTCCCTCAGAGTGGTGTGTTACTAACTTTCTTATCACTCACTGGCCTAACTCATAAAACTGGGTTTAAAGAGACCTTTATCTCTGTTGCAGGCAGTACCTCAGTAGCACTCTTCATCATTATCTTAACTAATATGCTTATGTCTTAATCACAAGACGAAACCAAGCCATTGATTCTATCTGGTTCAGAAACGCTATCTGTTTCTCTGAACCTAGTCTCAAGGGCTTTTTTGAAGGTTCGAACTAGAAGGAGGGGGCATTAAAAGAACTTCGCAAGTCTCCAAGCGTTTCCTCCCCCTTTAAAATATGCTATGATACTAATAGAAATAAAAAGGAGTCTCTTATGACAAAAGAAGTTATTGTTGAAAGTTTTGAACTTGACCATACTATTGTGAAAGCCCCTTACGTCCGTCTCATTTCTGAAGAATTTGGTCCTAAGGGAGATGTGATTACTAATTTTGATGTTCGCTTAGTGCAACCCAATCAAAATTCTATTGAAACAGCGGGTCTTCATACCATCGAACATTTGCTAGCTAAATTGATTCGCCAACGTATCGACGGCATGATTGACTGTTCGCCTTTTGGTTGTCGCACTGGCTTTCATTTAATGATGTGGGGCAAACACAGCTCAACCGATATCGCCAAAGTCATTAAATCGAGCCTAGAAGAAATTGCTACAGGCATCACTTGGGAAGACGTTCCTGGAACAACAATTGAATCTTGTGGCAATTACAAAGACCACAGCTTATTTGCAGCCAAGGAATGGGCACAAGTCATCCTCAGCCAAGGCATTTCTGATGACCCGTTTACCCGTCAGGTTATTTAATCATAAAAAGACCCGTTCTTTGAACGGGTCTTTTTTGGTGTTTTAATAGTCATCATTAGTAATCCAAAGCGTCTGAATGCCCTCTGGCATTTCCAACGAAATAACCTGTCTTACAGTTAATAGAAAATAGATAAGTTCCATCAGGCTTAAACATGTTATAGTAACCATTGCCGTTGATGATATTAACAGGCTCTAAAATATAAAGATTACCTGAAATATAGCCTCTGGCCTGAGACGTCGCAACAATTTTTTCCAAAACACCTGGGTTAAATGCCCATGCTGGATTTCCCTTATCAGCAATCATGCCCTGATGATATGGCACACGCGACAAGTCTCTTTGCAACGTTGATGGGTCATAGTTAGTTATGCCATAGCCAACAACTGGCGAAACTGGCTCACTTGGAGCTGGTGACACCTGAGGTGCCTGCGCTTGGGGAGTTTGCTGCTCTTTAGATGGTTGAGCTGCCCTGTCAGTTAATTGTTTACGCCCCTCTGTGATGCTTGATTGCAAGAGCGAATCAAGACTCGCGCTTCCAGTACTCAAAGTCGAGCTGTCCAACTGGTCAAAATTAGCACCTGGCTTCACATCAGCTGCCACTTTTTCCCCATCTACAATCACACCTGTCACAAACTGTTCATTGACTGCCTGGATAGCTGTTACTTGCTTTTTCAAAGTGTCAAACTGTTCTTTAGCCTTAGGATAATAAGCAGAGCCCTTTAATGCTTTTAAGGCAGTTTCGAGTTCTGGCAACTTAGCAAATTCACTATTTTTGAGTTTTGTCTTTGTGGCGTCTGTATAAAAAGCTTGATACTTTTCGTTAAAATCTTTGACCTCAGCTTTTAGCTTGGCATCTTTTTTGGCTGTCTTGCTCTTTTGAGTTGATAACGACTGCGATGGTTTTTCTATTTGCTTATTTGAGCTTGCTGAGTGGCTCTTGTAATAAACCAACACTAAAATGATCACTAATACCCCTAAAAGAACCAGCAATAGTCCTTTTTTAGGAGTTTTTCGATGGTAATCTTTTCGAGAGCTTCCCAAAAGTCCACTGTTGTCATCTTCATCTAGCTCTTGTGTTTCTGCTTGATGAACCATTTCTGGTATGATAACAGGTTCTTCTTGAATTGGAAGATCCGTCGCAACAACTGTTTCTGTTAAATCTTCTGTATCTAGGGCAGGCTCCTGAGGCACATCCTGATCTTCATCAAGAATCACTTCGTCGCTCGTTACTAGACCAGACTTAGCCAGTTCTTCTCGTTGCTTTTTAATAAAATTATCTAAAGTCGCGGTATCCAAATCTAAGTATTTGGTATCAAACTTTTGAGATGAGACCTCATCTCGGTGTTGTTTGATATATTTGTCCAAAATGCTATCATCTTTGGTAATACCAGCTTTTAATTCATAATCTTTGCGAACGGCCTCACCAACTGTTAGCTTTTGAGCTTCTTTCAAACCTAGCGCTTGAGACTCTTCTAATTCAAAATCTTTGCTTTCTTCTGACACGTTTTTTACCTCTCTATCAGATGACGTTTTACCCTTTCTCCGTAAAATTGATACAAATCAACTTTAAGAGTACCGTTGTAAAGCTTACGTTTTTTATCGGCTTTTTGGCCGTATTTTTTCTCAAACTGTTCATCGCTTGCAAGAATGAATTTGCTCCATGTTTTTAATGCTGCAAATATCGTTCCCATTTCATTATACAAAATGTCAGTTGCTTTGTCATCAAGCAACCTTTCTCCATATGGAGGGTTTGAAATGATGACTCCATTTAGTTTATCTGTCTGGAAATCCTGTAGACGCATTTGTTTGAATGTGATCACATCCGAAAGCCCCGCTTCTTGAGCATTGCTTTTAGCAATATCAATCATTCGCCCATCAATATCAAAGCCTGAAATGTCCAACTTAATGTCATAATTGGCTGCTTGTTCTGCTTCATCGCGAACTTTTTGAACAACATCCTTGTCTACCCAATTCCAGCTTTCAAAGGCAAAAGAACGGTTAAATCCTGGTGCAATGTTCATTCCAATTAAAGCTGCCTCAATGCAAAAGGTCCCTGAACCACAAGTTGGATCAACCAAAGGCTTGTCTGGGTACCAGTTTGATAGTGCTAAGATAGCAGCTGCCATGTTTTCTTTGATTGGAGCTCCGCCTTTTTGAATACGGTAACCACGCTTGAACAAGCTAGAACCGCTAGTATCAATCATGATTGTTGCTTGGTCTTTAAGTAGAGACACCTCAATGTTAAATTCGGCACCAATTTCTTGAAGCGGAACCCCTTCTGGTCTGTGGAAATGCTTTTGCAATTTTTTAACCACAGCTTTTTTGGTGATTGACTGAACACTCGGCTCATTATGCAAGGTTGATCGCACACACTTTGCTTTAGAAATAGGAAATTTAGCTCCTAATGGCAAGTAATTCTCCCAATCCAATGCAAAAACCCCTTGAAACAATTCTTCAAACGTTTTTGCTGGAAACTGACCAACAATAATCTTGATGCGGTCAGCTGCTCGTAGCCAAAGATTGGTTTTAGCAATAGCCTCAACGTCCCCTTCGAAATAAACTTTGCCATTTTCTACCTGACAGTCAAAACCAAGTGCCTTGACTTCTTTTCCAACTACCGACTCTAAGCCTGCTGCTACTGTTGCTACTAATTTAAAATTTTCTTTCATGTTTATCTTTCTTTTTAATCAAATAAAAGCTAGCATATGCTAGCTTAACCTATTATGCAATTTTCTATAAGCCATGTTTTGTTCAGGAAATAACTAGGTATTAATTCCTTCGGTAATCATCTGTCTACTGTTTAAACAGTCAGAATAGATTGTTCGTTTCCAACTATCCCGTGCCCCTACCAAAGTTTGGGTTGCTAGCTTGAGGGGTTTACCGCGTTCCATTTCTCACGTTTCCATGAAAACTGCGTCACTGTGGCACTTTCAGAAATACTGTGGCATATCAAAGACTTAGCCAGTTCTTTCGCCGTAATGTGCAAGCACATCCCTAGGCTTATTTTTTCGCCTAGCACAAACACTACTGGCATCACAGCCAGTGCTAGCATGGACTTTCCTCATAGTATCAAAATACTACGCGATTACCCGAAAATTGCACGTCAATTGTTACTCTATGATTTGTTTTCCAAAGACCTCTTTTTCTAATCGACTAATACGCTTCAAAATATCAAAATTGGTCGCTGACTGGGTTACTCTCGTTTGAGCAACAGCAGGTTGAGAGCCACCAGGCATTGAATTTCTAGCTTGATTTTTAGCTTTTCTCAAGGCTTCATTTTCAGCTGTCAAGGCCTCGATTTGTGCGATATAAGTTTCATAATCTTTGATAACGTTATCAAGAAATTCGTCCACTTCTTTTTTATCAAAACCACGAATACTAGTCTTGAACTCTTGCTCATAGATGTCTTTTGGGCTATAAATTATACTTGTCATTCTATACTCTCCGAACGGTCACTCATTTTAAAATACCAACCTCTGATATTATTATTAATGATACAGAAAAACAAGGTAAAAAGCAAGTATTAAAATACCAAACGAGATTAAAAGTTTATGACTCTTCTGTTGCTATCTCGTTTAATTGTTCAAAGGTCAAAAAAGACAATTGGTATTGCTGATGAGACTTCATATTAGCAACTAAATATTTCAGGTTTGTCTCATTGTCGTCGTCATAAAAAGCATAAGCTCCATCTGTATTGTTCAGCAAAAAAGCATTGTACTGTTTAAACTGTTGTGGGTTTTCATAGTGAGGAAAGCTGTATTTAACAAAGTCAGTAGCCTTAAAGACTGCAAGTTTTTCTTGGTTTGCCGCATTCCATTGGCTGCCATGAGTTTCAAAAGGAAAAATAGTCGCTATTTTCAGGGGATAGTCAGCTTTTAAAGCGTTAGCAACTTCTAATGCCCAAAACTCAAATCCCAGGTTCCCCGTAAACACAAACCATTCTACGCCTTGTGTTAAAAAGTGAATGAAATCTCTTTTGATAGCCTTTTTGATAACCTCAATGCGTTGATCTTTATCGCTAAAGATACCGATTTCAGTGTTTCGATAACCTGTTACTAGAATAGCAGTCATTATATGTTTTCCTTTCCAAAAATATGTTATAATAAGAATGCTTAAATTACCATTAAGTAGATGTTGTTAGGAGAACAATGGTTAACTATCCTCATAATCTTATTCGACAAAAAACAAACTCTTTTCAAAAGCAAGTTAAGCCCAAGGCGATCAGTTTTGCCAATCGAGGAATGTCTTTTGAAGCTGCCATCAATGCCACTAATGATTATTATCTATCGCGGCAGATGGCTGTTATTCATAAAAAGCCAACCCCCGTACAAATTGTCAAAGTAGATTACCCTAAGCGTAGCCGTGCTAAAATTATTGAGGCTTATTTTAGACAGGCCTCAACCACAGATTATTGCGGTGTTTACAAAGGGTATTATATTGATTTTGAAGCCAAAGAAACCAGACAAAAAACAGCGATGCCTATGAAAAACTTTCATTTGCATCAAATTGAACACATGTCCGCCGTTTTGGCTCAAAAGGGAATTTGTTTTGTCTTGTTGCACTTTTCAACCCTTAAGGAAACCTATTATTTGCCTGCAAAAGCATTAATTGATTTTTATCACATTGATCATGGCAATAAATCAATGCCACTCGATTATATCAGAAAAAATGGTTTTGAGATAACTATCGGTGCTTTTCCACAGGTTCCTTATTTAGATATTATAGAAGAAAATTTTTTAGGCGGTGATTACAATTAAAAATCCAAAAATCCTCAAATTACTCAAGATAGCACTTGCTGCTTTGCTTAGTTTCATTATTGTAACAGTTATTATCGGTGGTTTATTATTCACCTATTACGTTATTAGCGCACCTAAGCTTTCTGAAGCTGAGCTCAAATCAACCAATTCTAGCTTAGTTTATGACAGCAACAATAAATTAATCGCAGACCTAGGGTCTGAGAAACGTGAGAACGTTACTGCTGATAGTATTCCTATTAACCTTGTTAACGCTATCACTTCAATAGAAGACAAACGCTTTTTCAACCATCGCGGTGTCGACTTGTACCGTATCTTGGGTGCTGCGTTTCATAACTTGACCAGTAAAACTACCCAAGGAGGATCTACTCTTGATCAACAGCTGATCAAGTTAGCCTATTTTTCAACCAATGAATCTGACCAAACCTTGAAGCGTAAAGCCCAAGAAGTTTGGCTAGCCTTGCAGATGGAGCGAAAATATACCAAACAAGAAATTCTGACCTTCTATATCAATAAAGTTTACATGGGAAATGGTAACTATGGCATGTTAACTGCTGCCAAGTCTTACTATGGCAAAGAGTTAAAAGATTTATCGTTTGCCCAACTCGCTTTATTAGCTGGTATCCCTCAAGCACCAAGCCAATATGACCCTTATACACAACCTGAATCTGCCCAGAGTCGTCGGAACCTGGTGTTACAGCAAATGTACGCTGAAAAAAACATCACGAAAGCCGAATACGATGCTGCTGTAGCTACACCTGTGGCAGAAGGTTTATTGCCTTTGCAACAAACCTCTAGCTATCCAAAATACATGGACAATTACTTGAAACAAGTGATTGAACAAGTCAGAAAAGAAACCAATAAAGATATTTTCACCTCAGGGCTAAAAGTTTACACCAATATTATCCCTGAAGCTCAACAAACCCTGTACGATATTTACAACACGGATACTTATGTCTACTATCCAGATAATGATTTCCAAGTGGCTTCAACAATCATCGATGTTACCAATGGTCATGTCATTGCTCAATTAGGTGGCAGACATCAAGATGCCAACGTTTCTTTTGGTACTAACCAAGCAGTGCTCACTGACCGTGACTGGGGATCAACCATGAAACCTATTACTGCTTATGCCCCAGCAATCGAGTCTGGTGCCTACCACTCAACTGCCCAAGCTACTAATGATTCTGTCTACTATTGGCCTGGTACAAACACTCAACTAAACAACTGGGATCGTAGATACTATGGATGGATGACTATCCAAACAGCACTTATGCAGTCCCGTAACGTCCCTGCCGTTAGAGCCTTAGAGGCTGCTGGTTTGAAATACGCTCAAAACTTCCTAGGTCAACTAGGCATTAACTATCCTGAAATGCATTATTCAAATGCAATTTCTAGCAACACCAGTAGCTCAAAATCACAATATGGTGCTAGTAGTGAAAAAATGGCTGCTGCCTATGCTGCCTTTGCTAATGGTGGTATATACTACAAACCACAATACGTTAACAAAATTGAATTTAGCGATGGCACTAGCAAAACCTTTGAAGAAAAAGGCAAGCGTGCCATGAAAGAAACAACCGCCTACATGATGACCGACATGCTCAAAACAGTATTGAGCTATGGTACAGGTACTGCAGCTGCTATTCCTGGTGTCGCACAAGCAGGTAAGACAGGTACTTCCAACTATACCGATGAAGAATTGGTTAAAATTGGTCAAGAATACGGTCTTTATCCTGATTATGTCGGTACCCTTGCACCAGACGAAAACTTTGTTGGCTATACGGATAAATATGCCATGTCTGTCTGGACTGGTTATAAAAACAGACTGACTCCGATTTATGGCAGTGGCTTAGAAATCGCCGCTAAAGTCTATCGCAGCATGATGTTATCATTGACAAACGGCTATAGTGAAGATTGGACAATGCCAAGCGGACTTTACCGAAACGGTGGTCTCCTTTACCTGAGTGGCACTTATACAAGCAACAGTAATTACACTAGCTCTGTCTATAATAATATTTATGGCAACAGCTCCTCATCAGCGTCAAGTGACACAGCTACTAGCCATGAAACGGTCCCTGAACAAAGTAACTCAGATACCACGACGACAACTGATGCTAACAATAGCACCGCACCATCTAATCAGACACCAAAAACCAATCCGTAAAAGATAACACCTCAAAAAGCACCTTCGACGTTAGATACAAAACGTCGAAGGTGCTTTTTAAATTCTTGAGCTGCAAACAAACTATTCATCATAACAATCAAAAAAACTTAGCTCTGTCACAAACAGAACTAAGTTTTTAGTTATTTTTTATTTTGCCAATGCGCCCATTGGATCCCACGGCGCTAAAAGTTGAGGTTCTGCCTCATAAGCTGCCAATTCTTGAGACGTTAAGAATTCCTTGCGCACAACGATTTGGTAAGTATACTCATCCATCCAAGCGTCAGATGCCACAAAGTAACCTTTATCTCCTACTTTTTCTCCCCAAGAGTTTTCGACTTTCCACTTGATAGGATTTCCATCTGCATCTAAATCAACTCCTGTTAGTACCATGGCGTGAGTCATCAAGCTCTCACTGTAGTCCAAACGACCAGCTTTATCTTGTGACAGTTGAACATCCATACTTGATTGAAAATCATAAGTGTTCATTGCCATAATACCTTTTTGCCTGTCAGATACTTGACCAACATCACAGCCAAACCAAACAGACTCACCAGATTTGAGCTGATTAATGGCAAGTTCTTTAAACCTCTTCATGTCAAGGTTGAGGTAGCGAACATCTCTGCTGCCAACAACATTTCCTAGCATTTCAACAGTATATGATTTGCCATAAGGTTTATCTGCTGTTGGCGCATTAATAACAGACACATAGTCTGATAGGTTCAAGTCAACATATTTCTCGAAAAAGGCTTGAGGGGTAATGTTTTTTTCCGTATGGTAGGCATTGTCTTTATCACGAAAGGCAAAATCAAAGTGACGTGGTGGCAAGCCTAGTGTCATGGCTAAAAAGTTGAAAATTTCTTGAAGGAGCTCTTCTTTTTTAGCCTGAATCGCTTTCTCATCAGCACCACTATTAATGACGTCACGAAGAATTTGTGCATCTTGTCGTAACAACTTATTGAGATATTGATTAAGTTCACGGCTATTACTTGATGCTACTGATTCAGGATAAACACTCTTTGGAACAACACCATATTTTTCAAAAAGCGATACAACCATATCCCATTGACCACCATCTTGCTGAGGAGTGTCTAATAAAAATTTGACCTTACGACTGGTTAATTCTTTATCAGCAGTCGCAATCACTTGCTCCATAAACCAGTTTGACTTTTCATATTTGTCCCAGAAAAAGGTGTGTGCTTGAGACAGTTCAAAATGCTCTAATTTTAACTCTGATGTCAATTTATGACGGAAGGTATTTAAAGCTGCAAACATCCAACAACGTCCTGAGGCTTTTTGATTGGAAACTTTATCTTTGGTCAAGTCAATAGAAAAAACAAAATCATTATCAACTGCACTTTGTCTGGTTTCTAAAGATTTCAACAGTCCATTATGAGTAACGGCATTTTCAACTGCTGAAAATTTAGGGTTAGCTTCATAGCGATCATAAAGATGATCTGTAAATGTCTTTGTTATTTCTGACATAATGTCCTCCAAATAGTAAGATTACTTTCTATTATATGGGTTATGATAAAAAGGTCAAGCAAAAAGTTAATCACACTTAACTCTCGGCTTGACCGCTTTTTTACCCATCTAATGCTTGGTATTATTTCCAAAAGTGATCAAATACGGTAATCGGTAAATGACGTTTGTGTTGACCTTTGAACCACCAAGATTCTATGGTTGCTTGTGCTTCTTTAGAGACTTGTTTGCCTTCTAGGTAATCATCAATGTCATCGTAAGTGACCCCTAACGCTACCTCATCAGCAAGGCCAGGCTTTTGATCTTCGAGATCAGCTGTAGGCACTTTATCGTATAGGGATGAATCTGCTTGCAAATGCTTTAGCAAGGCTTTACCTTGGCGCTTATTGAGCCTAAATAGAGGCAAGATGTCTGCACCGCCGTCTCCAAATTTAGTGAAGAATCCAGTGATGTTTTCAGCAGCATGATCAGTACCAATAACAGCTCCTGCTTCTTGCCCAGCGATGGCATACTGGGTAATCATCCGCTGACGCGCCTTGATATTTCCTTTGTTAAAATCAGACACCTCAAGGCCCGCCTCTTTTAATGCCTGAACCTGTCCATCTACTGCCGTTTTAATATTGACCGTCAGGGTTCGATCTGGTTGGATAAAGGCTAGGGCTTTTTGCGCATCTGCTTCGTCTGCTTGTATGCCATAGGGAAGGCGGACTGCGATAAATTGGTAGTTTTGATTGCCTGTTTCTTCACGCAATTCTTCAATAGCTAATTGCGCCATTTTTCCTGCCAATGTGGAATCTTGTCCTCCCGAAATCCCTAAAACATAGGTTTTCAAAAAGGAATGCTTGCGCAAGTATTCCTTGAGAAAGTCTATCGATTGACGGATTTCCTCATGAGGATTGATGGTGACTTTGACACCTAATTGGTTAATGATATCTTCTTGTAACTTCATTTAAGATCACTCTTTTCATAGGTTTCATGACGGATTTTCTCAATTAAGTCTAACTTGTTTTGAAGCACATCAAGGGCCAAATCAACTGGGTAGTCTTGAGGATTGAGCACCCGTTTGTATTCATCCCATAATTTTTTAAATTCGTTTCTAGCGTATGCCTTGATCTCTTTTAAGCTAGGTAACTCGTAAACGAGCTCTCCTTTATCAAAAATGTCTACTAGTAACGGCACAGCTTCAAAATCCTTAACTGTTTTGTTCATATAAGTGTAAGTTGGATGGAACATCTCGATTTCTGTTAATTGATTAACATCGATATCTGTGAAGGTAATATAGTCTCCTTCAGATTTGCCATCGGCACGGCTCGTGATGCGCCAAACTTGTTTTTTACCAGGCGTTGTCACTTTTTCAGCGTTGTTTGACAGCTTGATGGTGTCATGCATTTGCCCATCTGCTCCCTCAATAGAAACTAATTTGTAAACAGCTCCTAGAGCAGGCTGATTATAAGCTGTGATGAGCTTGGTGCCAACTCCCCAAACGTCAATTTTTGCCTCTTGCATTTTTAAATTCAGAATTGTGGTTTCGTCTAAATCGTTAGAAGCATAGATTTTGGCCTGGGTAAATCCTGCTTGATCCAACTGTTGACGAACTTTTTTAGACAGATATGCTAGATCTCCAGAATCAAGACGAACACCAAGAAAATTGATGCGATCTCCCATTTCCTTAGCGACTCGAATGGCCGTTGGAACACCTACTTTTAGAGTGTCATAAGTATCGACCAAGAAGACACAATCTTTATGTGTAGTAGCATAGGCTTTAAAGGCATCATAATCATTGCCATAGGCTTGTACCAAAGCATGCGCATGCGTCCCAGAAACTGGGATGTCAAAGAGTTTTCCAGCGCGTACATTACTGGTTGCATCAGCTCCGCCAATAACAGCTGCCCTTGTTCCCCAGATAGCGGCGTCCATTTCTTGTGCGCGACGAGTGCCAAATTCTAACAGAGGATCGTCTGCAATAACAGATCGTATGCGAGCCGCTTTAGTGGCAATCAATGTTTGAAAATTGACAATATTAAGGAGTGCCGTTTCAACCAATTGGCATTGGCCTAACGGGCCTTCGACTTGGACGATAGGTTCGTTGGCAAAGACCAAATCTCCTTCCTTAGCTGAGCGTACCGTTAATTGCAATCGTAAGTTCCTAAGGTAATCTAGAAAAGCCGCGTTGTAGCCTAAATCTTCTAGGTAGGCTAAATCAGTCTCAGAAAAAGTCAAATGATTAAGATAGTCGACCATTCGTTGTAGCCCAGCAAAGACGGCATAGCCATTATTAAAAGGTTCTTTACGGAAATAAATCTCAAATACAGCCTTGCGATTGTGAATACCTTGTTCAAAGTAAACTTGCATCATATTGATTTGATACAAATCAGTGTGGAGAGTTAAACTGTCGTCTTTATACATAAAGAATGGCTCCTTTAATTTATTGTTAATATTATACCATATTTTAGGGTCGCAATTCGCGAAATCGCTTAAATTTATTACGATTAGGCAAACAAAAAAACTTGGGCAAAGCCCAAGTCTTGGAAGGTGTTATTTTTTGTGTTAACTCACTACAGACTTTAAGTTCCAATTTCCCAATGGTTTCCCCATGTAGATAGGTTTACCTTAAGATGGCATGTTCTCAATGTAGTGGTAGACACCTTGTCCGGCAACAGCACCATCGCCAACAGCTGTCGTGATCTGTCTCAGATGCTTTTGACGAACGTCGCCAATAGCAAAAATCCCTGGACGACTAGTAGCCATGTGCTCATCTGTGATAATCCAACCATCTTGGTCTGTAATCCCCAAGTCAGCAACCATGTCACTCACTGGATTGAGCCCAACATAAATAAAGACTCCTCCGAATTCATGACTGGTCACGTCGTTTGTTTTGACGTTTTCAATAAGCACTTGAGATACTTTGATGTCATTTCCTTGGATTTCTTTGACAACTGAATCCCAAATAAACTCAATCTTATCATTTGCAAAGGCACGATCTTGAAGAATTTTTTGTGCCCGCAATTGATCGCGACGATGCACAATAGTTACTTTCTTAGCAAATTGGGTCAAATAGATGGCCTCTTCGACAGCAGAGTCCCCACCACCAACCACTAGTAAGTCTTGGTTGCGGAAAAAAGCCCCATCACAGACCGCACAGTATGAAACACCTCGGCTGGTGAAGGTGTCTTCCCCAGGAACGTTCAATAAGCGATATTTTGCACCAGTAGCGACGATTATCGTTTTGGCATCATAAGTCTTATCCTCAGCGTGAACGCGCTTATAAGCGCCTAAATCTTCCACATGTTGGACAATACCATAAAGATGCTCTACCTTGAATTTTTCCAGTGGCTCATACATTTTTATAGATAGCTCTGGCCCACTGATGTGGTCATAGCCTGGGTAATTTTCAATTTCTGAAGTGTTGTTCATTTGTCCGCCAGGTGCCCCTTGCTCAATCACACCAACACGCAGATTGCTACGCGCAGCATATAAAGCAGCGGTCATGCCTGCAGGACCTGAACCAATAATTAAGGTATCGTACATGATGTTTTCACTCCTTTGATTTTTCATGTCATCATTGTAACAGTCGCCAAATCTTATTGCAATTATTATGACTTCCACATCACTAAGATGCTCATAAAGGCAAAAGATAAGATTGGTATGGTTAAAATGGCAATCATAAGCATTTCATATAAAAATGCCTGCCTCTGAAGGGCTGTTTTGTCTTTTTGTGTTTTTGCTCGCCAAAGTGTCCATATCAAGCAGCTGCTTGAGACAAAAACGGTTGATAAGATTAAACCTTTAAAGTAAAGGCTAAAGATTTCTACTAGCATATTTCCACCTGATTATTATTTGTACTGATGACATGACGTGACTGTTCCTTATTCACATACAAGAAAAGCCTAGGACCTCCCAGACCTTTCTATTATATCAAAAGTCACTAACTAAATGTAGGTTTTTGAATAACCAGCAAAAAATTCCTTGGTTCTTTCTTGCTGCGGGTGTCTAAAGAGTTGCTCAGGAGTTCCTTCTTCGATGATTTTTCCCTTATCCAAGAAAAGAACCCTGTCAGCAACCTGAGACACAAAGCTCATGTCATGACTCACTAAAACCATGGTTTGACCCGTCTTTGCAGCATCGGCAATTGATTTTTCAACCTCACCAACTAACTCAGGGTCCAGGGCAGAGGTAGGCTCATCTAATAGCAACACATCTGGTTTCATGGCTAAAGCACGTGCCAAGGCAACCCTTTGCTTTTGACCACCTGATAAGTGCCTAGGATAATGGTTTTCACGATCTGACAAACCAACCCTAGCCAGTTCTGATTTAGCAAGTTTGGTAGCTTCAGTATCTGATAGTTTTTTGACAATTTTTAGCCCTTCTTTGACGTTATCAAGCGCCGTACGGCGTTCAAAGAGGTTAAACTGCTGGAAAACCATTGCTAGCTTGCGTCTAAGCGTCAGAATCTCTTCTTTGGTAATCGTTTCAAAATTGACAGAAAAACCATCAATCGTGATGGTACCCCTATCAGGTTTTTCCAAATAATTCATGCTTCGAAGAAAGGTTGATTTCCCAGCACCAGATGCGCCTACCAAAGCAATCACTTCACCTTTTTTGATCTCCAAACTCAAATCGTCTAAAACGTTTTGACCTGAAAATGATTTGCTCAAATGTGTAATTGTAATCATTAGCGCAACTCCCCTAATTTCTCATCTTTTAAAAAGACCGGTGATTTAATAGCCATTTTGTCCTCAAGTAATCGACCACCCTGCTCAATTAAAATGCTGATGAACCAATAAACTAGAGCTACTGAAATGTAGCGTTCAAAATACCGATAATCTGCTCCTCCCAAGATTTGAGCTTGGGCAAATATTTCGACAATTCCAGCATTAAAAGCAAGCGAGGTTCCCTTTGTTAATCCAATCAGTCCATTGATAAGGGTTGGCGTAGCCACAATTGCTGCGTTAGGAATAATGACCCTGCGATAAATTTGAGTTTCAGTCATGCCAAGACTCTTTGCTGCTTCAATCTCACCAGCATCAACTGATTGGATAGCTGCTCTGATGGTTTCACTAGCATAGGCAGCTTCATTAAATGCAAAGGCAGTAATCGCAAAGACAGATGCTGGTATGGCATTGATATTCCAGTCAAATCCGTATTGTTGGTTTAAAAACTTCAGAAAAAGCGGGATGCCATAATAAGATAGCATCAACTGAACAAGAATTGGTGTCCCACGTAAAAAACTCACAAAAACAGCTTGAATCGGATAAAGAATCTTCACTTTATTGATTTTTACAATGGCAAAAATCAAGGCAAGTATGAGCCCAATAACCGCTCCTGCCAAGGTTAACCCCAAGGTTACCGGCAAACGTTGTATCACATTTGGAATGGCGTCAAAGACAGCATGCCAGCTAAAAAGTTTGCCTTGTGGAATGTGTGAGATTAACTTATCGTA
Organism: Streptococcus phocae; assembly: GCF_001302265.1. Taxonomy (GTDB): domain Bacteria; phylum Bacillota; class Bacilli; order Lactobacillales; family Streptococcaceae; genus Streptococcus; species Streptococcus phocae. The sequence continues at coordinate 26,781 of NZ_LHQM01000012.1, read as the reverse complement.
CCAAATCCAACCACTGGTCAAAAGCACAGATGTCATGTATTTCCCCTTTATACTTGTATACTTTCTAATAGAATAACATTCTTAACCACTCATGTAAAATAGTAAAACCGCATTATGGCAAACTAAAAAACAGCTCCTACTAGCTCACCTTGTGTTAGCGACTGGTCGGAACAAAATCCCCGTCAAAAAATTTACGGCTAAGTTTCTTAAGTTTCCCTGTTTTTTGTAGCTTTCGTAACCTTTTATTAACAAATGCCTGTAAGGCTTTGCCTTTTTTATCATCAGCAAAAATATAATAGGACAAGCCATCTCGTTGCTCATTATCTTCTTGTTCTAGCTTGGTTATTTTTAATGACAATCCATGCTCTTTAATGGCTGTTTTTAAAGAAATGGCATCATAAAACATAAAGTCAAGCTGCCCACTTTCCAGTTGCTGGAGTCTTTGACTTAAAGGGCTACTTCCTGCGGCGTAATGGATTTTGATAGGATTTTGATCAGGATGGTTCTGATTCCATTTTTCGAGTACTTGCACATAGTTGGCGCCTGGCATTCCTGTTGTGGTCTTGCCTGAAAGGTCATCTAAATTGCGATAGCGCTTGTTTTTTTTTTGTCGCTAAAACATAAGGAGATTTTGAAATCGGACTTGAAAAAAGGTATTTTTTTGCCCGCTTTTTACTATATCCAAAGTTGTTAGCGGCAATCTGATAACGTCCTGCATCTATTCCCGTCAAAATAGAAGGAAATGAAACGGTTTCTACTTTTAAGGTGTATTTTGACCGCTTAAACACCTGTTTTAAAACTTCAATATCATAGCCGGTAGCCTTGTTTTTGACCTTATAGGTAAAAGGCTTAGTTGCTGAATCAGTCGCCACTTTAACAATTTCTTTTTTCGCCGCTTGGACAGGCTGTGGAAGGGCAAAAAACAACAAACTGAAACTAAGGAGCAAAGCATTTCTTTTTTTCATGGCATTCTCTTCTTTCTAGTTAGTTCACATTTTAACAGAAACTATATTTTTTGCATAATATCATTTTTTTATCAAGGCAATTAAAAAACAATATCAAGGATATAGGGGTTGAACAATTAATGAAATTGTAATATAATTAAATTTATGGAGGTTTCGTATGAAAAGAAGACTAGTATTGGCTGTTTCTTTAGTCATCGCTTTTATTGCCTTGTCTATAAAAACAATCCACTCAACGGATTACTCTGATTTAAGCCAAAAAGAAATTTCTAATCTTATTAAGGTTAGGAGTGAGCGTATCGTCACTTATCATGATAACGCTACCATTAACAAAATGATCACGTATTTAGCAAAACTCAAAAAACAAGGCCTTTTGACAGAAGAGTATCTGATGACTTATATTTTTGCGGATGAAAGCACTTTCGTCACAAAGAAATCAAGAATTATTGCTGATCCCAATGGTGGGTATTGGACCTGCTTTGAAGGAGAAGAGGGTGATGGTGACGTCAAAATCGGTCTAGATGGCAAAGCCGAACTTAACTTATTCAGCTCTGAGTCAACCAGTATTGGCGAACTCCAAGAAGCTGTCTTGAACTGGTACCATAACACTCCATAACGTCACACCATACTATTCTTATCAAAAGAAAAAGAGCTGGAATTCCAGGCTCTTTTTTTGATTTAAAAACTTTGTTTTTTGGCTTTGCGCTCTGCTCTGCCTTTAGCACGTGTCTCAGATCGGCGTTCTTTACGACGCTTTTCATCGACTACCCACTGAATTTTTTTCTTGTAGGCTGGTTTGACTTTTTTCTTTTTCTTTTTAACCAGACCGATCATTTCAGTATCTAATTTTTGATACGATTTTTCGCGATTGAAACGGCGCTCACGATCATAGGTATCTTGGAATTCACCGTCTTTAAGGACTTTTGGTGTAAAGGAAATGCCCATTTTTTCCAACTCTTTGATGTCAGAGTCATCACTTGGTTGGTATAAGGTAATGGCTGTTCCTGACATGCCGTTACGGCCTGTACGACCCACTCGATGGACGAAAAAGGAAAGGTCTTGTGGGATGGCATCATTAATGACATGACTAACTCCCTCAATGTCTATGCCTCGAGCTGCTAAGTCTGTGGCAACGATGTATTCAAAATCAAGTTTTTTAACCTGACTCATGATACGTTTACGTTCTCTTGGAGGAACACCTCCATGAATCTTAGCAACTTTTAAGCCATTTGAAACCAAAAAGCCATGCAAGTCATCTGCTCGCTCTTTGGTGTTAACAAAAATCATCGCCAAGTAAGGATGCATCGTTTTTAGCATGCCTAAAATTTGACTATTTTTATCCCGACCTTTTGTCGAAACCAACCAGTTATCAATCGTATCTGCAATGACTGTTTCTGTTTTGATTTGCTCAATTAAAGGATTGGTCAAGTATTTTTTCAAAAAAGGCTGTAACTTTTGTGGGATAGTCGCAGAAAAGACCAGAATCTGAACTGCTTTTGGAAGTGCTGAAGCAATTTTATCCACAGTATCCAAGAATCCCATATCCATAGTCATGTCCGCTTCATCCACCACAAAGCTAGTTGCCCTATGAATGGCTAAAGAGCCTGATTTAACCAAGTCGTAGATACGTCCTGGTGTTCCAATAACCATATGTGGCTGTTTGCCTTTTAATTTTTCAATTTGGCGCATTTTATCTGTTCCGCCAACATAATTGACGAGACGGATTTCTTGTTCTGAATGCTTGGCAATTTGCTTGCTGGCTTCAAAAATTTGAGTGGCTAATTCACGACTAGGCGCTGTAATAACTACTTGAACTTCATCTTTTGCTTCGTTTAGTTTTTCAAAAATTGGCAATAAAAACGTATGTGTTTTTCCTGACCCTGTTTTTGATTCTCCTACCAAATCACGACCTGATTTGACTATCGGAATCAGTCGCTGTTGAACCTCTGTCGGCTCTACAAATCCAATCTCATCCAGTGCTTTTTGGATGTATGGTTTAAAATTATAATCTTTAAATGACATTTTCTACCTCGTTTTCTTTCATATTATACCATTAAAGTCTTGGACAAGCAAAAGGCAGTGCTCTAACACCGCCTTTTCTGTTAGCAATATAACATAATTAAAACACATAAACTGCCTAAAAGCCCAATTCCCCATAGGAAAATATCGACCTGCCACTCAGACCACTTGGCTGATTTGCCTGATAGACCACCTAATTCTAGATGGTGGTGGAACGGTGTCATTCTAAAAATACGACGCCCTTCTCCATATTTTTTCTTAGTGTATTTGAAATAACTAATTTGCATCATGACTGAGCTGGTTTCAAAAACATAAACAATCCCAATCACAAGAAGGGTCCATTCCTGTCTCAAAGCTATTGAGAGTGCAGCCAACATAGCTCCCAGAGCTAAACTGCCCACATCTCCCATAAACACTTTAGCGGGCTTATGGTTAAAGACAAAGAAGCCTAACAAAGCACCAATCATAATACCAATTAGCAAAAGCACTTCCATTTGTCCTTGAACAAAGGTAATAACCGCATAGGCTGATAAACTGATGACCACCGAAATCGATGCCAGCCCGTCAATGCCATCTGTCAAATTAACAGCGTTTGAAAAACCAACAACCCAAAATAGGACAAATAGCAAATAAAAGGGGCCTAGGTGTATTTGATAACCAAAAACATTAATGCTATCAATGCCACTAGGAGCAATCTGCATGAGGTAAAAGAGCAAGCCGCCAATTATTTGTAAAACCATTTTTTGTTTGGCGGTCAAGCCTTCATTGACCTGCTTAAAGATTTTTAAAAAATCATCTAAAAACCCAATAATGCCATAGATAACAACGACAGATAAAATCGCTAACAGGGTTCCGATAGCCATGCTTTTTTGCCCAAATACTAAGGCAAAAAATAAGGTTAACACTAAGGCAACAAGGAGAAAAACAGTTCCTCCCATAGTTGGGGTTCCCGCTTTTTTTAGATGTTGCTTCACATCCTCGTGCATTTGTTGGCCACCTATTTTCTTCATCTGATAAAAACGAATGAAATAAGGCATGGCCAGGGTTGTCAATACAAAGGCCGTGAGCCCCGCCGTAAGGGTTAAAAACATATTAATCTCCTAAAGTTATTTTGATTTTTTTGATTTTTTTCAGTGTCTTTCCGACCCGAACATTTTGTTTGACCACTCGTCCAGACTCAGCCCCTTTGTAGACAATCTCAATCCCCGTCCATTTAGAGAAGTGCTCAACGGTTGATTTGGTCCAACCATACATATCAGGCAAGGTCGTCAATTGATTTGTGAGCACGACAACCTGCTGATTTGCAGCTAAATTAGCGCCCACTTTTCGAGATATCTTTTTGACTTTGCCACCTGTACCAAGAACAATGGGTTGAACTAAGTTTCGGCGAAGTTCGTTAGACACTACTCCTGTTTCTTGACCGACAAAGTCTGGTAATTTGTAAGGGGTTTGACGATTTGAAGGGATGGTAGCTGGTTGAGTCAAGGTTTCTTTCATCAAATAGGCTTCTTCTAAAACAGGATTAAAGATATCTTGCCAAAACATGCCACTCCAATGCTCTGGTTGCTGTAACGTCACATACATTAAAAAGTCTGGTTTTTCAGCAGGCACCATCGCTACAACGGAAAAGATGTAATTGGTGAGGCCACCTTCTAAGTAACCACTGCCGTCTTCTGCTGCAATCTGAGCTGTCCCTGATTTGACAGCAACAGGAAGGTCCCCTACTTTAATGATTGGTCCAGTTGTTTCAGAATAAAGGGTACCAAATACAGGATCTGTCCCCACATTAACCATGTATTTTCGTGTTTCACTAGCTGCTTTTTTAGAAATGGGCTTACCGACAATTTCTTTAGATGCGGTTCGGTAAGTGTTGGTATTAGGGTCATACAACTGACTAATCATTTTGGGCTCTAGCATCTTACCATCGTTAGAAACTGCGGTAAATGCTCTAAGCATTTGCATTTGATTGGCAGAAATACCTTGACCAAAGGCACTCATGGCTTGAGTAACAATATTATCAGATGGGAATAGTCCTGTTTGCTCTCTTGCCATGCCAAAACGAGACGGTCGGTCAAACTGAAACTTAGACAAGTAGTTCAGCCATTTGTCATTTCCCATTTTTTGCTCAAGTTTTGTCATTCCAACGTTACTTGAGTAAGAAAATCCTTGCGCGTAGGTCATGTATTGACCTGTAGACAAGCCCAAGTTGATAGACCAGTCTTGGATGGTGGCATCAGCGATGGTGAGACCATTAGCATTGCTGAAGGTGTCATTAGGTTTGAAGACCCCTGCATCAATAGCCGATGCGAGAGTCATCACCTTCATCGTGGATCCTGGCTCAAAAGGATTTTGATGCAAAGCATTTTTCCAGTTATAAGCCTTGTTTTCTAAACCTTCTAAGGTATCTGCGTTATAGCTAGGTCTTTGCGTTGTGGCTAAAATCTCACCAGTCTTTGCATTGACAAGAGTTGCACTAGCAAATTTTGAGCCTTGGGTTTTAGATTGAAAGACATCCATTTGCGTTTCCAAAAAAGTCTGAATGGGTTCTGAAAGGGTTGTGTAAACATCTGTCCCGTTTTTTGCTTTTTTGACCACCTTGCCTGTACCAAGTAAGGTGTTTCCTTTACGGTCTTTTTCATAAGTAATGGTACCATCCTTGCCAGATAGCAAATCATCCAAAGAAGACTCGATACCACTTTTACCAACTAGGCTTTTACTGCCATCTTTTTTATTTTCAACTAAAGAAGCCAGTCCAATAAATTCAGAGGCAAAGAGGCCATTTGGATACATCCGACTAGGACTAGAAGAAAAGGCTACGCCCTTAATCTTAGCATCTTCCATAGCTTTTTGGATGGCACTTCGCGTGCTATAAGAAATGCCAGAGCCCTTCTTGCCAAACGATACCTGAAATAGATGCTTTTGCTTGAGTTGCTTAATCACATCGCTCTTTTTTAGTCCTAATTGTTTCTTTAAAATCTGAGCAACAGTGTCATACTGCTCAGGCTGGACATAAAGTTTTTCACCAGTTGCTGAGACAAATGATTTATCACGGATGGCATATATGCTATAAGTCGTTGAATCGACGGCAATTGCAACACCGTTACGGTCATAAATAGTACCACGCTTTGCTTGGATAGGGACTGTTTCTTGATATACTTTTTTGGCTTCGCTAGCTAACGGTACCCCAAATTTTTTATCTGTCCCAATAATAATCATGAAATTAATAATAAAGATAAAAAAGATAAAAATAGCCAAAAGCATCATGTTTTGTCCCACTCTGACACGATTTTGAACGGGATTTTTTCTATCTTGAACAACATAGTTTAAAAAATACTGTTGTAGTTTTTTCATAGGTTAGTCAACTTTCTTGATATTATCATTACGATTACTGAGTCCAGCCTTACCTGCAATGCCAATAATGCGATCGCGTCTAGAAAGTTCGTTAACCTCTTGCTTAGCATTTGTTAATTCTGTTTTTTGCTGAGAAATCTGATTGTTTAAACTTGTAATATCTTGTTGTAGCTGTAACTTGCGACTCTGCAGGTAAATGATGCTAACAGCCATAGTAATGATGGTAATAATAATGGTAGCATAAAAAGCTTTCTCAATTCTAGAGAAAGTTCTTATTCTTTTTTGCAAGGCATGTGAAACAGCCTGTGTTTTTTTGTCATTAGTCATAAGTTTATTTCCGGATTTTTTTGATAACGCGTAGTTTAGCTGAATGAGCTCTATTATTAGCCAAAATCTCTTCTTGGCTCGGTAAAATAGGTTTACGAGAAACCAATTCAAACTTAGGTTTCATGTCCTCTGGGATAAAAGGAATTTCTTTTGGAATGTCAACGGTGCTAGCTTCTTTAAACAATTGCTTTGTCAGCCTATCTTCTAAAGAATGAAAGGTGATTACCGAAAGGCGTCCATGTAAAGCTAGGAGGTCCATAGCCTGTTGAATAGACTGGTCTGCCGCACCAAGCTCATCGTTCACTTCAATCCGAATGGCTTGGAAAATTTGTTTGGCAGGGTGACCTTTTTTCTTGAGTTCTTTAGCTGGTTTAGCCGATTTGATAATCTCTGCTAATTCGGTTGTGGTCTCGATAGGCTTTATTGCCCTAACTTGCTCAATCCTACGAGCAATTTGTTTTGAAAACTTATCTTCGCCATATCTGAAAAAGATACGAACCAAGTCGTGAAAATCATAAGTGTTAACCACATCATAAGCTGTCAATTCTGCTTGTCGATCCATCCGCATGTCCAGCGGGGCGTCTTGGCGATATGAAAAACCGCGCTCTCGCTCATCTAACTGTGGACTAGAAACGCCTAAATCATACAAAATCCCATCAACCTCTGTCACTCCATGAGCTTTGAGAGCTGAAGATAGGTTTCTAAAATTATCTTTAATGAAGGTCACTTGACCTTTTTCGATATACTCGCTCAGCACCGTTTGCGCATTGTCAATGGCTTTTTGATCTTGATCAAAGCAATAGAGGTGGCCTTTTGGACTCAGCTGAGACAACAAATAAGCTGAGTGCCCAGAGCCACCAAGAGTTGCGTCCACATAAATACCGTCTGGCTTGATATCAAGCATATCAACAGTTTCGTGAAGAAGGACTGTTACGTGATGAAATTCTTTTGTCATGCCTTTAATTGTACCATACTTCAAAAGGTTTATAAAAGAAAAAGTAAGCGAAAAGGGTTTCAATTAGCCTAGATGGCCCCTTTTTACTTACTTTTTCTGTGATGATTGCTCTGTCTAAAAAGCTGATTATCCATTAGCTCCAAATACTGGGTCAGATTTTCTTAAGGCAAACATTTTAAAGGGTTACTGTCTGATGTGACCATTGCCGTTGATATAGTATTTGCTGCTGGTGAGAGCTTCTAGACCCATTGGCCCTCTGGCGTGCATTTTTTGCGTTGAAATGCCAATTTCCGCTCCCAGACCAAAGACAAACCCATCTGTAAACCTAGTTGAAGCATTAACATAGACAGCTGCTGCATCCACCTGATCTTGGAAGGCCTCAGCCGCATAGATATCATTAGTGATAATGGCTTCAGAATGATGGCTAGAGTATCGATTGACCCACGAGATAGCCTCTTCAAGAGAGGACACAATCTTGACAGACATGGTATAGTCTAAAAACTCAGTTGCAAAATCTACCTCTTGGGCTAAAACCGACTTTTCAAAAAGACGACTAGCCTTTTCATCCACACGAAATTCAACGGACTGACCTTGTTTGAGAGCATTTTCTAATAATGGAATGAATTGCTCTGCAACTTGATCATGGATGACCAAACTTTCAGCAGCATTGCAGACGCTAGGCCTTTGGGTTTTAGCGTTGATAACAATATTAACAGCCATTTCTAAATCTGCTGCTTGGTCAACATAGATGTGAACATTTCCCACCCCAGTCTCAATAACAGGGACTTTTGCCTTTTCTTTGACGGTTTGAATCAATCGTGCCCCACCTCGAGGAATCAGGACATCAACGTATTCAGTCGCCTGCATGAGCTCCTCAGCTAACTCATGAGAAGGATCTTCAACCAACTGGACAGCATCCGGAGTTATTCCTGATGTTTTGAGACTCTGCCTCATCACCTTGACCAAAGCCATGTTTGATTGCAATGCGTCTCGCCCACCCCTCAAAATAATAGCGTTATTGGTTTTAAAGGCTAAACTAAAGGCGTCTACAGAAACATTGGGTCTGCTTTCAAAAATCATGGCAATAACACCTAGAGGCACTCTTTTTTGAATAATTTTTAACCCATCTAGATTAGTGTATCCTCTAATCACTTGCCCTATTGGATCTGCTAAATCAGCCACCTGATTGACACCTTCTGCGATGGCTTTCAGGCGCTCAGGAGTCAGACGTAAACGATCTATCATAATGTCTGAAATGCCGTGATGACTGGCTTGTTGTAAATCTTTGGCATTTTCAGAGAGGATATAAGCGCTTTGATGAATCAAGTCCTGACTTAGCCTTTTTAAAAATTGATTTTTTGCTTGAGTCGATAAAAGGGCTAACTCTCTGCTAGCCTGCTTTGCTTGTTGCCCTAACTGTTGAATATTAGTCATGTTTCACCTCTTTGCTATTTGTTTAAACCAAGTTCCTAGTTCTTCACCTGCCAAAACCCTTAAAATGTCACGGGGATTCGAACCATTCATCAAAATCATTTGTCCCCTATCCTCAAAAATCATCTGAGCCGATTTAATTTTACTCATCATGCCCCCAGTTCCAAATTTGCTCCCAGCACCACCTGCTGCAGTCACAATGTCCTCTGTGATAGCAGACACGTGATGTTTTAAGCAGGCGTCTGAATAAAGGTTTGGATTTTTATCAAATAAGCCATCAATATCTGACAACATGATAAGCAAGTCTGCCTTGGTAATGCGCGCCACAATTGCTGATAATCGGTCATTGTCTCCAAATTTGGTAGAATGATCCATTTCGTCCACACTAACAGCATCATTTTCGTTGACAATCGGTACTATCCCTAAATCAATCAAACTTTCAAAAGCATTGGTCACATTAGCCAGACTTTCTGGAAAAACAACCACATCACGAGTTAATAAAATTTGAGAGACCTTCGTCTGATAGTGGGCAAAAATCTGTGAATACAGACTCATCATCGCCACCTGACCAACACTTGATACAGCTTGTTGCTTTGCAAGATCTGTTGGACGCTTCGCCATTTTTAAAATGTCTAAACCAAATCCCATAGCACCTGAGGACACTAAAATGACTTCTTTTCCCTTATTCATCAAACTTGAAATCACAAAGGCCAACTGATCAATTTTTTCCAAATTAATCTTGCCAGTCGAAAGAACAAGTGAACTTGTCCCGATTTTTATTACAATACGTTTTACATCTTTAAATTGTCGTTTCATCATACCCAAATTATAGCATAAAAAACAGCCCCTGAGGACTGTTTTGCTAATAAAGGAGGCTTCTATTGAAAAGCGGGCTAACTCTTGTCTAAATGCTTCCAGAATGTTTTTAACACCCTAAGGTGAGCTAATCCTAGGACAGTCAACACAATAACTGATAATAAACTGTTGATGTAAATAGCGTGTCCTACGACATTAATCAGTATAAAAATGGCGATAGTCGCAAACATAGCAAACAATAAATGACCAAATGTAACTCCCATTGTCAGCCACTGGTTACCACCTCTGGTAAGCAGCTGCGTTATGTCTTGCCATTTCAAATCAAGATTTCGATAGTCACGCCGATACATAAACTCTCCTTGAACAATCATAGAAAGAGAGAAGCCTAAACAAAATGCTAAGGTCAAGAGTGGGTGTGAGTGTAGCACGAAAGTTCCTAATATCAGATACAACACCAAAGGCACCATAAGTTGAAGGCCAATAAGTAAGCAAAACTTTTCAATCAAGAACGTTTTTAGTTTAATTGGCAAGCTTTTAATAAATGTAAAATTGTCTCTTTCAAGAGAAATTCCTACCCCAATAAAGCTGGTTGGTGGTGCCGACATTCCCCCTATATGGGAACCAAGCAACAAGGCGATGCCAAAGAATTTTGGAGAGATGCTCTCAAATGTCCCCGCACCTCGAGATAACATCGGGGTAATGAGAAATATTACCCATACTAAAGGCATCATATAGGTTTGAACTAATAGATTGGCATTTTGCAGCGTTAATAGATGGTGTTTTCGCCACAACTGAGTAACTGTTTGTTCTTTATATTCATCATTTATAGGTTTTTTAGAGTGTTTTTCTTTATTCTGATTACTGATATAAAAAGCTTCTTCATAATAAGCTGGCATGATTTTTCGAACAATACCATACAACATTAGAAATACTATGACTAACGGTAACCAAAAATTAAAAAGGGAGGTCACAGAAAAAGGCGATTGAACAACATCATAAAAACCTCTAAAATAAATAATCTCCGGATAGTCAACCACTTTTTCCTGCGTCATCATACGCCGATTATTGCTAATGTTAAGGACAAAAATTAAAGCAATAGCACCTAAAGTTGAAGCTGTTAGCATCAAAGTTGATATTAACTTACGCCTGCGACTTCTTACAATGATTTTACCCAAAATAGCATTTATGTAAATAGCCATAACCATAGAAGCTATCATCAAAATGATAAAAAGTAAGAGAGCCAATAAAATAGATAAGGGATTTCCTAGGATTTGCCAGAAAACCATAATAAAAAGCGACAATAGCGGCAGTAAAAAGACACTGCCCATTCCTAATGAAGAAATAACTTTAGCCATGTACAACTCTTCTACCCTGATTGGTAGATGCACATACAATTCAAGGTCGTTACTCTCATAAAAAATTGCGTACAAAGTAGTAAAAGTTGTTAAGGTTGATACGATAAAAAACGTAGCAAGATAAAACGAAAAAATACCTGGATACTGACGAAAATCAACACTGGCAAACATAAACACATAAAGAAACAAAAATATTATAGCTAGCGAGGCTTGTTGTTGGATCATGCTTTTGTAAGCCTTGAAGTTTGCCTTGGGGCGTTTTTCCTGACGTTTTTTTAATTGTGCTAAAGTTTGTGTATTTGAATAAAGAATGTTTATCTTGATAAGTTCCCAAATTGTAGACCAGTTCATCCTAATCCTCCTGTCCTTGAGCTTTACGCCCAGCTAATTCAAGATATATGGTTTCCAAGTCTTTATCAGGGTAACGTTCTTTGAGTGCGTCAATTGTGCCAACAAAAATGAGTTTGCCTCGTTTTAAAATGCCGATACGGTCACATAGTTGCTCCGCCACTGATAGCACGTGTGTCGAAAAAATGACCGTATTGCCTTTAGCGACATGTTTTTTCATGAGGTCTTTTAAATCAAAAGCAGCCTGAGGATCTAGTCCAGTCAAGGGCTCATCTAACACCCAGATGCTAGGATTTGATACCAAAGCACCAATCACAATCACTTTTTGGCGCATTCCGTGGGAAAAGCTGTCAATGCTATGATTCACTTCGTTTTTGAGATCAAATAATTCGGTTAAGTAATCAATACGCTCGGTCATTTCTGATTCTGTGACACCATAGATTTTAGCCAGAAAGTGCCAATATTCATTTGCTGTCAAATTTAAGAAGATATTTGGTGAATCAGGGACATAGCCAATTTGTTTTTTGATGGCTTCTCTATTTTCCTCAAGCAATTGCCCATCGACAAAGACCTCTCCATAACTCGCTTTGATAATAGAAGTTAAAATGCTAATTGTTGTTGTCTTTCCCGCTCCATTATGACCGATAAGGCCAAAAATTTCCCCATTTTGTATGGTTAGGTTTAAATCACTAAGAGCTTCTTTGTCATCATATTGTTTAGAAACGTGTTTAAATTCTATCATGCTAATTCTCTTTTCTATTCTTGGCAAGGTCTCTTAACTTTTTAGGATTCACTCATCATTCAAAAGACTATCCACTGAAGCCTATCGCTACTGAGCAACCCTTCTCTAATCCTTTATCGAGACAAGCTATGGACTTTCATACTGTTCAGGATCACCGCAAGCTTTTTTAAGTGTATCATAAAAGCGCTCTCGCTTTCCCTAACAACATCTCCTTTCATCACTTGTTATTTAGCGCTAATACAATCATTCAATAATTCTATTATAATGCCTAAGTCGCGTTTGGTCAATTGCCTATCAAGGCTTTTTTAGCCAATCTAGGCAAAAAAAGTACGAAAAAGGTTAGGCAAGAAGCCTAACCCGATTGAATCATTGATTAAAGTGATTTGTATAGTGTTACTGCGTTTGCTACTGTGAAACCATACTCTTCAAAGATACGATTACCAGGTGCAGATGCTCCCCAAGTATCAATAGTCAAGGTTTGACCGCTCATGCCAACATATTTAGCCCAGCCAAAGCTTGAGCCTGCTTCAATCGCAAGGCGCTTCGTAACTGTTGCTGGCAAGATGCTTTCTTTGTACTCTGAAGATTGTTCGTCAAAGATGTTTTGTGATGGCATTGATACCACGCGCACATGGATTCCTTGAGTTTCTAGAGCTGCTTGAGTGTCTAGAGCTAGTTTAACCTCAGAACCAGTAGCAATGATAATACCATCAAGGTCTCCCTTAGCTTCTGAAAGGATGTAAGCCCCTTTGTTCACACCAACTGCTGCCAATTCTTTTGTTCCTTCAAGAACAGGAAGGTTTTGACGAGTCAAAACAAGCAGGGTTGGACGGTCTGTCTCAACAAGGGCACGTTTCCAAGCAGCATTAGTTTCGTTGCCATCTGCTGGACGGATAACATTAAGGTTTGGCATTGAACGAACACTAGCCAATTGTTCGATTGGCTCATGTGTCGGGCCATCTTCACCGACAGCTATTGAGTCGTGTGTCATGACATAGACTGTTGGCAAGTTTTGAAGGGCAGCCATACGAACAGCTGGAAGCAGGTAGTTTGAAAAGACAAAGAAGGTTCCGCCATAGACACGTGTTCCACCGTGAAGGGCAATACCATTCATAGCTGCTGCCATTGCAAACTCACGCACGCCAAACCAAATGTTACGGCCAGCGTAGTTTTCTGGTTGGAAGTCTGTCTCTGCTTTTATCATTGTGTTGTTTGATGCCGAAAGGTCTGCTGATCCTCCCCAGAAAGATGGTACTTGTTCTGAAATTTGTTGAATCGCTTTATGGCTAGAAACACGGCTAGCGACTGCTGAGCCAAGTTCATGAGCTTCTAATTCAACATGAGCTGCCTCTCCAGAAAAAGCTTGTTTGTATTGTGCTGCCAATTCAGGGTATTCAGCTTCATAAGCTGCAAAAAGCTCATTCCAAGCTGCCTCAGCTTTTTCTCCACGAGCTTTTAAGCCTGTGGCAAAGCGCTCTGCTACTTCAGCAGGTACGGTAAATTCTGGGTATTCCCATGCGTAAGCTTTTTTAGCAAAACTAATGCCATCTGCTCCAAGAGGGGCACCATGCACTGACGATGTTCCTTGTTTTTCAGCGCCAAACCCGATAATTGTTTTGACTTCAATAATTGTTGGTTTGCCTGTTTCAGCTTTCGCTGCTGCGATGGCTGCTGCGATTTCGTCTAAGTCATTGCCATCTTTAACAAGGATATGTTGCCAACCATAAGCTTCAAAACGTCCCTTAACATCTTCTGTAAAAGCCATTGATGTTGGGCCATCAAGCGAAATATCATTTGAATCATAAAGCAAGACCAACTTGCCAAGTTTTAGGTGTCCAGCAAGGCTAGCTGCTTCTTGGCTGACACCTTCCATAAGGTCTCCATCGCCATTTAACGCAAAGGTATAGTGGTCCACAATATCATAACCTGGCTTGTTAAATGTTGCAGCCAAGTGCGCCTCAGCCATAGCCATCCCAACAGCATTTGCAATTCCTTGACCGAGAGGTCCTGTTGTTGCTTCTACGCCGTCTGTATGGTTAACTTCTGGATGACCGGGTGTTTTAGAACCCCATTGGCGAAAATTCTTTAAATCATCAAGAGACAAGTCATAACCAGCTAGGTGGAGTAAGCTATAAAGCATCGCGCTCCCGTGACCTGCTGATAAAATAAAGCGATCTCTGTTTGACCAATTACGGCTTGTTTTAGGGTTGATGTTCATGAAGTGGTTCCATAGAACATAAGCCATTGGTGCTGCACCCATCGGTAATCCTGGGTGTCCAGAATTTGCCGCTTGAATAGCATCCATTGATAGGGTACGGACAGTATTTACTGCCAATTGGTCAACTGCATCAAATGTCATAAGTAAAACCTCTCTGTTTTTACAACTAAAATTAAACGTTTTCTGTTGTCTATTGTATCATAAAATGAGGCGCTTTTTTAAGAAATTCCTGTAAAGTCTCCAAATTGTTGTACTAGCCAGACAGACTTCTTACCTTTAGCACCCAAAGAACAAATAAGCCTAGCTATCAATAGCCAGGCTCAGAGGATTATTTTTTGAAAGATGCCCAATCTTCCATAAAGGTTTTGATGCCATTTGTTGTCAATGGGTGTTGTGTCATTTTTTCAAATAAAGCATCTGGAATCGTTGCAATATGTGAACCTAACTGAGCGACAGCTTCGACATGAGCTGTTGTCCGTATGCTGGCTGCAATGATTTCAGTCTCATAACCATAGGTATCAATCATTTCACGAAGCTCACTGATAAGTTGGTAAGGGTCTGATCCGATGTCCTCTAAGCGGCCAACGAATGGGCTGATGTAGGTAGCGCCTGCCTTCATAGCCATTAAACCTTGGCTAGCTGTAAAGATCAACGTCACATTTGTTTTGATGCCTTCTTTTGATAAAACGTTAGTGGCTTTTAAACCTTCTGTGGTCATCGGAATTTTAACAACAACATTTGCATGCCATTTAGCGATACTACGTGCTTCGTCAATCATTTCTGCAGCGGTCAATCCTGTCACTTCTGCACTGACTGGCCCATCAACAATGTCACAGATTTCTTTGATAACCGTCTCAAAATCACGTCCTTCACGTGAAATGATACTCGGATTGGTTGTGACACCATCAACCACACCCAATTCGTGAATTGCTTTGATAGCTTCAACATTTGCTGTGTCTAAGAAAAATTTCATGATAATCCTCCAAAAAATTGATTAGTTTTATATTGAGTGACTGTAGCCACTAAATATCACAAGTAGTTTGATTTGGTCTTTATGTGATTAGTGAATTGCTAGCTGTACGTTTAAACTCACTAGTTATTATCCTGAGCAAAGACCTGTGTTGCTCTGACCGCTTTTTTCCACCCCTGGTAGAGTTTGTTTCTGCGGTCTTTTGACATCTGAGCTTCAAACAACTGACCCGTTGGGTTCAAAGCCTTTAAAGAATCGATGTCTTTCCAATAACCAACGGCTAAGCCAGCTAAAAAGGCTGCCCCTAGTGCGGTTGTTTCTAAATTTTTAGCTCTCGCAATAGCAATGCCTAAAATATCCGCTTGAAAGGCCATCAAATAGTCATTCATTGCGGCGCCTCCATCAACTCGCAACTGATGGATTGTAATCCCCGAATCCACTTGCATGGTTTCAATCACGTCTCTCACCTGATAAGCAATTGCCTGCAAGGTGGCTTTGACAAAATCCTCCCGGCTGGTGCCTCTGGTTAGTCCAAAGACTGAACCACGCGCATCTGAGTCCCAGTAAGGTGCGCCAAGACCTGTAAAGGCAGGTACAACATAAATATCATCAGCGCTTTTAGATTGTCTGGCAAACCTCTCTGAGTCAGAAGATTTCTCTAACATCTTGAGCCCATCACGCAACCATTGTACGGCACTCCCTGCAATAAAAATAGAACCTTCTAATGCGTAATAGATTTTGCCATTAATCCCATAGCCAATCGTTGTCAACAGGTTATGATGGGATAATTGGGCCTGTTGGCCTGTGTTCATGATGATGAAAGAACCTGTCCCATAAGTATTTTTAACCATACCTGGCTCAAATGCCAGTTGTCCAAAAAGAGCTGCCTGTTGATCTCCTGCCATCCCTGCGATTGGGATCTCTCCACCATAAAAGTGAAACGCAGCCGTCTTGCCATAAACTTCTGAATTGGACTTGACGCTTGGTAACATGATTTTTGGAATATTGAGCAGGGCTAAGATATCATCATCCCATGTCAAGGTTTTGATATTGTAAAGCATGGTTCTGGCAGCATTTGAATAGTCTGTGACATGGACTGCTCCATTTGTTAACTTCCAAACCAACCAGGTGTCAATCGTTCCAAACAGTAATTCTCCTTTTTCAGCTCTTTGTTGAGTTCCTGGAACGTGGTCTAAAATCCACCTCAATTTAGTCGCTGAAAAGTAAGCATCGATAACCAAGCCTGTTTTGTCATGAATCATGTCCTTATAGCCATCTTGTTTGAGCTGTTCAGCAATGGGGGCTGTTTGGCGTGACTGCCAAACGATGGCATTATAAATGGGTAATCCCGTCTCTTTATCCCAAACCACTGTTGTTTCACGCTGGTTGGTAATGCCGATAGCCTCAATTTGATTGGGCTTGATGCCTGATTCGATAAACGCCTCAGCAATGACCGATTGGACGGAATTCCAAATCTGATTGGCATCATGTTCTACCCAACCAGCTTGTGGGAAAAGTTGTGGAAATTCCTTTTGGCTGCTGACCAATATATCTGCTTGACGGTTAAAAATAATCGCCCGCGAGCTTGTTGTCCCTTGGTCAATCGCCATAATATATTTTTCGTGCACGATTTTATTCCTCCATTTGGTAAACGCTTTCTGAGACTCTTATATTATACACCATTTAAGCGCTTTCGCCCATTATTTAATCACCTCTTGCCTACAAAGAGAAGACTCTCTCCTTCTTTTGTCAACAGCATCAAAAAAACCAACCATCTTATCAACAAGATGGCTGGTTTAGGCTATTCATCACATTAATCATCCATCGGTTCAGATGATTTTTCAATAATGTCTCCAGAGTTAGCGTCAATTGTGTAGCTATACTCTTGATTGTTATGGTCAAACTCAACTTCGTAAACCATAACACCGTCATCATTATCGGTGCTGATTTTTAATCTTTGGGCATCAGCTTCTGGAACTGAAGCATCTTTTAAAGCGATTGTTTTGGCTTTATCTTCTGATAACTTCACATCCTTAGTTGTTTTTACGCTACTAGGTTGTGAGGTCACGTGATCATCTTTGTCCATGTCACAAGCGGCTAAACCAATTAAAGAGAGGCTGGCTATGGCTAATACAGAAAGTTTTTTGATTGTCATAAGTTCTACCTTCTTTCTTTTATTTGGTTTATTATATCGCAAAAAAAGATTTTTTTCTAATTGTTTGATTATAATAGCTAATTAGGAATGCGGATCGTCCAAACTTCTTCCGTGCAATCCCTTTTCGCGTTGGATTTGCTTGAGTTTTTCTGGGGTCAAATCATTTCCTGCCTCGTCCACGATTTTGATGCCTTCAATGTGGTGTCTTATGGAGCGGCGATAACCTTCGATGTACTCTTCGCGCAATTTGGCTTGCTCGACTTTTTCAGGACCAGTTAATCCAACTGTTTTTTTCTTTTTAGCGAGCTCGTTGATGCGCGCAATTTTTTTAGGATCCATAACTCCTCCTTATCCAATTATTTTTTATGAGAGCCTTGTTAAACGACCTATTTTGTGTTTAATTTATTGAAGGCTACGAGCCTTTGTGCCTTAGTAGCAAGACGGCTCAGCAAGGCTAAGCGATTGTTTTTCAACGCTTGGTCGTCTACCATAACCATCGTGTTGTCAAAAAAGGCAGTGATTGCTGGGCTTAATGCAAAGAGTTGGCTGAGTTGCTCATCAGCTGTTCCAGCTAAGATTAAGGTTTCTGTAGCTTCTGATAGGGCTTTTTCGTGAGGATTGTCGAAAAGTGTTACATCAACTGCGATAGAAGCATCTGCTTTTTCAACCAAATTAAAGACACGCGACAAGCTTTCAACAGCTCCCTTATACTGGTCAGTCTGACTCGCTTTCAACAGTGCTTCTGCGGTGGCTAACAGTTCTGGGACAACAAAGTGAGAGCTAGCAAGAACCGATTCACGGATGTCTTTTGGTATTTTGTTCCCCATCATTTTGTCCACACGTGCACGAATAAAGGCCATCACGTCATCCTGACCCTCATAGGTTAAACTGTCAAATGACAAGTCGTAAAGTCCTTTGATTAACGTGTCTATCGGAATGGTCCAACCAAAGTGGTCTAAGATACGTACGATACCTTGGGTGGCACGACGTAACGCATAAGGGTCATTCGACCCTGACGGGATCAAACCAACTGAGAAGAACGAAAGCAAGGTGTCTAATTTGTCTGCTAAAGCAAGAATAGCCCCTACTTTTGTTTCTGGAAGTGCACCGTCAGCTGAATTGGGGAGGTAATGTTCCCGAATAGCAGTCGCAACAGCCTTATCTTCTCCTGCCAATAAGGCATATTTTTCACCCATGATTCCTTGAAGCTCATCAAATTCGCCAACCATACCGGTTAAAAGGTCAAATTTATAAATCTGAGCTGCACGATCAACAGCGCTTGTCTCGCTAGCAGACAGATTGGCTTTTTGCGCCAACGACGCTGCAATAACTCTGCTACGATTCATATGTTCTGCAACAGAGCCGATTTTTTCATGAAAGGTTACATTAGTTAATTTAGCAACTAAATCTGCGATAAGTAATTTTTGGTCCTCACGCCAGAAAAAGTCTCCATCTTCCAAGCGGGCTACCAAAACTTTTTCATTTCCCTTGATGACATTTTCAATGTGCTCAGCATTCCCATTCCGAACAGAGATAAAGTTTGGCATCAATTGCCCATCTTGATTACGCACCACAAAATAGCGTTGGTGGGTTTTCATAGAGGTAACCAAAACTTCTTCTGGAAGGTTGAGATAGCTTGCATCAAAACTTCCCATAAAAGCAGTCGGGTATTCAACAAGGTTCAAAACTTCGTTGAGCAAGTCCTCATCAATATCAACCTGAACTTGGTGTTTGGCTTCAAGGGCTTTGATTTGTTCGATAATAAGTTCCTGACGTTCTTTAGGATCTACAATCACATATTGATCACGCAAATCCGCCTCATAAGAAGTTGCGCTTTTAATCTCGGTTTCTCTTCCTAAAAAGCGATGCCCACGGCTCACACGTCCTGAGTGAATGTCTAGAAAATCAAGCTCTAAAGCTTCATCATCTAATAAAATACTTAGGGTATGCACAGGACGAATGTACTCAAAACTATTGTTTGCCCAATGCATGCTAACTGGAAACGTGAGTGATTTCAAAACATTTGGGACAGCTTTTAGAATGTCCTTAGCTGGCTGACCTTCCTCGTGCTTTGTCACGTAAACGTAGGATTCGCCTTTGATGTCACGAAATTCAATATCTTCTACTGTTAACCCTTTTCCACGCACAAAACCTTGAGCTGCTTTTGAGAAATTGCCTTCGGCATCTAGGGCGATTTTTTTAGAAGGACCTTTGAAGTCTTCGGTCAAATCGGTTTGTTTATCAGCTAGGCCCATCACGCGGACAGCTAGGCGACGAGGCGTTGAAAAGGTTTCAATAGCTTCGTATACCAGTCTGTTAGCCGCTAAGAAGGTTGCCATTTTGTCGCCCAATTGTTTTTGACTTGATGTCACCACATATGCTGGCAATTCTTCAAGACCAAGCTCTACTAGTAAATCTTTTGTCATGATTAGTCTTCCTCCTTGAGTAATTCTGCTCGGCTAGCCTCATCTAACAGTGGGAAACCAAGTTTACGGCGCTCAGCCACAAATGTCTTGGCAACCACACGCGCCAAGTTTCGGATACGAGCGATATAGCCAGCCCGTTCTGTGACAGAAACGGCTCCACGAGCATCTAGCAAGTTAAAGGTGTGCGAACATTTTAACACATAGTCATAAGCTGGGTGAACCAGACCTTCTTCCAAAGCACGTGACGCTTCTGCTTCGCACTTTTCGAAATGCTCTAGCAACATGCTTTGGTTTGAAATTTCAAACGAATATTTCGAATGTTCGTACTCTGGCTGAAGGAAGATTTCTCCATACTTCACACCTTTTGCCCACTCAATGTCATACACAGAGTCAACTTCTTGGATGTAAGATGCCAAGCGCTCAAGGCCATACGTAATCTCCGCAGTCACAGGGGACGTTGCAAGACCACCAACCTGTTGGAAGTAAGTGAATTGAGTAATTTCCATGCCATCAAGCCACACCTCCCAACCAAGACCAGCTGATCCTGTTGAAGGGTTTTCCCAGTTATCCTCGACGAAACGAATATCATGTTCAAGTGGGTTGATTCCTAATCGCTCTAATGAGTCCAAATATAGCTCTTGAATGTTACTTGGTGATGGTTTCATAACCACCTGAAACTGATGGTGTTGGTAGAGTCGGTTAGGATTTTCTCCATAACGCCCATCAGCTGGGCGGCGTGACGGCTCAACATAAGCTGCGTTCCAAGGTTCTGGACCGATAGCTCTCAAAAAAGTGTAAGGACTCATGGTCCCTGCCCCTTTTTCATTGTCATAGGCCTGCATCAACAAACAGCCCTGATCGTTCCAATACTGTTGAAGGGTCAAGATGATTTCTTGAAAGGTTAATTTGTGAGACATATCGTAACTCCTTTTTGTAATCTGATGTGAAATAGCAACAAGCACACGCCTAGCTAATGAATCCATAGCCTTGGCATAAGAAAAGAACCGCTTTACCTCCCCATGTCTATAGACATAGGGGCGTATGAACGCGGTTCCACCCTAATTTATAACTTCATTGTGATATGACATTAGCCAGCGACTGCTTACATTCTCGTTTTAGTCACTGTTACCTCTAAAGAGAAAGCGCCAATAAGCAGGATTACCATTCGGCTCTCACCATTTCCGAATTCGCTTGAGATAATAGACGTGCCATTTTCTTTCTTGTTAACAAGTTTATCACAAAGTCCAAAACTTGTCTATGCTTGGACGAAAACTTGCTTGCAATTACTCTTTAATGCCATTTGGGATAATCACTTCTGCCAACAGTTTGTTTTCTTCCTTGATGCGTAGGTAAATCACTAATGCATAGCACGGAAACAGCAAGATTGCTGTGATCTGCGCGTGGCAAAGCAGAACAATTCCTACTAACTCTGGCCCAATATTTAAAAAATAATTGGGGTGTTTGACTGTTCTAAAGAGCCAATGGTCAACATATTTGTGGTCTTTAGCCAGCATGAGCTTAACCGTCCAAATCTCACCCAAAATGCGAGTCACCTCATAAAGAACAACAAGTGAAAACACCATTAACAATAACCCTAAAAAGCCAATCGCATCAAAGGTCACTTGTTTTAGCAACGCTTCAGTGACTGCAAAGGCATAAATCATGATGTGCAGCAAGGTCAAAAATTTTGTATTTTGAACGCCAAACTCTTTGCCACCTTGAGCCAAGATTGCCTTTTCGTTGGCAATTGATTTTTTTAAAAACACTAAACGGATGGCAAACATAGCCAACATCAATAATAAGATAATCAAAACAGAACTCCTTAACTGTTAGTTATTATTTTTTCATAAAACACTAATAAAAATTATAACCAAATTATAAACCATTGTCAATAACTCAATTTATTTTTCTTGCTTAGCGCATAAGATAAAGCCGCTAGACATCATAGGCTAACGGCTTTGTGTTTGTCCTAGTAATCTTTATTATCTGGGTCTGGAATAGCTGACATGCCTGGCAAGGTTTTGATGATTTCAGCATCTTCGGCTGTGAGTTCGATATCAAAAAAGTCCATGTTTTCTTTGATTCTGCCAGGATTCACTGATTTTGGTAGTGGCACAAACCCTTCATGAATAGACCATGCTAGGGCTAGTTGAGCAACTGTTTTCCCATATTTTTGTGCTAAAGCAACCATAGTATCATTGGCAAAGATTTCACCTTGTCCGAGTGGGCTCCAAGCTTCCAAAATAATACCATTACGACGGCAATAATCCACCACCTCTGTCTGGTAACATCCTGGCGCGAGACGAATCTGGTTAACCGCAGGCGTGATTTCGGCAGTTTCTTTGAGGGCTTCCAAATGGTGCACTAAAAAGTTACTCACTCCAATAGAGCGCACAAGACCTTCTTCAAGGGCTTCTTCCATATAGGACCAAGCCTCAGCATTTGCTGCTTCCCATCTGTCACGAAGGGCTTTTGGATTTGGCCAATGGATTAAGTAAAGGTCAACATAATCGAGTCCAAGACGGTCTAAGGAAGCTCTGAGAGCCTCTTTTGCCCCATCATAGCTATGTGCATCGTTCCACAATTTTGTTGTGACAAATAATTCCTCACGTGGGACACCGCTGTCTCTGATAGCACGTCCGACACTTTCTTCATTGCGATATATTTTTGCAGTATCGATATGACGGTAGCCTGCTTTAATAGCTGCTAAGGTTGCCTGGTAAGCTTCCTCACCATCTGTGGCCTTAAATGTTCCAAATCCCAAGACCGGAATATCAAAACCACTATTCATTCGTATTGTTTTTACCATATCTGAAACCTCCATCGTGATACCCCTATTTTATCATAAAGCCCTAAAAGAAAAAAGAATTGAGCATGTCCCAATTCTCTTTAAACTTAGGCCTCAAAGACCTTTTCACCGTCTAGATAAGTCGCCATGAGAGTTAAGGATGGATCAAGGACGATAAAATCTGCAGCATACCCTTTTTTCAGTTGCCCACAAACATCGTCAATGCCAACCGAAACAGCTGGAATATAAGAAGACATAGAAATGGCTTGGGCAGGACTTGCAATCCCCCAAGACACAACATTTTTAATCCCTTGTGTCAAAGTTAAAATAGAGCCTGCCAGATTACCGCTTGCTTTGAGCCTTGCTGTGCCATTTTCGACAATAACTGGAAATTCTCCCAGCATGTAGTCTCCATCTGGCGAGCCACCTGCACGCATGCAATCCGTAATCATGGCCACATGGTCATGACCTTTTTGCTGCATCAGCAAGTCACATGCCACTGGAGTCACGTGGTGCCCGTCACAAATCAACTCTGCATAGGTGTTTGGCAGATGATAGACAGCTCCCACCATTCCTGGCTCTCGGTGACTAAGGCCTCGCATGCCATTATAAGCATGAACCCAAACACTGGCGCCTGCCTCAACTGCTTGCTTAGCCTCTGCATAGGTGCCGTTTGAATGCCCTAAAGCCACTGTGACCCCTTGCTTTGTCAAGGTTGAGACAAACTCTGTCACACCATCGCGTTCAGGGGCTAAGGCTATTTTTTTAATCAAGCCCTTAGCCGCGCTTTGCCAGGCTTGAAATTCGTCCAAGCGTGGATTTTTCATATAACTAGGATTTTGAGCCCCTTTGTATTCCTCAGTAAAATAAGGTCCTTCAAAGTAGATTCCTTGTATTTTAGCACCTTTTACCTGATTAGCAGTCGTTGCAATGGTTGCTGATACTTTTTCCAGTTGCTCAAAGGTTGAGGTCAGGGTCGTTGGTAAAAATGATGTGACTCCCGTTGACAGGAGGCCCTCGCTGATTTTGTGAAGACCTTCTACTGAGTTATCCATCACATCAGCGCCAGCATAACCATGAATATGAGTATCTACTAACCCTGGGGCAATCTGATACCCAGTGTAATCAATTATTTCAGCCCCTTCAGGAGCAGTTTGACGCCACTCTCCAAATTTCCCCTCTATAATTTCTAAATAGCCGGCTGATTTAGTCTCGGTTGGGTAATAAAAACAGTCCGCTTTGATATAGCTTGTCATTTCTTTTCCTCCCTTTTGCAACTATTATACGCCTTCTTAGTCATTTTGTAAATGGTATATACCACTTTTGCCTTAAAAAAAGAAAGCTTGATGGTCAATCAAGCTTTCTTTTTTTTATAATTGCTCTGATAAAACTTTTTCTGCCAAGTTTAAAGCATGGTCAGTGATGCGAGTATAGTGGGAGATAATATCAATAAAGATAATACCTGCTTGGGCAGTACACTCCCCTCGGTTAAGACGCTCAATATGTGTCTTACGCAATTGACGCTCTTGTTGCTCGATGTCCTTGTGACGGATCACGATAGAGTCTGCCAATTCCTTATCACTGTCAACAATTGCCCTAACAGCATCTAAAACCAAACAATGAGTCAAATGAAACATGTCTGTCAATTCATCACGCGCAGCAGCAGAAAAACCAATTTGTTTGGCATTAATGCCATCTGTCAGTACCGTCAAGGACTCAGAATGGTCCCCGATCCGCTCCAAATCACGTGACGAATCTAAAATACCAGCTAGCACTTCATTTTCTCTAGGGCTGAGGGCTTCGTTAGAAATATCAACCAAGTAAGTGGTTAACTCCTCGTCAATAGTATTGACTGCTTTTTCATAGCGTCTTACTTTTTTCCCAAAGATTTCTTCGGCTGTCATAATGTAGCTGTAAGAGGCTTCTAAGGCTTGAATCGCATAAGATGCCAAATGGACCAGTTCCTTGCGCGCATTGCCAAGGGCAATAGATGGCGCCTGCGTGATGAGCAGTCGGTCTAGGTAAAGGGCTTCGTATTTGACAACTTCGTCCTCCCCTGGAATTAACTTGGTCACAACCATAGCCAAGAGTCCAATAAAAGGAATTAATAGCACGGTGTTAGTAATATTAAACGTACCATGTGAAAAAGCAATGGTCATTTCAGGAGATAGGTGTAACACAGATTGTAGCCATAACATCAAAGAAGTAAATGGCATCAAAAAGACCATGAAGATAATGGTTCCAATTAAATTGAAGAAAACATGAGCCATCGCAACTCGTTTGGCTGCAATGTTAGAGCCAATAGCTGCTAAGACCGCTGTGATACAAGTTCCTATATTAGACCCTAATAAAATAGGTACCGCACCTTGTAAGGTCAACAGACCTCCCGAGAAAAGACCTTGCAAAATACCAATAATCGCTGCAGACGACTGGATGAGCATGGTCAAAGCCGTACCGATAAAGACACCCTGAAAGGGCTTGTCTCCCAGAGTGGCTAGGTAAGTTTGAAAGGCTGAAACCGACTTTAGCGGATCCATAGCATCTCCCATCAAGTTTAGAGAAAAGAAAATTCCCCCTACACCAAAAATGATACGTCCCAGATTATTCAATTTTTTATTAGAGGTAAAAAATAGGCAGGCTGAACCAATAAAAATCATCGGAAGAGCATAATCTCCTAGTTTAAAACCAATGAGAAAAGACGTCACCGTTGTCCCAATATTGGCCCCCATGACGATACCAATCGCTTGGCGCAAGGTCAAGAGACCCGCAGAAACTAAACCGACCGTGATAACCGTTACCCCTGAGCTTGATTGGATAAGGGCAGACATGGCAATACCAACTAAAATACCAAAGAAAGGATTGCTGGTGTATTTATCAATGTAGTACCTTAGCTTATCTCCTGCCGCCTGTTGGAGCCCATCTCCCATGTATTTGATACTGAAGAGAAAGAGCCCTAAACCTCCAAAAAAGTGAAATGCAATGTCTTGCCAATTTACCGACACAATATCGTCCTCGCTCAATTATTTATTCTACTCTATTTTAATGTATTATTGGTCTTATCACAAGGGTTTTTTCAGTATTATTAAACAAAGAGAGCGCATCTCAAAAACAACTTTTCATTTTTAAGCTTTCAAGGTATAATAAGGCTAATCTTACTCAAAGCCATTAAAGGAGAACACATGCAAAATAAATCAAAAGAGAGCCTCTATTTGGCCCTTTGCCTTCTGGTCATTACCCTAGCTGGTGGGGGGTATCTAATGTTTGGAAGCTTTAACCAGCCACAAAAAAACACCCCGACCAACCATAAACAACAACTAGCACTCCAGCAAGCTAAGCAATTGTTAAAAGAAGCTGAAGAAAACCCCTCTCCAAAAACCATCAAAAAAGCTCAAGAAAGCATCAATGCCATCCGCAACACAAGGACTCAAAAAACGTTTAACAAGCGCCTATCGGCTATCCAGTCAGAACTAAGCCGAGAAACCGTTGCTACTGATGCCGTCAAAGCCACCCAAACATCCCCTAGCCAAGGGCTAAAGGAAACCGCTCAAAAAATCATTGACGGGGTCAAAAACCAAAAGAAAAAAGCTGAATTACAGGCTTTACTTGATGCCATCGTGATTAACCCTGAGAATGCTGAGGTTGATGCACAAATTCCTGAACAGGCACCTCCAAGCACTAACAGGCCCGCACCAGTCTCACCAACACCAAATCCAACTCCTAACCCTGTACCTGCACCTCCTGTACCACCTGCACCTCGTGATGTGCCAAAAACTCCCGAAGTACCGCCAGTTGCTGAGCCTGAGAATAGCACTCCACAGACTCCACCAACTGAGACGCTTCAAGAAAGCACCCCTATCCCACCAGCTGACTAAAAAGGCTTTGCTGAAAAAGCATTACTCTTAATAACAAAAAACTGAG
>NZ_LHQM01000091.1 GCF_001302265.1 Streptococcus phocae | reverse complement strand
CCTTCTGAGAGGTTTTAGGGACACTTTGCCTGAAGCAGATTGTAAAATGCCTTAAAACGCAAATATGAGCCTTCTGAGAGGTTTTAGGGACACTTGCTAAGCGATTTATGCCGAGAAAACTTTAGGCAGTAAGCTGAAGCGATTTAGACTAAACGTGTCTAGTCGTAAGACTGAAAGACGAGCGACTGGATACGTAGTCAAAAAATAGCGAAAGGTTACTTGCTGACTAAAGGAAATTGGAATAAAG
>NZ_LHQM01000011.1 GCF_001302265.1 Streptococcus phocae | reverse complement strand
GGGGCTTTTTGTATGGGGACAGCTCAGATAAAATAGTTTTCTCTCTGCACAGATAAATGGTAGAATGTTATCATGATAAGATATAAAGCAACGATTTCCTATGATGGAACTTTGTTTTCTGGTTTCCAGAGACAAAGTCATGGGCGTACAGTACAAGAAGAGATTGAAAAAACGTTAACAAAACTAAATAGTGGTCGTTTGGTGCAAGTTCACGCGGCTGGTAGAACAGATGCAGGTGTGCATGCTTATGGTCAAGTTATCCATTTTGATTTGGAACAAGAGCGTGAATTAGAAAAATTACGGTTTGCTTTAGATACGCAGACACCAGACGACATTAATGTAGTGGCTATTGAGATTGTATCTAATGACTTTCACGCACGTTACAATAAACATTCGAAAACCTATGAATTTTTAGTCGATATTGGTAGACCTAAAAATCCGATGATGCGCAACTACGCTACCCCGTATCCCTATCCTTTAGATATTAATCGGATGACTATTGCCATTAAAGATTTAATTGGGACGCATGATTTTACTGGTTTTACTGCAGCTGGTACTAATGTTGATAATAAAGTGAGAACCATTACGCGAGCAGATTTGCGCTATGATCCTGAGAAACATTTTTTGATATTTACGTTTTCTGGCAATGGCTTTCTCTATAAGCAGGTTAGAAATATGGTTGGAACCCTATTAAAAATCGGTAATAATCGCATACCTGCTGATCAGATTAAGATTGTTTTGGATAGCCGAGATAGACAGTTAGCAGGACCGACAGCTCCAGGAAATGGCCTTTATTTAAAGGAGATTATTTATGCGGACTAATTATTTATTGGCAATATCAGGCAATGACATTTTGAGTGGTGGTGGCCTGTATGCTGATCTTGCTACTTATACGGCTAACTCGCTTCATGGATTTGTGGCAGTGACTTGCCTTACAACTGTTTCAGATGGGAAATTAGATATTTTTCCAATCGAGACTTCTTTGGTTAAAAAGCAGTTAGAGAGCCTTGAGAATGTTCCTTTTTCAGCTATTAAGATAGGTTTGTTGCCTAATCACCAAATTGCTAAAGAAGTACTAGAGTTCATTAAAAAGCGGGCACTAACGAAACTGGTACTTGATCCTGTGTTAGTGTGTAAAGAAAATAAAGACGCTAGCGGTCATGCAGTAAGAGATGATTTAATTGATTTACTACCCTATGCAACGATTATTACACCAAATTTGATAGAGGCGGAACTGTTATCACAAAAATCGATTAAAACCTTGGAAGATATGCAAGAGGTGGCAGCTATTCTTTACTGTCTTGGGGCAAAATCTGTTTTAATCAAGGGAGGTAATCGCTTTAACTCTCAACGAGCCATTGATCTCTTTTATGATGGGATTGATTATCACGTATTAGAACATGCAGTTCTTGATGCTAATAATATCGGAGCAGGCTGCACACTGGCTTCTAGTATTGCTAGCCACTTGGCATTAGGAAAATCGCTATTGGAATCGGTAACCATAGCTAAAAACTTCGTTTATGAAGCGATTTTACATTCAGATCAATATGGAGTGAAACAATATTATGAGAAATAGTCGTTTACAAGAGCTAACAAAATTAGCTATTTTGACAGCGTTGACAGTTGTTTTGGGACGTTTTGTGATGGTTCCAACACCAACAGGATTTTTAACACTGCTAGATGCAGGTATTTACTTTACCAGTTTTTATTTAGGGTCTCGTCAGGGAGCTGCTGTTGGAGCCTTGTCAGGTTTTTTAATTGATGTTATTGCAGGTTACCCACAATGGATGATTCACAGCCTTATTGCCCATGGTGGACAAGGATTTTTTGGTGGCTGGTCAGGTTCTAAACGCTGGATTGGTCTCTTATTAGCCTCAGTTATCATGGTGTCTTGGTATTTTGTTGGAGCTCTTCTTTTAGGCTATGGCCTTGTGGGAGCTGCAGCAGGTATTTGGGGAAATGTGATGCAAAACGCCTTTGGGATCCTGATAGGATATATGGTATTTCTAGGTGTTAAGCGCTTTGAACAAAAATAAGGTGGTGTTTTCTGATGAACTTGCATGATTTAGAGACAGAAACAAGAAAGATTACTAAAGATGTGTTAGAACGTTCGGGCATAAAAAAGGGACAACTATTTGTTCTTGGGCTATCTTCAAGTGAAGTGGCTGGTGGTCTTATTGGACAGCATTCCAGTTTAGAGATTGGTGAAGTGATTGTTGAAGCTGTTTTAGATGAAGTGACTAAAAAAGGGGTTCATTTAGCGGTACAGGGATGTGAACACATCAATCGAGCACTCGTTGTTGAGGAATTGGTAGCCGTTTCCAAAGAACTAGAAATTGTCAATGTTTTACCAACGTTACATGCAGGTGGTAGTGGTCAACTAGCAGCCTTTAAATTCATGTCTCAGCCTGTTGAAGTAGAAGAGATTGTGGCGCATGCCGGCTTAGATATTGGTGATACTTTTATTGGGATGCATGTTAAACGCGTGCAGGTACCCCTCATTCCTATCCAAAGAGAACTTGGTCAGGCTCATGTCACCGCTCTAGCAAGCCGTCCTAAGTTGATTGGAGGCGCACGGGCGCAGTATCAATCAGATAAGATTCGTAAACAATAAAAACATGGCT
>NZ_LHQM01000010.1 GCF_001302265.1 Streptococcus phocae | reverse complement strand
CTTTTGGGGTGCAGTTCAACGGACAAAGGGGGGTCTTTTTTTCAAAATATGTTATTAGACTTTAAGCAATGCCGATTTCAGCACGAACCACCTGAGCAATGGTGTCTACATAGTAGTCTACCGCCTCATGTGTTGGTGCTTCTGCCATCACGCGCAACAAAGGCTCTGTTCCACTTGGTCTCACTAAGATGCGACCATTTCCTGCCAT
Organism: Streptococcus phocae; assembly: GCF_001302265.1. GTDB lineage: Bacteria > Bacillota > Bacilli > Lactobacillales > Streptococcaceae > Streptococcus > Streptococcus phocae. The sequence continues at coordinate 240,384 of NZ_LHQM01000010.1, read as the reverse complement.
TTCAGTTTCCATCTTATCGATGACTGCTGCAATTGCTGGTATCTCCATAGCTTTGTTTTTCATACGATTGTCTACCTTGATGTTAACAAGTTTTTGGGGATAAACCATTACCTGCTTGGCTAGTTCAGAAAGAGGTTTTCCTATTTCTTTCATAACTTTTGCTAGCTGAATGGCTGTCAGTTGCCCATCTCCTGTGGTGTTGTAATCCATAATGATGACATGCCCAGACTGCTCACCACCGAAATTATAACCAGACTGACGCATTTCCTCGACAACATAGCGGTCACCTACTGCTGTGACAGCTTTGTTAATACCTATATTGTCCAGAGCTTTGTGGAATCCCAAGTTAGACATAACTGTAGTGACAATAGTGTTTTTGGCTAGTAACCCTTTTTCAGAAAGGTACTTTCCAATGATAAACATGATTTTATCACCATCTACAATTTGCCCCTGCTCATCAACAGCAATCAAGCGGTCGCTATCGCCATCAAAGGCTAGACCTAAATCTGACTGTGTTTCTAAAACCAAAGCCTGAAGTTTTTCAGGGTGTGTTGAACCTACACCATCATTGATGTTAAGACCATTAGGCGTTTCTCCAATGACTGAAATGTCACCATTTAAATCCAAGAAAACATCACGTGCTGATACTGATGCTGCACCATTAGCAGTATCAAGAGCGATTTTCATGCCCTCTAGATCAACTCCAGTAGTTACCAAGAATTTTTCATACTTGCGAATGCCTTCAGGATAATCAACCAAGGTTCCCAATCCTTCTGCACTTGGACGAGGCAAGTCATCACTAGCGCCATCTAAGAGGGTCTCTATTTCTAACTCTTGGTCGTCGGCTAGTTTAAAGCCATCACTTCCAAAAAATTTGATGCCATTATCTAGAGCTGGGTTATGACTTGCTGAAATCATGATTCCTGCACTAGCTTTTTCCGTTCTCACAAGATAAGAAACACCTGGTGTCGCAAGGACACCTAATTTATACACTTCAATACCAACAGATAGTAGTCCAGCAATTAGAGCTGATTCTAACATTTGTCCAGAAATACGAGTATCGCGAGCTACAAAAACTTTTGGTCTGTCAGTCTCATGTTGGCTTAACACATAGCCACCAAATCGACCAAGTTTAAAGGCTAACTCTGGGGTCAACTCAACGTTGGCTTCCCCACGAACACCATCTGTTCCAAAATATTTTCCCATAATTATATAAGCCCGTAGGCTTCCTCCATTCAATATACCTAGCTATTATCCTTTATTTCTTAGTTGTTGTCAACTGAACAGTGACCACTGAAGGATCAATGGCAAATTGACTAGAAGCTAGACTCACCGCTTTTGTCGTGTTCTTGGTCACATCAGAAATATCTACCTTAGCGACAATCTCATCAATTGTATCCAAAACATCGCGTCTTCCTGTGATGATGGCTGTTTGTTTTGATAATTTATACTGAATATCTGACAAAGAATCGTCCATGAGTCCGACAGCTTCTACTCTGATAGGGACTGATTTTGTGATTTTTTTGACAGAAACAAATAAATTCGCTTTGGCAGGATCAATCGCACTGGCTAAAATTGTCCCATCTGCTGCCACAGCCTGTAGGGTCACTCGACTGCTGTAATCAGCATCCAAAATTTGATCTTCTGGCAATTTAGCAATCACGTGGTCAATCAAAGCAATGGTTGACTCATCGCTAGTTACCTCAGCTTTATCAATGCCTGCTTCTATTTTAGTGATTTCATAACCGTCAGCAATCTGCTTGGCATCAACACTGCCACGCACTGGAAAGGTTTTGGATTCCTTTTTACCAATGGTTACCGATATGGTCTCAGGAGACACTGTCGCTGTCACGCCTGACGGCAAATTTTCAATTTTCAAGGGAACGTTTACCGTCCCTGGCTTGCTTTTGGTCAAATCTGCAACAATCTTAAAGTTTCGCGTATCACTATTAACCTCTGAGTCTAATTTGATACGATTTGTCGAGGTCAGGTAAACCTCTGCACTGTAGGAATAACCGCTGATAAAATATTTTTCATTATCATACTTCATGTCAACCGGGACATCTTTTAAAGTATGCGTGTAAGTTTCTAGCGGGCTATAAATTTGCGACCCCGAATTGTTATGATTGCTAGACGCTGCCGTTAAAAAGAGAAGAATCGCCAAAAAAAGCGAAACAAGTCCTAGCCATATGCGACTGTTTAGAAATCTTTTCATTTGACTTGTCCTCCCCAAATTTTCTTGTACCAAGGCAGTACCACGCTAGAATCATCAATTAAGTGTGTCCTAAGGACTGTTTCAAAGGTTTCTGAAGACAGATCATGTAGAAACTGCCCCTTACGAGCTACTGAGATAGCTCCTGTTTCCTCAGACACGATAATGGTTAAGGCATCTGAGTTTTCAGACAAGCCAATCGCTGCCCTGTGGCGTGTGCCAAATTCTTTTGAGATGTTCATTGATTCGGAAAGTGGCAGGTAAGCACAGGCAGCCACTATTTTGTTGTGTGATACAATCACTGCCCCGTCATGAAGAGGGGTATTAGGGATAAAAATATTGATTAATAGTTGACTTGAAATATCGGCATTCAATGGAATTCCTGTTGTGATATACTCTTGTAACGTTTGTGTCTGCTCAATCACAATCAAGGCGCCAATCTTTCGAGGACTCATATAGGCTACCGATTTTAATAAGGCGTTAATAACCAGTTCTTCTCCACTTAACGTTTGTTTTGGGAGAAATACCTGAGTGGAGCGGCCAAATTTTTCAAGACCTGATCGAATCTCTGGTGCAAAAATAATAACACCAGCAATAACCCCATAGGTAATCACCTGATTCATCAAATAGGTAATAGTTGTAAAGCCAATCCATTCAGCGATAAATCGGATAATGATAAAGAATATGACCCCTTGGACCAAAGACATAATCTTGGTTCCCGCCAAAGATTTGATAAAACGATAAATCACATAGGCGACAATCACGATATCCAGCAGATGGACAATAAACATCCAAGGATCATCAAATAGGCTTAGTAAAAATTTTGTGTCAATACTTGATAAATTTCTCATACAATTCTCATTTCTATGTCAAACAGATACCTCTACTATTATATCATGTTTGGAAGAGTTTTTCTTTATCTAAAAGTTATGAAGTTGTGATAAAATATAAACATGAAACTAAAGACATTACTTGGCTTAACAGCCGGAAAAACTGCACAAATGGTATTGAATAAAATGGGGCGTGGTTCCACTTACCCAGGAAGCTTAGCCTTATCCTTAGATAAAGATATCCTAAAAACCCTAGCTAAAAACTACGAAATTGTAGTGGTGACAGGCACAAATGGAAAAACGTTGACAACTGCGTTAACCGTGGGTATCTTGAGAGAGGCTTTTGGCGAAGTATTGACAAATCCAAGTGGTGCCAACATGATTACTGGTATCGCTTCTACTTTTTTGTCTGCTAAAAAAGGAAAATCTGGCAAGCAAATTGCGGTTTTAGAAATCGATGAAGCTAGCCTGCCAAAAATCACAACATACCTCAAACCTAGTCTCTTTGTGTATACCAATATTTTTCGTGACCAGATGGATCGCTATGGTGAGATTTATACCACTTATCAGATGATTGTAGACGGTGCTAGCCAAGCCCCTGAGGCAACCATATTAGCAAATGGCGATAGCCCCATTTTTTCATCAAAACAGCTAGCAAACCCCATCAAGTACTATGGTTTTGATACCCCAAAACATGAACCGACCCTCGCACACTATAATACTGAAGGGATTATCTGTCCGCGATGTGAGCACATCCTTCAATACCGTCTCAACACCTATGCCAATTTAGGAGATTTTATTTGCCTCAACTGTCAATTTCAACGCCCTAAACTCGACTACAAATTGACGCAACTGACAAAATTAACCAATCAAAGCTCTGAATTTATCATTGATGGACAAGAATATAAAATCAACGTCGGGGGACTTTATAACATCTACAATGCTCTCGCAGCCGTGGCTGTTGCCGAATTTTTCGGGGTGCCATCTGATAAAATCAAGGCTGGATTTAATAAAAGTAAGGCTGTTTTTGGCCGTCAAGAAACCTTTACCATTGGTGATAAATCATGCACCTTGGTCTTAATCAAAAACCCGGTCGGTGCTAGCCAAGCCTTAGAGATGATTCGTTTGGCTGATTATTCCTTTAGCCTTTCTGTCTTGCTTAACGCTAACTATGCCGATGGTATTGACACTAGCTGGATTTGGGATGCTGATTTTGAACTGATCAACCATATGGATATTACTGAAATCCATGTCGCTGGAGAGAGACATACAGAAATGGCGCGCCGACTCCGTGTGACAGGATTCGACGACAGTAAATTATCACACTCTGAAAAAATAGAGACTGTTCTTGAGGCCATCAAACATCAAAAGGCCGATCACGCTTATATTTTAGCGACTTATACGGCCATGTTAGCTTTTCGTGAATTGCTAGCAAACCACAATATTATAGATAAGGAGATGAACTAATGACCTACACAACGTTACAGTCTCCAGATAATCGTCACTACGACTACAGCATTAATGTCGCTCACCTGTATGGCAACCTTTTAAACACTTATGGGGACAACGGCAATGTGCTCATGATCAAATACATCGCTGAAAAATTAGATGCCAAGGTGACCGTAGATATTGTTTCTATTGACGATACTTTTGACCAAGAGCATTACGACATCGTCTTTTTTGGAGGGGGTCAAGATTACGAACAATCCATTGTTGCCAAGGATTTGCCCATGAAAAAAGAAGCGCTGGCTGATTATATCCACCAAGAAAAAGTGGTCTTAGCCATTTGTGGTGGCTTTCAACTCCTCGGACAATATTACGTGCAAGCAAATGGGGTCAAAATTGATGGCACCGGCATCATGAAGCACTATACCTTAAACCAAAATAACAGTCGCTTTATTGGTGACATCAAAATTCACAACGATGAGTTTAATGAGACTTATTATGGATTTGAAAACCATCAAGGTAGAACCTTCTTAGCTGATGACGAAAAACCTCTAGGGCGTGTCATCTATGGTAAGGGAAATAATAAAGAAGACCAAACGGAAGGCGTTCATTATAAAAATGTTTACGGCAGCTACTTCCACGGTCCTATCTTATCTCGAAACCCACGCTTAGCCTATCGCCTAGTTGTGACTGCTTTGAAAAAGAAATATGGTCCAGATATTTCACTAAAAAAATATGAAGAGATTTTAAGCAAAGAAGAAGCTGAAGATTATACGGAGAACAAAAGTAAAGCCAAGCATAAAAAAGCTTAGCGCACTAAAAAAGACCTAGCATTTATAAGTGTTAGGTCTTTTTTGATTAAGCCACAATGGCTTTGGCTATTTCTTCTACAGTCATGCGTGAAAAGTACTGAGTCGTGTCAAGTGTTTGTAGTCTCTCAAGAATATGTTTGTAGTCATAGCGACATCCCACTAGCAGCTCTTCGATATCTTTCACATCCTTGATGCCAAAGAAATCCCCGTAAATTTTAAGGTTTTTAATCACAGATGTTTCTACATTGGCAAAGGTTGATATTTTCCCTGCAGAATAACGAACATGACGTTCAATTGTATATTCAGGAGCTTGACCATAAGTCCAGTCCCAACTGCCAAATTGCTCGGTAGCTGATTGTTGAATATGAGCTAGCTCTGCTTCTGATAGCACATACTCTGTCATATCAGGATAAGTTTCTTTCATTTTATTTAAGATACTATCTGCAAATTCATCCACTGTTATTTTAACTGGCAATTCATCTAAAATATTGGTCACGCGCGCTCTAACCGACTTGATGCCTTTTGATTCGATTTTGTCCTTGCTCACTTTTAAAGCATCTGCTAAAACAGACATGTCAACGTCAAACAGCAAGCAACCGTGGTGCATCATACGACCTTTGTAATATGCTTGGGCATTCCCACAGATTTTTTTCCCATCGATTTCCAGGTCATTACGGCCTGTAAAAGTCGCTGTCACGCCCAAGTCAGCTAAGGTTTCAATAACAGGTTGTGAAAAGGTTTTAAAATCAAAAGCCCCTTCAGTTGTCTTGTTTGAGATAATGGTATAATTTAAATTGTTTAAATCATGGTAAACAGCTCCACCACCAGATAATCGACGCACTACATGGATGCCATGTTGGTCAGTGTATTCTTTGTTGATTTCTTGGATAGTGTTTTGGTGCCTACCAATAATGATAGCCGGCTCGTTAATCCAAAGAATGAACAATTCATCTTCGTCCATTAGTTCTTTAAAAGCATAAGCCTCAAGCGCAATGTTATAGGCTGGGTTGTGACTTTTATTAACAATATATTTCATTTGTGTCTCCTTTGAGTTTTTTCTTAATTAATGATAACAAATTATTACCTTTCAAGCGATTATTTTAATTAAAAACAACGGTCATGGCGATAAAAAAAGCAATCACAAGCAACCTTTTCCAGTCGCCTATGATTGCTTTTTTCGCATCAGCTGTTTTTAGCGTAAGAGCTGACAAAACAGTCTTTTGCTATTTGTAAGTGATTCTACCTGATGGGTATAAAGTGGTTCCACTGATATCAACGTTGATTTCTTTGGATAGTTTGACAGCTTGATCATCTATCACTTTACGCCACCATTCCCAAGCCAGTCCAGTACATTCGCGCGCCATAATGCGGATATTTCTACTATTAGGGGCTAGTGGAATGACAGTGTTAAATGGAGAGGTTTTACTGTACCAGTTATTGTTCCAAGCTTTTTTGGTAATGACTTCTTTGCCTTTATCATCATAATCAACTTCATCCCAAAGGATTTGATATTGGGCAACGTAGCCACCTCGATGTGTCAAATGAATCTTACCACTGGTATATTCTGTAGAAGTGGTTTCAACGTACTCACTTCTATTATTAACACCAGCAATCTTGTTGTCTTTGAGGAATACGCTCGTGTATGAAATTGGATAAGCCGGGTTTTTTCTGCTAAAGGCTGCATTGTCCTTGATGACTGAGCGAATCACATCAAAATCTTTAGTGACAACCTTGTTGTGTTCAGCGGCGTCACCACCTAAAACGACAGCTGTGAATGAACTGTTGTCTAAAATATCAGAATATTTCCCTTTTGATTTAACATCTGTTCCTTTTAGGGCTGCACTAAAGGCGGCTTCGACATCGTTGCTCTTAGAGCTGGTTTCTAATTTAACAAATATAGTTCTTCCGTAGGCTACATTACTTACCATAAGTGGTGGCGCAGCATTGCTGACACCTTTTTTGGTCAATTCATTAAAGGTTACGGAATTATCAAAGACATCTGAAGGATTTGTCGGAAGTGTGGCTGATACAGTGTAGAAAATCTGCTTATAGGCTGCAATCATGACTTTCTTTTCCCCTTTAGAAATAGAATTAAAGTCAATGCCTATCGTACCATCAAAAACTTTACTGTTGACATTAAGAGCTGCTTCGATTTGAGATTTTGAGTAAACCATTGACTCCGAGTACTGTGTTCTGGCTGGCAAGGTGTTGCCTCCTGAATAATTGTCGTGCCATTTGTTCACCAAATCGTCAACCGCTGCTGCCACGTTGGCATAATTAGGATTTTTAACTTCTACTGTTGCGCTAGCCCCCATACCTGGCAAGTCAATATGAATGTTTTGTGGTTTTCTCTTAGTGATTAGAGTATCTGGTTTATTTTCTGTAAAATTCTTGTTAGCTAATTGGAGCGCTCCTGGATAGGTTCTATCAGTTACCGAATCAATAATAGATATATCCACTGGTGTGGTGTTGATGTCCCGTTTCTTTCTTTCGATAACGATGAACTTATCTGGTGTCTTTTTACCCTCTTTTGGAACAAAATTTTCAATCTTTTCCCCATTTTTTGCTAAAATTTCGATTGGGTTATAATTTAATGCAAAAATGCCATCGTTTACTTCTTTAGAATGGTCAACATCCACATCTTTTTGTTTCTTTTCAGACGCTTCTTCTGGTGGCATCTCTTTGGGGTTTACTTTAATGGTGTTCTCTGAATTTAGCAGGTCATTTAGCTTGGGATCTGGTGTGAAATGTTCTAAATTGGAACCATCCGTAATAAACTCAATATTATCGGTGCCACTGCCAATCGTAACATCTGGTGATTGTGGTTTATTATTATTTGGGTCGGCATTGGCTGTCATAATATTACACAGAATGGCTCCCACAGATAATAAGGCAACTAGTCGGCTATACTGTTTTAAATTTTTTTTCATAAATATACTCTTCATACTGTTTTAAAATGTTAGGATAATTCTTTCTACCATATCAAGCATGCTGTCTTGGTAGTTTGCGAATTCTCCAACCTTATAGTGCGTCATGTCATTTTTCATCTCGTCAGTCTGTAGAGATGCCTTGATATTTGCTAATATCTCTTTTTGTTCTAAGGTGAAAGGCACTGTTTCATAATACTGACGTAGCATGTTTTCTGCATTTAGAAACTGGACTGCTTGATAAACACATAAGGGTTGTTTACTTAAAGACATCTCCACTAAGGCTTTTTCAACGTTTTCTTTGATCTGAGTTTTACCGTTTAAAAAAGCTGGGTAAATGCCATATTCTAAAATCACCTCAGCATCTGATATGTCTGACATGAATGAATCTCTATTGTTAATCCTATAAAACTCTGTGTCGCCAATGAAATATGGAACCAATTCACTAGGTTGTAAGTCTTGATTAAAGAGTTGTTTATACTCATCGTAACCACTTGGTGTTTGATACATGCTTGCCTACTTTCTATCTTGCATCTGTCTGACTTTGAATCGACCGTTTACTTTCACTCTCTTGCCATTTGGAGCAACTACTTTAGGGTCTACAATTTCAAAATAACCCTTGCTTTGAATTTCTTTAAGAACATCTTTTGAAGAAATGCCTTTAACGTCTATTGATGGGAAAATCAATTCACTTTCTGAGTTTTCAATGTGTTTTCCTGCCCAAGTCTGGCAACCTGGAATATTGAGCGAAGAAGCTCCTGGAGAGTCACCGTTTGCAGTTCTAATATAGTTTAACTTATCAAGGTTTTTGGTGAGGTCAGCGTCATACTCGTACTGGAAGACCCCATCTTTATATTTTCCACTATCTACGCCTTTGACTTCTTCGATATTAGATGCAGATTTCAATTTACCTTTATCATTATAAAGGAGAACGGTGTCTTCAGCAAAACTTGTGACAAACAAGCCGTTTTCCTGCCTACCAATGGTATAGCCTCTCGCAGCATTGTCAAAGGCTGCCATCAAATCTTTTTTGCTCACGATGTGTGAAGCACCGCTTTCTCTATAGATTTGTTTCAGTTTGTCTACAAAATCTTTTTTGTAATTATATTTTCTGCTCGCGTACATGCGATAATATTCTGTTCGTGATGAAACTGCTGACATGGCAATGGCTTTGTCGGCATATTTATCGGCATATTTGATAAATTCTTCCGCTTGAGTCGGGGTAACCCATTTTTCTTTCAGTTTGTTAAAGGTCTTTTCAAAATTATCGCGCTCTAAGTTACCAAAAGTCACCTCAGAGACAGCTAATGTGTCTTTGCTTTTACCTTGATGAATGGCTGTGACTTCAATATCTACTCTGTCAACGTCAACATTTCTATCTAACTCAATGTGATGTGGTTTTTTCGTATAGGTATCACCCAACTCTACTTGTTGGTATAAAACCATGTCATCGCCATTGTAATATTTAACATCTGCTTTAGCAATGCGGTTCTTCTTGTAATAATTGTCTTTAGATGAAACGTCACCATTTGTGATAAGAACTTTTCCTATCCGAATGGCAGAGTCAAATTTGTAGGATAAAACCTCACCAATACCGCTGCCAGGAGCATCTTCTTCCCAGGCAGTGTCCATGGAACTATCTATGGTATGAATGATATGTTTGTTTTTTTTCGACGATGATGCCTTGGCTTTGACAACTTTTGTCGTATCATATCGTTTTGCTTTTTTTAATGAATTGCTTTTTTTATGAGTTACTTTTTCAGTGGTTGCAAAGACAGGCGTTTCTGCTATTCCCTCGCTAAGACCACCAGTCATGACGGTAGCTAAACTAGCCACTAGCATAAACTTCGATAATAATAATTTACTTTTTCTCATATAAACCACCTTTTTAAAAATATAATTAAAATATACATGTTGAAAGCGCTTTTGTCAATGAATATTTTAAGTATATCTTAATGTTATTTTAGTAAAATAAATTTCATTTGTGTTATAAATTGATATTTTTTAATAAAAAAAGCACAGGCGAATTTCGCCTGTGCTTTTGAGATAGATAACTATCACATCTTTTACTTATTTGCGTTTTGGAGGATTATGGATAGCTTCACCGAGAACATCGGCAAACGCCTCGTACATAACCTCAGAGAAGGTTGGGTGTCCATGGATAGAAAGGAGCAATTCATCAACTGTTAATTCTGATTCCATAATAGTTGCTGCTTCGTTAATCATTTCAGCTGCTGCTGGACCAACGATATGAACCCCTAGAATCTCATGGTATTTAGCATCAGCAATAACTTTGACAAACCCATGTGCTTCATTTGAAGCGATGGCACGGCCATTACCAGTAAAGCTATTTTTACCAATGAGGATGTCGCCATATTTTTCACGGGCATCGTCTTCAGTCATCCCTACCATTGCTACCTCAGGGTGAGTGTAGACAGCAGCTGGTGTGTACTTAAGATTTGCTTTACGTGTGTTACCATGCATAGCATTTTCAGCAGCTACTTCACCCATGCGGTAAGCAGCGTGCGCTAGCATTTTAGTTCCGTTCACGTCACCTGGTGCATAGATGCCTGGAATTGAGGTCTCTTGATAGTCATTAACTTTGATGCGGTTACGCTCCATCTCAAGGTTAAGGTTTTCAAGTCCATTCATTTGTGGCACACGACCAATTGAAAGCAGAGCTTTTTCGGCAACAATTTCTTCGCCGTTGTTCAACTTCAATGTTAATTGATTGTTAGCCTCAACAATTTCAGAAACACCAACTGATGTTTTGATTTTCATGCCTTTCTTAGAAAGGATTTTTTGAAGCTCTAGAGACACTTCTTTGTCCATCGCTGGGATGATACGGTCTGCCATCTCAATCACGGTCACATCAACACCATAAGATGCCCAAACAAGACCAAGCTCAATACCAACAACACCACCACCCATAACAGCTAGTGATTTTGGCATTTCTTTCAAATCTAGGATGTCGTCTGATGTCAAGACAAGTTTAGACTCAATTCCTGGGATATTAATGCGAGAAACTTTCGAACCTGTCGCCAAAATGACGTTACGTCCTTTAATGGTTTGTGAGCCGATGGTAACCGTTTTGTCTGGATTTACTTGACCAAGACCGTTAAAGATGGTTACTTTATTAGCTTTCAATAGGCCTTGAACACCACCTGTCAAGGTTTTGACAACAGTATTTTTAAAGGCAACGGTTTTATCCATATCAATAGTGTAATTGGTTGATGCTAGATTGATTCCTCGCCCTGCTGCAATCTTAAGGCCATCTAAGATTTCAGCATTTTTGAGGTAGGTTTTTGTAGGAATACATCCAACGTTCAAGCAAGTACCACCAAATTCAGATTTTTCAACAATGGCGATTTTTCCACCAAGTTGAGCACCGCGAATCGCTGCGTAATAGCCCGCTGGGCCTCCACCAACAACGACCATGTCATACTCGTCGTCAGCTAATGCCGCTTTAGGAGCTTTTGCTGCTTCTGTTGCAGGTGCTTTTGGCACTTCTAGTCCGGCAGCTTCTAGGTCTTCTGTTGTTCTAGCAACATCAACGTCCGAAGCGGCTTTTGAGCCTTCTTGGACAACTTCGCCTTCGGCACCAATATAGCCGATTACTTCTGTGACAGGTACGGTTTCGCCTGCTTGACGCGTGATTTTTATCAAGACACCTGAGTCTTCTGCTTCTAATTCCATATTGGTTTTATCTGACATGATTTCAAGAAGAATATCACCTTCATTGACGGTGTCACCTTCTTGTTTTTTCCACTCGATGATTTCGCCTTCTTGCATATCAACACCGAGTTTAGGCATAATAATTTCGACAGCCATTTTTGATTCCTTTCATTGCTTCATGCATTTTTAACCTGTTTGCATTGACTAACTCTAGTCAACTGGTCATCAAATCAATAATTCAAATGGGTTTTCCATTAATTTCTTGAGGTCAACCATGAACTTAGCACCATTCATGCCATCAACAAGACGGTGATCAATGGTTAAGCACAAGGACATAATTGGACGGACTTTGATTTCTCCATCAACAACCGTTGGGGTTTGAATCGTTGCACCAACACCTAGGATAGCTGAGTTAGGCTGGTTGATAATTGGGTTAAAGGTTTTAGTGCCAAACATTCCAAGGTTGGTAATTGAGAAAGTTGACCCTGACATTTCTGCTGACTTCAATTTACCTGCTTGTGCTTTTTTAATAACGTCTTTTGAGGCTAGTACAAAGTCTGAGAGGCTCATTTCGTCTGCTCCATGAACCACTGGTACAATCAAGCCATCGTCTAGACCAACAGCAATTCCTAGGTTAACAAAATGGTGCAACTCAATGTCGTTAGCGTCATTGATAAGCGAAGCATTCATGTAACGGTGCTCTGGTTTCATCAATGTTTTGACAACAGCCATACCAATCAAATCAGTAAAACTGACTTTCAATCCGGTTTTTGCCATGATTGGGTCGATTAACTTCTTGCGTAGGGCAATCATTTCAGTCATGTCAATATCGTAATTCAAGGTAAAGGTTGGCGCTGTTAGGTATGAATGCGTCATGCCTTTAGAGATCGCCTTACGCATCGCAGACATTTTAATGATTTCAACACCTTCTGGCAATGCTTTTTCTGGTGCTTCTTGCACTGGGCTTGCTTGCGCTGCAGGTTCTTGGGCACCAAGGCTAGCAAGGATGTCTTCTTTCATGACTTTGCCCTTGTATCCTGTGCCTGTAATGCTTGCTAAATCAATTCCTTTATCAGCTGCTATTTTACGAGCTAATGGCGAAGCCTTCGGCTGAACACCCTTGAAGTTTTCAACATCATCACGGTGCACACGACCTTTAGGACCTGTACCTGGGACTTGTCCCAAATCAATCCCCATTTCTGCGGCTAACTTACGAGCGGCAGGAGTCGCACGAACCTTGCCTCCTGTTCCTTGAGGAATAGCAGTTTCAGCAACTTTAGGGTCTGTGGTTTCAACGTCTTCTTTTGGCGCAACTGCTGGGCCTGCATCGGCAGACGAAGGAACTGGAATCTCTGTTGTTTTTTCACTTGAAGCAAGGGTGTCAACAGACTCTCCTTCAGCTCCAAGATACCCAATCACTTCTGTGACAGGAACTGTGTCACCAGCTTGGCGCACAATTTTTAATAGTATTCCTGAATCTTCTGCTTCTAGTTCCATATTGGTTTTATCCGACATGATTTCAAGAAGAATATCACCTTCATTGACGGTGTCACCTTCTTGTTTTTTCCACTCGATAATTTCGCCTTCTTGCATATCAACACCGAGCTTTGGCATAATAATTTCGACAGCCATAATCTTCCTTTCGTTTCATTTCACACCATACTTAGACAAAGATTTGCTTCAGCTGGCGTCGTTAAAAAACTGCTCAAGGGACACTCAAGGTAATGAATGAAGCTCCTGTCTGGAGCTTCGCTCATCTTGTTGGTGTTAGTTCCCTTTTCTTGCCATCTTAACAATAGCCGCTTTGATTTTTTCGACGTCTGGTAAGATTCCTTGTTCAAGGACACGCGCATAAGGAACAGGGACATCTTCGCTAGCGAGACGCACGATTGGATGATCTAGATAGTCAAAGGCTTCGCTTTCAGTGATCATTGTTGCGATTTCACCAATAAAGCCACCTGTCTTGTAAGCATCGTTAACAAGCATGAGCTTACCAGTTTTCTTAACCGAATCAATAATCATTTCTTTGTCAAGAGGAATCAATGTTCTTGGGTCGACAACCTCAACGCTAATGCCGTCAGCAGCAACTTCTTCTGCTGCTTGCAAGACGCGCTCTAGCATACGACCGTAAGATACAATCGTTAAATCTGTTCCTTCACGTTTGATGTCACCTTTTCCAAGAGGAATGTAAAAGTCTGGATCTTGGTTAACTTCTTCTTTTTTACCGTAAAGTGCTTTAGGTTCCATAAAGAGAACAATGTTGTTGTCGCGAATAGCTGATTTCAAAAGCCCTTTCGCATCGTTAGCATTTCCTGGTGCAACAACCTTGATTCCTGGAATATGGGTTAGCCAAGCTTCTAGCGATTGTGAATGCTGCGCTGCTGAACCAATTCCTGAACCAGATGCGGCACGGAAGGTAACAGGGGTAATCAAGCCACCACCAAACATGTAGTTATTTTTAGCACCATTATTCACAATAGCATCCATCATGATGGTCAAGAAATCCATAAAGGTTACGTCAACAATTGGACGAAGCCCTGTGATGGCTGACCCGATAGCTGCTCCTGAAATCGCTGCTTCTGAAATTGGGGTGTCTTTTACGCGTTTAGGACCAAATTCTTCAAGCATCCCAACAGATGTCCCGAAGTCTCCTCCGTATACTCCAACGTCTTCACCCATTAGGTAAATGTTCTCATCCTTGCGCATTTCTTCAGTCATGGCAAGATTGATAGCTTCACGCAAAGCCATTAATTTTGTTTCTGTCATTATTTTCTCCTAGTTTTTACAAAATAGAAAGGTCATTCTCTCAAAAGCTACTATAAACTTCAAACTTTCTAGCTCTGAGGTGTCACGATTGCCTAGCCTTAGTCTACCCAAACGTCTTCGAACGCGACTGATAAGTCTGGATCTGGACTATTTTGAGCAAATTCATAGGCATCATCAACTTCTTTTTTGACTTGTTCTTGAATGCTATCAAGCTCTTCATGCGTTGCAATGCCTTCGGCAGTCAAGTAGTCACGGTATTTGATCATTGGATCTTTTTCTTTCCATGAATTGACTTCTTCTTTTGTGCGGTATTTACCAGCATCAGCTGTCGAGTGACCAAACCAACGGTATGACTCAACCTCAACAATTGCTGGGCCGTTGCCACCACGCACATGCTTAACAGCCTTGTCCATTGTTTCATAAACAGCCATCAAGTCATTCCCATCTTCACAGTAGTATCCTGGAATACCGTACGCTTCTGCACGTGTGTATAAGTGTGGGGTATTCGTTGCATTTTTAATGCTCATTGAGATACCGTAACGGTTATTGATGATAAAGAAAATAACTGGTAATTTCCAGGTCGCTGCCATATTGACAGACTCATGGAAAGAGCCTTCATTTGTTGCCCCATCACCTGAGAAAGCCACAACGATGTTGTTGGTTCCCTTGTATTGTTGAGTCAACGCAGCTCCTACCGCTAAGGCATAACCACCACCAACGATTCCGTTAGTTCCGTAGTTACCTTTTTCAAAGTCGGCCAAATGCATTGAGCCACCGCGTCCTTTTGAGACACCAGTTGCTTTTCCAGCTAATTCAGCCATCATTTTGTTTAAATCCATGTCTTTGGCGATGGATTGACCGTGACCGCGGTGATTTGAAAAGATAATGTCATCATAAGTCAGATGAGCAACTGCACCAACGTTAGCTGCTTCTTCACCAACTGAGAAGTGGGTCATCCCTTGTACAAATCCACGACGGACAAGTTTGTTAATACGTGAATCAAATTCACGAATACGCTCCATTTTAAGGAACATATCTAAATGTTGTTCTCTAGAAACTGTTACCATTTTTGCCTCCATATTATCATATTACACCCTAATGATAAAACTTTTTTTCACAATTTGCAAGAATTTAAATCGCTTTCTTTCCTAATCTAGCGCTTTTCTTAAAAAGTTAAAGTTTGTGAAATCACTAACTTTAACTGTACTATTATTTTTATTTATGATATATAACAGATAAGAGCGAGAGGAATTCCTCTCGCTCTTATCTGTTATAGGGTTACTGTTCCAATTGCTCTGCAATTTCTTCCCACTGCGTTAGCAAGGTTTCTTGTTCTTGATCAAGCTCTTCTAATTGATGTTGCCAGTTAATCAATTTTTCTGTATCATTGGACGTCACCATTTGCTCCTGAATATCGGCTATCAGTTCCGTGATATCTTCTAGTCTTACTTCAATTTCTTCAAAGCGTCTGGTTAAGCGACGCAATTCTTTTTGATTGGCTTTTTGCTGCTGGTAGTCGTTGGTATCCTTAGCAAACTCCGTCTCCTGCTGAGATTCTGCTGCTTCTATCCGCGCAAGTTCTTCGAGCTCTGCTTTTTTAGCGATGTAATAATCGTAATCACCCAAATAAAGGGTTGCCCCTTTTTCAGTAATCTCAACGACCTTGGTAGCCACTCGATTAATGAAGTAGCGGTCATGACTGACAAATAAAAGGGTCCCGTCAAAATCAATCAAAGCATTTTCTAGCACTTCTTTGCTATCAATGTCCAGATGGTTGGTCGGCTCGTCCAAAATCAGAAAATTATTATTTTCTAACGATAGCTTTGCGAGCAACAAGCGGGCTTTTTCCCCACCTGATAACATCGAGACAGCTTTTTTGACATCGTCTCCTGAGAACAAAAAGGCGCCCAAGCGATTTCTAATTTCTAGTTCAGCTGTTGTTGAAAAGTCATTCCAAATTTCTTCTAAGACGGTGTTGGTTGGCGTGAGAGCAGACTGTGTCTGGTCATAATAACCCAGCTCAACATTAGCGCCATGCTTAATGCTGCCACTAAGAACTGGAAGTTGTCCGATAATGGATTTCATGAGTGTGGTTTTACCAATGCCGTTAGGACCGACCACTGCAATGGCATCAAGCTTGTTAATCTCTAAACTGATGTCTTGTGACAGGACGTTGGTACCGTATCCAATAGCCAGGTCATCTAGTTTCATCACCACATTGCCTGATGGCTTTCCAGCATGAAATGTCATGTTGGCTGATTTTTTATGAGCAGTTGGTTTATCCAGCCTTTGGATTTTTTCAAGCTGTTTGCGCCTAGCTTGAGCACGCTTGGTGGTCGAAGCACGCACGATATTTTTTTGAACAAAATCTTCCAGCTTTGCAATTTCTTTTTGTTGCTTTTCAAATTGCTTTTCCTCTGATGCTAATTTTTCAGCTTTGAGGTCAATAAAACGAGAATAATTCCCCACATAACGGTCTAAACCATTAGTCGTTAAATCAAGGGTGACGGTTGCTACCTTGTCCAAAAAATAGCGGTCATGGCTGACGATAATCAAGGCTCCCTGATAATTGGCCAAGTAATTTTCCAACCAAGCGATGGTATCTATGTCTAAATGGTTAGTCGGCTCGTCTAACACCAATAATTCGGGACGTTCCAACAGCATTTTTGCTAGGGCTAAATGAGTGTTTTGACCCCCAGATAGCTCTGAGATAGCCATATCCCACATGCTTTCATCAAATTTAAAGCCGTTTAAAATCGCTTTGATATCTGATTCATAGGTAAAACCATTTTGCAATCGGAAGCGCTCTGACAATTTGTCATACTCTGCCATTAATTGTTCCAAATCTGACCCTGAGAGATTTGCCATGTCCATTTCCATTTGACGCAAACGCTGCTCATCAGCTCGCAAATCATCGAATACTTTGAGCATTTCTTGGTAGATGGTTTTGTCAGACTCAAATCGGCTATCCTGCGCCAGGTAAGATAAGGTTAACTCCTTTTTCTTATTAATCTCACCGTTAGTTGGGGTTTCTTCACCCACTAAAATTTTTAATAACGTGGATTTGCCTGCACCATTTGGACCGACTAAAGCAATACGGTCTCGTTCATCAACTTGTATCGATATGTTTTGAAAAAGAACATCTCCTGAAAAAGAGCGTTCGATTTTATTTCCTTGTAATATAATCATGTTTCCATTGTAGCAAAAAATACCCTTTTCGGGTACTCTTTAAATGCATCTTCTGACCAAAAATCGCTTTAGCCCAAAGCTCTAGGAGGCTAAGACGGCAACCTATTAACAAGGGCATTGGTAACGTTAGAAATCTGATTCGCCAGTGGCGAGTCACTGTGGTTGGCATAATAAATTAAACCAAACAACACAATCGCAAGAACCAGAATCGTCTGCACAACTCCCCAAATGGAGCGCCAAACAATCCTTATTAACAGTCTGGGTAACCATAATATAAGGTTAAGTACTATTTTCATCTTGTCTCTCCTTTGAAAGGGTCTAATTTTTATGACAATCTTTCTTCTTTGTGGTAATTAATCGGTAGCCAGTCTAGTAATCTATCAAGCTGTTGATTCCAGTAATACCATTCGTGTTTTCCGTGGTCCTTCTCGTAATCAATCTCTAAGCCCAGGGCTCGCAATTCGGCAACAGCTGTCTCGTTAGCCTCAAATAAAAAGTCCTCATAACCGCACCACGCATAAAACCGAGTCTTTCCATCGCATTCAGGTACCATGCTGGTGAGGTAGTGTTGAGACAGGTTTTTTGACTGCAAATCTCCAAAAATCCCCTGCCAGTAGGCTAATTGATTGGGATCTTCAAACAAAGTAGCATCTGGCGATAGCTTTAAGGCCCCTGAAAAAGAAGCTGCACGAGAAAAACGATTACTCTTTAAAGCCCATTTGAAGGCGCCGTAGCCCCCCATAGACAAGCCAGCCACAAAGGTTTTGTCACGCTTGGTTGTCATATTAGGGAAGAAAGAGGCTAAAACCTGTGGAAGTTCTTCTGCTAGCGCCGTGTAATAATCTAGCCCGTAAGTGGTATTGGTATACCAGCCTAAATCAGTCGACGGCATGACTACGATAAGATTGGTATGACGAAGTAGTCTTTCAATGTTGGTCCGTTTTTGCCAGGAATTTTCATTACCACCCATGCCATGTAGCAAGTACAAGACAGGGATATCTTGGTCTCCTTGATCTTCTGTGTTTAATTCGGACTGATCTGGGTAAATCACATTGACTTGTCGTTCCATAGACAAGACTTGTGAATGGTATTCAATCGTAATTGTTGCCATAGGTACTCCTTTTCACATTGGACTTAAATTAGGGCATAATGCCAAAAAGAGGCTTGTTCCCAAGCCTCCTAACTGTTTTGGTTTAACGAACTTCCATAACAACTGGAAGAATTGCTGGACGACGTTTGGTTTGATCAAATAGGAATTTTGACAATTCGTCTCTGACTGAGCCTTTTAATTCGCCCCAGTCAAAATTATCTTTTTGGAGGTAATTCTCAACTGTGGTATTGACAATTTCTGCGCTATCTCGTAGGATATCTCTGCTTTTTTTCACATAGACAAAGCCACGGGTATTTACTTTAGCTTTTGAGATGACTCTTTTTTCTTTTTTAGAAACGGTAATCACGACAATGAAAATGCCGTCTTCAGATAGTACCTTACGGTCTCGCAAAACGATATTTCCAACATCGCCAATGGCATTACCATCAATCATGATATCACTTGCTGGCACGCCACCTTCATGCAGAAAACCATTTTCATTGAGTACCATAACATCTCCACGTTTCATGAGGTAGATATGATCTGCTTCAATTCCAATTTCTTGTGCTAACTTAGCATGAGCTGCAAGGTCTCGGTACTCCCCTTGAACTGGGAAAAGATTTTTAGGTTTCATAAGATTGATTAGCAACTGCAAATCGCGCCCATTAGCATGCCCAGAGACTTTTAAATTTTGAGTAATGACATTCACGGTGCCACCTGCTTTGTAAATCAGGTTTTCAACTCGAGCCACCATGGCCTCTTTGGCTGTACTTGGTGTTGTTACGATATAAACCAAGTCACCTTTTTTAATTTGAACATAACGATGACGTCCTGCGGCCATTTTTTGTAGGCTGTTGATTGGCTCACCCATGCGGCCGGCTTCCAAAATAATCAACTCATGGTCTTCAAACTTAGCCATGTCTTTAGGTTTTATCAACAAGTTCTCATCTGATATGGTCAGTTTTTTCAAACGCAGAGCTGTTCTGACAATGTTTTCGACATCAGTGCCAGTCAATACCACACGACGCCCATTAGCTGCTGCAGAGTCAAACACTTGTTGGATACGAACCAAATTAGAAGCAACGGCCGCAACGATAATGCGTCCTTCAGCGTCTGAGATAACGCTATCCATCTCTTCGCCGACTTCAGATTCGCTCGCAATTTGATCATTACTTGTCGCATTTGCTGAGTCTGCTAGCAAGGCTAGGACACCTTCTTTTCCAATCTCAGCCAAGCGCAACAAGTCAGTCTGATAAAATTCACGCGCAGTCTGATCAAATTTAAAGTCTCCTGTGTAGACAATGTTTCCTTGGTCAGTTCCAATAACAACGCCCAAGCTCTCAGGAATAGAATGCGTGGTTTTAAAGAAGGACACTAAGCCATCTTTAAACTCAATTTCGGTATCGCTGTCAACCACATGGAAATTATCAAAGTTTTTTGTATTATTGTTCGTCTTCACAAACAATTTTGCCAGTTCAATCGTCAGCTCTGATCCAAATACCGGAGCCGGCACTTCTGCCAAGAGCTGAGGCAGGGCACCAATAGAATCCGCATGCCCATGGCTGACAAAAATCCCCTGAACCTTATCCTTGTTTTCAATCACATAATCTAAATTAGGAATGACAAAGTCAACTCCTAATTGTTCATTTTCTGGGTATTTTAGCCCAGCGTCTAAAATAAAAATAGACTCATTGATTTCTATCAGATAGAAATTTTTACCATATTCACGAACGCCTCCTAGGGCGATAATTTTTATATCACTCATGATACTCCTCTTAGTTTTTTTATTACAAACGGTCCTTACTAAGTAAGTCGAATTACTGCACTGTAGCTTTGCTACACTCCATTATAGTATACCATATTTTGCCTGGTATTTCTCCAAAATGTCCCTAGCTTTTGTCGTTTAGGAACTCGACAAGCAAACAAAAACACCGATTCTATAAGGAATCCGCGCTTTTGTTTTAATTAGTCAAATAATTGATAATAATCTGTGATGGTCAATTTAGCTTTATCGGATTTGTTGAGGTCTTTGATGATTTTCCCATTTTTCATCACTAACAACCGATTTCCATAACGAAGGGCATCCTCCATGTGATGCGTGATCATCAAGGCTGTTAAGCGATCTTTGGTCACAAAGTCATCTGTCAAAGCCATCAGCGAAGAACTAGTTTTTGGATCCAAAGCAGCCGTATGCTCATCTAGCAACAGAAGCTCAGGACGTTTTAAGGTTGCCATTAACAAACTAAGTGCCTGTCTTTGCCCTCCAGACAAAAGCCCTGTCGGGGTATCGATATGGTGTTCGAGTCCGTTGCCTGTTAGTTCAAGAAGCTTGGCAAAATGTGACTTGTGACTCATCAAACGGCGAGAGGTAAACCCTCTTTTTTGACCTCTTTGCTGGGCAATCAAAAGATTCTCAGCTACCGTCATGCGTGGAGCGGTGCCCATTTTAGGATCTTGAAACACACGAGACAGGTAAACAGCTCTTTTTTCGGCAGATAACATGGTCACATCATGCCCCAAAATCGTGAGCTTCCCGCTGGTTAGTGGTATGGTTCCAGCAATAACGTTGAAAAGAGTTGATTTTCCTGCACCATTACCACCTAAAATCGTTAGAAAATCATGTTCATAGATGTCTAGTGACACGTCATCTAAGATGGTTTTAACAGTGTTCATGCCATTGTTAACTGTTACCGTAGCATGTTTTAATTCTATAATTTTAGTCATCGTGATAAAGTCACCCCCTTTAGAAATTTCTGTTTCAAGACGGGAACCATCAAACAAATAGCTAATACCATAGCACTAAAGAGCTTGAGATAGTTCGTGTCAAAGCCAAGGGCAATCACTCCAGCAATCAAGAATTGATACAAGATCGATCCTACCACAATCGCAATCAAACGCTCAAATAAGGTTAACCCTGTTGAAAACAAGACCTCACCCACGATGATACTGGCTAAGCCGATTACAATCACACCAATCCCCTTGGAAACATCCGCATAGCCATCTTGCTGGCTAACCAAGGCTCCCGATAAGGCAATCAAGGCATTTGAAACCACCAAGCCCATAACCTCCATACGGTCTGTGTTAATGCCAAAACTTTTGGCCATGTCCCGATTATCTCCTGTTGCAATGTAGGCTTGACCGATATCAGTATATAGGAAATAAATCAGTGCAAAAATCACTACCACAACAGCCATTAAGCCCGTTAATAAAAGATTCACATCTCCTGAAAAAGGCAAGTAATCTTGAAGACGATTAATATTGTGTAGGCCTAGATTGGCTCTGCCCATTACCATAAGCATAATGGAATTGGAAGAGGTCATCACTAAAATACCTGCTAAAAGGGTGGGGATTTTCCCTTTGGTATACAATAGCCCTGTCAACAAACCCGCTAGAGCCCCTGACAACATCCCGATTAAGGTAGCTAAAACAGGGTTTAACCCAGCATTCATGACGGTGACCGCTACCGCACCTCCAAGGGGAAATGAGCCTTCTGTGGTCATATCTGGAAAGTTTAATATCCTAAAGGTCAAATAAATGCCTAAGCCGAGAATTCCCCATAAAAGTCCTTGTGAGACTGATGATATAATCATAGTATCCGTCCTCTCTATTATTTAGTTGTTGTGTTTGAACGTTGTAAGAGCGCTTCTGAGAGGTTCAGTCCCAAATTGTTTGCCACTTGAACATTGATAAAAGGTTTGCCCTTGTCAATGATTTTGACAGGCACTTCAGAAACAGACTTGCCACCAATCAAGGCTAACACTTGTTTGGCAGTCTCCACACCCAACTGGTACTGGCTTTGAGAGATAGAGGCAAGGCTGCCTTGCTCAACCATGGTGTCAACACTTGAGTAAACAGGAATCCCTGCTGCATCTGACGCCGAAATCACTGATGAAAAAGCGCTAGCGATTGTGTTATCCTGTGGGATAAACACTGCATCAACCTTACCTAACATGACTGACATGGTGGTTGGCACTTCATTGGTAGACGGCACAGCATAATTAAGTACCTGAAATCCCTTTTCTTCAGCATGCTTTTTAAAAGCTTTGACTTGGGAAATGGAATTATCCTCACTGCTGGCATATAAGACTCCGATAGTTTTGACCTTAGGAGTCATTTCAGTGATCAAATCGACGCTTTGTTTGACGGGCACTTTATTTGATAAACCAGTCACATTTCCCTCAGGAGTTTTCAGATTGGTGACCAATTTGGCACCTACTGGATCAGAAATCGCAGACATCACAACAGGGATACTTGTTGTTGCTGCTGCCAAGCCTTGCGCTGCTGGTGTTGCAATACCAACCACGATATCGCTCCCAGAGCGAATCAACTGTTTGCTCATGGTCTGAATTTTGCTCTGATCGCCTTCGGCATTCATCAAGCTGATTGATAGTTTTTGCTCACTAGTGCTATGTCGGTTAAGCTCATCTTCGATGCCTTGCTCAATTTGGTCCAAAGCTTGGTGAGTGACCAGTTGCAAAATTCCAATTTTAATCTCTTTTTGTCCGCCTAGCGCTTGTGGCTCCTTGTCAGGTTTGGTAAAGAGCGATGCGACCACCAGTACCGTTAATACCAATAATGTTGCTATTAAACTTTTATTTTTCATTATTTTCCTTTCACATCTGGACACTGCTTGTCTGTTTAGAATATGGTAAACAAAAAAGCGCTTAGTATGACAATACTAGGCGCTTTTGAAATCCGTTGTCAGCGCATAGATCGTTTTTAGAAGTACTCTAAAAGTCGTATCTATGCCAATCCATAAACACAACTTATCTATGCCAATTTTGCCACTCTCTTAGTTGTGTTGGTGTCATTACGAACTTCCTTTCTCATCTGTGATATCCTATAATGATGCTATTATAGCAAGTTCGCTATTGAAAAGCAAGAGTCGGTGTGAGATTCACTACTAACTGACTAGTTTTTGGGTCAGTTACCGCTTTGTTGCGATTGCTCCTTAGCCCACTCATATGTTGCTATCGCCCGCAAGCGTTGGCTAGCATGGTCTACGATGGGACTTGGATAATCTCGTCCAATAAGGCAAGCGCTACTTTCTTGAATGGCTTTAGGCATTTTCCAGGGCTCATGGATAAAGGTTGTTGGCACATGACTGAGTTGAGGCAGATAGGTCTTGATAAACAGACCTTCTGGGTCAAAGCGCTTGCTTTGGGTACTGGGATTGAAAATCCTAAAGTAAGGCACCGCATCTGTTCCAGTCGAAGCTGCCCACTGCCAACCACCAATGTTACTGGCTGCGTCGTAGTCAATCAACATTTCTTGGAAATACGTCTCACCAAGGCGCCAATCAATTAACAAATCTTTGGTTAGAAATGAAGCCACAATCATGCGCAGACGGTTATGCATCCAGCCTGTTTCTTGCAATTGTTTCATGGCGGCATCAACGATGGGATACCCCGTCTCTCCTTTTTTCCAAGCCTCAAAATGACTGCTCTGATTGTCCCATTCAATCTGTGAAAAGGCTTCTTGAATGGCTTGTGTTTTTTGATTAGGGTGTTGAACATAAATCATATTGTAAAAATCACGCCAAGCCAATTCTTTGATAAAAGTAGCCTGACCTTGGCTGACAGGTGCTTCTGCAACAGCTTGGTAAACCGTTCTGATATTGATAATTCCTGAACGTAAATAAAGCGACAAGCCACTTGTGCCATCTTCTGATGGCAAATCACGTCGCTCATGATAATCCGATAGACCGTCTGCAATAAAGGCATCTAAGCGCTTTTGAGCTGCTTTTGCAGTCAATGTTAACGATTGATTCTTTTCATAATAGATAGACAGTTGGTCTAAGACCTCCATTGGCGTCTCAAGCTCTATCCAACTGCCTTGGGAGAGTTGGATAGGGATAGGTGTTTCTTTTGACAACTGTTGCCAGGCTTTAAAATAAGGAGTAAACACTTTGTAGGGCTTTCCTGCTTGGTTGGTGATTTCCTGGCTGCCATGCAAATAATGGTCTTGGAAAGCATGGACAGTAATGTGATGTTCCTTAAAAAAGCGAGCCGCCCTTTGGTCCCGTTGCCTGCCAAAACCTGACTCATCATAGTTGAAATAAATATCCGTCCAATCAGGCAATTGCTTTGCTAATGCACCAAAACAGTCCTCTAGACTGCCGTGCATGAGATGGAGCTCAATACCCTGATGGCTCAATTCTTCTTTAAATGTGAGCACGCTTTGAATAAATGCTGATTGATTTGGGGTCTGTTTTTGAACTAATTGCTCTGGATTAAAATGAAAGACGCACAAGGTTGGGGTCTGACTAGCAATGACGCGCGCCAATGCTTTTTGGTCTATCACACGTAAATCACGCCTAAACCACATTACTGATACCATCTGTTTTCCTCCGCTTAAAGAACACTAACTCTAAAGAGCAATGCCCTTGCTAATTTACTTGTTACTATTGTAACAAAAAAAGCTATCAGAGACGGGCAAAACGCTTGATTGATCTGAACACGCCAATCGCGATTCTGTCTTTTTATCTCTAAACATGTTAAACTGAGGGTGAGGTGTAAGGACTGATTCACTAAAAAAGCTGTTTAGAAAGTTAATCAATGACATTAACGATTCAAAAGAAAAAAACAGTTTTGTTTTTAACACTAGTATGGTCACTCCTTAGCCTGACATCTCTGGTAGATGCCTCTAAGACACGCACATACGAGTCCACTACTCACACCATCACGCAACACGAAAGCGAGCAATCGCCAAAGATTTTGCCACTAACTGATCAACGTCAGCTAGTGCTTGGTGAACTAGATGCCCTAGAACGAGCAACCTTCGCTCATATCCAACTTAAAGATGCACAAGAGCCTACCATTAAGCGCAAATTATTGCACCATTCACCAGCCGGCTGGCACAATTACCATGTCACAAATGCCAGAGGCACGAAAAGCTGGTTGATGAATCGTGGACATCTCATTGGGTATCAATTCAGTGGCTTAAATAATGAGGCTAAAAACTTAGCTACCATGACAGCCTACCTGAACACTGGTTTTAGCGACAGCAATCCTGAAGGAATGTTGTATTATGAAAACCGACTAGACTCATGGCTAGCACTTCACCCAAACTTTATCCTAGATTACAAAGTAACCGCCAACTATGACTCAGATAACCTCGTTCCAACCAGCGTTGACCTTCAATACGTTGGTATTGATCATAACGGGCAACTCCTAGACATTCGCTTAGGAGGCGGTCTGGAAGTCACTGATAACTACGGTGTCACTACAGTCACCTTAAACAATCAATCGCCATTAGCTGTGATCGACTACAAAACAGGACTCTTACTTGAGGAATTACTCAAACAAGAGACCCCTCCAGTTGCTGCGCCAGCCACTGACCCAGCTGTTGATACTGATACAGCACCTCAAATTGACACTAGCCGAGAGGTTCATGTCACACGAAACGGTCGCTCAAAGGTTTATTGGTACCATAAAATCAACATGCCAGCCAGCACCACTTTTGCAAACGTGGTCACTATCAGTGAAGATGAAGCTATCGCTTCAGGAAAACACCATTCTAAAAGAGAATCTCAAGACTAACAAGAACCACTACTAGCTCTTCTTAAAAAGGAGAGCTTTTTTATGACCCGTTTTGTCTACCGTGTTCGTAGGTTTCACCTCCCAATTATGGTATAATGAAAGAATTAGAAATCAGAAAGGAGAAACCATGTCTTTTGACGGCTTTTTCTTACATCACTTAACTCAGGAACTTCAAACAGCGCTTCTTAATGGACGGATTCAAAAAGTAAATCAACCCTTTGAGCGTGAATTGGTTCTCACAATTCGCAATAACAGACAAAATTACAAATTGCTTATTTCCGCACACCCTGTTTTTGGACGCCTCCAACTCACCCAAGCGGAGTTTCAAAATCCCCAAACCCCAAATACCTTCACTATGATTATGCGAAAATACCTGCAAGGCGCTATTATAGAGGCTTTTGAGCAGGTAGACAACGATCGCATTATCGAAATGACCGTGTCTAATAAAAATGAAATCGGCGATGCCATCAAGACGACGTTGATTATTGAAATCATGGGCAAGCACAGCAACATTATCCTTGTGGATCGCCATGAAAATAAAATCATCGAATCTATTAAGCATGTGGGCTTTTCTCAAAACTCCTACCGCACCATTCTTCCTGGTTCTAACTATATCGAACCTCCTAAGACCGATGCCGTTAATCCTTTTACGATATCAGATATCCAATTATTTGAGATTTTACAGACCCAAGAATTATCTGTCAAAAATTTACAAAACCAGTTTCAAGGTTTGGGCAGAGATACCGCACAAGAATTAGTACAGCTGTTGACAACGGATAAATTAAAACGGTTTAGAAACTTCTTTGCCGCACCAACCGCTCCAAACTTAACCCAAAAATCCTTTGCTCCAACGATTTTTACTGATAGTCAGAAAGACTTTGAAAACCTGTCACAGTTGCTAGACCACTTTTACCAAGACAAGGCTGAAAGAGACCGTATCAACCAGCAGGCTAGTGATTTGATTCATCGCATTCAAAATGAATTAGATAAAAACAGAAATAAATTAGCCAAGCAAGAAGCCGAACTCGAAGCAACCGATAAGGCAGAAGACTTTCGCCAAAAAGGAGAATTGTTGACAACTTATCTCAATCGTGTTCCAAACAATAAGGAAGCTGTTGAGCTTGATAATTACTATACCGGTGAGATCATTACCATCGCCTTAGATAAGGCATTAACCCCAAACCAAAATGCTCAACGCTATTTCAAAAAATACCACAAATTAAAAGAAGCTGTTAAGCATTTAAGCAAGTTAATGGAAGATACCAAGCAAGCCATTGCTTATTTTGAAAGCGTAGAATACAACCTATCACGCGCTAGCATTGACGAGATTGAAGACATCCGTGAAGAATTGATCCAATCAGGATTTATTAAAGGGCGTACCCGTGATAAACGTCATAAGCGCAAAAAACCTGAGCAATACCTTGCTTCAGACGGTAAAACCATTATTATGGTTGGGCGCAATAACCTGCAAAATGATGAACTTACCTTTAAAATGGCTAAAAGAGGAGAACTTTGGTTTCATGCCAAAGACATCCCTGGTAGCCATGTCATCATCAAAGATAACCTTAACCCTAGCGATGAGGTCAAAACAGATGCTGCTGAACTAGCTGCTTATTTTTCAAAGGCTAAGCTCTCCAATTTGGTTCAAGTCGACATGATTGAAGCCAAAAAATTACACAAACCAAGTGGTGCCAAACCTGGTTTTGTTACCTACACGGGACAAAAAACGCTTCGCGTCACTCCTACTGAGGAAAAAATCAAAGCCATGAGGCAACTTTAACACATAAAAAAAGACCAGATTGGTCTTTTTTTATGTGTCTTAGTTCTGCATTCTAGCAGCCCAAGCGTTGTCTACTTCTAATGTGTAAGCGTCTGTGTAACTTAGGCGATGTGGATTCCAAACAGTAGCTTGTGAAGTTGCACCTGCTGGTTGAGCTGCCGGACTCACCATATCGTAAGCAGTCAAACCATAAGTTTCGATAATGCTGTTTAACTTAAGGTTATAACTTGTGTCTGTGGCGTATAGTCCTGTCAAAGCTGCCGTAGCATCTTGATAAGACAAGGTGTTGGACCTTCTAGCGCCAGCATAGATGTCCGCATTTAGCAAGTTAGCGTAGTCATTTAAAGAGTCTGAAATTGTTGGGTAAGCGCGAAAGGCTTGATCAATCACATAAGGATTCCCAGCACCATCATCTTCCCAAGTTGTCATCACTACTGAAGCGCCGTTGTAGGCGCCCTTGATACCAAAAAAGTTATAGTAAGGCGCCTGGCTCAAGCCAGATTGCCCATTGCTAGATTCCAAGATGGCTTGAGCAATCATCACTGACGCATACAAGTCACGTTCATTAGCAATCATTCTAGCAGTTTCTCCGATTTGGCTAATAAAAGCTTGTCTAGGAGATTGTGAAACGGTTTCTGCTGAAACGTTTTGTTTCCGAGGAGATTGTTTAGCGGAACTATATATGCCTAAACACGCTGCTAGCGCAAAAAGACTGATAAGCATCCACTTACCTTTTTTTATCATCATTATTATATTATCCTTTATTTTTCATTGTTATAACTTTATTATAGCACAAGCTTTTCATTATTTGAGTTATCCACAGATAATTTAATCATATTGATATCTTTGTCTTTAAATCGACATATTTCTCCGCTATAACTGCTAAAAACTGTGGATAACTATTTCATAGGGCCATCAAAGTAAGTCAACTGATAGATTTCAATAAGGTCATTTAACTTATTGCCATAAGACGTATCAGTTGCATAGGTGCCTGTTAGTGCTGCAGTGGCCTGCTGATATGATGACATTGGCTGCTTGTGGGTCTGCTGATACAGAGGATCTTGTAACACATCGGCATAATCTTTAAAGCCCGCTACCATATCACCATAGGATCGAAAAGCGGCATCAATCTGATACAAATTTCCGTGTCCATCGTCTTCAAGCGTTGGTAAAATGACCGAACGTCCTTGGTGATTGCCCTTGATGCCAAAAAAATTATAGTAGGGCTTTTGACTAAGCTGAGATTGGCCATTATTAGACTCCAAAATAGCCTGTGCCAGCATGACAGAACTATAGAGCCGATGTTTTTGAGCTACAGCTTGGGCAGAATGGCTCACCTGACTGATAAAGGCCGTGGTATTACTAGTTGCATAGGGGGTTAGAGCTTTTCTCCCCATCTGCAAACTCCATAAGGTCAAGAGAGCATTTCCCACCAATAACCAAACGACCAGGTTGTTGGAAGGTGATTGAGTGTTTCGTGTCCTTTTTTTCTTCTTCAAAAGATGGCTTCCTTTACGATTGTTATTCATTTTAGTATATCAAAAAAACTAAAACCTTACAGATTTTAGTTTTTTAACGATATTATGTTAATGATTTTTTACGTAAAGCACCAAAAAGGATTCCTGACACAAGTGCTCCTATGGCCACAAAAACAAGATAAAAGAGCGGGTTGCTTGTCAAGGCAATGACGAAAATCCCGCCGTGAGGAGCCATTAATTTGATTCCTGAAAATCCAACCAAAGCACCTGTTAGTGCCGAACCAGCGATAAAGCTTGGCAAAGCACGTGCTGGATCTGCTGCACCAAAAGGAATCGCGCCTTCTGTGATAAAGGATAAGCCCATTACAATGTTACTCAATCCTGATTCACGCTCTTCTTGAGTGAATTTTTCTTTGAATAATAATGTCGCTACAAAAACGGCTAAAGGTGGTACCATTCCACCTGCCATAACAGCTGCCATAACGACAGACCCGCCATTAGCTACGGTCGCTGCAAGTGTTCCTGTTCCAAAAACATAGGCAGCTTTGTTGACAGGCCCTCCCATATCAACTGCCATCATTCCGCCAACAAGTAGGCCCATTAAAACGGCTGAACTACCTGATAAGCCTTGGAGAAACTGATTGAGTCCTGTATTGATTGCTGCCATTGGAATATTGACCAGAAGCATCATAAAGCCTGTAATCAATACCCCCAAGAGAGGATAGAGCAGAATTGACTTAACTCCCTCTAATGAGCGAGGTAATCCTGCTAATAGTCGACGAAGTGCAAGGATGACGCCACCGGCTAAGAAGCCACCGACCAAGGCACCTAAAAATCCTGATGGGACACCTTCTAAGGACAGGCTTGCTGTGCCTCCTGAGGCAAAAGGCACCTTTCCAAAGGCAAGTCCACTAGACGCAATCGCTCCTGCCACAAAACCTGCCACCAATCCCGGTTTTTCAGCAATAGAATAAGCAATGTAACCTGCTAAAACTGGTAGCATAAAGGAGAAAGCTGCGCCTCCAATTTTCATAAAAATAGCAGCTATTTCATGATAAGAACCTAAATTTCCAAGTTGGTCTTTGGGCACGCCAAGCATGTTATCTAGCAAGAAAGCTAGAGCAATCATGATACCACCACCAATAACAAATGGCAACATTTGTGAAACGCCACTCATCAGGTGTTTGTAAAAGGCGCTGCCGACACCTGCTTTGTCAGTCTTGCTATCTGCTGGAGGGATCTTTGAGTTAGCTTGATGGGTATGTCCTTTATTGCCTAGGATAAGAGCAATCAATTCCTCGCTTTTTTTAATCCCATCTGCCACAGGGCGAATCACCACTTGCTTGCCATCAAAGCGGTCCATGTCAACGGCCTTGTCAGCTGCAATAATAACACCTTTAGCAGCTTTGATATCTGTAGCCGTCAGGCGGTTGCCTACACCTGAAGCACCATTGGTTTCCACTTTAATACCAATACCCATTTGCGATGCTTGTTTTTTCAAAGCTTCTTCTGCCATGTAAGTATGGGCAATGCCTGTTGTGCATGCTGTTACTGCAACGATAAAATCTGTCTGATTTGCTGTTGGTTCGGTGCTTGCCTTGTCATTTGAAACCGCATCAAAAACAGCAAGGACTTGTTCAGGAGTGCTTGCCGCACGTAACTGATCTGCAAAGCCATCTTTTAACAAGTATTTGGACAACTCTGCAAGGGCAGCAAGGTGCGTTTCGTTGGCGCCATCTGGCGCAGCAATCATGAAAAATAGGTCTGTCGGTTGCCCATCCAATGCTTCATAATCAACACCTGATTGGGACTTTGCAAATAAAACACTGGCTTTTTGCACTGCTTTATTTTTACTATGCGGCATGGCAATCCCATCACCAAGACCTGTAGACGTCTGAGCCTCGCGAGCCATAATCCCTGCTTTGAAGCCCTCAAAGTCTGAGACAACATGTTCAGCTACCAATTGAGAAATCATCTCATCAATGGCATCTTCTTTTGTCGTTGCTTTTAAATCAAGCAACATCAATTTTTTTTGTAATAATTCTTGAATCGTCATCGTTTTTCTACCTCAACTTTAGCATATAGTTTTGTGATGTCATCAATCGTCGCTAAATCATCTGAAAAAGCTGTTGCTGTTCCACAAACCACTCCCCATTTTAAAGCCTCAATAGGGTCTTTATGCAGGGCAAATTCTCCTGTAAAACCAGCAACCATAGAGTCCCCTGCCCCAACAGAGTTTTTGACCTTTCCTGTGATTGGTTTTGCAAAATAAGTCGCCTCTTTTGTCACCAGAAGGGCCCCGTCTCCTGCCATAGATATGAGTGCCTGTTTGGCTCCCATCTCTAAAAGTTGCCTTGCACAAGCTTCTATGGCATCAAGGTCCTGTAAGGTGACCTTGAAAATAGCTTCTAACTCTGTTTTGTTAGGCTTAACCAGTAAAGGCTGATAAGCCAGAGCATCTAATAAGGTTTGGCCTTCGAAATCACACACGATTTCAGCCCCCTGTTGCCTAACCAGTTCAATCAATTCCTTGTAAATACCATTGCCTAAGCTAGCAGGTGCTGAGCCCGCAAACACGACAATATCACCTGTCTCAACTGCTGCCAGCTGATTTTTCAAGGCTGTTAATTGCTGCTTTGAAATGACTGGTCCTTGGCCATTGATTTCTGTTTCATCTGACGCTTTGATCTTCACATTGATGCGTGTGTCTTGATCAACAGCTACAAATTGCGTGCGAATCATTTCTTGCTCCAAGTAGTCTTGGATAAAACGTCCTGTAAAACCGCCTAAAAAACCGGTGGCTGTACTGGTGATACCTAATCGTTGGAGCATGCGACTCACATTGATGCCCTTACCTCCAGCATATTTGTCATCACTTTCCATTCGATTAACCGAGCCCAATGTCAATTGGTCCAGTCTTACAATAAAATCAATAGAAGGATTTAAGGTTACGGTATAAATCATAAGTCAATCACCTTTGTCTGTTCCTTTATCTTTGCTAACATGTCTGATGAAGTAGCCTCTGTAACAATCACAACCTTGTCAATAGGAGCTACTTTTACAAACGATTTTTTGCCAATCTTTGTGGCATCTGCCAAAACATAAGAGACTGTTGCATGCGCAATAACAGTTTGTTTGATAATGGCTTCTTCCATGTCGGGTGTTGTTAAATAAGTGTCATCAATGGCATTCATCCCAAGAAAAGCCTTATCAAAGTTGAGCTGTTGGATTTGCTCAACGGCAACATGTCCAATACTGGCATCTGTGGTTTGTTTGACGTGTCCACCGATGATAATAGTGCTAATCCCCATATCAACTAGACGAGCCGCATGATGGATAGAGTTGGTCACAACAGTCACCTCTTTGTGTTCCAAAAAAGGAAGCAAAAATTCTGTTGTTGTTCCAGCATCAATAAACAACACGTCATCATCAAAAATCAGGTCTGAGGCTTTTTGCGCGATGGCTTGCTTAGACTGACTGTTTTTGATTGATTTTTCACGATTAGACAGCTCCTCCTGAAGTGGAGATACCAGTTCTGCGCCTCCATGCACACGACGCAGCTTTGCTTCACTTTCAAGCTCGTCTAAGTCCCTTCTAATCGTTGATTCTGAAGAGACCAGCTCTGAGACCAAGTCCTCAACTGTCACATACTGTTCTTTTTTTATCTTGTCTAAAATAAATTGTTTTCGCTTTGATTTTAAGATAAAACCACCCCCTTTATGCAATCGTTTACAGGAATATTATACTACATTATTCCTCATTGTCAATCATATTCTTTCAAAAACAATCAAATTAGTTCCTTTCAATTTTTTACAAAAAAACCTATTGTTTGACCAACAGTTAGTTAGTAACACAATAGGTTTTGCTGCTATTATTTGACGATTTGTTGCGTTTTCGCATAGTTGGCTTCAACGGCTGCTTTTTCAGCTTTCCACCAGTCTTGATGCTGGGTGTACCAAGCTATGGTTTCTTCTAAGCCTTTGGCAAAATCAGTAAACTGAGGTTCCCAACCAAGTTCCTCACGAAGCTTGGTTGAGTCAATGGCATAGCGAAGGTCATGACCAGCACGATCCGTAACGTGATCATAAGCATCTGTTGGTTGCCCCATTTTCTCAAGAATCAGTTCGAGGACTTCTTTATTATTTTTCTCGCCATCAGCACCAATTAGGTAGGTTTCACCAATACGACCTTTGGTTAAAATGGCCCAAACGCCTGTTGAGTGATCATTCGTGTGAATCCAGTCGCGAACATTTTTCCCTTCGCCATATAGTTTTGGTTTAATGCCTGCCAAAATATTAGTAATTTGACGTGGAATAAATTTTTCAATATGCTGATACGGACCATAGTTATTAGAACAGTTTGATATGGTTGCTTTTACCCCAAACGAACGCACCCAGGCTTTAACAATCAAATCAGATGCTGCCTTTGTTGATGAGTAAGGCGAGCTTGGGTTGTAATTGGTCTCAGCAGTAAACTTTTCACCAGGACCTTCGCCGTGACCAGGTAGGTCTTCACGCAAAGGTAAGTCTCCATAAACCTCATCTGTAGACACGTGATGGAAACGGATATCATATTTGCGTGCTGCTTCCAAAAGGGTATAGGTTCCGATGA
The DNA here is from genome assembly GCF_001302265.1 of Streptococcus phocae. Lineage (GTDB taxonomy): Bacteria > Bacillota > Bacilli > Lactobacillales > Streptococcaceae > Streptococcus > Streptococcus phocae. The sequence goes on along the minus strand of NZ_LHQM01000010.1, from coordinate 206,027 downwards.
AGTTCGTATGAATGAATGGAGATGGGTCATTTAGAGAATTGTCGTTATGACTTTCTGCTGCATAATGGACGATAGCATCTGCTTGTTTTGCCAAACGGTCAACCAATTCTGCATCAGCGATATCTCCTACCACCAACTCCACACGATCTCCTAGGATTTCAGCAATATTTGCCTTATTGCCAGCATAGGTGAGTTTGTCAAGAACAGTCACGTGAATCTCAGGGTGATTGTTGTAAACATAATGTACGAAATTCGAACCGATGAAACCTGCACCACCAGTTACAATAATGTGTTTATAATCAGACATGAATAATTTTCTCCAAAAGTAATTTATCAATAGATTCAGATAGATAAGGCATCTTCTGAATCAAAAGATAGCAGTAATAAAAGGCCAAATGACAAAGAAAGTAGCCACAATTGACTACTTGTTGCTTTGTTACAAGTCTTCTTTGCTTAGTGGTTTAACATCCTTAAGCATAGGATGATTTTTGTCTGCTTCGGAAACTTCCGCTGCTTCTAAGTTTTCCCATTTGATTGGGAGAGCTGGGTCAGCGTAGTTAACAAATGCGTATTTTGGTTTTAAGTCTGCAGCCCAGTAATCATTAACCAAATAGCTATAAGAAACCTGGTCAGATAACACCTGAAAACCATTGGCAACCCCTCTTGGGACAAAAATACCTTTAGATGCGTCAATAATGGTTTGATATACCTGCCCAAAGCTATCTCCTTCTCTCAAGTCTACCCACGTGCCAAGCACTTTTCCTTGATCGGCTACAGAGATGTATTTATCCCAAGGCTCTGCGTGTAGTCCTCTGAGAGCATGTTTATAGGAGACAGAGATGTTGTTTTGCAGCTTGCCTTCAGCAAAAAAACTTTCAGGAAACCCTAAAGGAACCATTTTTTCTTTTTGAAAGTTTTCCTTAAACCAGCCACGATTATCACCGTAGACAGGAATGTCAAATTCTAGCAAACCTGGAATTGCTTCAATACGAGTCACTGACAATGTTTTTCCAAAAAAGTTTTCAGCCATTAGTCTTCTCCAATTAATCTAAGCAAGTACTGTCCGTACTCGTTTTTCTTCAAGGACTGTGCTAAATGGAAAACATCATCTTTACTGATGTAACCCATACGGTAAGCAATTTCTTCTAAATTAGCCACTTGAGCATTTTGCAAACGTTGAACCGTTTCGATGTATTGAGCTGCTTCTAACAAGCTTTCGTGAGTTCCTGTGTCCAGCCAAGCAAAGCCTCGTCCCATGAGCTCCACAGACAAATCTCCACGCTCTAGGTAAGCTTTGTTAACATCTGTGATTTCAAGTTCTCCACGCGAGCTTGGTTTGATGTTTTTCGCAATATCAACCACATCGTTGTCATAGAAATAAAGCCCTGTGACCGCAAAATGGGATTTGGGAACTTCTGGTTTTTCCTCGATAGAGATAGCATTCATTTGATCGTCAAATTCAACCACACCAAAACGTTCTGGATCTTTTACTTGATACCCAAAAACAGTTGCACCTTTTTCTTTTGCTGCTGCTTTTTGAAGCATTTTGGTTAGTCCATTACCATGATAAATGTTGTCTCCTAAAATAAGGGCAACAGAATCGTCTCCGATAAACTCTTCACCGATAATGAAAGCTTGGGCTAGCCCATCTGGACTTGGTTGTTCCTTGTAAGACAACTCAATGCCAAACTCTGAACCATCTCCCAACAACTCCCTAAAGCGTGGAAGATCATGCGGGGTAGAAATGATTAAGATTTCTTTGATACCTGCCAACATCAATGTAGACAGTGGGTAGTATATCATTGGTTTATCATAAATTGGCATCAATTGTTTTGATGCTGCACGAGTCAAGGGATACAAACGTGTTCCAGATCCTCCTGCTAAAATAATACCTTTCATAATAGGTCTCCTGTTCTAATATCTGCTCCATTATTTTACCATTTTTTAAAACTAGTGTCACTTCTTACCAGTAACCTTTATGACATGTTCTGCTATAGGATACAGCTGAGCATCTAATAGGGTTGTTTGCTGAAGCAGTAGACAAACCAGCTCTCTACCAATCAAAGGTCCAACCGTCAAGCCAGATGATCCAAGTCCACTAGCAGCAAAAAGACCTGAAAGCCCTGTGACCTCACCATAAAATGGTGAAAAATCACTCGAATAAGCTCTAATTCCTACCCGATAAGTTTTATGAGTTGCTGTTTTAATCATCGGAAAATAGGCTGATGCTCGGTTCTCCAATTGGTTCAAAACCGTAAGATCTGGTGTCAGGTCGTACCCTTTATCATTTTCATGACTGGCACCAACAGATATGGTTCCGCCGTCAAAAGGAATGATATCAATTTCTCCCTCAGGCATGAGAACAGGATACGCATCGGTATTCAACTGCTCAAAAACATAATCAACCAGCTGACCTTTTTGCGGTCTCACATCAACCTCGTAGCCTAAAGGCTCCAATAAACTCGGCAACCAAGCTCCAGAAGCTAGAATTACCTGGTCAAAATGATTGCCATCAATGGTATAGCCGAATGGAACAGGCTCTACTACTACTTTTTTACGCACCAAGGGATAGCCGCTAGCTGCCAATAATGTTTGGCACAGCTTGCCACCATCCACACGTGCCGCCCCTGTCGCCACCAAGGCTTGGTCAAACCCTTTCAGACCTGGAAAATCATTTAAAAGAGCTTGACGTGTTTTGATGTTCAATTGCCCCATCAACGGAGATTCTGCTTGGCGCTTTTGGGCTAAATCATAAAGATCACCTAGCCTGCTTTCGTTTTTCTTGAGAAGAACAACTCCAGTTTGCTTATAAAAACTCGTATCAATACCAAAGGCTTTGAGCTCTGTGACGAGTTCTTGATAATTATCAGCGCCTAGCCTAGCCATCTTATACCAGGCTTTGTTTCTGCGCTTAGAAAACCAAGGGCAGATAATACCTGCAGCAGCCTTGGTAGCCTGACCATGACCGTCATCAAAAATAGTGACATCCTCTTGCCCATATTGTTTTAAATAATAAGCCGCGCTTGCACCAACGATTCCTGCTCCAATAATTGCTATTTTTGCCATGTTTTTCCTATTCTAACTGCTAAAGGTTATTGGTCAACCATATGTCTCATCACAAATGACTAAATGGATTGGTAGATGACTGACTAGCTATGACCTTGATGTCCCATTGTTCTGCTTCTTTCCATTCTTGGAATTTATCGACTAGACTGCTGATAAATAACGACTCAATATAATGACCTGGATCAATTCCAAAAAGACCTTCTGTCAACATTTCTTGAGCGGTGTGGAAGTTAACATCACCTGTAATATAGACATCAGCTCCTTGTTTGAGCGCTTCTTTGTAAAATTTCTCACCGCTACCGCCACAAATGGCTACCGTTGAAATCAAAGGATCTTCTTGATTGTAGCGAATCACTCGAACAGCATCTAAATCAAAAGTTTCTTTGACCTTTGAGGCAAATTCACTGAGAGATTGCTCTGCTATTTTTCCGATACGTCCAAGGCCATAACCTGGTTGTGTTTCCGCTAAAAAACAAGTGTCGGTAATGCCTAGCAGGTCACAAAACCAATCATTGAGACCATCTGGAACAATATCAATATTGGTGTGACTAACATAAACGGCAATGTCATGCTTAACCAAGTCTAAGAGTATGTCTCGTTGGGGCGACGCAACCAAATCTCGAATCCCTCGGTAAATGGGAGCGTGCTTGGTAATAATCAAATCAACCCCTGATTGAATGGCCTCTGCAACAGTCCCTTCTCTGACATCTAGCGTGACCATAACAGTTTTAATGTCCTTGTCCAAAGAACCAATTTGAAGACCTCGAACATCTCCTTCTTCAGAGAGTTCTTGCGGGCAATACTGTTCGTATCTGTCAATGAACGTTCTAGCTTTCATGAGTAATGGCCTCCTTGATTTGATTTAGTTTTTCTAATAAGACAGAGCGGTCCTGCAGGTTATCCTTGGGAATGCAGGACAAAGCATAGGTTAATTTGTCCATTTCTCGTTGCCACTTTGCTTTGTAGATAGCCGATTTTTCCTGAAATAAATAAGGGCCAAAGCGCAGTTCCATCGCAGATAGCTCCTGGTTTCCAGGTTCTGCAACGATAATCTCATAATATTTGTCGTTTTCAGTCATGATTTTTTCAGCTACAATCCTAAAACCATTAGCTGAAAGCCACTTGCGCAAATCATCTTCGCGATTATTCGGTTGTAAAATAAGGCGCTCAACGCCTGATAGCTGTTCCTTGCCTGCTTGTAAAATCTCGGCGATGAGACGTCCCCCCATGCCGCAAATGCTAATGGCGGTGACCTTATCTGAAGGGCTAAAAGCAGCTAGTCCATCAGCTAGACGAACCTCGATAGCATCTGAAAACCCTGATAGAGAAACGTTTTTCACAGCAGATTTGTAAGGGCCTGTAACGACTTCACCAGCAATGGCACCAATAATCTTGTGCTGTTCCATTAAAAATATAGGAAGGTAAGCGTGGTCGCTTCCGACATCAAGAAGCTTCGCCCCTTTAGGAACGTAAGCGGCAACATCACGCAACCGATGTGATAAATAACTTTCCATGTGTTTACCTTTCTAAACTTGTCATGATAATAGTATACCAAAATGATTGTGGTAAAAAAAGAAAGCCCGTTAGGCTTTCTGTCTACCATAGGTGTCTTTGTAATACTTGCAGTAAGCTTGTACAGGACAATTAGGACACTTGGGATTTTTAGCCAAACAGTGATAGCGTCCAAAGAAAATCAAGCGATGATGGGTAATGCTCCAATCTTTTTTAGGAATTTTAGCCATCAAATCTTGCTCAATATCAGCCACATCAGCGTCTTGAGCTGAAATATTGAGACGCTTTGCCACGCGCGACACATGCGTGTCTACTGCGATCGCAGGAATGCCATACACTTCTGCCAGGACCACATTAGCTGTTTTTCGACCAACACCAGGCAAGGTCTGCAACTCCTTGTGGGTTTTGGGGACCTGGCCTTGAAACTCTGCTAACAACACCTGGGCTGTTTTGACAATGTTTTTTGACTTATTCTTGTATAAGCCTATCGTGCGTAGGCAATTTTCGACATCGCTGATATCTGCCTCTGCCAGATCAATGATTCCGGGGTACTTTTGCCAAAGACCAGGCGTAACCTTATTGACAGCTTTATCTGTTGTTTGAGCAGATAAAATAACCGCAATCAAGAGCTGAAAAGGGGTTCCCCAATCCAGTTCGCCCTTGGCATCTGGAAACATGTCTGCTATTATGGCTAAAACTTTTTTTAAGCGCTCTCGTCCAATTCTCATTAGTCACTCCAAAGATCCATTGAGGTCAAAAAGTCATCTGATACTGCTACGTTTGCTAGATTGGCATCTTGTCTCGCGCGTTTTCGCTCCTCGACTTGTCTCACATTCGTGATGCCTTCTTGACGCCAATTCCTCAAAATAGCTTGAATATATTTCCAATTTGTCTTGCCATTGAAAACAGCCTCTCTGAGCGCTTCTCTAACTAAGTCAACATCTATTTTATCCTCACGCAAGGTTTTTTCCAGATCTTCTAACTCGAAGGGACTCAAAAAGCGCCCTAATTCTCGCTCAAATTCCTCGACCAACTGTTTGAATTGGTTAGGATTTTTTTTCGAGTTGTCTGCTATCTGGTTATTGTCAGCAATGAGCTGGTCTAACTTGGATAAGACGGGGCTAGCATCAAAAATGATTTCGATCTCGCCAGCTAACTCAATCGTTTTCATGTCTAACAATCCCTGGCTGGTCAAAGAAGAAATTGCCTTGTTAATGTCACCTACCGTTTTGCCTATGGCATTAGCAATCTGGCTTGGAGCCAAATCTTCTAAGTTCGTTGTGTTTTGGAGATAGAAAAATTGCCAAACCAAAAAATCAGCTGAGCTATTGAAAATATCCTTATAATGAAAAAGTAAGGCACTTGGAATGACCAAGTTACCCGACTTATAATGTTCTAAAAAACTCATAATCCCTCTATCAAACTAAATGCAGGCCAACTGTTTTATCAGCAAGTAGTTGCAACAAAGCATTAACCTGGAAATTGCATTAACACTTTGTAATCGTAATCACCAATAGCCTCACGACCATTCAAGCCATCCAACTCAATCAAAAAGGCACAGCCTGCAACAACACCACCAAGCTTTTCAATCATTTCGATTGTAGCTTTGACAGTGCCACCTGTTGCTAGTAAATCATCAACAATAAGAACACGCTGACCTGGTTTAACAGCATCAGAGTGCATTGTTAACGTGTCTAATCCATATTCTTTTTCGTAGTCGGCTGAAATGACTTCTCTTGGCAATTTTCCTGGCTTACGCACAGGAGCAAAACCAACTCCTAACTCGACTGCCACAGGACAACCAATAATAAAGCCACGTGCTTCTGGTCCGACAATCATGTCAATATCTCTGTCACAGGCATACTGTGCAATCTCACGAATAGCGTAGCTGTAAGCTTTGCCATCAGCCATTAAAGGCGAGATGTCGCGGAAAGTAATCCCCTCTTTAGGGTAGTTTTCAATTGATGCAATATAATTTGTTAAGTCCATAATACATTCTTTCTAGTAGCCTTAGGCTAAAAATAAAATACTCTTCATTATATCATGAAATGGGTCTTTCGTAAAACGTGACCTATCTCCTGATAAAAACCTTCTTCTCATGCTATTGTAGGTGTCAGCAAAAACCTATGGATTATCACTGTTCACCAAATAATCATACATGTCTTTTGGCGTTGCTAGTGCCATGATTTCTTGAAAGGCAACCAATTCTTTTAACTCTTGGTAAATCACACTCTCAGCAATATCACGTTTTTTAGCATCCGAAACCACTGTCATGATGCCATCTGTGATGGTGACAAACCCCAACTCCTCAAAAATTTGAATCATTTTTACAAGTAACAAGCGATCAATTTTTAAATATTGGCTCAGCTCCGTCAACTTATGGCGCAAGTCAAACTCTGGAAATTGATAAATGGTTTTATAAAGCTTTGCAAACTGGTCACGACTGCCAAAACCAGTCAGATAGTAAGGATTTTTGAGATGATTTTTAAAGTAAATCGCTTCAAATGACTTATTGGCAAATAAAGCCTTCCAGGTTTTAAAATCCTCTGGGATATCATCGATTAAAATCACAGGTGAGTCTGGATCCTGTGTGATAGTTGGTACCTTTTTTGGGAGTTTGGCGTTGCGTGCTCGCAAATCAAATAATTGCACCCCGTTCACCTTGGCATCTACCAACATCAGCTGAAGCGTTGTATTGCCATTCCAATTGTTAATAGACAGATGAACCGCTAGCTCCAAGTCTTTTAGCTGTTGGTATTCTTGTGCTAGATGCCCCTGTCCAAAGGCCAATAAATCAACCTCAACCGTCGCTTTTTTAAGCTTACACTTTAGGTGACTTTGGTCTTGTCCCATGGTTCTGGTTTGACTAATGGTAGCGCCTTTCACATGAAAAATTGGCTTTTTATGACACATTCCAAACGGAGCCAACTGGCTAAGGTTTTTAAGGGTATCTAGACTCAGGTTTTCCAAGGATAATTCTCCATCAAGAACCAGAGTGTTTTTTTGCTGATCATCAAGCCCACGGTCAATCACAAACTGGCACAAACGTTCAGATAAGGCATCAAGATTTTCAGCAGGAAGGGTCATACCTGCTGCACCCGAGTGTCCACCAAAAGCCGTCAAAAGCTCCTTGTTAGCCCTTAAAGCATCCACGATATTCACTGCCTCAATACTTCTAGCAGATCCTTTGGCGATGCCATCTTCACTGTTGAGCACAATGACAGGTTGCCCGATTTCTTCCATAATGCGGCCGGCAACAATCCCAAGCACCCCTGGGTGCCATCCTGATTTGGCTAAAACCTGGACAGGTTTTTCAAGATCAACCATTTGGATGGCCTGCTTAAAGATATCTTGGACCAAGTCTTTTCGTTCTTCGTTTTTACCCTTAATCATGAGGGCCAGTTCATGCAGCTCTTCCTCATCAAACCCAGTCAATAAGTCTATGGCAGGATTTGGATCATCTAGCCTGCCCAAAGCATTTAACTGCGGAGCAATTTTAAACCCTACTGCATCTTCGTCAAAATGCTCTAAGTCAACACCAGAAACAGCCATAAGCTCCTGAAGACCGGCACGCTCTGTGTGTTGCAACATTTTTAGACCATTTTTGACCAACACACGGTTTTCACCTTGTAAACTCACCATGTCAGCAATGGTGCCAATAGCAACCAAGTCTAAAAATTCTACAGGAACATTTTCCAAAAGCGCTGAAGCTAGCTTAAAGGCAACACCACAGCCAGCTAAATAAGGAAAAGGATAGTTTGTTGCTGGGTGTTCTGGGTGCACTATTGCAAAAGCATCGGGTAGTTCTGTAGGCAAGCTATGATGGTCTGTCACAATAACGTCAACCCCTTGATCTTGCGCATAGGAGATGGCTTCATGCCCTGCAACACCGTTGTCCACAGTCACAATAAGCGATACCTGTTCTTGTTCGATAAAATATTTGTAAACACTTTGATTAGGCCCATAGCCATCGGTGAAGCGATTCGGCAGATAAACCTTCACTTCTGCTCCCATCATGTCAAGGGTTTCTTTGACGATGGCAGCTGAGGTCATGCCGTCAGCATCGTAATCTCCATAAACAAGGATGGTTTCCATGTTTTCAATGGCCTGACGAATTCTCGCAACGGCTTTTGCCATGTCGTTTAGCAAATAAGGGTCATGCAAAAGAGATAAATCTGCACTCAAAAAGTCAGCCAAAGCTTTTGGGGTAACAATTCCTCGCGCATGGATAATTTTTGCTGCTGTCTCAGTTAGCCCTTTTTCTTTGGCTAGCTTAAAGAAGCCATCATCTGGCTTCTCTTCGTTTATTTGCCATTGGTATTTGCTTTTAATCATTTATAATTAAATACCTTTCTTGCAAGATAATCAGATAATTTAGGGAATAAAGCATAACATTTATGAGCTATTGCTAAACTGATAGGCATGTTAAGCTCGCGCTTGTTTTTCCCGATGATAGCCAAGACGGCATGTGCTACCTGTGATGGCTGTAAGGTAAACTTGGCCACACTAGCCAAATAATCTCCCGAAGGATCAGCCACGTCAAAAAAGGCAGTGTTGATTGGGCCTGGATTAACTGTGGTGACGTAGACATTTTTGTCAGCCAACTCTAAGCGCAGAGCATTTGAAAAGCCAATGACTGCAAACTTTGTCGCTGAGTAAATGCTTGATTTGCTAGAAGCAATCAAGCCTGCCATTGACACAATATTGATGATGTGTCCTGATTGTTGCTCTGCCATTTTTGCGCCTATCAGACGAGCAAAGTGAATACTTGCTAGACTATTTACCGAAAACATTTCTTGGATTTCATCTGCTGAAAATTCTTCGAATGGTTTAAAGGCACCAAAGCCAGCATTATTAATGAGGACATCAACTTTGCCATAACGAGCAAAGAGTTGTAAGACCATTTCTTGAATGGCTTTAGGGTCTTTAATATCTAACTCAAAACACACCTTGTTGTCAATGTGTTTGTAGCATTCTTCTAACTTTGCTTTGTCACGTCCTAGCAAGATAAGCAAATCGTTGCTCGAAAACCTATCAATCATAGCTTGGGCAAGCCCTCCAGAGGCTCCCGTGATAACAATAATTCTTTGCGTCATGGTATGATCACTTCCTCTAAATCGCGAACCATTTTTACATTTTCAAAAATCGTTGCGGCATCTTTTTCCATTTGACGGCAGTCACGTCCTAAAAAGCGAGCCGAAACATGGTTGAGTAATAGTTGTTTTACCCCTGCTTCAAGAGCAACCTGAGCAGCTTGCATATTGGTAGAATGCCCGTGTTTGCGAGCTATTCTTTCATCACCCTTGCCATAGGTTGACTCATGTACTAAGACGTCGGCATTTTCTGCCAATGCGACGCTAGCTGGAGTTTTTCGAGTGTCTCCAATAATAGTAATAATTTTCCCTTTTTTAGGAGCAGAGATAAAATCGGTTGCCCTAATCTGACGCCCATCGTCAAGCACAATGTCTTGACCATTTTTGATTTTCCCAAAAAGCGGACCAAAAGGGACACCAGCCTCACGAAGGGCTTCTGCATCAAGGGTTCCTTCTAAATCCTTTTGCACAACACGGTAGCCCATGCAAAAAATCGTGTGAGCAACCCGACCTGCATAGACCGTAAATTTATCGGTTTCCATAATTTTGCCCATGCTGTTTTCGTCAAACTCATGAAAATGAATCTGATAAGGCAGTCTTGAGCCAGATACTTTTAAACTGTTAGTGACATATTCTTTGATGCCAATAGGTCCATAAATGTCAAGATCCGTTTGTTCTTCACTAGCTTGAAAGGATCGGCTGGCTAAAAATCCAGGTAGACCAAAAATATGATCACCGTGCAAATGGGTAATAAAAATTTTTCTAATTTTACGTGGTTTAATGGTTGTTTCTAATATTTGCCTTTGGGTTCCTTCGCCACAGTCAAACATCCAAACTTCATTGATTTCGTCTAGTAATTTTAAGACTAAACTCGATACGTTTCGTTGCTTGGCTGGCTGACCAGCTCCAGTTCCTAAAAATTGTATTTCCATGCAATTGGTTCTTTCTAATGCGTGATGTAAATCTTAAATTCTCTCTGAGCAAAGCTATAGTAACATTGCCCAGAAAAATCTTGGCGCAAAGCCAATAGTTCTTCAGTGTTGAAGCCTTTTAAAAGGGTAACATCATCGCTCAAACGATATACCTTGCTTAGTAAAACGCCCTCTGGTGTGATGTCTGTTAAAGACGCATCATCAAATTGAGGTTTAGCCATTTTGATAACCTTATTGTCTAGGTAGACAACATAGTGTGGAAAAATGCGGGCCAATTCAAACAATAGCTCGGAACTGACAGCCTCTGGCTTTTCTGAAAAAACAATCGCAACCTCGTCGTCTTTGTCATAGACAAAGCCATACGAAGCTCCAAGTAAATTGAGGCGCACAAAGGGCTTTTCCTCGTCAAACGAAGGCACCTCTGGGGTTAGCTGCAAAGCGCGTGACAAATCATAGTAGTAATCTGTCGCTGCTGCAGGTGATTGTTTTTGATAAATCTCCGCAAAATAAGCGTTTATCACGCTAGGTGGTGGCGTGATAAAAGCTAATTTTTGTGCTTCTGTCAGCTCTTTTAGCCTATTGGTTAGGTAAACCTTGTCTAAACTGGTAAAACCGCCATAGGTCATGGCTAATTGAATATAATCAGTCATAAAATTCGTCAAGTCTCCATTTGTTTTCAGGGGAAATGTATCCCGAAATGTCTTCGGTCTCATCGTCAAAGCGATAATTGTCCAAGAGAGCTATTTTATTCAAGGCATAAAGCTTATAGGCTTTGTCCTGATGCACCTTGATTGAAAAAGGTTCAAAAATATCTCGAATTTGGTCGATAATCAAGCGCCTCAAGACATCTTTGCTCTGCTTATCGCTTGCAGATATCCTTACATTGGGAAAAGCTGTCGCTGTAAGCCCATCAGCAAGGTCCATCTTGTTATAAATGGCTAATCGAGGAATATCTAGCATGTCTAAGTCTGACAAAATGTCCAATACGACTTTTTCATGCTCTGAGTGATTTGGATCACTCGCGTCAATAACATGTAGCAACAAATCCACATGCCGACTTTCTTCTAGTGTTGATTTAAAGGCTGCTACCAGTTCTGTCGGTAGGTCTTGGATAAAGCCCACCGTATCTGTTAAGGTTGCTTGATATTGATTTTGCAAATACAATTGCTTGGTTGTTGCATCAAGCGTAGCAAATAATTCATTGGCTTCGTATTGCTTATTGTCTGTCAGGACATTCATGATGGTCGATTTTCCTGCATTGGTATAGCCAATCAAGCCGACCTTAAACGTGTCCGATGACACGCGGCGATCACGAACAGTCTGACGATTTTTCGCCACCACTGCCAATTGGCGCTCAATCTCTATGATTTGTTGACGAATTGAACGACGGTTTAACTCTAACTGGCTCTCACCAGGACCTCGACTCCCAATACCTCCTGCCTGACGGCTAAGCATCACACCTTGCCCCACGAGTCGTGGTAACAGGTAGTTTAATTGAGCCAAGTGCACTTGCAGTTTTCCTTCGTGGCTTCTTGCTCGCATGGCAAAAATGTCCAAAATTAACTGCATACGGTCAATGACTTTAACCTCTAAAGCAGCTTCTAAATTTGCATTTTGACGAGCAGTCAGCCGATTGTTGACAATAACCGTATCAATCTCATTAGCCTCGACAACTGCTTTGATATCGTCTAGCTTTCCTGAGCCGATAAAGGTTTTGCTGTCATAACGGTCGCGTTTTTGAGTAAAAGTATCAACAACATCTGCTCCAGCTGTCTTGGCAAGATTTGCTAGCTCAGCCATCGACATGTCAAAATTATCAGTGGTTTGCAGGGCAACACCAACTAAAATAGCTCTTTCTCGATTCACCTGTGTCTCTATCATCACTAGACCAATCCTCCAAATTCCGTAATTTCTATTATAGCATATTTTCAAGTCATCACTAAACCTTTAGCATCAGTCCTTAGGGGATTCCTCAAGAAAGGCTGCCACTTTTTTGAGGATATTTTCAGGATAATCCGCGTCTGTAATGTGATCAAATGAAACAGCCATTCGATTTCGAAACCAAGTCAATTGACGCTTGGCAAATCGTCGGGTGTTTTGCTTGAGTTGTTCTCCAGCCTCTTCTAGACTGACCTCTCCTCTAAAGTAAGGAAAAAGCTCTTTGTAGCCGATGCCTCGACTGGCTTGTACCTCTGGATAAGCATCAAAAAGCCAGCGTGCCTCCTCAAGCAATCCTGAAGCAAGCATATGGTCTACGCGTTTATTGATGCGGTCATAAATGACTTGGCGCTCATCGTTCAAACCAATAATTAGGGACTGATACGGAGGTTCTGTGTTTTCTAAAGCACCTGCAAACTTTGCCAACTCAAGTGTCCGTATGGCTCGTCTACGCGTCATCTGCTGCGGAGGCTTCTGACATTGTCTTGCCAAGTCATAGAGTGTTTCATCATCCAATTGTTCTAGCTCTTTGCGGTAGGCTAAGAGAGCCTGCTGGTCTACGTCACCACCTAGATGGTAACCCTCTAATAGGCTTTGAAGATATAGGCCCGTCCCTCCAACAATAATCGGCAACTTGCCTCGGTTAATCACATCTGCTATCGCTAACTTAGCATCCTTAACAAATTCAAATGCTGAATAAGGCTCCGTGACCTCCTTGATGTCAATCAAATGATGTCTAGCAGCGTCTTGTTCTTCAGGCGTAGCCTTAGCGGTCCCAATATCCAATTGTTTGTAGACCTGCTGGCTGTCTCCTGAAATAATTTCGCCATTAAAAGCCTTCGCCAAGGTAATGCCCAAAGCAGTCTTGCCCACAGCAGTTGGCCCCACAATGACCACAATCTTATCTTTTATCATTAGCAATATCTCTTCTTTCCTCAGTAAAAAGAAGTTCCTAGAACATCTTTCGCTTGAATTTTATACGTTTTTTCGTTACCATATATTATAACATAAGATTTACAGACAACTCATGTCTTCTTATAGAAATGGAGAACTACTATGGCTAAAAAATATCAATTTGCAAAAGGTCTTGCGACTGGTGTCCTCGCAACTGCTGCTACTGTTGCGGGTGCTGTCTTTGCTGTTAAAAAAACCATCATTGACCCAGAAGAAGAAAAAGCTGCTTTTGTTGAAGAAAACCGCAAAAAAGCTGCGCGTCGTCGCGTTGCCCGCTAAGCAGTCCTCTACCCAAGTTGCAACTAGTTGTAACTTAAAAAGTCCTCGTGCTGTCCTGATTCTAAACAATTAGATGATTTATCTAGTTGTCAGAATCGTTCGACACGAGGACTTTTTTTGCGGCATGATTTGCTAAGCATCACTCATCAAAAAACGAATGTAGTGACTATAGACATAAGTCACCAAAAGGCTTGCAACTAAAACTTCAAAAAAAAGCAGGTATTGCCACCATGGTGCCAACCCTAAATAAGCTAGATTCATTTTCAAGGATGTCGCACTAATCACAAAAGGAAAGGTGAAGGCTGCAAAGCCAGGATTAAAAGGTCTTTTTAGCAATATAGGCAACTGGATAAGCACAAAAAAGTAAAGCAGCTGCGATGCAATCATTAAAAAGATAACCATTGACCTACTTGGTAGGGGAAAACTAGCGAGATAGGCTGCTGATAAGAGCGACATTGGGGCACAAAAAGTCGAGATATTAGGCTTAACAGCCTCATCGAGACCTATTAGGTAGGCTTTTTTTGCCATAAATGGCAAAATCAAACCGGTCATCACCAGGCAAATCCAAAAAATAAACTGCCCTAAGATGAACTGGCGACTAGCTGGTGCTGTCAAAGCTCCCACAGCTATTCCAATAAACAAGACTGACCAAGAAGGAAAGACATTTTCCCAAGAAAAGCGCCAAACAAATCGGAAAACATAATAAATAATCAAACAGAAGTTTCCCAAAAGAAAGAACCACCAAAACAGTCTTCCAAAAGCGCTCCATCGTGTTGCCATCACCCAAGATGATAATAACATACCTGTCATGAAAAAGGTAGGAAATACAGATGCTATCAAGGGATGGGCTAGTTGTGTTTTTGCCCGTGGTGGCGCTCTAATAATAGAGACAATCAATAAAGCATACAAAGCCACTGCTGCTATTGTTAAGAGGTATTTGAGAGGGAGCACGTAATGCCCTAATAAATTTCCTAAAGACAGAGTTCCTAATACTAACCCTGAGATAACCAAAGGAGGATGTTTAACCTGTTTCATTGGATGTCCTTTTCTATTTAGTCATAAATTAATCCCAAAGGGGAAAGGAAGGCAAAAATTGAGTTACATAATGGCTTGCTAGCCCTTTCATTATATCATATGTCCCTACGCAAAAAAAGACTAGAAGAACCAGCTCCTAGCCTTTTTAAACATGATTTTAGTGCTTATTAAGCGCCAGCTTGGGGAAGGCTTTCGCCAATCGCCGCTAACCGATCTGCCCACTCTTTTTGTGTCAAACCATTCTCAGCGACATAACGGTTTTTAGCATGAGAACGGCATTCTGGTGAACAGCCTCGAAGATAAATCGCCTCATTTTCCTCAGAAACAAAGATTTGCTTGTTACAAAAAGGATTGCCACAGTTGACATAGCGCTCACAAGGCTCGTTGTCAAAATGATCACGCGCAATGACAGTTGGATCAACGTGGTTGATAGGAACAGCGATACGCTCGTCAAAAACATACATCGCGCCATCCCAAAGTTCACCTTTGACTTCTTCGTCTTTGCTATAGGTAGTGATTCCACCGTGTAGTTGCCCCACATCTTTGAAACCTTCTCGAACCATCCAGCCAGAAAATTTCTCACAGCGAACCCCGCCTGTACAGTAAACAACCACACGTTTGTCCATGAACTTTTCTTTGTTGTCGCGAACCCATTGTGGTAACTCGCGGAAATTGCGAATATCTGGCTTCACAGCTCCTCTAAAGTGTCCCAAATCGTACTCGTAATCGTTACGAGTGTCCAGTACGATGGTGTTTTCGTCCAATAAGGCTTCTTTAAACTGTTTTGGTGAGAGGTAATCACCCGTCAGCTCTAGAGGGTTAACGTCCTCATCATCGACATTTTCCAAACCAAGGTGCACAATTTCTTTCTTGTGACGAACAAACATTTTTTTGAACGGTTCTTGATTATCTTCGTCAACTTTAAACCATAGGTCAGCAAAACGTTCATCGCTATGCACCCAGTCCATATACTTTTGAGTCGTTTCGTAGTCGCCAGAAACCGTTCCGTTAATGCCTTCTTTGGCAATTAGGATACGTCCTTTTAGACCAATCGATTGGCAAAAGGCTAGGTGCTCAGCGGCATAGGCTTCTGCATTTTCAATGGGCACGTATTTATAATAGAGCAGGACTCTAACTTTTTTTGACATAATATCTCCTAATGGTAACATAATAATGTTCTATTATACCCTTAATAGTATTTAAGAAGCAAACTATCCGCTTGAATAAAATATCACAAACTTATCGCTTTTTTAACACTTATTTTCTCTGCATTATTTCTTAAATATGATAAAATGGAGAAAAGGAGATGACTATGACTTACGAATTATGCCTAGAATATGGAACCTACCCTTTAACGGTATCAAACGCACTCTTAGGTCAAGACAATGAGGTGCCTGAATTTATTCAACATGACCAACCCTTATTAGATCAGTTGGAGTTGATGAACAGTCTCTTTCATGACTTGTTTTTAACCATTGAATGCCAGTTTCATTATGTTGGTTTTGAGTTTCCAGAAAAACGTCATCGCATCAAGTCCCTGTATGAGGAAGTCTCTCAATACTTAATCGACACCTATCCTGAACAAGATATCACCATCGAGCCCTTTTTATTAGCATAACGATTATTGGCTGGCTCAAGAATAACCGCTTCGCTTTACCGTGTGTCTTATTAATGACACGCCTTTGGGGCAGTGAACCTCTCAAGATTAGAGTGGCTCAGCCCTATCAACGTTGGGTTTTAATCAATGCTCTGACTTTTTAGCAGAGATAGACCATTCACACCCCAACACTCCTCTGACATGCCTATTATCACAGCATTGAAACTAGAAAGGTCTTCGACATGAAGAAACGAACACAAACACAATTAATGAATTACATCAGAGATATCTATAATAATGATGATTTGGACAATAGCAAAGACCTCAAAGAAAAATTATTGTTAGCATCTAAGTGTATTAACGATGGTCATAAATTGGGTTATGTTGCCCACAAGCTCTATCCCTATGTTTTGACAGAGTGTCTCAACAATAGCCGGTCGCAAGAACTGCAACCATTATTGAAATGCTTAGAGAAACTAAAGCGAAAACACGAATTAAGCAATATCCTTAGCACAACATTTAATCACTTTCACTAATCCATCATTTAAACGCCACTCCCATAACTGGGAGTGGCGTTTTGTATACTGTCATGCTCAGTTTATTCGTGAGAATGCCAAATGTCTTGATTATATTGTTCAATCGTACGGTCTGATGAGAAGAAGCCTGCCTTAGCAATGTTATGCACGACTTTGGTCATCCAAAGTTCTTGGTCTTCATAGTCGGCTAACATTTTTTCCTTGATAGCAATATACTCTGCCAGGTCAATCAAGGTCATAAACCAGTCTTTGCTGATTAGTTCATGATGCAAGCGAGCAAGGCGGTCACCATTACCAAATGACATGAGGTCTTCGCTGATAATAAAGTCAACAGCTTCTTTGATGGCGGCGTCAGCTTCGTAGTAATCTTTAGAAACATAAGCACTCTTAGCATAAAGATCAATAATCGTATCTGAATCTTTACCAAATGTGTAAATGTTTTCCATACCAGCAAGCTCCGCAATCTCAACGTTAGCACCGTCCATAGTACCAAGGGTCAAAGCACCATTTAGCATAAATTTCATGTTGCCAGTCCCTGAAGCTTCTTTAGATGCTAGAGAGATTTGCTCTGAAATATCTGTTGCAGGAATCAAATGCTCTGCCACTGTCACGTTATAGTTTTCAACTAGGTGGACATTAAGGTATGGGCTTACTTCTGGGTCATTATTGATTAGCTCAGACAGGCATAAAATCAAGTGAATGATATCTTGAGCAATAATATAGGCAGGGGCAGCCTTTCCGCCAAAGATAACTGTAATCTTACGTTTTGGCAAGTTTCCTTTTTTAATGTCGAGGTATTTGTGAATAACATAGAGCGCATTCATTTGTTGGCGTTTGTACTCGTGGAAACGTTTGATTTGAGTATCGATGATTGATTCTTCGTCTAATTCAATGCCTTTGTTCTCTTTAAGGTAACGCTTAAGTGCCACTTTATTGCTGTGCTTAATCTCAGCAAGTTTGGCATGGACCTCCTTATCCTCAGCGAACGCCATCAATTTTTCGAGCTTGGTCGCATCTGTTAGATAATCATCACCGATAAGCTCTTTGATGTAAGCCGCCAAATCTTGGTTAGCAAATTCTAACCAGCGACGGAAAGTGATTCCATTTGTTTTATTGTTGAATTTTTCTGGATAAAGGTCGTAGAAAGCCTTGAGCTCACTAGTTTTCAAAATTTCTGTGTGAAGCGCAGCAACCCCGTTTACACTTGTGGCAAAATGAATATCCATGTGAGCCATGTGCACACGACCTGTTTCATCAATAATCTGCACCGCTGGATTAGACACTTCTGCACGCACAAGAGCATCCAATTTTTCGATGATGTTCACCAAGTGTGGTACTACTTCATTCAGGTAATCGATTGGCCATTTTTCCAATGCTTCTGCCAAAATAGTGTGGTTCGTGTAGCCGACCATGCGTTTGACTACAGATACTGCTTCTTCAAATTCAAATCCGTGTGCCTCGGTTAGTAGGCGGATAAGTTCTGGAATTACCAATGATGGGTGTGTGTCATTAATTTGCACGTAAGCATAATCAGGCAAGTCATGAAGGTTTGACCCACGTTCGATAGCCTCATCAATAAGCAACTGTGCAGCATTTGATACCATGAAATATTGTTGGTAAATGCGGAGCAATTCACCATTTTTGTCAGAATCATCTGGGTACAAGAATAAGGTCAGATTTTTCTTGATATCTGTCTTGTCAAATGAAATGCCATCTTTTATCAAACCATAGTCAACAGCCTCAATGTCAAAAAGGTTAAGCGCATTTTTAGTGTCGCGCTTGTAGCCTAACACGTCAATACGGTCTAAGCGAGACGTCAATGTGAAGTGTTTGAAAGGCACTTCGTAGCTAACGTCTGTTGGAACCAACCATGATTCATCCTCAATCCAGAAATTAGGCTCTGCTTCTTGTTCATTGTGTTTGAAAACTTGTTTGAAAAGTCCACAATGGTAATTCAGACCCACACCTTCGCCATTAATGCCCAGGCTAGATATAGAGTCAATGAAGCATGACGCCAAGCGTCCCAAACCACCATTACCAAGTGAAGGCTCTAATTCAACATCTTCTACTTCAGCGATTGATTTGCCAGCAGCAGCTAGCTCGTCTTTGATGTCACCGTAAATACCTAAGTTAATCAAGTTATTTGAGAGCAACTTCCCAATCAAAAACTCAGCTGAAATATAGTAAACCTTGCGCTTAGCAGTATTTTTAGATTTGTCGTTCGCTTGGTCTTTGACGAAGTGAAGCAAGGCCAAATAAATCTCTTCGTTGCTAGCTTGTGCCAAAGGTTTGCCTAGTTTAGTTTCTGCGAAATCTGTAAAACGTTTCATAGTATCCTCTTTCTTTTCGTTCCTCTAAAGATGAGCATTTGCTCGGCCATATAGTTCTGTTAACTCTTTTAAGTAGGACTTATGCTCAACAGTAATGTCATCTGCAAGCATCCGCCATTGCCAGTTGCCACCAACAGTATTTGGGAGATTCATACGGCTGTCAGCGTCTTTATCTAATAAATCTTGCATGCATAAGATAGCAGTGTCACTAACACTTGCGAAAATGGTTCTTAGCATCGCTTTTGTGATAGGCTCATCTGCCGTGCGGTGGAGGTAAGCATCCACAAAGCTAGCCTGTTCTGCCGTCAAGTTGTCATACCAACCATTAACCACTTCGTTGTCATGAGTTCCCGTATACACAATACTCTTTGAGTCATAGTTATGAGGCAGGTCAAGACTTTGACTGGTCACATCATACAAGCCAAATTCTAAAATCTTCATCCCTGGAAAAGCAGTCGAGGCTAATAACTGCTCTGCTTTTGCATCAATATAACCAAGATTTTCTGCGATAATCGGAAGATCTCCCAAGGCATTTCGGACGGCTTCGAAAAGTTCTATACCAGGAGCTGATTCCCAGTGACCATTTTTAGCAGTAGTATCTCCACCAGGAATTTCCCAAAAATCTGAGAAACCTTTAAAATGGTCGATGCGCAGGTGATCATACAACTTGAAGCTTTCCTGAATGCGGTAAATCCACCAAGCGAAATCAGTCTTGCTATGATTTGTCCAATTGTAGATTGGATTGCCCCACAATTGACCGTCCTCACTAAAGCCATCAGCAGGCACACCTGCAATATAAAGTGGATTTTTATCAGCATCAACCTTAAACAAGTCTGGCATGGTCCAAACCTCAACACTATCTGCTGAGACATAAATTGGCATGTCACCAATGATTTCTATCCCATTTTTATTGGCATAAGCCTTAACCGCTAACCACTGCTGGTAAAAGAAATACTGGCACACCTTGTGGTAGTTAATGGCTTTAGCAAGTTTCTGACGATAGTTGGCTAAAGCTACTTCTTCTCGTTTGATGATTGCTGCATCATCCCACTCTTGAAGCGCTTTGTTATTGAAATGCTCTTTAATAGCCATGAATTCAGCAAAGTCATTTACCCAGGTCGCTTCTGCTTCAAAGGTCGCTAATTCTTTTTGACCTTGTGGCGTCGATAGAAATGCCGAAACTGCTTTTTCCAGTATGGGACGTCTCGCCTTGAAAAGCTGTGCGTAATCAACCGATTCAGAGGTCGCACCAAATGAGACGCCTTCATAGTCTGAGACCTCTAGATACCCTGCTTTAGCCAAGGCTTTAAAATCAATAAAATGTGTATTTCCTGCTATTGCCGAAAACGATTGGTAAGGGGAGTCGCCAAAGCTAGTGGTTGTCAGAGGTAAGATCTGCCAGTAAGTTTGCTTGGTTTCTTTCAAAAAATCAATAAACTCAAAGGCTTCTTTTCCAAAGGTTCCAATTCCAAATTGTCCTGGAAGAGAACTAATATGCATCAAGATACCGCTTGCACGTTTCGTCATCTTTTTTCTCCTTGTCGCCGTTTTAAAACTTTCGTATGATGAAATTATAACGCAACCGTTTGCATAAGTCAATTGTTTCTCGAAAAAAAGCAACCTTTTTCCAAAAGGTCGCTCTATTTTGTCTTATGGTTTGGTCCTATCCAAGACGCTTTCGCGCTTTTTAAGGCTAAAAGGCACTAAAATCTTCTGACTAAGAGGCTGGTCTTTAGCCTTAATCAGTTCTAATAGTTTATTGACGGAGGTTTCTCCTAAATGGGCAACGTTAATGTCAAACGTCGTTAGATAGGGGTGAATTAATTTGGCATAACTTGAATTGTTAAATGTTATAAGGGAAATGTCATCTGGAACTTTCATGCCATAAAAAGATAGCAACTGAATCAGTCTAACCGATAAAACGTCCCCAATCACAATTAACGCGCTAGCCTTACAAGAGCGAATGGTTTTGATGACGTTCTCAACGGTCAGAGGATCTTTGCGGTCAAATAATAACATCGGGTGATTGTCCAAAGATAATTTCAAACAGCCTTTTAAATAGCCGATATAACGCTCTGACGTGACCTCTGATTCTAGATCATCGGTGATAAATAATAGTTGGCTGTGCCCCATGTCATGCAAATAATCCACCGCAGTTTTTCCCATAAGTTGATTGTCGTTATCAATATAGGTGATTTTATTTGCGTCTCCTTCTGGAGCTCCTACAATCACAAACGGAATCTTTTTGGCAATCAAGTAATTCCGAACAGGATCATTTTGTTCCGAATACAAAATGATAAACCCATCAACTCGCTTTTGAAGGTACATCAAAGTGACTTGTTCTAACAAGTCTTCTACTGAACGGCCTGTCGCAATAGAAACGGTAAAATGATGTTTTTTTGCCTCGTTAGTAATGGTTGATAAAATTTGCATGAAAAAAGGCTCGCTTAAACGATCATTACTGTTGATTGGAGGAAAAACCAAACCGACATTATGGGTCAGACCGCTAGCAAGCATTTGCGCTGCGACATTGGGCACATAGCCTAAATCAGTCATGGCTTTTCGGACTTTTTCCTTGGTTTTTTGCGAAATAGAGCGATTGTCCTTAAGTACCCTACTCACTGTAGAGGGGTTCACTCCTGCCTTTAGGGCGACATCTTTTATTGTTACCATATAAACCTCTTTTTATCTTGTTTTATCTGAAAGAACACGTTTGCATGTATTTTGTTTCCATTATACAATTATCTTTCAAAAAATCAACAGTCACTCCATTTTCCTGAATTGCTTAATAATCTGTCTTTTTTCTAAAAAATAACATTTTTTTTAAAAAAGACTTGACTTTTACTGCAAGCGGTTGCATAATAATAAGTGTAAGAAATATATTTTAGGAGGAAACAGCTATGAAATCATGGCAAAAAGTTATCGTCGGAGGAGCAAGTGTCACACTTGCCAGTGCTCTATTAGTTGGATGTGGATCACAATCTAAAGATAAAACTGAAACTGCTAGTTCTGATGCCAAAACCATTAAACTTTGGGTGCCAACAGGGGCTAAAAAATCATACAGTGATATCGTTGCAAAATTTGAAAAAGACTCTGGCTACAAGGTTAAAGTTGTGGAATCAGAAGATCCTAAAGCACAAGAAAAAATCAAAAAAGACGCTTCAACTGCCGCTGATGTTTTCTCGCTTCCTCATGACCAACTTGGACAATTAGTTGAATCAGGCACCATCCAAGAAGTTCCTGAAGAATATGTTAAAACAATTACCGAAACTGCTACAGAACAAGCTATCCGTGGTGCTAACTACAAAGGAAAAACCTATGCTTTCCCATTTGGTATTGAGTCACAAGTTCTTTTCTACAACAAAACAAAATTAGCTGCAGAAGATGTAACTTCTTATGACACTATCACCTCAAAAGCAACCTTTGGTGGTACCTTTAAACAAGCTAACGCTTATGCTACTGGCCCATTATTTATGTCAGTTGGCAACACCTTATTTGGTGAAGACGGCGAAGACGTCAAAGGCACTAACTGGGGTAACGACAAAGGTGTCGCTGTTCTTAAATGGATTTCTGACCAAGCATCAAACAAAGGCTTCGTTAACTTAGACCCTAACAATGTTATGTCTCAATTTGGTGACGGATCTGTTGCTTCATTTGAATCAGGCCCATGGGACTTTGAGGCTGCTCAAAAAGCAATCGGCAAAGAAAATCTTGGTGTTGCGGCTTATCCAAAAGTAACCATCGGTGGTGAAACTGTTCAGCAAAAAGCATTCTTGGGTGTAAAACTCTACGCTGTTAACCAAGCGCCTGCTAAAGGCGACACCAAACGTATCGCTGCAAGCTATAAACTTGCGTCATACCTAACAAATGCTGAGAGCCAAGAAAACCAATTTAAAACACGCCATATTGTTCCAGCTAACAAAAAAGTTCAAGATTCAGATGCTGTTCAATCAGATGAACTTGCTAAAACTGTAATCACTATGGGATCATCATCAGATTACACTGTTGTTATGCCAAAACTTAGTCAAATGGGTACCTTCTGGACTGAAAGTGCTGCAATCCTTAGCGATGCCTTTAACGGTAAACTCAAAGAAGGCAAGTTCCTTTCTAAATTACAACAATTTGACAAAGATATCGCTGGAACAAAATAAGCAAGCTATCATTTACTAAATACCACAATAAACAAGTACAGGGGTGAGTAACTTCTAACATAAACCTGTTTACTCATCTGCAAAAGGGAGTGGAACTGAGCTCCATTATGATACGTTCTTTTGGGGGTTAGTCCCACTCCTACTTGTTTTTATTTGAAGTCAGTAGCTTGGTGCTACGTAAATTTTTAACCGCTTAAAGGTTTACGTAACACCTAGCTATTGTAAAACTGAGCAGGAGAGACTCAGTTGGTCACTCTTGTATCTTCATCAAAAGGAGAGAATATATGACTCACTCAAGCTTGACAAATCAAGTAACCGTGATGGAAGCCTTGAAAAAAGGTGGTTTTGACATTAAACTATCTGCTCTAATCATGGGGTTTGCTAACTTTGCTAATAAACAATTCATCAAAGGCAGCCTCTTTTTAGTCAGTCAGGTGATTTTCCTTATTGCCTTTTTTTCTCAGATTACTTCAGCCATCTCAGGATTAGTTACACTTGGGACACAGACACAAGGAATGACCACAAAAACCATTGATGGCATTAGCATTCAAGTGGCTGTTGATGGCGACAATTCCATGTTAATCTTAATTTTTGGTCTCGCATCAATTATCTTTTGTTTGGTATTTGCCTATATTTATTGGTGCAATCTCAAAAGTGCTCGCAATATCTACCTTCTCAAACAAGACGGTAAAAAAGTGCCAACGTTCAAAGAAGACGTTTTAACCCTTGCTAATGGTCGGTTCCATATGACCTTAATGGCGGTTCCGCTTATCGGAGTCTTGCTATTTACCATCTTGCCTTTGGTTTACATGATTTGCTTGGCATTTACAAACTTTGACCATAATCATCTGCCACCAAAATCACTATTTGACTGGGTTGGTTTAGCTAATTTTAGCAACATTTTTAGCGGGCGTTTGGCGGGAACCTTCTTCCCAGTGTTCTCTTGGACATTGATTTGGGCTGTTTTTGCCACTGTAACCAACTTTTTCTTTGGCATTATCTTGGCCTTGTTGATTAATACCAAAGGACTAAAATTGAAAAAAATGTGGCGAACTATCTTTGTTATCACCATTGCTGTGCCACAGTTTATTTCATTATTAATCATGAGAAACTTGCTCAATGACCAAGGACCTCTAAATGCCCTTCTCAATAAATTAGGCATCATCAATGGGTCACTACCATTTTTATCTGATCCGATTTGGGCGAAATTTTCTATTATCTTTGTCAATATGTGGATCGGTATTCCTTTTACCATGTTGATTGCTACTGGGATTATTATGAACTTACCTAGTGAACAGATTGAAGCTGCTGAAATTGATGGAGCAAGTAAGTTCCAAGTCTTTAAATCCATTACTTTCCCGCAAATTCTTATCATCATGACACCTAACTTGATCCAACAGTTCATTGGAAATATTAATAACTTCAATGTTATTTACCTCCTGACTGGTGGTGGACCAACAAACTCTCACTACTACCAAGCGGGTACGACTGATCTATTGGTAACTTGGCTCTACAAACTAACACTGACAGCAGCTGACTACAACCTAGCTTCTGTTATCGGTATCTTAATCTTCGTGGTTTCTGCCGTCTTTAGTTTACTAGCATACACTAGAACAGCATCATACAAGGAAGGGGCAGCTAAATAATGAAAAATAAACGTCGCTTACAGCTTAGTCTAGTTTATCTTATCTTAACCATTCTCTCCATCGTCTGGCTTTTGCCGATTGCTTGGGTAGTACTGACAAGTTTTCGTGCTGAAGGAACAGCCTATGTTGATTATTTTATTCCAAAACATTTTACCTTAGATCACTACATCAAACTATTTACCAATGACACGTTTCCATTTGGCAGATGGTTTATGAATACGTTGATTGTTGCGACCTTTACTTGCATTATTTCAACCTTTATCACTGTTGCTATGGCTTATTCTCTCAGCCGTATCAAGTTTAAATTCCGCAACCGTTTCTTAAAACTTGCTCTTGTCTTAAACATGTTTCCTGGATTCATGAGCATGATTGCGGTTTATTACATCCTAAAAGCTCTAGGTCTTACCCAAACCTTGACAGCGCTTGTTTTGGTTTACTCAGCTGGTGCAGCACTTGGCTTTTACATTGCTAAAGGATTTTTCGATACCATTCCTTACTCTCTTGACGAATCAGCAATGATTGATGGGGCTACACGAATGGATATCTTCTTCAAAATCACCTTGCCATTGTCAAAACCTATCATCGTCTACACCGCTTTAATTGCCTTTATGGGACCTTGGATTGATTTCATCTTTGCCCAAGTCATCCTAGGCGATGCAACTAGCAAGTACACCGTAGCCATTGGACTCTTTTCAATGCTACAAGCTGATACTATCAACAACTGGTTTATGGCCTTCACCGCAGGTTCTGTTCTGATTGCCATTCCAATCACCCTTCTTTTCATGGTCATGCAAAAATACTATGTCGAAGGTGTTACTGGTGGATCTGTTAAATAAACAATTATTAAAAGCCTTTCCGAAATTTCGGAAAGGCTTTTAATCTGTTATTAGATTTTTTAAGATTCAGTCCCTTTTAACACAAAGGCTGCTATTTGTCTAAGCGCTTTGCGAGCTTCTCTTATCGGGAAAATCACATAGGCATGAATCATGTTGTCTTCTATAATGAGTTGGTTGGGAACTTCTTGTTGTGTCAATGTTTCGTGGAACCTTTTGATGTCTGGTAGAAATATTTCACGTGTCCCAGCAAAACTAATAATTTTGGGAAGGCCTCGGTAATCTCCATATAATGGACTGACATAAGGATGGGTCATGCTTTCTTTTCCACCTGCCCAAAGCTCGCCAATATCTTTGAGACGACGCGCATCCAGATAGGCTTCGACCGGCTCAAGCTCCTGGTAATCACTATTTGCTAAGCTAACATCTAACCAGGGCGATAAGGTGATAATCTGGCTAGGCTGCGGAGCTTCCTTATGATCTCGTAGGTACTGGGCTAAGGCTAAGGCCATCCCGCCACCAGAAGAATCACCGATAAAGCTAGTCTGGTTTCCTTTTTTGGCTAGAGCATACCGCTTGTAAGCTTTTGCCAATTTGGGGTAAACTTCTTGATAAGTCACATAAGGGGCCTTTTGAAAATTAGGAAATACTAATTTCGCATTGGTTAAGGTGATTAATTGCTTGATGGTTTTAAAGTGAAACTTTTCCGGGCGACGCAGGTAAACACTGCCATAAAGATAAAAAATAATTGGCTGGTCTTGTGTCTTTTGGTCATTAATGACAAAGACTTGCATCCCATCAACGTCATATTCCTGTGTCGGAAAACCAACCAAGGTTTCTGGATTATCTAAATGATAAGGAATCTGACGCTGTCTTTGAGTTTCGATACCTTGATAGTTGTCTGGTTTCTTGGAAAGTTTATACCGGCGTAAGTCAAATAATTTTTCAATCAACCAACTTGATACTGACCGTTTTTGATAGCATTCAATAAATACCACCCCCCCCATGACAAGGGTTAAAAATAGTATCACACTAATGAACACGTTTTGTCCTCAATTCTAACAGTTGTTATTAAAATCCTCTTGTTCTTTTTGTCCAATCTTCTGACAAAAAATAAGGATTTAAGCGATAATTAAGCTGTGCTTGCTCTTCTTCTATGAAGGGCAAAACCGCCTTATCAAAAGCTAACCAACCATTCCATCCCATATGAATCGTGTCTTGCATAAAATAGGTTTTACCACCCGCTCGTGAAAAGTCTGCAATTTTTTTGAACCCTTGAGAATTTAGTTGGTATTTAATTTTATGAACAGCTTCTTGATACTTGTATTGATTAAGACCTGTGTATTTTGCCCAAGCCTTATTGACCGGTGGAATCACAAAAAGCACATCGGTATCATTTTTGGCAAAGGCCGAAAGCACTAGCTGAAAATCATTGTATTCTGGTGAAGCGATGTAACTATTACTATGCTGAAAGTTCTTGTACAGATGAACTTGGGGCGCAATACGCTTACTGTAAAAAGTATTTTTAATCCCAAAACGGTTGTTTGATGTTCCTTCAGCAGCACGCCTTGTTGCAATTTGGCCTAGACGCTCATACGAAAACGACTTAGGCAAGCCCTTGACACGAGGAACAATTCGCGTGTCATAATTAGCTGACTGCGCAAAATGGCTAAACAGCGACTCTTCACGCAAACTCAATTGATGTTGAAACTCTAATAGTTTCTTTTCCCAGGAACTCAGTGGTTTGCCTTTGCTAATTTTTTGCAGTAATTCTGATTTCGCAACCCCTGGATTGACTTGCAGCATACGCTTGGCCGCAAACCGTGATTCTTGGCCTGTGTCAGCATTCAAAAGAAACTCAATCACTTGGCTATTGGACAAATACAGTTGCACTGCTCCTGGATTAATCCCTTGAGGGGTAAACCACTGTGGTGAAATCACAAAGACTGCTTTTTTCCCTTTAAGTTCTTGGGCAATCTGTTGCATGCCGTAATATTGTGACAGAGAGGCTGACCCTCTTTTTCCTATAAGAAATGGACGATAAGACCGCTGGTACTTTTCTGCTAAGACAGATGGGTGCATGCCATCCATTCGACTCCATTCGCTTGACCCAAAAAATGGCACAAAATAGTGATTTGGATCTGATAACGCCTGTCGTTTTATCAGACCGTTCTTAAAAGAACTGTCTGTAATGGCAACAGCGTTCGCTTTTTCTTGTATGAGAGAATGCTTCAACCTTGTGGGAAAGCTAAATATCGTCATAACAACTAAAGCAAAAGCAATCACTAAGGGACCTAGGATTAACCAAAGGCGTTTAAGCATGTTTTAATTCCTCGACACCTTGAATAATTTTATTGGCAGTATTCCAGTCTTCGCGGCCAAACTCAGAAATTGGAACCTTGATATTAAATAATGATTCCAACTCAACAATTAACTCAACAGTTCCTAAACTATCAAGTACCCCAGCATCAAACAAGTCTTCATCCAACATATCAGACACATCTTCCATAAACAAACGATCAAACAATTCAATTACAGTTTCTTTAGTAGACATTACTCATACTCCCTTTTTTATGATAGTGGTTTGCCAAACCAGAGTTCGTTCAAGAAACCTGAGAATAGCAAGAGTGAAAACATCACAACGTGGAAAGTGACCACGATTGATATTAGGTGGAAAGCCCTGCTCTGGAACAAAGGGAGTTTCCCTTGTTTTTTCCGATTTCGATTGATTTCTTTTTTCTTTCGAATCCAAGCATCGTTAACAATCAAACCGATTCCATGAAACAGACCATAAGCGATATAATACCAGGTTAGACCATGCCAACATCCCATGACAAGCATGTTGATGAGATAGGCAAAACCTGAGGTCACGTTTCGATTTTTAAACACTTTATGCTTGATTAAACTATGCACCAACCGCATAAAGACAAAATCTCTAAACCAGAAGGATAAACTCATGTGCCATCTATTCCAAAACTCTTTTAAGTTTGGAGATAAGAAAGGCTTGTTGAAATTTTCAGGGGTTTTAATTCCCAATAAATAAGATATCCCTATGGCAAACATTGAGTACCCTGCAAAATCAAAGAACAAATTAATGCCATAAACATACATGACCGCAATGGTCTCTTTGTTGAAATACCCTCCTGCAGCTAGTGCTTTACTTTGAAGAACAGGTAACAATAACCCGCCTAAGCAGTAGGAAATGATATGTTTATATAAGAAACCAAGCATAATATACATGACAGCCTTGTTTAACATGGACAAGTAATCATCTTGATCTGGTAAGTTTTTATAGTCTTCTTGGAACCGTCTAAAACGATCGATAGGCCCACTAGAAAAGGTAGGCAGAAAAATCATAAATCGGATAAAGTCTTTTAACTCAAAATCCTTTAATATCCCATCACGCATTTCAATAATCATGCCCACACTCTTAAAGGTTAGGTATGATATTCCTAAAAAACTAAAGAGAGAGTGCCCTGGACTAGCCATCAAAGGCGATACCTTAACACAGATGAGTGGAAAAAGACTAATCAAAATGCTTAAGTAGAAAACCCCTGTATGATTAGCTCTTTGTCGGTAGGTCTTATAGGCCAAAACACTAACGATTTGCCAAAAGAGGTAGAACAAAAACGCAAATAATTGATGGTAATGCTCGCCTCCAAACATAAATAATATAAAGGCTAAACTGACCAAGCTTTCATAGACTTCAAACCGTTTCTTATTGAAAAGACCAATAATAACAGGAAGAAAGGCTAAAATAAGATAAACAAAATAGATGGGGTTGCCATACGGATCTAAATAAGGGATATGATCAAAGAAAGTCATCATCGGTTGTTGACCTCATTTATCAGTGATTTGATATCGATCTTTCCGTTAGGCGTTAATGGCAACTGATCTCTATAAATAAATTTCGAAGGCATCATATAACTCATCATGTGATCTTTTACAGATGCTTTAATGGCCTTTGTCAAATCTAGTTCTTTAGCGTAGTTGTCTTTGACACCGTCTTTCAAAACAACATAGGCTAAAAGATTTTGCACCTTATGTTCTTTGTTATACCTTGGAACAGCGACCGAAGAGGCCACTAAAGGCGACTGATTTAATTGCTGAGACACATCTTCTAATTCGATGCGGTAGCCAGCGTATTTAATTTGAAAATCCAAGCGTCCACCGTAAAGTAACATATTGTCTGGTGTTAACGAACCCACATCACCAGTATGGTAAGCAGGTTGGCCGTTGAACGTGAAGAAGGCTTCAGCTGTTTTTTCTGGATTGTTGAGGTAACCTTTTGACACAGCTGGTCCTGTCACAATAATCTCACCTTGCTGCCCTGGTGGTAGGGCGTTGCCGTCTTCATCAATGATGTAAGTTGGTGAATCCGGTTTTGGATACCCAATAGGCAAACGAGTATAACGGTCAAGCATGTCTTTTGTAATAGAAATGGCTGATAAGGCTACCGTTGCCTCTGTAGGGCCGTATGCATTGACAATTCTGGCATTAGGAAAGCGGTCAAATAATTTTCGAGCCGTAGAGACCGTCAGCTCCTCACCATCAAAATAAAAATGGGTTAAGTGAGGCATCTTTTCTTGGCAAAAATCATCACTCAGCATAGCCATGTCAGCAAAAGATGGGGTCGACGTCCAAATCCCAACTGGTAATTGAGCAATCGTGCCAAACAATTTTTTAAAATCAGTCACCAGTTCTTTTGGCAAGGCAAATAAGGTACCCCCAAGAGCTAGGGTCGGAGCCCAATACATGACTGACAAATCAAAAGAGTATGGCGGTTGCGCAAGCATTTGAGGCTGATTAGGAATCGCAAAAGCGTCATCCGAAATCATCCAATTCGTAAAGCTTAACAAGTTGTCATGTGAAATTTGCACACCTTTAGGTTGTCCAGTGGTTCCAGAGGTGAAAATAATATAATAATTATCATCTCCTTTGACAGGGCTTGTCAGCTCGAAACAAGACTTAGACTGCTTAGCTGTTTCAATCTCTGACAAGGAAATGACTCTGACCCCATCAATTGTTACAGGCAATGCTTCAATAGCGATAACCAAACTTGGTTTTGCAATCTCAATGATTGACAATATCCGCTCGGTCGCAGAATGCACATCAACTGGGATATAGGCATGTCCCGTTTTCGTCAAGGCAACAAAAGTTGCCAACATGTCATAACTTTGAGCACCAAAGACTAATACAGGGCTTTTTTCTGCCAGTTCTAAGGTATCAATAAAACATGCTATACTGTCAGAATCTTCCTTTAATTGCCCATAACTGCGACGTTCCCCTAAACAATCATAGACTGGGAAGTTTGGCTGGGTTTTGGCAAAATACTCGATTCTTTCAATCATATCATTAATCATTAGTCAATCTCCTAAAATTCATTATAGATAAAGTTACTCTGACCATGTCCCAAATAACCAAAGAAATAGACTAGCAACATCAAAATCACGTAGAACAAGGCTATCTTACCAATAAAGACAACAATCGTTTTTGCTGTTGATTTATTTTTTAACATTTTACCTTTTTACCTTCTTGTATTAGTGACATAATATAATAAAAATTTTACTTCAAAATCGCTCGCTTGACAAGCTAAAAGTTAATTTCTAAAAAAGAAAAATAATTTAATGGAACGCTCCAGTAAACCATGTTATATTATAGCAAAATATCCTTACCAATAGCAATCCCAGTTGCAAAAGAATAGCCGTTTTCATAGCACTGGGCTAGCAAACGGCTGGTTAGGGTATTGTACTGTTTAAGAAAATCATTAATCCATTGCTTTTAGCTCTAAAATCAAATCGCGAATCTGAGCCGCCATTTCAAAATCAAGCAGTTCAGCAGCTTCGTGCATTTGCTTGTCTAGGGTTTTAAGAGCTGCTTGGCGTTCTGAGCGAGACATGGTTTCATAGCTAGCTTCGATGCCTATGTCTTCGCTTTCAGCTGGCTTTGATAGACCAATCAAATCGCGAATATCTTTTTTGATGGTTATTGGTGTAATGCCATGTTTTTTGTTGTAAGCAATCTGCGTTTCACGACGACGTGCCGTTTCATCCATGGCTCGCTGCATCGAGTCTGTAATTTTATCGGCATACATGATCACGTGGCCATCTGAGTTTCGAGCGGCTCTTCCGATTGTTTGGATAAGCCCTCGCTCGTTTCTCAAAAATCCTTCTTTGTCTGCATCCAAAATCGCAACCAAGCTAACCTCGGGCACATCAATCCCTTCACGAAGCAGGTTGATTCCTATTAAAACATCAAACACGCCCAAGCGAAGGTCTCGGATAATTTCTGTTCGTTGCAAGGTTTTGATGTCGCTGTGCATGTATTTGACCTTGACGCCCATCTCTTTCAGATAATCTGTCAGGTCTTCTGCCATCTTTTTAGTCAAGGTAGTGATGAAGGCTCTCTCTCCACGTTGTGCCCGGAGGTTAATCTCTCCTAGCAAGTCATCCATTTGCCCCATGGTTGGTCTCACCTCAACTTCTGGGTCTAATAGCCCTGTTGGACGAATAATTTGCTCAACAATAGTATCTGTTTGTTCACGCTCGTAATCTCCTGGTGTCGCTGAGACGTAGACAATTTGATGAATGTGACTCTCAAACTCTTCACGGCGAAGTGGCCTATTGTCAAGTGCTGACGGCAAACGAAAACCGTAGTCTACCAACATTTGCTTCCTAGCTTGGTCACCGTTGTACATGCCCTTGATTTGCCCCATAGTCATGTGACTCTCATCAATCATGATTAAAAAATCCTCTGGAAAGAAATCTAACAAGGTATAAGGCGGCTCTCCTGCACGGCGACCATCCATGTGCCTTGAATAGTTTTCCACACCGTTGGTATATCCCATTTCACGTAGCATTTCAATATCATATTCTGTGCGTTGCTTTAAGCGTTGCGCTTCTAGCAATTTGCCCTCTGATTCAAAAAGTTTGAGCTGTTCTTTGAGTTCGGCTTGAATCTTTCTAATAGACTGCTCCATGTGCTCATCATTGGTCACAAAGTGAGTTGCGGGAAACAAGACCAAGTGCTCAACATCTCCTAGATTCTTGCCTGTTAGGCTCTCAATTTCTCGGATACGATCAATCTCGTCTCCAAAAAATTCAATGCGAAAAGCATGCTCATCTCGTGAAGCAGGAAAAACCTCAACCACATCACCTCTGACGCGAAAACGCCCCCGCTGAAAATCAATATCATTACGCTCAAATTGAATATCAACCAAATCATTTAGCAATTGGTCTCTGGATATTTCTTGACCCGGACGCAAACTAACTGCAGAGTCAGCATACTCCTTTGGAGAACCCAAACCATAAATACAAGAAACAGAAGCCACAACAATAACATCATTTCGTTCTAATAAAGACGAGGTCGCAGAATGACGTAATTTGTCGATCTCATCATTTACTGAACTATCTTTTTCGATATAGGTATCGCTAGATGGCACATAAGCCTCGGGTTGATAGTAATCATAATAGGACACAAAATATTCAACGGCATTCTCTGGGAAAAATTCCTTAAATTCCCCATAAAGCTGCCCTGCTAGCGTTTTATTATGTGCAATGACCAAGGTTGGTTTGTTGACCCTACTAATAACCTGACTCATGGTGTAGGTTTTTCCTGTTCCTGTTGCCCCTAGTAATATCTGAGCTTTCTCGCCACCTTCAATATTATCAACTAGGGCTTCGATAGCCTTGGGTTGATCCCCTGATGGCTCGTATTTTGACACCAATTTAAACGCTTTAAAATCTCGTTTATCAATCATATATTCCCCTTTACACGTCTGTACTTAATACCTATTTTAACATAGCAAGACAAGAATTTCTTTTGTGGACTACTAGAGCATAATTTTATCACATGTTACATTTTATGACATGAGAAACAAAATTATTTGCTTATCAGAAAGATATTTGCTATAATTAAGAATATTTTTTAATTCTATAAGGAGACTAGCATGACACACAAATTAAAAGCATTAATGCTTGCGATATTGTCCTTCATTATGATGACGGGCGGTATGGCAAGCGCAGAAACAATTGATATTGTTTCTGATACAGCCTATGCACCGTTTGAATTCAAAGATTCAGACCAAGTATATAAAGGAATTGACGTTGATATTATTAATGAAGTAGCCAAACGTCAAGGTTGGGACATCAGTATGACCTTCCCAGGTTTTGATGCCGCTGTCAACGCTATCCAATCTGGTCAAGCCGATGCTCTAATGGCTGGAACAACAATTACTGAGGCACGTAAAAAAGTCTTTAACTTCTCAGACCCTTATTACGATACCAAGATTGTAGTTGCAACCAGAAAAGCAAATCCAGTCAAAAGATATAAAGATTTAAAAGGAAAAACCGTTGGTGTTAAAAACGGCACTGCTGCTCAATCCTTTTTAGACAAGTACAAAAAGAAATACGGTTATAAGGTTAAAACCTTCGATACTGGCGACTTGATGTACAATAGCCTATCAGCTGGATCGATTGCTGCTGTGATGGACGATGAGCCTGTTATCCAATTTGCCATCAACCAAAACCAAGACCTCGCGATTAACATGAAAGGCGAAGCAATTGGAAGTTTTGGATTTGCTGTCAAAAAAGGTAGCGGATATGACTACTTGATTAATGATTTCAATACTGCCCTAGATGATATGAAAGCTGACGGAAGCTACCAAGCTATCATGTCAAAATGGCTAGGCACTGATGCTAAAATGACCTCAGGAGAAACTACTGGCGACGCAAACGCTAAGGCAACTCCTGTCAAAGCAACCTATAAAATTGTTTCTGATTCTTCTTTTGCTCCTTTTGAATTCCAAAACGACAAGGGTAAATACGTCGGTATCGACATGGACCTCATGAAAGCTATTGCCAAACAGCAAGGTTTCAAAATTGAAATGAGCAATCCTGGTTTTGATGCTGCGTTGAACGCAGTCCAATCTGGACAGGCTGATGGCGCCATCGCTGGCATGTCCATTACACCTACACGACGTGGTATTTTTGATTTTTCTGATTCTTACTACACATCAAATATTTTGCTAGGCGTTAAATCAGGAAGCCCAGTAACGTCTTATAAAGACTTAAAAGGTGAGACTGTTGGGGCTAAAAAAGGCACTGCTTCTTACGACTTCCTTGAAAAAAATAAATCGAAATACGACTATCACCTAAAAGCATTTGATGAAGCGTCTTCGATGTATGACAGTTTAAATTCTGGATCTATTGATGCACTCATGGACGATGAAGCCATTTTAAAATACGCTATCCAACAAGGACGTAAATTTGAAACACCTATTAAAGGTGAACCTTCTGGTGAATATGGCTTTGCCGTTAAAAAAGGAACAAATCCAGAACTCGTTCAAATGTTTAACAATGGCTTAGCAGCCCTCAAACAATCTGGTAAGTACGACACCATCGTTAATCGCTACCTCAACTCAAAAGAAGCAGCTAAGACTTCTGATAAAAGCGTTGACGAATCAACAATCTCAGGATTGTTATCTAATAACTATAGACAATTATGGGCAGGACTAGGGACAACCTTGAGCCTAACCCTCATCTCATTTGCAATTGCAATTGTTATCGGTGTGATTTTCGGAATGATGGCGGTATCTCCATCTAAAACATTCCGAGTGATTTCCACTGTCTTTGTAGATGTGGTACGAGGAGTTCCTTTGATGATTGTTGCTGCATTCATCTTCTGGGGTGTTCCTAACCTCATCGAAAGCATGACTGGTCACCAATCACCAATCAATGATTTTGTCGCTGCTACTATCGCCTTATCTCTAAACGCAGGTGCCTATATTGCAGAGATTGTTCGTGGTGGTATCGAAGCAGTCCCTCCAGGACAAATGGAAGCTAGTCGAAGTCTGGGACTGACCTATGGTAAGACCATGCGAAAAGTCATCTTGCCACAAGCTGTCAAAGTCATGTTACCAAACTTTATCAACCAGTTTGTCATCTCTCTAAAAGACACCACTATTGTTTCAGCAATCGGTTTAGTTGAGCTTTTCCAAACCGGAAAAATCATTATTGCAAGAAACTATCAATCATTTCGTATGTACGCTATTTTAGCCATCATCTACTTGATTATGATCACACTCTTAACGCGACTTGCAAAACGTTTAGAAAAGAGGCTTAATTAATGGCAGAATTAAAAATTGATGTTCAAGATTTGCACAAATCTTTTGGACAAAATGAAGTATTAAAAGGTATCGATGCCAAGTTCTATGAAGGAGATGTTGTTTGTATCATCGGTCCTTCTGGCTCTGGAAAGTCAACCTTCCTTCGCACGTTAAACCTACTAGAGACAATCACAAGTGGTAAAGTTGTTGTTGATGGCTTTGAATTGTCTGACCCTAAAACGAATATTGACAAAGCAAGAGAAAATATCGGTATGGTTTTCCAACACTTTAACCTATTTCCTCACATGACTGTTCTCGAAAACATCATGTTTGCACCCGTTGAAATTGGTAAAGAGTCTAAGGAAGTTGCCAAAAAGCATGGTATTGCCTTGCTTGAAAAAGTTGGATTAGCCGACAAGGCTGACGCTTATCCTGGCAGCCTATCTGGTGGTCAAAAACAGCGTGTGGCTATTGCTAGAAGCTTGGCCATGAATCCTGACATCATGCTCTTTGATGAACCTACCTCTGCTTTGGACCCTGAAATGGTAGGAGATGTTCTTAACGTAATGCGTGACCTGGCAAAACAAGGCATGACTATGTTAATTGTGACGCATGAAATGGGATTTGCTAGACAAGTCGCTAATCGCGTTATTTTTACCGATGGTGGCCAATTCCTAGAAGACGGTACGCCTGAAGATATTTTTGATAATCCTAAACACCCTCGCTTAATCGAATTTTTAGATAAAGTATTAAATGTTTAGTCTCACTACCTCCGTACCCTGAAAATGGCTACGGAGGTTTTTTTATGAAAAAGCTGATATTGACAGATACCGCTTCCTATGTTTGAATAGGACTATGACTTATTTAACCTATTTTACAAAAACAGAGTGGACACTGTGGTTATCATCAGTGACTCTCATTTTGACGACAAATCTCCTTTTTGGCAGTCAGTCACCATTAGCTTTGACTGCTTCTTTGATTGGCGTTACTTCATTAGTCTTCAATGCCAAGGCCAACCCCATTGGACAAGGCTTAGTGATTGTGTTTTCCTTGATTTATGCCTATCTAGCCCTTCTAAATGGTTACTACGGAGAATTGTTAACCTATACTTTGATGACTCTGCCCATGGCGATCTTCTCTTTATTTTCTTGGTTGACACACCCCTTTGAAGGCAACAAATCACAAGTAACCATTTCTCGGTTGCGTCTCAAAGATTGGGGGCAACTTGTGTTAGGTACTTTGGTTGTTACGACAGTTTTCTACTTTATCTTAGCTTATTTCAATACCAATTACCTCTTGGTATCCACCTTATCGATTGCAACCTCTTTTTCAGCAGTTTTTCTAAGCTACAAGCGCAGCCCGTTTTTTGCCTTAGCCTATAGCCTAAATGATTTGGTTTTGATTCTCTTATGGTTATATGCTGCGCGCCAAGACATTGGACAATATGCTATTGTCAGTTGTTTTGTGACTTTCTTTGTCAATGATATTTATACCTTTACGAGTTGGCTTAACTTACGACAAAAACAAGAGCATCACAAAAGGATGGGGCATTAAGCCTCATCCTTTTGTGATAGTTTTTCCCGCTCAAGTCTGATCTTTCGATTAGGGTTGAGCAAATTAAATAATTCTTCTAGTTTTTCAGCATTCCAGATATCTGCGGCTGAAACAAATCGGCCGTCTTTATCTTTAAATGATATGGGTTTGTCTCCCATAAGACCCCTCCTTAAATCATTGGACTAAAGATTTGGCGTCATTTCTGTTGAGGCTGACACATTAGTCAACAAATTCAAATTCAAAGTTACCAATTCGAACAAGGTCACCATCTTTGGCACCACGCGCACGAAGGGCCTCATCGACGCCCATGCCACGCAATTGACGGGCGAATTTCATGATGGATTCATCGCGTTCCATATTGGTCATGACAAAGAGACGCTCTAGTTTTTCACCAGCCAATATCCAAGTGGCATCATCATCACGACTAATGTCAAAGGAATTATCATCGCCAGCAAAGCCATAGTAAGCCTCATCATCAGCCAAGTCGGTATCGTCATAAAGAAGAAACTCATCGGTCTTAGAAAGTAAGTCAGCGGTTGCTTCCAATAAATTATCCAAGCCTTGATGGGCTAAACTAGATACTGGAAAGACCATTGGCATTACTTCAAATTCATCATATTCAGCAGCCAATTTTTCTTTGAATGCCTTGAGGTTTTCTTCTGACCCAGGCATGTCCATTTTATTAGCCACGATAATCTGAGGACGCTCTAGCAGGCGAAGATTATAGGTTTCTAGCTCATTGTTGATTGAAACATAATCATCATAAGGGTCACGCCCTTCACTAGCTGACATATCAATCACGTGTAAAATCACGCGTGTTCTTTCAATGTGGCGTAAGAACTGTGTCCCTAGACCAACACCTTGGCTAGCGCCTTCGATTAATCCTGGTAAGTCAGCCATCGCAAAACTATCACCAGATTTTGTACGAACCATTCCAAGATTTGGAACAATTGTCGTAAAGTGATAAGCACCAATTTTAGGTTTAGCCGACGAAACAACGCTTAATAACGTCGATTTACCAACTGATGGGAAACCTACCAAGCCTACATCAGCTAAGATTTTAAGCTCTAATTCTAATTGGCGCTCTTCGCCTGGTTCTCCATTTTCGGCAATTTCTGGAGCTGGATTTCGTGGCGTTGCAAAACGAATATTACCACGGCCTCCACGGCCTCCAGTAGCAATCACGAATTCTTGCCCATGTTCCACCAAGTCTGTAATAACTTTTCCTGTTTCAACATCACGAACTGTGGTTCCTTGAGGAACTGAAACAATCAGGTCTTCAGACCCACGTCCGTGCATGCCTTTGCTCATACCGTTTTCACCAGCTCTGGCCCTAAATTTACGATTATAACGAAAATCCATTAAGGTGCGTAGGCCTTCATCCACTCTAAAAACGACTGAGCCACCTTTACCACCATCTCCGCCCCAAGGGCCACCATTTGGAACGTATTTTTCCCGGCGAAAGGCCACCATACCATCTCCACCACGCCCTGCTTGGACACTTATTTTAGCAGTATCTAAAAACATACTCATACTTTTTTCTCAAACTTTCTTTTACTTTAAAAAAACGCCTTTCAGCGTTTTTTTACATCAATACCGATAGGGCTCCCGCAATAAGGCCACCGACAGTTACAAGAACCATCAAGATGACAACAACCATTGTTACTTTTTCAAATGTCGTTTTTTTACGAGGTCCACTTTCTCCAAATGCCACTTTAACTACCTCATCTTATTGATTTTTTTATTATATTATTTTAACATAAATAGCCATATTAAGCAACTATATCGCAAGCTTAGCCGACTAGCTCGGCCATCTTTAGCCAGTTTAATTGCCACTAAAACGATACTGGGCCAAGCTTTGCTGGCTGACTATTAATTTTTCAGCAATTGCCTTACTTCTTGATCAGTCAATCGACGGAAATTCCCTTGCTCCAAGTTAGGATCCAGCTCTAATGGCCCCATACTAATTCTTTGGAGATCTGTGACTTCTTTTCCACAAGCAGCGACCATGCGCTTCACTTGATGAAATTTTCCTTCTTTTAAAGTGATTTTCGCAAGGCAATGATTGTCTGCTATCTCTTGATCGATAATCTCTAACCTAGCAGGCAAACAGGTGTGATCCTTTAAAACGATTCCTGTTGCAAAGCGTTCACAATCATTTTGGGTCATGACACCTGCTACCTTAGCCAGATACGTTTTTGGGACATGCTTTTTAGGAGAAAGAAGGTCATGGGCCAACTGCCCATTGTTAGTCAACAATAATAACCCGTGTGTGTCCTTGTCTAGACGACCAACAGGAAATACCTTTTTTTGCCTAGCAGTATCATCTAATAAATCTAAGACGGTTTTTTGAGCTGGATCTTCTGTTGCCGAGATCACCCCCGCAGGTTTATTCAACATATAATAAACAAATGTCTCATAATGTAATACCTGTCCTTGGTACGTGACCCGATCTTTAGTTTCATCGATGTGAACCTTAGGCGAGGTCTGTAAGTGCCCATTGACAGTGATTTGCTTGCTTTTCAATAGCTCTTTGACCTGACTTCGACTTCCTAAACCAACAGCTGTCAAAAATTTATCTAAACGCATCTTATTCCTCTTTAATTCTAACTTATCTTTTCTATAGTATAGCATAAGTGACAGTTATTCCATGACTGTAAGCGCTTAATGTATTATAATATTCTTATCAAAGGAGGAACACTATGCCTATCTATTCACATGTCTATCAAACTGATGAAAAGCACTCTGCCAAATCACTTGGTTCTGGAGGACTGATGGTTTTGGCGACACCTGCTCTAGTGGCTTTTTTGGAAAATGCAGCCTATGCATTTGTCCAAGAAAATTTGACTGACGACCAAACCACTGTTGGCAGTGAAATTGCTCTGCAACATTTAGCTGCTTCTCGCATTGGAGATGCCGTTACGGTTAATATTACTAGCCTCCACGAGGAAGGTCGGAAGTATCAATTTGAACTCGAAGCCTTTGTTGGTAACAAACTCATCGGTAAGGCGCATCATACTCGTGTCCGCATCAACAGCTCGGCTTTCATGGAAAAACTGTAAAAGGTTAGCCTCGGCTAACCTTTTAACATCCACTTGCTAATCTGCAAACGTCATCAAAAGGCTTTGGCTTGAAAATAGTTTGCTTCTCTACATTTCTTTGCTATAATTTGTAACAGAGGTGATGACTATTATGAAACATATTGCTTTTGATTCAAACAAATACTTAGCGCTGCAACGTGATCGCATTCTCGAGCGTATCAATCAGTTTGACGGCAAATTATACATGGAGTTTGGCGGTAAAATGCTTGAAGACTACCATGCTGCCCGTGTCTTACCAGGCTATGAGCCTGATAACAAAATCAAGTTATTAAAAGAACTCAAAGACGAGGTGGAAATCGTTATTAGCATCAATGCCAATAACATTGAACACTCTAAAGTTCGTGGAGATCTAGGAATTTCTTATGACCAAGAAGTCTTTCGTTTAATTGACCATTTTAACGCTATGGGAATTTATGTCGGCTCTGTTGTGATTACGCAGTACGCTAATCAAGCCGCTGCAGATGCCTTTCGCAAACAACTGGCTAAAAACAACATCCCATCTTACCTTCACTATCCTATCGCAGGTTACCCTACCGATATTAAACACATCATATCTGCTGAAGGAATGGGGGAAAATGATTACATCAAAACGAGTCGTAATTTGATTGTGGTAACAGCTCCTGGACCAGGATCTGGTAAATTAGCCACCTGCATGTCTCAAATGTACCACGACCAGATAAACGGCATCAGGTCTGGTTATGCCAAGTTTGAAACATTTCCTGTCTGGAACCTGCCGCTTCACCATCCGGTCAACCTTGCTTATGAAGCAGCCACTGCTGACTTAGACGACGTTAACATGATTGACCCTTTCCATTTGGAAGCTTATGGGCAAACTGCTGTTAATTACAATCGTGATATCGAAGTTTTCCCCGTTTTAAATCGAACTTTTGAGCGCATTCTCAGCAAATCACCGTATGCTTCTCCTACTGATATGGGAGTCAATATGGTTGGTTTTTCAATTATTGATGACGACACTGCCATCGAAGCTTCAAAACAAGAAATCATTCGTCGCTATTACCAAACACTGGTCGATTTTAAAGCAGAGCGTGTCTCTGAATCAGCGGTGAAAAAAATAGAACTATTAATGAATGATATCGGTGTTAGCCCAGATGACCGGCAAGTCACTGTTGTAGCTCGCCAAAAGGCAGAGCTGACAGGCCAACCTGCCCTGGCTCTACAACTGCCTGATGGGCAGATTGTGACAGGTAAAACGTCTGATCTCTTTGCTCCAACGGCTAGTGTGTTGATCAATGCCATCAAGACACTAGCACATATCCAAAAAAATACGCACCTCATTGAGCCTGAGTATGTCAAACCGATTCAAGCGCTTAAGGTTAACCACTTAGGCAATCAAAATCCTCGCCTGCACGCCAATGAAATTCTGATTGCCCTAGCTATCACTGCTCGGACAAACACTGATGCAGATTTAGCTATGAAAGAGCTTGGAAACCTTGAAGGCAGTGAAGTACATGCTACTGTGACCCTAACTGACGAAGATAAAAGCGTTCTACGCCAATTAGGCATTAACGTGACTTTTGACCCTGTTTACCAACATGACAAGCTCTATCATCAGTAAGTGTTATTCCGCTAATCAAAAAGACCTTACGTTTATAAGCGTAAGGTCTTTTGACTAGTAAGGTTTCTTTATTTTTTAGTGGTCTTGTCTCCAATGATAAACATTGTGATGCTCACTTTTGTCAAAGCAACACCCTCTTTATTGGTTACAGTCACTTCGACCATCTGCGTAGTCCGCCCACCATGGATAAGGTTTCCTTCAACAAATAAGCGCTCTCCTAGGTTACCTGGTTTGAGGTAATGAATATTGGCTTGCAAAGTAACAGCTGTAGCTCCAGCCGACCTTGCAACAAGCCCTCCTACTTGATCACACAGGGTAAATAAGTAGCCACCATGGGTTTTGCCGTAATAGTTCAAAGAAGATTCAACAACTTCTGTTGATAAAATAACGTGCCCATGTTCGAACACATCAATAGTATAGTTTTCAAAAGCACTGACAACATCTAATGTTATAGGATTTGGTATTTCTGTCATAATAACTCTCTTTTCTATCTCAATATAGGCAATGCCACAAAACATATTATACTATAAAAAGATCTGATTGATAAAGGATTGAGATTAACTCTACACAAAATGATAAACCAATAGCGTGGTGATACTCAGAGATAAGACCAAAATAAAAGAACCGCCTTACGATAGCTAGCATGACGAATGGTCACACCATCTATAATAGGGAGTTCTTTTTTCAGTAATTGTTTTTTGAGTGAGGTCGCAAGAGACGCTTACTCTTGATGGTAATTAGCCTAAACTTAGTCTTCCTTACGTTTAGCTGTTGCCGCTAACAATCCTGTAGTTGCCATTACAGCTGCTGCTGCCGCGGTAAAGAATGGATTTGTACTATCACCTGTTGATGGCAAGTGAGCTGATGACATTGCTTGGCTAGCCATCATGTTTGGAGCTTTCTGAGCTGCAGGAGCAACATGAGTCATTGGCATATCTGCTTTTGCTTTTGGCTTAATAGTGTCATGCTCAGCTTGTTGCGATAGTTTTTCAATCTCTGGTTTTGGAAGTGATGGGATAATTTCTGCTTCTGGAAGTGATGGGATAGTTTCTGCTTCTGGAAGTGACGGA
This sequence comes from Streptococcus phocae, assembly GCF_001302265.1. Taxonomy (GTDB): domain Bacteria; phylum Bacillota; class Bacilli; order Lactobacillales; family Streptococcaceae; genus Streptococcus; species Streptococcus phocae. The sequence continues at coordinate 162,719 of NZ_LHQM01000010.1, read as the reverse complement.
ATGGTCTCTGCTTCTGCAAGTCCTGGAAGGTTTTCGTCTTGTAATGTTGCTTCATATGGAATCGCTTCTGAATCTAAAAGAAGCGGGTAAGTAATTGCATCTTCCTCGAATTCAGGGATTAATGGCCCAACTTCAGAATCTAAAGGAAGTGGGTAGGGAATAGAATCTTCCTCGAATTCAGGAATTAATGGCCCAACTTCAGAATCTAAGGGAAGTGGGTAGGGAATTCCTGGTTCCTTGGTTTCAGAAGATAGAGTGAAAGCTTTAGACTCAACTGGTGTGATCTCTGGTAGATATGGGATAGTTTCTGCCTCGGCTAGAAATTCATCATCATCAACCTCTACTGGTGTGATCTCTGGTAGATATGGGATAGTTTCTGCTTCTGCTAAAAATTCATCATCATCAACCTCTACTGGTGTGATCTCTGGTAGATATGGGATAGTTTCTGCTTCTGCTAGAAATTCATCATCATTAACCTCAACTGGTGTGATTTCTGGTAGATATGGGATAGTTTCTGCTTCTGCTAGAAATTCACTTTCATTTTCCATAACAGTATCAGCGGAGATGCCAGTTTGTCCGGTAGAAGTTGCCAAAATGAAGGCTGCGGATACAGAAACCAAGCCAAAAGCTGATTTACGTAGCAAATAAGTCACTTTTTTAGTGTTAGACATAAGTTCCTCCTTTAATTTCAAGAGCATAAAATTAGATTAAAATTATTTTTTATAGTTTTATTTTAACCTTTTTATTTTTTTAGTCAATAAATAATTTCTTTTTTTGCTTTTTTTACTTATTTTTATTTAATTATACTAAAAAACACTAATTTTTAAATATTTGATTGATATTTTATTAACATTTACTTCGGAATTTTTTTGATTGATATTTACTCTGAAAAACTCATCTCTTGTGAAAATGAGTCTTTTTGTAGGGCTTATTAGTGAACGGACCCAAAATAAAACAACCTGACTCCCTTAAAATTTAGGAAGCAGGTTGTTTGATATCTATTATTTAACTGTCTTTTTTTGGCCCCATGGTGTGTTCCCACCAGTTTTTAGTATTCCACCATGAGTCTTGGATATTATCAACGAAGCGTCGCCACCAACTCTTTCTAGTGAAAAACATATTTCCTTTTTTCCTATTTGCTTGTCCAGCTTCAACACCCTCATGAAAACCAGTCCCATAACCATCATCATATCCTTTTTCTTGTTTTGTCTCATCATTAGGCTTGTAATCATTCCTCTTGTCCTCTAGCTTACTTGCCTCAGCACAAGGGTCAAGATAACCAACCTCAAATCCCTTCTGATAACCAGCATTAAATCCTTGCTGATAGCCAACGTTATCACTTTTTAAAGATGGGTACGTCATCGTCTCCGCAAATGCCGTGTGTCCTCCTAGTCCTAAAGATACTAATCCAATGACTACAACTGCTACTCCAAACGTCAATGCCTTAATTGAAAAGCCTTTGTTCTCTTTTGAAGTATTTCCTTCATTATTTTTTAACTGTTTAAACATTTCTCTCTCCTTTATACAACTTGTACAAACTTAATTAGCATAAGTTTATACCTTATCAAGTCTACACTATTGATTAGAATATGAGAATATCGTTGCCTTTTTTTACTATTCTTATCTGTTATTTTTTTATTTCATCATTTATCAAATCCGATTTTTATTATCATTTAAGGGAATCATTTTTTAAACTTTTCGTTATTCGTTGACTTTCACCAAATCTTTTTTAAAATAGTTACTATAGAAATAAATCAAGAGGACGTGGTATCATGGATTTTTTACTTTTAAAAGCCTTACATAGTACTTTAGGGTTAACAATCACCATTTGTGATAAAAACTTTACCGTCGTAACTTCCTATCAATCCGATAAAACGATTTCTCTTTTTTACAATCACTACCTTATCCTCAATGGTTTCAATGAAACACAAGATAATTTCTTATTTCATTATGGATTTCTAGGAGAATTATTCCTCGCTTATCGTAGCAAACAGCACTATATTATCTTGGGGCCTTGGCGTAGTAATGCCATCGATCCCTTGTTGTTTAAGAAAAAACTAGCCGATGCCAAAATCAGTGAACTTGAACAAAACTATTTCTTTGATAAATTAGCCCAATTACCCTTCTTTTCTCTTAGCCAAGTTCGCGAATTACTCATTTTAGTTAATTATTGTCTAACAGGTACTGTCCAAGACAAACTATCAGACCCTCTCCACACCTATACTGAGTCTTGGAGTCAAACGTTTGAATTGGAGAAAATTAGACACTTTTCTGAAGAAAATTACTCTTCCTTTGCTTACCAGTATCATTATGAAAATAGTATTCTAAAAGCTGTCAAAACAGGTGACGAAGCCATCCTAAAAGACACTATTAATCGCTTAAGTGGTGCTGTTTTTCCGTCAATTAGCGGAGATGAGTTACGCTCTGAGAAAAATTATTCTATTATCGTTTACGATCGACTGGCTCAGGGAGCTATTCAATCTGGTCTTGATATTGAAACTGCCTATCAAGCTCGAGATCGCTTTATTAAAGAAACCGAAGTCGCTCAAACACTGACGATGGTCTTGAAGTTAAGGGATACGGCGATTTTATTTTACACGCAACAAATTGCTGCTATCAATAAAAAAATGGTCTCCTCCCAATCTCAAACCGTAATTGCCGTAACACAATACCTTAAAAATAATCTCAATCGTTCTATCAAAATGGAAGAATTAGCCAAACAGTTTCATATGAGTGAGTCCAAGTTACGAAAATTATTTAAACAAGAAACACACGTGACTATACAACAATACTTTCTAAACTTGAAAATTGATGCTACCAAACAACTGTTGAAGGAAGGAAAAAGAGTAGAAGAAATTACTCGCATATTTGGCTTTTCTTCTTCATCTAATTTCTCACGAACGTTTAAAAAATTGGTTGGTATTAGCCCAAGAGAATACGTACACACGACCTCATTAGGTACATCAGAAGCTAAATAATATGCCTCAGCTGGCCTGACAAAACCTTTAGAAGTACGTTTCTAAAGGTTTTTTAGTCATTATCAAACTAATTTTTTGACAGTCGCTTTTCTATTTTTTATAATGAAAGCGTATACTTTTTCTGATAGGAGAACACTATGACAATCAAAAAATGGTTACTCAGAACTACAGTAGTGTTGGCATTAGCATCAGCTAGCCATTCACAAATCATCTCTGCTCAAAATAATACCACTGAAAATACACTTTTTAGCACCTCTATACCGATAACTGCTGAGCAAGAGACCACAGAGAAACAACCAAAACAGCTCCCTCCAGAAACAACTCCTCTACAGCAAGCAACACCTTTATCAATCGGTGAGTATCGCTCAAAAGATGCGACAGCCCTTGCCGAGATGGTTCGCCAAGGTCAGGTAAGCAGCAAAGAATTAGTCACTCTTGCCTACCAAGTGATTGACAAAGAAAACCCAGCGCTAAATGCTGTCATCACAAAACGTCAGCAAGAAGCCTTGATGGAAGCTGAGCACTTAACAGACAATAACCAACCCTTTTTAGGAGTCCCTTTATTAATCAAAGGATTGGGACATAGCATCAAAGATGGTGAAAATACCAACGGATTGGCTTATGCCGCGGATAAAGTCAGCCGTTCTGACAGTAGCTACGTCAAGAAGTACAAAGATTTGGGCTTTGTCATATTAGGTCAAACGAATTTCCCAGAATATGGTTGGCGCAACATCACAGACTCTAAATTATACGGTCCCACATACAACCCGTGGCATCATCACTATAATGCCGGTGGCTCTTCTGGTGGCAGTGCTGCAGCAATCGCTAGTGGCATGGTTCCTATTGCAAGTGGGAGTGATGCTGGTGGCTCGATTCGAATCCCTGCTTCTTGGACAGGTTTGGTCGGTTTAAAACCCACACGCGGTTTGGTCAGCAACGAAAATTTCAACTCCTATGCTACTGCTGTCCATTTTCCATTGACCAAAACATCTCGTGATGCTGAACAGTTATTAACTCACCTCGTCAAAAAGGATCAAACTTTAGTCCATATGGATAACCTCAAAAACTTGCCCATTGCTTATACCTTAACCTCGCCCATGGGAACCGAGGTCAGCGAAGATGCTAAAAAGGCAATCTTAGAAAATGTCGCTTTTCTAAAAAAACAAGGGTTTACGGTTAAAGAGGCCAATATTCCAATTGATGGCAGAGCCTTAATGCGTGATTATTCAACCTTAACAATCGGTATGGGGAGTGCCTTTTCTAAATTAGAAACTGAACTTGCCAAGCACCATTTAACCAAACTGGATGTCGATCCCATCACGTGGGCTGTTCATATTACCTATCAACAAATGGATAAAAAACTGTTAAAAGAGGCAATCGCAAAAGCTCAATCTCATATGGATACCTACAGAAAAACCATGGAAGATTTTCACAAAGAGTATCCTATCCTATTGTCTCCAACAACTGCCACTACCGCTCCTTTAGCTAGCGATAGTTATGTCACTGATGAAGATCGACATGCCATCTACCGTATCGAGCAATTAAGCCAAAATGATCGCATCGAACTCATGAACAGACAGTGGGAGCCTATGTTAAGGCGTACGCCATTTACCCAAATTGCTAATCTGACTGGTTTGCCTGCTATTAGCATACCAACCTACCTCTCCCCAAACGGTTTACCTCTAGGTAGCATGATGATGGCTCCTGCTCGTTATGACATGGTGCTTTTGCAATTTGCAAAACTCTTTGAAACTAAGCACGGTTTTAATGTTCCTTACACAGATGCTCAGTTAACGATAACACACCCCAAACCAGCCATCAACAACAAATTAACTAACCAACCGTCACTAGTTGCAACTAAGCAAACACTCAAAAAATCTCACAAAGAACTGCCTAAAACAGGAACAGCTAACGATAGCAGATATCTTTCCTTACTAGGACTCACACTACTCGTTATTATTAGCCAACCCTCCAAACAGAAAATCTCAAGACATGACAATTAAGTAGACAATAAAACAAGCAGCAACGGCATTAAAACCGTTGCTGCTTGTTTTATTGCTCTTTTCAAATTTCGGGTATCCAAAAAGCACCTCAATTTGAGATGCTCATTGGTAGTTATTGAAAACGATGCGAATATAAGTCTAAAATGGGAACTCCTTTTTCACTCAGATAATTTCCCACTCCACACTCTATGTCTTTTCTAAGTCCGTCGCTAATACAACTCAACGGAAAAATCAAAACAAAAAGCGTGTTACATTGTTAAGAGATGGCACGGCATCCTTTTTCAACTTTCTTGTGTTTTTCTATTTTCAATATAATAAACTGCTGAAATAAAGACAAGAAACAAGGCAACTAATAAAAGCAGTGTTTTTCCTGTGCTAAGCCACATTTTTTCAGTGACACCTACTTGAAATAATATAAAATCATTCAAAAGTAGCATAGGATTCCAAAAAAGATATTTATAAAATGCTGTCGCTTCTTTCCCCAATAAACTAGCAAATAAGGTTGGCATTGAAATTGAAAACATCAATATCAAATTTATCGGAGTCATAATTGAATTAACCTTAGACGTGCTATTTATAAACAAAGAAATCAATATGCCCAACGGATACATCGCAATAAAAATAAGATTTGAAGCAATGCTAATAGGAATGATATTAGAATACATGTTTTTTACGAGTGATAGAAATAGAATCAAAAGAGGCAATTGAAATACATTAAATAACAGCACCATTGCAGCGAATGTTCCAATATAGAATTCCCACTTGCTTACGTCAGTGTGTGATAAAAAATCAAAAAAATGAGTTTCTCTTTTTTCTGTGAAATTACTAATGTTTAAAGTGAAGGTAAAAGATAAGATAAGTAACATCAAACCTATTGGCAAAAATTGTCCAAAGAGCAACAGTTTTATTGGCTCGGTATTTTTTAGTACTGATTGAAGCACTAAACTAAAAATGAGAAATATAAAAGATGGAAGAATCGCACTAATTAGCACTCCATAATTTCTCACATTTTCCAAAAAGCTAAACTTAGTCATTCTTACTATTTTCATCACTAGCCAATCCTCTTTTCATATATTGTCTTGCCAGTAACTGCAAAATAGACATCTTCAATCGTATCTACCTGATAATTAGTGAACAACCTATCATAACTCTCGCAACATGCAACTTTGCCATTATCCAAGATGAGCAAATCTGTAGTCAGTAAGTCCATTTCAGCCAATTCATGACTGATAACAATGACTAACCTTTTGGAAAAATCCTTAGACAAATAGTGACATAGGGCCCTTTTCTTTTCGAAATCCAATTCTGAAAATGGTTCATCTAAAATGACAATTTCTTTATTCATCGCTAAAGCAATAAATATTGATAAGGCCTTGCGCTGACCTCCTGATAAACGTTTTACTTTCTTATTTAAAATAGTAGCAATTTCAAGCAAGTCGTAAAGCTCCTGATCAAATTGATAGGACAATACTGCAGATTTGAAGAAATTGATAGTTTCTGATACTTTCAGATTTTCTAGGATTTTAAAATGCTGAGGTTGATAGGATATTGCTTTAGAAAATTGAACCTCTTTATTATAAGTGATGCTTCCGATATAATCGATATGCCCAGCAATACAGTCAATTAAGGTGGATTTTCCTGAACCATTTTTTCCTAGTAAAAAATAGCTCTTCCCTTTTTCCAACTCTAGATTAATATCTGTTAAAGCAACAGTATCCTTATAGGTTTTAGTGACGCCAGTTAAAACTAATGTTCCCATATTATCCTCTATTCTTATATTAAAGCAAAAACTGTGCCACTAACTTTTTTTGAATTTCTAAATGTTATCATTGATGCCCAAAGAGAACCTTCTGATAAGCAACAGCTAGATTTTATAGAAACAAAACATAGTAAATGACTAAATATCATTTGTAGATTCATCTAGTATAACATAATCCTCATTATTAAAGACCTTACAAATACTCTATCATTTCATAAATCTCTCCGCTAGATTTTCCTAAAATAATAGAATAAAACACCAGCTCATCCAGTAATTCTGATAATATCAAAAAGAATCAGAAAAAGCTACAACTTAGAAATATTAATTTAAAGCTAAAAAATAGTCTTTTTGATAAATAGAGAGTACTTAAATGATTGGATGTTAGTATCAAATTTAGTTTATATCCAAGTCGAATCAGATTTAACTCACTTCAGGAATCTGATACTTTACCCCATACTTATTTGAAAGAAATTCTCTTCCAAAACCTTCTTCTTTTTCTCTTACTAACTGTAATTTAAATTCAAAATTATATTTTGACATACAAATCCCCCCTAAATCTTTGTTCGAGTTTAGGAGGGAGTACATTACTGTTTCCGTGTTCGTTTATATTTATTTTTTCATCCGTAGGCTAGAGTTTATATTAACCGTGAATATATTTTAGCTGTTATAGTTATCGATTTTAAGCAATAATAAACTTTCGTTAATCTTCTAAATTCCTATCTTTTATTGCCTTTTTACCTAAAAAGTAAAATCCTATACCACATATAATAAAGTGTTGTATGAATATTATTAAAATACTAGCCCAAAATAATCCATCAAATATTCCACTATATTTATCAGAATAAGTATTGTAGTTATTGATTGCAAAAATTAACGTTACTGATAAACTACTTAAAATTGTAGATAAGAAAACAACTTTTTTATTTACAGTTTCAGAAATTCTTACTAGATTTCCTAACCATAAATTTCTTAAAACTATATATAAAACAATAGTTCCTAAACAAATAAATTCTCCAGCATAACTTTCTAGTCCTTGTTTAATAATCAATGCCTTTTTAAACAGTGATATTACTAATATAATAGCTACAACATATAAAACTTCTTTATAAGCTTCTAGTTTTGAGTGCTCAACTCTTTCATCTTTAACTTTCTTTTTCATTTTTTTTGCCTTCCCAAAAAATTTCATCTAAAGTTTTATCCAACACTTCACATATAGCAATACATAAACTAAGCGAAGGATTGTATTTTCTTGCTTCAATTAATCCTATTGTTTGCCTTGTTACACCAATTTTATCAGCTAATTCTTGTTGAGTCATATCTTTTTCAACTCTAGCTAACTTTAATTTTATATTTTTCACAATAGCTCCTTTATAATTTCTCCTAGTCTTTGTGATTTTCAAATTTAATTTGATACGATAATTATATCAATTTAAATTTCTTTATGAAATATATATATTGCTTTATGTAATATATATAAGCTGATTACTCTTCGAAAACGTAATAAAGAGATAGAAATGCAATTGGACACCCTAAAGCAAACAGCAGTAATTATGGTACCAGAAATCAAAAAAGTGCATTAGCCATAATGCTACTATTTTATTTGATTAAAATTATTGATTTAATGCTAATATGTTAGCTATCTACCGTTCTTACCCTCATACATCCCCACCCATCAGGCAATGAAAACAAATTGACTTAAGTTTTCACTATCACATCTACTGCCTCGATTTCACCGCTTGCTCTAATACCTATTCCCTATACAACAAAAAGCCTTGAAATCAAGGCTTTTCTTTATACTTTTCGATCAAAGGTTTCTAGGCTTTTACAAGTAGAGCTACACACTCCACATGATGTGTTTGTGGGAATAAATCAAATGGTTGCACTTTTTTAAGAGCATATCCTAAATCTTGATAAGATTTAATATCACGCGCCATTGTAGCTGGATTACATGAGATATAAGTAATTTTATCAGGATTCATGGCGACACTAGCTTTGATAAAGCTTTCGGTCAAACCTTTACGCGGTGGGTCAACTATGATCACACTTGGCTTAATGCCTTCTTTGCGCCATTTTTCCATGGCATTTTCAGCACTATCTGTTACAAAATGAACATTCGTGATACCATTAATAGCCGCATTTTTTTGTGCGTCCTGAACGGCTCTTTCTAAGAGTTCAACACCATAAACTTTTTTGACTTCCTTAGCAAATGACAGACCAATGGTTCCGATACCTGAATAGGCATCAATAACCACATCATTTTTGGAAAGGTCAGAAAAATCAATAGCGGTTTGATAAAGTTTTTCTGCCATCACTGTGTTCACCTGGTAAAATGACTGTGCTGAAATCTCGTATTGATTTCCTAACATAGTGTCAGTGATGGTGTCTCGCCCATAAAGGGTTTTAAACGTTTTTCCAAAAATAGCGTTGGTATTTTGATCGTTAATGTTTTGAATAACAGAAACAATATTTGGAAAAGCTTCAGTGATTTTGGCAATCACTTGGTCAACACGGAAAACCTTGGGACGGTTAGTCACCAAAACAAGCATGATTTCCCCTGAATAGTGGCCTTTGCGGACAACGATATTACGGATAAGCCCTGTTTGCTCTTTTTCGTCATAAGGTTTGACCTCAAAACGGCGGAATAAATCACGCAAAAAATTCACCAAGCGATCAATTTCTTTATCCTGAATATAAAAATCAGAAATCGGAAGCAAATCATGAGTATTTTTACGGAAAAATCCAGTCTCTAGCTGGCCATTGACACGTCTCACTGGGACTTGCGCCTTATTTCGATAAGCGTAAGGGTGCTCCATACCAACCGTATCCATCACTTCGATATCACTGATACCTGCCGTTTTATAAAGGTTATCTTGTACTTGTTTCTTTTTAAACTGTAACTGCTCTGGATAAATCAAATGCCCAAAATCAGCTATCCCTGTGCGCAGATAGGCGGTGTCTATCCCTTCATGACGAGAGGGAGACTTGGTTAGGTAGGCTTCAACCTTACCAAAACCACTATTTTTATTTACTTTTAAAACACGCATCTGGATTACTTCACCAGGAAGGGCGTTTTCAACGAAAAAGACAAAACCGTCGTTCTTGGCGACACCTGAGCCATCATGGCTTAAATCACTAATCATTACTTCTACAATATCATTTTTTGTTAACATTCATTTATTTCCTATCTATCTGAAACATGCATCTGTTTCTCACCTGAAGTCAATCAACAGGCTTACTTTCCAATTATACCACATTTTGTCAAGGTCCTTGCTAGGAAAGTTCTTAAATGCTCATTTTACACCATCTCAACATTAAAAATTCTCGTGTTCACATTTTTAACAAGCGCTTCAAAAGATGATTTTAAAATAGTTTTACCGTATAGTATAATAAAGCTCTAATAAAAATAATATTCGAGAGGAATCTTTTAATGAAAAAGAAACTACTTACATTTTCACTCCTCAGCTTGCTTGCTGTTGAATTAGGGACAAGCACAGCAAGTGCGAGTACTTATTTGAGTAATTATTACGCTACCCCAGAAACGTGGGATGTATCAAGACTTGATTACGGTGAAGAAAAATCTGTATACTTTCCAGGTGGTTTTACCATAACTATGGGAAAGGGAGCAAAGAAGAAAGTTATGAAAAATCAGTTAATGAATGTCTTTTCAATAGATAAAGAAACTCTAGCTTCTCGTTTGACTTATTCTAAATAAATCCTACTTCTAAAGCTTCTATCAACCACATATTAAATAATAATTTTAGCAATAAATCATTTTTAAATATTACAAAAACACATAACATTTGAAAGGAATTTTCTCATGAAAAAGAAACTACTTACATTTTCACTCCTCAGCTTACTTGCTATTGGATTAGGGACTACTACTAATGCTAACGCTAATACATTTGACAAAAATCAAGTTGCTAGAGATTATTTTGCAGGTAAAATTACAATTGAACAAATTAAGCAAAAATATCCAAGTTTTCCAATGGAAACTTTCGCAATTGGCGACCAAAATGGTAGATCTGGACTTTCTAGAAATATAACTAGAAAGAATCTAGAAAGGACAAAAGAATACGTATTAAATTCACCATTAGGACGTAGCTTATTTAGCGGTCGATAATCCCTCCTCCATTTTCCCCTAACACTCTATCACAAAAAGGCATCCAAGTAAGAACTTGGATGCCTTTTGTCTTTAGCGGAGTCCCATTTGAGCGAGGGATCTTTGGTATTTGTCAAAATCAATATGGAGGGCTAAGCCGCCATACATGTCATACTCATCTACCCAGTCGCCAATTTCAGGAATAGTGACATGCTCAACACCTTTTTTCCCACTAGTCAATGCTTTTACCCCATTTTTAATCACAAAAGGGAAAGACACGTTAGTTGAGGTGAGGGCATAGATTTTGCCGATTGCTGCTGAGCCTGTGAATAGCTTGGTTGGGTCTTTGATTTGTCTAATGATTTCTGACATGACCTGTTGTTGGCGGACAGTACGTCCATAGTCGCCTTCGTCATCTTTACGAAAACGTGCATAATTGAGCAAGGTGCGTCCATCCATTCGTTGTTCACCAACTTCAATCAGTTGATTAGGGACTTGCCCATCTTTCATGCGTAAATCATCTGGAACTTCTACAGAATCAACTGCTTCGCCATTTACTGTGGCAAATTTGGCATCGATGTTAACACCATTTGGAAACAGGGTATCAATCGCCTCTGCAAAGGTCTCAAAGTCGACCATGACATAATATTTACAGTCAATGTCATAATTATGCTTAAGGGTTTTTCTGACAAACTCTGCCCCTTGGTGATCTTCTTGCTCTCCTAATGTAAAGGAGGCGTTTAGTTTCAAATCATAAGAAGAGTTATTATCATAACTATAGCCAGGGATATTGACCAAGGTGTCTCTCATAAAGGAAACCATTTTGATGTGATTGTCTTTATTGCCAACATTGACAACCATAATCGTATCTGTCCGAGCATCTGTCGAGCCTTGGGTGACTCGTTTGTCTGATCCCAATATTAAAATATTTGTTCCATCTGCTGTGCCTTCGCCATGAAAGACTTGTGAAGCTGCGGGTTTGTAGTGCGCTTTATTGGACGAGACGTCCATCACTCCCTTAGCAAACATTGCGCCTATCCCTAAAATCAGCAGTAAAACCAACAAAATCAGCAGTAGCATAAATCGTTTTAAGCGCCCTTTTTTAGGGTGTTTTCGGGTATGCCCTTGTGGTGGGACACCAAAATCTTCAGTGGCATAAGTTTGACTTGCTCTATGATTTGATGCTTTGCGCTTTTTGTGCCGTCTAGACCTCATTTCTGACGTCGGATAGGCTGGCACCCCTTTAGGAATAACGCGCCCATCATCAGATGAAAAGAAGTCTTGTTCTGGGTAAGGCCTATTATAATCAGCAACTGGCTCATTTGTGTAGGGGCTTAAAGCCTGATCATACCTGTCTTTTTTTGTCTTTAAAAAGGCAAATTCACGCTTTTCGTTATCACTTAAGTATTGAAAATGTCTCAATAGGTAAAAATAGCGCAGCTCTTCATGGTGACTCAGACCACTTTCTTGATGTCTTTTCATATGATTTAACTCTTAGTATTCCAATACAATTTATTTTGTCATTCTCGTTTTGTATATTTATTATAACCTATAATGGCTAAATTGTCTCAAAAAATAGTGCCCAGAATTTAGTAAACCTGATGGCTATGGCTAAACAGCCTTGATGATCTGTGCAATTTCCTCAGGTGTTCGATGGTCAACAGTTATCACCACATCTGACACTTCCTCGTATAATGCCTTTCTTTCAAGATAAAGAGCATAAAACTCTTTTTTAGAGAGGTTCATAAATAAGGGACGTTTATTCAAATGATCTTGCTTTAGCCTATCGTACAAGACATCAAATGATGCGGTCAGCAAAATATTTTGTTTGCGGTTTTTTCTCAGTAATTCCCTATTTTTAGTGCTCGTCACCACACCACCGCCTGTCGCAACAACCTGATACTCATTGCTTGATAAGAGGTTTTCTAGTAGCTGGCTTTCAATCTGACGAAAGGCTGCTTCTCCTTTTAAGCTGAAGTAATCTGATATAGGCATTCCAATCCTATCTGTAATCAAGGCATCCATATCCACAAATCGCTCACCTAGATGAGCCGATACTGTCGTTTTTCCGACACCCATAAAACCAAGTAAACATTTAGTCATCTAATAACCTTTCTAAGTCTTTGAAAAAGTCTGGGTAAGAAGTCATAATCGCTTGTGACCGGTCTAGAGTCATCTCACCATGTGTCACTAAAAGCGCAGCAATTGCTGTCATCATCCCAATCCGATGATCTCCAAAGGTGCTCGCATGCGTCCCATGAAGGGGTGTCTGACCCTTGATAATCAGCCCGTCCTCAGTTGGCTGAATATCGCCCCCCATATTAATCAAAATATCACTGACCACTTGAATCCTGTCTGTTTCTTTAACACGGAGCTCCTGTGCATCTCTGATGCGCGTGACACCCTGTGCCTGAGTGGCTAGAAGAGCTATAATAGGAAGTTCATCAATCAAGCGAGGAATCAGCTCGCCTCCAATGTCTACACCTTTTAGCTCAGAATACACAACCCTTAAACTCGCAGACTGTCCATCTGCAGACCGGTCTTGGTAAAATATTTGACCACCCATGGCTGTGATAACGTCCAATAAGCCTGTTCTAGTGTGGTTAATTCCCACATTTTTTAAAAGGATGTCTGAGCCTGGAATGATCAGACCAGCAACAATCCAAAAAGCCGCACTAGATATATCTCCCGGAACCTTTATGTTTTGCCCGCGTAAGGTTTGTGGTCCGTTTAGGCGAATCGTTTTGCCTGACACCATCAACTCTCCACCAAATTGGCGAATCATCTCTTCGGTATGGTTTCGAGTCACTTCTTTTTCAACGACGACCGTTTCACCCGGTGTTTGTAAGGCTGCTAATAAGATAGCTGATTTCACCTGTGCAGATGAGACTGGCATATCATAATGAATTGGTTTAAGTTGGTCTCTCCCTTTTATCCTAAGCGGAGGAGTTCCCTTAATCCCCTGACCTGCTAAGTTAGCTCCCATAGCACTGAGAGGGGCTATGATCCTATCCATAGGACGTTTTGATAGGCTATCATCCCCAATCATGGTAACTGGAAAATCTCTCCCTGCAAGTACCCCTGCAAGCAATCTCATCGATGTGCCTGAATTCCCCATATCAAGAGGTTCATTGGTAGGACTGAGACTTGAAAAACCTTTTCCATCAACGATGACCTGACCATCTTCTTGGGTAATAGATACCCCTAGTTGCTGTAAGCTGCGCATGGTCGAAAGGACATCTTCTGCTTGGAGCAAGCCTTCAATGATGGTTTTTCCCTCAGCGATAGCCCCAAAGATAAGTGCCCGGTGACTGATTGATTTATCTCCAGGTAGTGTCAGGCATCCTCTTAGAGGACCTGAATATCGTCTTAATTTCATATAACCTCCTCAATCACATACTCATCCAATAAGATGAAAAACAGGGCAAGGATTGCATCCTCACCCCTTATTATCATAACTACTCAAAGCTTTTTTGCTTAATCTTGACCATTTCCTAACCGTTTTTTGATCATGGTCACGACATCACCACTTCGTCCTTCAAGTTTACCGCTGGCAATTTCTTGATAGGTGGCGTTAAAAACAGCTCCTAAAATCAAAATCCTAGCTAATGAAATAAACCATAACATGATGATGAATATCATGACCGAACCAAAGGTTTTGATATCAACCATTCGCTCAACGTTATGCATGACATAATTACCAATAATATTACTCAAAAAAGTCATGACAAATGCTGTAAAAAGTGTCCCAGGTAAAATATACCTGATTTTTTTGATTTTAACATTGGGTAACAAGAAATAAAGCAACATCAGCCCGACAAAAATAATCACAACTGTAACCGGCTGTATCAATAATAAAAAGGCTTGGGTCACATTGTCGCTCAAATGGTAATGGTTGTTTAAAACTTGAATCGCTGCTTTTGAAAAAGTTGAAAAGATCAAGGCGAAGGTCAGTAGAAAAAGAATCACCAAACTGGTTAATAAGCCAACTAAATGACTCAATAAAAAATCACGATGTTCAGAAGCGCCATAAGCTTTATTAACAGCTTTTTGTAGGGAAGTCAAACTACGTGACATGGTCCACAGACCTGTCAAGGTCGCCACTCCCAAAACACTGCTAGAAGGCTTGGAAAAGATATTCACAACAATAGATGATGCGGAGCGGTAAATATCATCCGGTAGGTGTTGCTTCATGAGACGCAGCAAGTCTGAAATATCAATATTCAAATAAGGAAAAATATTCGCTGCAATCACAATTAATGGAAAAGCTGTCAAAATCAGGTAATAAGCTACCGCAATAGACGACAAATCCATCTCAGCACTTTGAAAATGCCTCATAAAAGCCTGAATTGGCTGGTATTGAAACTTTGACACAATGTTATCTAGTAATTTTTTTTTGGCCATTTTAGTAGGTTCTTTCTTCTCCCTGACTGGTTAAAATCACAGGGCCATCCTTTGTAATCACAAATTGATGCTCATACTGACAAGACAGACCTCCATCTAACGTCTTGTGAGACCAGCCGGTTTTCATGTCTGTATCAATCTCCCATGTGCCAGTATTAATCATTGGCTCAACTGTGAGAACCATGCCTTCTTTCAAACGAAGGCCTCTACCTGGAGTCCCATAGTTTGGAACCATAGGCTCTTCATGCATGGTCGGCCCAACACCGTGACCAACAAGGTCACGAACAACACCATAGCCGTGGCTTTCTGCGTATTCTTGGACAGCAGCACCAATGTCACCAATTCGGTTGCCAACAACGGCTTTTTCTATCCCACGATACATTGCTTCTTTAGTGACATCCATTAGTTTTTTGACTTCTGCTGATGGTTGACCTACGGCATAAGCCCAACAAGAATCGGCTAAGCCACCTGAATAAGCTGTGGTCCATTTTTTCATTTCTGAAACGTTGTCAAAATCTAACTTGGAAACGTCTAGGACTGCTTTATCGAGCGGTTCACTCAAAACCATATCTACCTTGAGAAGGTCTCCTTCTTTAAGAATATAATGGCGCGGAAAAGAGTGAGCAACCTCATCGTTCAAAGCGCAACAAGTAGCATAAGGATAGTCCATCAAGTACCCATCAACACCTATTTGCAAAGGCAACACATTGTCTTCTTTGCAGCGGCGACGTACATATTTTTCGACTTCCCACATGTCAACACCTGGTTTAATCAGGTCTCTCAAGCCAATATGTATGCCAGCTAAAAAGTCTCCAGCTCTATCCATAGCCTCGATTTCACGGGCGGATTTTAATGTTATCATCTTCTATTTCTCCTCTAATTCAGCTTTGCGGTCATAATTGCTTTGGCAATGATCTGGTTACCCACATACATCTCAATATCAATTATGCTGCTTCTTCTATTTTCGTTAGTTATTTTAGGATGGATTGTTAAATGGTCATCAATCTGAACAGCATGTAAAAAGTATATCATCATTTGTTCGATAATAATATTTTTTTGATGATTTTTTGCCAGGATTCTGATGCAAATTTCTCTTAAAAATTCAGTTAACACACCTTTTGATAGGTTACCAGAACAATCAATCATCGTTGGTTCAATCACAACTTGATAGGCATCTTGGGTTTCTTCAAGAGCTGATATGATTTGTTCACTATGAGTATACAGTTGATCGTGTTGGTTATTAGACAGACTCTCCATTGCTTTTTTTCGAGTAATGACCCCTAATAAATTATTGGCCTCATCAACAACTGGCACCATATTCAAGTCTTCAACAATCATTTTTTGACTGACTGTCACAAGACTCGTGCCATATTTTGCTGTGATTGGATTTTGACACATCACTGTAGCTAGTCGGGTCGTCAAGGGTTGGTCAACCACATCACGCATACTAATGACACCAGTAACCTTTTGATCCTTGTCTAAAACAGGAAATCTAACCTGACGAGCTTTTTTTATAAGAGTGATAAAGGTTTCAACAGTATCATCTTCATAAAGATAGCCATAATCTTCACTAGCAGTTAGGACTTCATTCACCCGTTTAAGATCAGTCTTGATTTTTAGATTAGACAAAGCCTGATTAATCATGGTTGCCACAGTATAGGTGTCGTAGTTCGTGACCATCACAGGCATACCTTGATGATTGGCAACATCAATAACCTTTTGAGAAACTGCAAAGCCTCCGGTCACTAAAATGGCATTGTGCTTTTTTAAGGCTAATAACTGGATACTATCACGGTCCCCAACAATTAAAAGACCTCCTTTGACGAGGTAACGACCAATTTGTGCTTCTGTCATGGCACCGATAGCGCATTTGCTAAATTCACCACCCAAACCAGCATGTCCTGCTAGAACCTCTGAGTCTGTTATCCTAGCAATTTCAGCATAAGTAAGGCAGTCAATTTTTAGCTTGACCTTTTTTTCAATACGAATAGTCCCACTTCGAGGTTTAGTTTCAACAATTCCGCGATTTTCAGCTTCTTTGATTGCTCTATAGGCTGTGCCATCACTAACTTTCATATGGTTAGAGATGCTTCTGACGCTAACGCGCTTTCCGATAGCCAGTTTTTCTAAATAGTCCAAAATTTCCTGATGTTTACTCATGATGACAATCACCTATTGTTATTTGATAGTGTAAATAATCGCGTACTTTATGACTATGTTTGTCGCTGCCTTTAAACCGTTTTTTTAATTTAAAACCAGCTTTTTGTGCCACTTTTTGACTCGCTTCATTTTCCAAGTGTGTTATAATGACGAGCTTTTTGAGCCCAAACTCTTGAAAGGCTAAAAACACGATGGTCTTCAGCGCTTCTGGCATTAACCCTTGTCCCCAGTAAGCTTTACTCAAAAAATAACCTATCTCTGCACTGGCTGCCTTGGCATCATATTTTTCTAATCTAATGGCACCAATCATTTTGTGGCTCTTTTTTTCTTGAATGAGCCACACACCCAGAGGTTCTTTCATAAAGGCATGGGTTAATAAATATTGACTTTCTGATTTGGTCATTGACTCTGGAAAAACAAAAGAAAGGTTTTCCGTATCGTTAGCAATGGTATGAAAATCCTGAAAATCAGTGTATTGAAAAGGGCGAAATTGCAAGCGTTGTGTTTCAAAACGAGCAAACCTAGCTAACTGAATCCAGAAATCCATGAGTCACCTCTCAAAATGCCTATATTACAACCATTATACCAAATAGTCACGGATTTTTCTATCACCTATAGTGATTTATCACTAGTTGTTTTTGTTGAAAATCTTACTGTTTTCAATATTATATTTTCAAAAATTGCAAAAGCAAGAACTGGTTTGCATTTTCAATAACAACGACTCCTTTAAACACAAAAAAGTAGCCCCTTGGGAAAGGCTACCTCAGCGAACCGTCTAACGACGCTTCTGTTATTCTTCGATTAGTTTTATATCTGCACCCAATGCTTGTAATTTGTCAATGATATTCGCATAACCACGCAGGATAAATTCGATATTTGTAATTTCTGTTTGTCCTTGTGCCATCAAGCCTGCAATCACGAGCGAAGCACCTGCTCGCAAATCTGTAGCTTTCACCTGAGCGCCGCTTAATTGATTTGGACCGTGGTAGACAATCTGTCCTCCCAAGACCGAAATATCAGCACCCATACGTGCCAACTCAGCAACGTGATTGATGCGCTTTTCATAGATGGTATCAATAACGCTGCCTCGCCCTTGTGCCGTTAGCAACAAGGGAGTCAAAGGTTGCTGCAAGTCTGTGGCAAACCCTGGATAAGGGGAGGTTTTAATCGTGACAGCCTTTAGCGACTCTTGCTTTTCAACAAAGACAGAGTCTTCTTCGACGGTCATTCTGACACCCATCTCTTCTAGTTTGGCAATAAAACTTTCCAAATGCTCATAGAGGACATTTGTGATTTTTATCCCACCGCCCACAGCTGCAGCTAGGGCGATGTAAGTCCCTGCCTCGATACGGTCTGGTATCACTTGGTGCCTCGTTCCATGAAGCTTTTCAACGCCTTCTATCGTGATGATATTGGTCCCAGCACCACGGATATGAGCCCCCATATTATTTAACAAGGTTGCGACGTCAATAATTTCTGGCTCTCTAGCTGCATTTTCAATGATTGTTTTTCCCTGTGCCTTAGCAGCAGCAATCATGGTATTAATGGTAGCTCCTACACTGACAGTATCCATGTAAATATGGGCACCTTTTAAGGGTGCACCATTCGTAGATAAACGCATGTGCTGGCCTTCGTAGGTTACTTTGGCACCCATAGCTTCAAAAGCTTTCAGATGAAGGTCAATAGGCCTAGGTCCTAAATCGCAACCACCAGGTAAGCCAACAACGGCTTGACCAAAGCGCCCTAAAAGACTCCCATAAAAATAGTAGGAAGCTCTTAAGCTATTGATTTTTCCATAAGGCATTGGGATATTTTGAACCTCTCGAGGGTCAATTTCTAAAGAATCGCCTTTATAAGTAACTTTAGCACCCATAAGCTCTACAATCTCAATCAAACTGTCCACATCACTAATAGCAGGGACACCATCAAGAGTAACCACATCATCTGCCAAGATAATGGCTGGAATTAGAGCAACGACACTATTTTTTGCACCTGAGATGGCCACTTCCCCTTTTAAGGGGATACCACCATTAATAACAATTTTTCTCATTCATCCAAAACTTTCTTATACTAGAATTCAACCTTTTCATTTTATCACACTTAGTCGTTAATTACAATTCTTTGTCTCTGATGATTTTAATCTCTCTAGTGGTAATATCAAGAGGTAAGAGCTGATAACAAAAAAAGACAGAAAAATGAAATTTCTGTCTTTGACTTAAACTAATGATTAAGCTAACTTTTGAAGGGCTTCGTTGAGTGCTACTGTTTTATCTGTTTTTTCCCACGGCAAATCAATATCTGTTCTGCCCATGTGCCCGTAAGCAGCTGTTTGTTTGTAAATAGGACGTTTCAAGTCAAGCATTTTAATAATGCCTGCAGGACGCAAGTCAAACACTTGACGGACTGCTGCTTCTAAATCACCTTCTGAAACAGATGAAGTTCCAAAAGTATCTACTCGAACAGAAACCGGCTGAGCCACACCAATAGCATAAGCTAGTTGCACCTCAACTTTGGTCGCTAATTTGGCTGCAACAATGTTTTTAGCAATGTAGCGTGCAGCATAAGAGGCTGAGCGGTCAACCTTGGTCGCATCTTTTCCAGAAAAGGCACCACCACCGTGACGAGAATACCCTCCATAAGTGTCCACAATGATTTTACGCCCTGTCAAACCAGAGTCTCCTTGCGGACCTCCAATGACAAAACGCCCTGTAGGATTAATAAAGAATTTCGTCTCATCATCAAGGTACTGTTCAGGAATAACTACTTTAATGACTTGCTCAATCATATCCCTACGAATTTGCTCGTTAGTTACTTCTGGGTCATGTTGGGTTGAAATAACAACCGTGTCCACACGAACAGGCTTATCGTTTTCGTCGTATTCCACAGTGACCTGAGACTTGGCATCTGGTCGGAGATAGGAAATTGTACCAGATTTGCGTAGTTCTGCCAAATGGCGTACCAATTGGTGAGACAGCGAAATAGGTAAGGGCATTAATTCTGGTGTTTCATCAACAGCAAAACCAAACATCAATCCCTGGTCCCCAGCACCAATAAGACTAAGGTTATCTGTTTCTCCTTCGCGGACTTCAAGCGCTTCATTAACCCCTTGGGCAATGTCAACAGATTGTTCAACAAGAGATGGATGTACCCCTACTGAATCAGCTGAAAAGCCATATTCTGCTTCTGTATAGCCAATTTCAGCAATCGTATCACGCACCACTCGATTAATATCTATGTAGGCAGTGGTTGAAACCTCACCAAACACATGGACAGACCCAGTATAGACACAAGTTTCTGCAGCCACATGGGCTTCTGGATCTTTTGCTAAAATAGCGTCTAAAATAGCATCTGAAATTTGGTCTGCAATCTTATCTGGGTGCCCTTCAGATACTGATTCAGACGTGAAAAGTTTACGTTCTGACATAAAAATGTCCCCCCCTTTTAATAATGACCTAACTTACCAATGACTCTTTTTGTAACCTCAGTCAGTAACTCTCTAGAAGATGACAAAAAGTCGTAAGCTGGTTGAATAGCTCTATTAACCACGAACCATCAAAATAACAAGTGTCTTGCTATTTGTACTGAGTTACAAAGAACCATTTCCTAGTCATCGCTAATCATTAGCTCTGATTTCGTAGAAATGCCTTTTCGGGACTCATTAACTCATCTATTATATCATTTTAAAATATTTTTTCTAGACAATCTCCCTTATCTAAGAGAAAAATCATAAAATAAACCTCACAAAGACCCCTAGCAAAATGCTAGGAGTCTTTTAGGATACTATTTAATGCTCTGAAGTCTAATAATAACTTCACGCATTAATGCGAGTGTCCATGGTGGTCATGGTCGTGATCGTGACCTTCATGATCGTGATCAGCATGGTCGTGTTCATGATCATGGTCTGCATGCTCATGATTGTGTTCATGTTCATGATCGTGATCGTGATCAGCATGCTCATCATTAGAATCTTGATGAGCTGTTTCAGGAGCATTACCTGCTAAACTACCGCCTTCTGCTGCCTTAAAGTTTTCAACAATACCTTTTGGAAATTCTCCTGGCGCTGCTGGATTTAATTCGTCTGCTGGAATGTGATTGTTATCAGCGTAAATCTCTTTGATGGTATGGTTTGGTTTGCTTAGTTTCAGCGTTGCAATCTCATTGCCATTAACATTGATAGTTTCTAACGCTTTGTAATCGTTAATGCCTTCTAATGAAGAAAGGTGATTGTTTTGTAAATTTAATACGCTAAGAGACGTTTGAAGTCCGCCTAAACCTAGCGAGGTCACCTTGTTTTTATTCGCTGACAAGGTCTTGATGTTTTGGTTTGTTTCAAGGCCTTTCAAGTTTGTCAACACATTATTGTCAATGGTTAAGGTTTCAAGGGCTGTCATATTTTTAAGGAATGACAAGTCTGAAACATCACTTTCTTGTACAGTTAATTCTTGAAGAGCATTGGATTTCAATGTTGTTAAATCAACTTTTGGATTGTGCGACACATAGAGTCGAACTAATTTATCCTTATCACTCAAGGCAGAAAGATCCTTGATGGTATTGTGTTCCAAGCTGACCGCTGTCAGATGTTTCGCATTTTTAAGGGCTGAAATATCTGTCAATTTGTTGTAGTCAAGGTTTAGTGACTCCAAGTTTGGCATTTTAGCAAGGATGCTAATGTCTGTTAAGTCATTTCCTGCTGCTGAGATAACTTTGTAATGTAGGAAATCCTTCAAGAATGACAAATCAGAAATACCATTTTGTGAAATATCAATACCTTCTAGAGATGGCAATTGTTTCAAGAAATCGTAATTCGTAATGCCTGTTCTAGTCATCCAAAGTTGTTTGAGGTTTTTAAACTGAAGAACAGGTGTCACATCATCAATTTTTGTAAAGCCAATTCCTAACACTTGAAGATTTGGCATCAAGTCAAGATTTTTACGTTGTAATGGGTTTTCAATCTCACCAATATTGATGTATTCAATTGTTGCCAACCACTCCTTCATTTTAGCCATATCTTTTTCTTTTGAAGGGAATGGTGTTGGTGCGTTTGCATGAAGAATTGAAGCAATCACCTCATCGTCAAAACCGATTTTTTTCAGCGTTGCCATACCAATTTTGTCTTTAGCATGTGGATTGCCATGTGGATCAAATGGTTTGTCCAACTCAATTTCATCTAAACCTGATGAATGTGAATGGTCTCCATGAGGGTAGATAAGAACTACGCCATCTTCTGTCTTTTCTACTTTGATACTATTAACATCAATTCCTAATGACTTAGCCAAATGTTCTTTTTTCAAGTCAATTTCTTTGGCCAATGCTTCTGATTCAGAAGGAGCTTGAGGTGCTTCTGGTGCTTGAGGTTTTGGTGCTTCAATCAAGTGCGACCACTGTGTGTTACGGATGCTGTCATAGGTTACCACGTGCGTGTGACCATTATGGTCTACAAGAAGTCCTAGTGCAGTACGTCCTACAATACCCGTGCCATCAAATAAGAAACCGTCATCTGTTGGGTAATGGACTCCTGAAAATCGTTGATTAACCGAAGGTTTAGAAATAGTTAACTGTGTCTGAGGCTTATGATTAACAGGTCCTGTCAATGAACTCTTCAAGATATAGTGGAAGTGATCGCCATGGCGAACAGTATAGCCTAAAGCGTCCTCAGCAACAATATCAGCTGGGTTAAATTCATAATGGTGATGCCCGTTAGTTGCATGTGAAGTTTGATGTTCTGATGCTCTAGCAACTTCAGGTTTTGTGACATCAGCACCTTTTGGAATCAAGTATTCAAAAGCGCTGCCTTTGAGATCTGCGTAAAAGATGAAATGTGTGTGGTCGCCATGTTCAATAACAATCCCATTATCTTTTTTCGCAATGATTTTTGAATCCTTGGTCAAGATAAAGCCGTCATCTGTTGGGAAATCAATCCCTGCGACTCCTTTGTGGTCCTTATGAACCTTTTTAGATTTTTTCTTTTTAGCAACTTTTTTTGTCACTTGTTTTGTTTTAGGTTCATGTGAACCGCTGTCCTTATTGGTGTGACAAGCTGTCAATGTCATCTGACACGTCAAGGCCAAGCCGACCAATAGCATTACTTTATTCTTTTTCATTTTTCCTCCATAATTAACCAGTTAAACAAGATGTTAACTAGTTAATTATATCAGAAAAACTGTTCTTTGCAAGTCTTTTGGTGAACTAATCGTGCCTTTTTTACTAAATGCAGTTGAAATCCGGTGATTTTATACTATACTAGACATATGAAAACAACCGAAAAAATATACCAATTATTAAGCCGTAGCAATGCTTTTATCAGTGGCGAATATTTAGCAGACCAACTAAATATCTCAAGGACATCCGTTTGGAAATCTATTAAACGGCTAGAAGGCCAAGGCATTCAAATTGAATCGTTGAAAAACAAAGGCTATCGCATCATCCAAGGGGATTTACTTTTACCCGATATGATTAGTCGAGAACTGGGCATACCTGTTTCATACACCCCTAAAAGCCAATCAACCCAGCTAGATGCCAAAAAAGGAATAGATCTGCAGCACCCTGCCCCTCAACTCTATCTGGCACCGAGTCAATCCAGTGCCAAGGGCAGACGCCATCGTGATTTTTTTGCCTCACCAAATGGTGGGATATACATGTCGCTACACCTAAAACCAAATGTTCCCTACTTTGACATGCCTCCTTACACCATGATGGTTGCCACAAGCATCGTCAAAGCCATCTCTCATTTAACAGGTATTGAAACAAGCATTAAATGGGTTAATGACATTTATCTCGACCAGAAGAAAATAGCGGGTATTTTAACAGAAGCCATCACTTCTGTGGAGACAGGCTTGATCACGGATGTGATTATTGGAGTTGGTCTGAATTTTGCCATAGAAGACTTTCCTGAAGAACTAACTAGTATAGCGGGTTCTCTTTTTGAAGAAAAACCAACCACAACTAGAAATGACTTAATTGTTGCTATATGGCACCTCTTTTTCTCGGTTGCCATTAAAGACCACGTTAAAGTATACAAAGAAAAATCACTTGTTCTTAACAAACAAGTGACTTTCCAAGAGAATCAAAAAAGTATATCCGCAACTGCCATAGATGTGACAGATCAAGGGCACCTCGTCGTGCAATTGGAAGACGGGCAACTTCACACCCTTAAAAGTGGTGAGATTAGTCTTTCTTCGTGGTAGAAGACGAAGCCTTTAGGATGTTTTTGGTAAATCGGTCAATGGCGTGTGCCCTTTTTAAATCCCTTAATAACAATAAGCCCCAGAAAAAAGCAAATAGATAATTCCCTGATAACAACAAGTCATTAAAGAAATAGGTTTCAAAAGCACAGGCAAAAGCAATAAAAATAAATTGTCGAATAGTCATACCATCATTATACCAATAAAAAGAAAATTCTACTATGAATTTTCTTTTTATTATTAATCGTCAATGGTCTTGATTTTATCAGCTAGAAAATCAAAACCTTCTGGAATGGGGATGTTTTCTGAAGGTTGGTCTTCAGGCTTTGCTTTGCTTGATTTAAGGCTCTGTGCAAACTCTGAGCGCAGGTGATGAAAATCTGTTTTTGGGACTGCCAAAATATTTGGAGAAAAGCCAGCTGCCTTGCTCATGATATTGCCAAACATGGCATTCAAATCCTGCCGTGCCATGGCCTGCTCAGCATTAAAGGCTGCTTCAAAGGCTAAAATAGCATTTTCGCTATTAGCTAAAACAGGTTCTGATCCTAGCAATAAAGCCCTATCTTGCGCTGAAATGCTATCTAGAATTTCATGCCACGCGCCTTTTAAAGCATCTAAATAGCGGCGAGACTGCTCACTATCTTGAACCGTTTCTTCCATAATTTGTAAGATTTTCGCGCGATCAACTTTGTAGGTAAAGGCAGGCGACTTCGTTGAGCGCATTTTTTTATGCGAAACAGACTCTGGAGACTGCTGCAATTGCTGCAACTCGTTTTTAAGTTGCACCATTTCTTGCCGCAGTTGCTCAAAGTCTTCTACTATCTGCAGTGGTACATCCGATGCGGCTTGCTGTTGTTTTGCCAGTTGAATGGTCATCATTTCAGCATAGATTCTAGGATGGCTACCTTTTTTAATTTCAGGTAGATGGCTAGTGATGATTGCAATCATCTGAAAAATGCGATCTAAAGAAATCGCCAAATTCTCATTAAAAACTGACGATTGGCGGGAATTATCTCCCCCGCTTTTAACCATGAGCAAATCTCGGAGATAGGTCAATAAATCTGTGGCAAAGCGGCTCATGCTTTTGCCGCTATCATAAATTGTTTCAAGATTTTTCAAGGCTTGACTAGCATCTTCTGCCATCAAGTGATGGACGTAATCGTCCAGAGCTACTATAGAAATTGAGCCCGTGATTTCCTCAGCAATCTCCAATGAAACCCCTTGGTCGGTAGAAAGGCTCAATGCCTGATCTAATATAGAAAGG
Source organism: Streptococcus phocae (assembly GCF_001302265.1). Classification (GTDB taxonomy): domain Bacteria; phylum Bacillota; class Bacilli; order Lactobacillales; family Streptococcaceae; genus Streptococcus; species Streptococcus phocae. Next base: position 136,871 of record NZ_LHQM01000010.1, on the reverse strand, counting down.
GCATCGCGCATCCCACCTTCGGCACGTCTGGCTATAATGTTCAGGGCATCCGCCTGGTAAGCAATAGATTCTTGCTCTAGTATCCAAGCCAAATGTTCTTGGATGGCGGCTTGTTTAATTGCTTTAAATTCAAAGCGCTGCACCCTTGATAATATGGTGGCAGGAATTTTGTGTAATTCCGTTGTGGCTAAAATAAAGACCACATTTTTAGTGGGTTCTTCTAACGTTTTTAACAGGGCGTTGAATGCTCCTGTCGACAACATGTGGACCTCATCGATAATGTAGACCTTATGTCTTGCTCTACTTGGTGCATAGGTTGACTTGTCACGAATATCTCGTATCTCATCAACTCCATTATTTGAAGCAGCATCTATTTCAATAACATCTTCTAGACTGCCGTTGGTAATGTCGCGGCAGATGTCGCATTGATTGCATGGCTCACCGTTTTTTTGATTTGGACAGTTCATGGCCTTAGCAAAGATTTTGGCTGCGCTGGTTTTACCAGTTCCTCTGGGACCAGAAAAAAGATAAGCATGGCTTATCTTATCTGACTCGACAGCTTGCCGCAAAGTCGTTGAAACGACTGATTGACCAACCATTTCAGCAAAGGTCTGGCTGCGGTATTTTCGATAAAGGGCTTGATACATTAAGCGTCCACTCCAAACATGTTAAATTTAAAATCAGTTGTTTCAATCAGCAGAGCTACAAACTGTTCCAAGTAAGTTTGATCGATAGTATCATAGTCCCCTACAAGATTGGCATCTAAATCTAGCACGCCGATTAAACGATTAGAGACCATCATAGGAACAACGATTTCACTCATCGCCGCAGAGTCACAAGAAATGTAATTGTCATGCGTTTTGACATCCTCGACAATTATCGTTTTCATCAGCTTCGCTGCTTCGCCACAAACTCCCTTGCCAAGCTCAATCCGAACACAAGACACCCCTCCTTGAAAGGGTCCTAGAACTAATTCTTGACCGTCAAAAAGATAAAAACCTGCAAAAACTGTATTGGGCAAGGTCATGTTCAAAAGAGCGCTGGCATTAGAAAGGTTTGCAAGGGCATTTCGTTCTTTCGAAAATAGCGCCTTTGCCTGGGCTAACATGGTTTGATACATTTCAATTTTCTTTGTTTCATTCATAGATTTATTATATCACATCTACAGAATATTCTCTATTAAGGTAGGGACTTGACTAACTGGTTTTTACTATCCCATAAAGCAAAAGCATGGTTAAGACCAACCCTATATACCAACTCAATCTGAAGTACCATTTCTGCGTTTTATGGTGATAAAACTTGGCAGCACTGCAAGCACCTAGTCCCCCACATAACAAGGTCGCAATGATCAAGGTTTTTTCTGATATGCGCCATTTATGCTGAATAGCTCTTTTTTTGTCAATCCCGTAAAGCACAAATACCACACCATTCCAGCACAGTAACAGAATCAGTAGTTTTTCTATCATGTTTTTCCTAACCATTTCTCAAAAAATAAATTTTGAGCAAGTTCTCTAAGAACCTGCTCAAGATTTATAATATTACAATTCGCCTAATATGCTTGCGATTTTGGTGTTGATAAGGTCAATAGCCACAACGTTGCTAACTCCCTCAGGAACCACAATATCCGCATAACGCTTACTTGGCTCAATAAATTGATGGTACATTGGTTTGACAACACTGGTGTATTGCTCAATAATGCTCTCAAGACTTCTTCCTCTTTCCATCATGTCGCGCTTGATGCGTCGGATGATGCGAATATCGTCATCAGTATCTACAAACAGCTTAATATCCATTAAGTTGCGCAAGCGTTCGTCTTCTAGCACCAAAATGCCTTCAACAATAATAACATCTTGGGGCTCTTGACGAAATGTTTTATCGCTTCTTGTGTGCTCTTTGTAGTCATAAATGGGAATATCAACTGGTCGACCTGCCAAAAGTTCGTTTAGCTGTTGAATCATAAAATCTGTATCAAAAGCTAACGGGTGATCATAATTGGTCTGAACCCGCTCTTCAAAACTCATGTGAGACTGATCCTTGTAATAAGAATCGTGCTGGATCATCGCAATTCGTGCATTGGGGAAACTATCTAAAATGGCACGCGAAACGCTGGTTTTTCCACCACCAGAGCCACCAGTTACACCAATAATAATGGGTCTTTTAAACATTACAAACTCCAAATCTAAAAAGTCTTTCCCTCTATTTTACCAAAAATGCCACTATAATGCTATAATGAATATAGAATAATAATTAAAGGATCCTACATGATAACAACTTTTCCAAAACCGTGGCAAGAAAAACTTGCCCAGCTTCAATTTTCAGAACTAACTCCTATCCAGCAACATGCTTTTCCCCACATTACACAAGGCCAGCATGTGCTAGGAATTAGTCCTACAGGTACAGGTAAAACCCTAGCCTATCTCTTTCCAAGCCTTTTAAAGCTAACACCAAAAAAATCACAACAATTGCTGATTTTAGCACCAAATACCGAGTTAGCTGGACAAATTTTTGAGGTTACCAAAGAATGGGCAGAACCACTAGGGTTAACCGCGCAGCTATTTATCTCAGGAACCAGCCAAAAACGTCAAATTGAACGTTTGAAAAAAGGACCTGAAATTATCATTGGTACTGCTGGACGGGTTTTTGAACTAATCAAGCTCAAAAAAATCAAAATGATGTCTATCGAAACAATCATTTTAGATGAATACGATGAACTATTGAGCGACTCACAATATCATTTTGTGCAAAAAATTACCCACCACGTGCCTCGTGACCATCAGATGATTTATATGAGTGCCACCAATAAAGTAGCACAGGCAGATTTAGTCGAAGATACCCTTTTGATTGATTTGTCTGACCAAGCATTGACTGAAATTGAGCACTACTATTTGGTTGTAGACCAAAGAGAACGAACCGATTTATTACGAAAATTTTCAAACATTCCTAATTTCCGAGGACTCGTTTTCTTCAATAGTTTGTCAGACTTAGGGGCGGCTGAAGAGCGCCTTCAATATGCCGGTGCATCTGCGGTCTCTCTGGCTAGCGATATCAATGTTCGCTTTCGAAAAACCATTTTAGAAAAATTCAAACATCAAGAAATTTCCCTCTTGCTAGGAACTGATTTGGTCGCAAGAGGTATCGACATTGATAACCTTGAGTATGTGATTAACTTTGAAGTCGCACGAGACAAAGAAAATTATACCCACCGTGCTGGTCGTACTGGTCGCATGGGAAAACGAGGGGTCGTCATCACACTTGTTAACCATCCTGAAGACATCAAAAAACTCAAGAAATTCGCTAAAGTTGCTGAAGTTGAGTTGAAAAATCAGCAGTTGGTAGCAAAAGATCGTCGGGTTTCCTACTAATTGACAAGTCATCTATTCATTTCAAAAAGCACCGAGACTAGTCTCAGTGCTTTTTTCGTATTTCGTTTATCTTACCTAGTGCCAAATAACTCTTTTAAGGTCACACACTGATACCCTTCAGCTTTTAAGTATTCCATAACAATTGGTAGAGCATCAACCGTTGTTTGATGAATATCATGCATGAGCACAACACCACCTGGTTGTAATTGCTGTTTGAGATTAGCCATGATTCCATTAGTGCTATGGTTTTCCCAATCTCTTGTGTCTACTGTCCATAGCATCTCGGTCAAACCAGAAGCTTTTCGGACACTCTCGTTAGTAGCTCCATATGGAGGTCGTAAATAAATTGGACCTTGTCCTGATGCTTTCTTGATTACCTCTGACGTATTGTTAACTTGTTCTTTAACTTGTTCAGCAGTCAAGGTCGTTAAGTCAGGATGATCCCACGAATGGTTGTCAATTTCATGTCCTGCGTCTGTTACCTTTTTGACCAAGCTTTCATTTCCTGCTATTTTAGACCCCAACATAAAGAAGGTTCCTTTAGCCTGATATTTTGCTAAAATCGATAATACTTGTGGGGTCGTGGACGGATCAGGACCGTCATCAAAGGTCAAGGCAACCAGTTTTTGAGTGCGACGTGCTTCTTCTGCTTTCTTTTTAGCCTGATAATCGTCATAGGCTGCTTTTTCTGAGGCTTCTAAAACACCAACATCAATGACATCAAAAAGATCCGCAAGAGGAATCGATATGCCATCAGTTAGTTTCAATTTGCCCGAAACCACACGAAACCCATCACTTAAGAGATCATCTTTTTCAGACAAAGCTTGGCTTTTGGATAAAGCGAAGGACTTTTCAGGATAATGTTTGCTAACTTCTTGTTCAATTCGTTCTAAATGCCCAGAGACCAAATCCTTTAACGTAAAACGTTCATAGTTTTCTTTTACATGGTATCGACTAATGATTTTTTGAGACATTTTTTGCAACCCGAAAGGCTTAACACGGTAAACCGTCTGGGAAATCGCCAGTTGTTTGACGTTTTTTAAGTTGGATTTTTCAAACTGAGGCTTAATCATGACAACAGCTTTATTCTTAGGCTGATTGGCATACAGCGAGGTGGGAAGATTTGAGTCGTAAAACCGATCCACTGTCTTTATTGGAGAAAAATAGTAAAAATCATGATCTCCATTTTTAATGTGTTTGACCGCCTGTATTTTCGGTGTTTGGTTTGGTTTGGTTTGTTGCTCTGTTACTAGATTTTGAATATCTCGTTTAACCTTCCAATCATTGATGAAAAACAAGGCTATCCCCAAGAGTGACAAGCTTAACAAAACGATTAGGATGTAATTTATTTTTTTCACTTTCTTCCTCCATTGCACTGCCATTTTATCATAATTTAAGCTTAAAATAAACCAAAAAAAGTTAGGTTACCCTAACTTTTTTCCTGGTCTGATTACTGAATGTCAAAGACTACTGATTTCAGATTAGTCATTGCTTCAATCGAATATTTAACCCCTTGAACTCCTGCTCCAGATTTTTTAGCACCCAAGAATGGGAAGTTATCTGTACCACGTTGTGTTTTGTTGTTGATGTGAACAGTTCCAACTTCGAGTTTTTCTGCAATGGCAAAAGCTTGTGGGAAGTTTTTGGTAAATATAGATGCTTGCAAGCCATACTCAGAAGCATTTGAGATTTCAATAGCTTCTTCAACAGAAGTCACACGGATAAATGGCAAGACTGGTCCGAAAGGTTCTTCCCATGCCAAACGCATATCAGTCGTAACATTGTCAAAAACAATCGGAGAAATAAGGTTATCGTTTCGCTTGATATCTGTTAGTGGAGTAGCTCCTTTGTCGCTAGCATCGTTAATGAGCCCTTCAACAAAATCTGCTGAAGCGGTATCAATTAGCGGTGTGATGTCTGCGTTATCTTCAGGCATGCCAACGCTTAGGTTATTCACAAGAGCGCAAACATGTTTAGCCAACTCATCAGCTATGCTATCCATAACCAAGACACGCTTAACAGCTGTACAACGTTGTCCAGAGTAGCCATAAGCCCCTGAAACAATATTTTTAGCTGCCAAGGCTAAGTCAGCATCTTCTAGCACGATGGCTGAGTCCTTACCGCCCAGTTCCAACATGATTGGACGCATTCCAGCAAGTTTAGCAATGCCTTCACCTGTTGCTGTAGATCCTGTAAAGTTGATGAAGTTGACCGCCTCGTGCTCTACAATGTAATCTCCAATAACAGAACCACGTCCTGTAATCGTATTAAAGACGCCTGCTGGAATACCTGCTTCAGCAAACACTTCTGCTAGCAAGAGACCTGAAATAGACCCTTGTGTCGGTGGTTTTAAGGCAACGACGTTCCCTGCAATAAGTGCTGGCGCAATTTTTGAACCCGCCAAGTTGATTGGGTAGTTAAATGGTGAAATCGCAAGAACCAAACCAACTGGTTCGCGTCGAACGATGGCTATTTTTTTCTTGCTAGCTGCTTCAAAGCTACCGCCTTCAAGCACTTCGCCTTCTATGCGAAGACCTTCTTCTGCGGCGTAATTAATAATCTCAGCGGTACGAACAACCTCACTAACCGCAGCTTTGTGCCCTTTGGCAACCTCTTTTGATAAAATAGCCCCAATTTTTTCAGCATCACGTACGAGGATATCGGCAGCCTTATGTAAGTAAGCCGCACGTTCAACGTAAGAAAGCGCTTTCCAATCTGCTAAAGCTTTTTTTGCTGAAGCATAAACATGGTCCACTTCCTCACGAGACATCGCAGGAACGCTACCTAGTTCTTCGCCTGTTGCTGGTGCATATATTTTAATATCTTTCTCAGAAAGTTTCCACTCACCATTCACTAAATTTTTGTATTGTTTCGTCAAAATTTTGTTCTCCTTTTACGATAGTAATATTATTCTATCACTTTTCGAGCATATTTCAAATATTAGACACACAAAAAAGCAGATGGTATTTCCGCTTTTTTTAGCGACAAACTTCACAAACCTATTTCTTTTAGCATTGTTTTAGTCTGAAAGTATTAACTTTGATGCCCTTTGAAAAATAGCGCATTTATAAAATTTACTTGGATTTTTTATCATTTTAATTTCATGCATCAAATAATATTTCATCTTTTTTTAATATATTTTATCCTTGATAGGTTAGACAACAGCAAAGAAAAAAGGAGATGGATTGCTCCAACTCCTTAATGAGTTTAGTTGTCAAAAACGTATTCTTTAGAGAGTTCAAGAACTTCTTCTGCTGTTGAACATTCTGTAAGGGCACGGTTTGCATACTCTTTCATTTTTGTAGAATCTAATTTCTTCATCAAGCTACGTGTACGAAGCACAGAAGTTGCTGACATTGAGAACTCGTCAAGTCCCATTCCAACAAGAAGTGGAACTGCTTGTTGATCACCAGCCATCTCGCCACACATTCCTGCCCATTTGCCTTCAGCGTGAGCTGCTTTAATCACGTTGTTGATCAAACGTAGGATTGATGGGTTGTATGGTTGGTATAGGTATGATACTTGTTCGTTCATACGGTCTGCTGCCATGGTGTATTGAATCAAATCATTTGTCCCAATAGAGAAGAAATCAACTTCTTTGGCAAATTGGTCAGCAAGCATAGCAGCTGCTGGGATTTCAATCATAATACCCACTTGAATATCATCTGCAACAGCAACGCCTTCAGCCAACAAGTTTGCTTTTTCTTCGTCAAAAACTGCTTTTGCTGCGCGGAATTCTTTAAGAAGAGCTACCATTGGGAACATGATGCGAAGTTGTCCGTGAACAGATGCGCGTAAAAGGGCACGCATTTGAGTACGGAACATGGCATCACCTGTCTCAGAAATTGAGATACGGAGGGCACGGAAACCAAGGAATGGGTTCATCTCTTTTGGAAGGTCAAAGTAAGGAAGTTCCTTATCTCCACCAATATCCATGGTACGTACCACAACTGGTTTACCGTTCATGCCTTCAAGAACAGCTTTGTAAGCTTCATACTGTTCATCTTCAGTTGGGAAATCTTGAGAGTCCATGTAAAGGAACTCAGTACGGTAAAGACCAACTGCTTCAGCACCATTTTCATTAACTCCTTCAACATCTTTTGGTGTTCCAATGTTGGCTGCTAATTCAAAGTGCTTGCCGTCAGCAGTTTCAGTGTGCGCATCTTTTAACAAAGCCCACTCAGCTTTTTGTTTCGCATAAGCTTCGCCAGCTGCTTTAAAGGCTTCGATTTGCTCTTGGCTTGGGTCAATGATGACTTCGCCTGTAATACCGTTAACAGCAATCATATCGCCATCTTTAACGCGTTTTGTAATATCATTTGTTCCAAGCACCGCAGCAATTTCAAGGGTACGTGCCATAATAGCTGAGTGGCTCGTACGGCCACCGATGTTTGTAACAAATGCTTTTACAAATTGTTTGTTAAGTTGAGCAGTGTCTGAAGGTGTCAAATCATGCGCAATAACGATTGATTCTTCGTCAATTGTAGCTGGATTTGGCAATTTAACCCCTAAAAGGTGAGCCAAGACACGTTTTGCAACGTCACGGATGTCAGCTGCACGTTCTTGCATGTAAGGGTTATCTTCCATACCTTCAAAGATAGTGATGAACATGTCTGTCACTTCTTTAAGCCCTGTTTCAGCATTTGTTTGTTTAGCACGAATAGTCTCTTTGATTTGGCTGATCATTTCTGGATCAGAAAGAACCATCAAATGTGCATCAAAAACGGCTGCCGCCTCTTCTCCTAAGCTTTCTACTGCTTTTTCACGGATAACAGAAAGCTCGTCTTGTGAAGCTTGTAATGCAACATCAAGGCGAGCTTCTTCTGCATTTGTATCGTCGACTGTAATAGTCTCAAATGACAAATCCGGTTGAACAAGTAGATATGCTTTGGCTACAGCAACACCATCTGAAGCTGCGATTCCTTTAAGCATTTCTGTCATTTTTTATGCCAATCCTTCTTTAGTCATTGTTTCTTCGATTGCTGCAATAGCGTCGTCTGCATCAGCACCTTCAGCTGAGATTGTTACGTCAGCGCCTTGGCCAACACCAAGACTCATAACACCCATGATTGATTTAAGGTTAACTGCTTTACCTTTGTAGTCTAAAGTGATATCTGAAGCAAATTTGCTAGCTGTTTGAACAAGCAAAGTGGCTGGACGTGCATGAATTCCTGTTTCTGCAACAATGTGAAAATCTTTTGAAGCCATAGTATGGTTCTCCTTTTAAGTTGTGTATATTTGAGTCACCTCATGATAACCCTTACAACAACAGATTATAGCATAATGATTTTTTATTTTCAAGATTAAATGTTTCATACGGAAAAATTTTTGAAATATTTTCCAGATTTTTTCAAACTTTTACTAAATCAATTTTCTTTCTCTACTAGAGAAATCTATGATTTCGTCACAACGAGGCTATCTCGACATGAATTGATTGTTTCATTATTTTTTTGAAAACCCTATGAAAACGTGATTAGACACAATATTTAGGACTGTTTCTCTTTTTCACCACTAGATATTGTGTTTAATCCCTTGCTTTTTACCTTGCTTTTTGCTCTTCTTTTTTATATGCTAGTAAGAGATTCTTTTTCAAAAAAAGAATCAACACGACCAAAAAGGACTTAAATATGATTACACTATATTCCAAAAATAATTGCATGCCATGCAAAATGACAAAGAAATTTTTAGAGCAGCACCAGGCTGATTTTCAAGAAATCAATCTTGATGAGCATCCCGAAAAAATTGACCATGTCAGAGGCTTGGGATTCACTTCTGCGCCTATTATTGAATCTGACGATGTCGTATTTTCTGGTTTTCAACCTGCAAAATTAAAACAACTGTTATCAATTAGATAAGGAAAAGATTACTATGAGCCTCAAAGAACTTGGCGATGTTTCGTATTTTCGCCTAAACAATGAAATTAACCGTCCAGTCAATGGCAAAATTCCTCTTCATAAGGACAAAGAGGCTCTTAAAGCCTTCTTCACTGAGAATGTCATCCCAAATACCATGACCTTTTCATCCATCACCGAAAAAATTGCGTATCTGATTGATAACGATTACCTCGAAGAAGCTTTTATTCGCAAATATTCCCCTCATTTCATTACTGAGTTGGCTGAAACAATTGCATCTGAAGGATTTCGTTTCAAATCATTTATGGCGGCCTATAAATTTTATCAACAGTATGCCTTGAAAACTAATGATGGGCATTTTTACTTGGAAAGTTTCGAAGATCGCGTTCTTTTCAATGCGCTTTATTTCGCTGATGGCAACGAAGAATTAGCCAAAGACCTATCTATCGAGATGATTAATCAACGCTATCAACCAGCCACACCGTCCTTTTTAAATGCTGGACGCAGTCGCAGGGGAGAGTTGGTTTCTTGTTTTCTTATCCAAGTGACCGATGACATGAACGCTATTGGACGCTCCATCAACTCGGCACTACAGTTATCCCGTATTGGTGGAGGAGTGGGAATCAGTCTCTCTAATCTGCGAGAAGCTGGCGCTCCAATCAAAGGATATGCTGGGGCAGCCTCTGGTGTCGTGCCTGTGATGAAATTGTTTGAAGATAGTTTTTCCTATTCTAACCAACTTGGGCAAAGACAGGGTGCGGGAGTTGTTTATCTAAACGTTTTTCACCCTGATATCATTTCTTTTTTATCAACTAAAAAAGAAAACGCTGATGAAAAAGTTCGTGTCAAAACATTATCGCTTGGCGTTACAGTTCCAGATAAATTCTATGAACTCGCTAGAAATAATGAAGACATGTACCTATTTAGCCCTTACCACGTTGAAAAAGAATACGGTACGCCCTTTAACTACATTGATATCACAGAAATGTATGATGAATTAGTGGCCAACCCTAATATCGCTAAGACTAAGATTAAAGCTCGTGACCTAGAAACCGAAATTTCTAAGCTGCAGCAAGAATCCGGATACCCTTATATCATTAACATTGATACCGCTAATCGAGAAAATCCCATTGACGGTAAAATCATCATGAGTAATCTGTGTTCTGAAATTCTTCAAGTGCAGACGCCTAGTCTCATTAATGATGCTCAAGAATTTGTAAAAATGGGTACTGATATTTCATGTAATCTGGGCTCTACTAATATCCTTAACATGATGACTTCGCCTGACTTTGGTCGCTCAATTAAGGCAATGACTAGAGCATTAACCTTTGTCACAGACTCTTCAAGTATCGATGCTGTCCCAACCATCAAAAATGGCAATAGCCAAGCACATACTTTCGGTCTCGGAGCAATGGGACTTCATTCCTATCTCGCGCAACATCACATTGAATATGGCAGCCCAGAATCTATTGAATTTACTAATATTTATTTCATGCTAATGAATTACTGGACTCTTGTTGAATCCAATAATATTGCTCGTGAGCGTCAAACCACATTCGTTGGCTTTGAACAGTCAAAATATGCTGATGGCAGCTATTTTGATAAATACTTATCAGGGCAACATGTTCCTCAATCTGATTTGGTTAAGACATTATTCAAAGGACACTTTATCCCGCAAGCATCCGACTGGGAAAAGCTCCGCGAGGCTGTTCAAAAAGATGGTCTCTACCATCAAAACCGTTTAGCTGTTGCTCCTAACGGATCCATCTCTTATATCAATGACTGCTCTGCTTCTATTCACCCTATTACTCAGAGGATTGAAGAACGTCAGGAAAAGAAAATCGGTAAGATCTATTACCCTGCAAACGGCTTGTCGACAGATACGATTCCCTACTATACTTCAGCCTATGACATGGACATGAGAAAAGTCATTGACGTGTATGCCGCTGCTACTCAGCATGTTGATCAGGGATTATCACTAACCCTTTTCTTGCGCAGCGAACTGCCTATGGAATTATATGAATGGAAAACACAAAGCAAACAGACCACTCGAGACCTTTCTATTTTGAGAAACTATGCGTTTAATAAGGGCATCAAGTCAATTTACTATGTGCGTACCTTTACAGATGATGGCGAAGAAGTTGGTGCAAACCAGTGTGAAAGTTGTGTTGTTTAATCACCTAAAACTATCAGATTGCGTTTTGCTAAGAAAATAGTCTAAGGCTCTTACTGCCTTAGACATGTTTTCTTATTTAGAACGTTTTAGGCACAGGATAAGTTTAAACCACTGATGCCCCATAAAAATAGCCATTCCTCCAAAGAATAAGTCGATAAGAAAAAGTGGCCATAACGGTCCTTCCTTATCAAAATTATAAATGGTGAGGTTAATTATACCAGCTAGCATAACTAGCCAAAAAATAACCCAAACTGTCCAAAACAAGATGACAACAAACCCTAATAGTCGCCACCAGCTATTTTTCTGAGCCTTTTTCTCAGAAAAGATAATGATTCTTTTGGAACGTAAAAAAGATAAACCGCCACAGACTCAAGTAAAAAATCCATTGATAACAAGCCCTTTCTTTACTTTATTACATCACAACATATCGGAGACCCCATGACCACATATTATGAAGCAATCAATTGGAACGAAATTGAAGATGTTATTGATAAGTCAACTTGGGAAAAGTTGACCGAACAGTTCTGGTTGGATACCCGAATTCCTCTATCAAATGATTTAGATGACTGGCGAAAACTACCTGACATTGAAAAAGATTTAGTCGGCAAAGTATTTGGAGGCTTAACGCTTCTGGATACCATGCAGTCCCAATCGGGTGTCGAAGCTATCCGTCAGGATGTTCGTACCCCTCACGAAGAAGCTGTTCTTAATAATATCCAATTTATGGAATCTGTCCATGCAAAATCATATTCTTCTATTTTTTCAACTTTAAACACTAAAAAAGAAATTGATGAAATCTTTGAATGGACCAATAACAACGAATACTTACAGCAAAAAGCAAAAATCATAAATGATATTTATGAGAATGGCACTGCCTTGGAAAAAAAAGTTGCCTCTACTTATCTAGAAACCTTCCTTTTCTATTCTGGCTTTTTCACACCTCTTTATTACCTTGGAAATAATAAACTCGCCAACGTCGCAGAAATCATAAAATTGATTATTCGTGATGAGTCCGTTCACGGCACCTATATTGGCTATAAATTTCAACTTGGTTTCAACGAATTACCAGAAGAAGAGCAAGATCGTTTTCGCGATTGGATGTATGATTTGCTGTATCAACTTTATGAAAATGAAGAAAACTACACCAAAACCCTTTATGACGGTGTCGGTTGGACCGAAGAAGTCATGACATTTCTACGATACAATGCTAACAAAGCCTTGATGAATCTTGGTCAAGATCCTCTTTTTCCGGATACAGCTAATGACGTCAATCCTATTGTTATGAATGGTATCTCAACAGGGACTTCTAACCATGATTTCTTTTCACAAGTTGGTAATGGTTATCTTCTAGGCTCTGTTGAAGCCATGTCAGATGATGATTACACCTACGGACTCTAACTAAAAGAGATAGAAAAACGCGTTTCTTATCCACAACATGGCAAAGCTAGTGTGTGATTGGAAACCCTTTTTCTACCTCTTTTCATTTCTTTTGTTATAATAGACATCATGATGATTAGATTTTTAAGCGGCCTGAAACAAACAGGCTATCTTTGTTTAACCGGTATCACTGCAGGAATTGTGGCGCATTTACTGACCAAGTCTATCCACCTTATTCAATCCGTAAGCTTCGGATTTGCACAAGGCTCTTTCAGCGCGATGATTGCACAGGTCAGCCCACAAAGACGTGTGATATCCTTGCTACTTGCTGGACTGATTGCAGGCTTTGGGTGGCGATTATTAGCCCTCAAAGGCAAACCTCTGCAAACCATTCGTCAAACCATCCATTCTCAAAACCATTTTAGCCCCTGGTCACAATTTTTTCATGGCTGGATTCAATTAATCACTGTCTCCATGGGGGCTCCTGTTGGACGCGAGGGGGCTTCTCGCGAGGTGGCTGTCGCAATGACATCTCTTTGGACGAAACCTCTAAACATAGCACAGGCAGAGCAATCCTTATTGTTAGCTTGTGCTTCTGGTGCTGCTTTAGGAGCTGTTTATAATGCTCCGCTAGCTACCATCTTATTTATCCTGGAGGCCATTCTTCAAAAATGGTCCTTCAAAAATGCTTTTGCTGCTATCTTAACAAGTGTAATTGCTGTCGAAGTTGTGGCCTTTCTAAGTGGCCATCACGACATTCAATACCTCATGCCTCAGCAATATTGGGGTATTACAACGCTTGTGTGGGCAGCACTTGCTGGTCTCTTGCTATCTCTTTTAGCTTATGGGTACAAATATTTACTAACGAGACTCCCTAAACCCAATCCCCAAAAACCTAGCTTTGTCCGCAATGTTTTTCTTGCCTTTGTTGTTGCTGCTGGTTTAAGCATCTACTTCCCTGAAATTATGGGAAATGGGAAAGCAGGTTTGTTATTTGTCTTTCATCAAAACAACCAGTTTTCTTATATTGCTTTGCTGTTGTTAGCCAAAGCTATCGCTGTTTACCTAGTCTTTGCCTCAGGAGCTAAAGGAGGAAAAATCGCTCCTTCAATGATGCTTGGTGGGGCAAGTGCTTTTCTGATTGCTACTGTCAGTAACGCCTTATTTGACCTCAACCTTCCAATACCTTTGGCCATTATGGTTGGATCGGCGCTCTTTTTAGGAATTGTTAACAGCATGCCCCTAACAGCTCCTATATTCCTTGTTGAAATCACAGGACAATCCTTACCAACCGTCATTCCCATTGCTATTGCTAGCTTAGTGGCCTACCTCGCACCTAAAATCTACCATAAGGTGATGAAGAGAGTAAAACTTTATTAATAACTGTCTACTATAATAAAAACACCTGTTTAGTTGGTTTTCATTGCCCAATTACACAGGTGTTTTCTTATTTTATCAAATGATTCCCATGCCTATTAGCAATAGGTAAATAGCTATTGGAAAATTATTTGCAATGTGTAGCAAAACAGAATCTAATAGTAGGCCACGCCTTTGGTAAGCCATGAAAAAGATCAAGCCCATGAGGCCATAAAGTATTAATTCAATAATATTTGTAGCATGCAAAGCAGCAAATACCAAAGACGTCACTATTGCTCCCCAAATAACTGATTTTCCTTTAAAGAGCAATACCATTGGTATCCCTCTAAAGGCCAACTCCTCCATAACAGGAGCAATCACAGACATCGCAAGAATAAATAGAACGGTATAAAATGGAAATCCTCCTTTTGTAAATGCAGATAGCGACTGCAATGCCGCGTCATTAGCACTCATCTGCTGTCCTGATAGCGCTTGGTTAACAACCGTTCCAAGAATAGCAACAACGCGTGCTAAAAACCAGAAGAGAACCAGATAGCCCCAGTCTCTAGCCCTCATCTTTTGGTTTTTGATAGCCGGATCTTGTTGCTTTTGATAGTAATTCCATAAAAAGAACATACTAATAGCAACAATCAGTAAATAGATAATGCCTAAGATCCACTTTAACGCCAGTGGAATGACGGTTTGTTGTTGTAATAATAGCATCGGTATGAAATTAAACATTACTGTCAGAATAATTAGTCCAATAAGTTTTAAAGTATTTATGATAAGTGTCATTAGAAGCCTCTTTTCTTTTAATTAGCGATAAAATTTCCAGGTTGCTTTAGCACTTGATATCAGTAAGTACAGCTGAATAAAAACTAACACCAGAATTGCTGTTAATTCAAGTTGACCAGTTAATAGGTAAATGATAAATAGAAAAGCATAAAGAGATGGGATGATAATACCTTGTAAAGATAGCACGGTGTCAAAAGAACTTTTATAATAAGCTTGGAGCTCAGCTTCATCTAATGCCATAATATTCTGTCGCACTTCTTTAAGATTTGGGAAATATGGGACTGCGGTTCCTCGAATAGCATTGTAACGTTTCATGGCAAGAATGTGGATCGGTATTACCATAAAGTATAAAATAAAATCTAAAATTGACAATTCCATATTTGCATAATCATTACCAAAATTCAATTTGATATTTAGTAATATATTGAGCGTCGCTAAAGCGTGCATCACCGCAATCAATAATGATGTGTAAGCGTGTTTTTTATTCAATTGACGATAGGGTTCTTCAGACTCATCATCTTCTTCAACCATGTTATAAGCATCCGTTGTTTTTTTCAGTTGCATTAACAGCATAAAGGATAGAACCAGACCTATTCCGACTATGAAACGATTTAAGCTAACCAGTAGACGAAACACCTCTTCTGTTGGGAAAACGACGTTTCCACCATGATAACCTAAATAAGCTCCCAATAGTCCTCCGATAATTCCTCCTACTAACCCCCCAAGCAATAAGAATTTTAAAAAACGTAAAACACTATTCTGCTGCTTCTTCATTCCTTTACCTCCTCTAAACTAAAAATCTCTTCAACTGATTCTTGAAACACTTTAGCAATCTTCATGGCTATCACAATTGAGGGTGTGTACTCATTACGCTCAATAAGGCTAATGGTTTGCCTTGATACACCAGCTAACTTGGCCATTTCCGTCTGGTTAATGCCATCTCTGGCTCTTAACTCTTTCAGACGGTTTTTAAGAATAAATGCCATTGATTCCTCCTCTATGCCTATTTTTTAAGATAAGATAAAGCATTTAACAACAATGTTAAGCCTGTACAAAACAAAACGAGATTACTCAAGGGTACCCCAAACCAAAAAACTCTGATTAAATGATAGCTTAAAATGAGAATGATTAGGACACTTGTCCATAAGCAAATATTCTTACTCTTAAGATGTGTGTGATGCTTCATGTTCCTCAACTCCTATTCATTTGCTTTACTTATTCTAAGTGTAACATATCATTTTCTTTTTGACAACGATAATAGTCAAAAATGTTAGGATAATTGTCATTTTGATGCAAAAAACCAAGTTCTAAAGAACTTGGTTTAACTTTTTATTTACAATGTTTCTGGTACAGCTGCTAAAAGCTCTGCTATTTTAGAAGCATCTGATCCACCAGCCATGGCCATATCTGGTTTTCCACCGCCACGACCTGACACCATTGGTGCCAAGGTTTTGATGATGTTACCGGCATGAGCATCTTTGGACTTGCTTGCAACCAAAACGTTGACTTTCTCACCAATACTTGCTACTAAGACAAGCACATCCGAATAGTCTTTTTGTTTCCAGTTGTCTGCAAAGGTACGAAGAGCTCCTGCGTCTGATACAGAAACTTGACTCGCAATATAGCGCAAGCCATTAGTTTCCTTGACGTCTTTAAAGACATCTCCTGCTTGGGCTGCTGCTGCTTTTTCCTTAAGCTCTGCATTTTCTTTTTGTAAATCGCGGAGCTGTTCACTTAGGCTCAACACCTTGGCAGGTACTTGATCCATTTGTGGCACTTTCAAGGTCTGAGCTATTTCTTTCAAGGCATCTTCTTGCTTACGGAAGTGCTCAAAGGCTTGTTGACCGGTGACCGCTAAAATACGACGTGTTCCTGAGCCAATTCCTTCTTCTTTTATGATCTTGAAGAGACCAATCTCTGAGGAATTCCCCAAATGCGTCCCTCCACAAAGCTCAACAGAGTAGTCGCCAATTTGAACCACACGAACTGTTTTGCCATATTTTTCGCCAAAGAGAGCTAGCGCTCCCATTGACTTGGCTGTTTCAACATCTGTTTCTAACGTGGTAATGGCAAGTGCTTTCCAAATTTGTTCATTGACTTCTGCTTCAATCTGACGAAGTTCCTCTGCAGTGACTGCTTCAAAATGGGTAAAGTCAAAACGAAGGAATTCTTCTTCATTCAAGGAACCAGCTTGGGTAGCGTGTTCACCAATAACATTGTGAAGCGCTGCGTGCAATAAGTGAGTCGCCGTATGGTTCTTCTCAACGGCATAACGACGCTTATAGTCAATAGACAATGTATACATCATCTCGACTGATAGGCTAGCCAAGACCTCAACAGTATGAAGTGCTTGCCCGTTAGGAGCCCTTTGAACATCTAGGACACGTGCAACAATGTCACCTTGATCATTTTTGATGACACCTCGGTCCGCAACCTGTCCACCCATTTCTGCATAGAATGGCGTTTGATCAAAAACAAGTAGGGCTTGACCTTCTGAGACCACTTCACTACGATTATTGTCTACGATAATAACAGACAACTGCGCATCCACAGTTTGTGTATCGTACAAGAATACTGATGGCTCTACAATGCCTGCAAGCGTCTCATTTTGCATCCCCATCGATCCACCCTTAACGACAGCTGCACGTGCACGGTCTTGTTGCTCTTTCATGGCTGCTTTAAAGCCTTCATGATCGATTTTATAACCAGCATCTTCTGCCATTTCTTCTGTTAATTCGACTGGGAATCCATAGGTATCATAAAGTTTAAAGATGTCTTTCCCATCAAGTCTATCTTTACCTGCTTCTTTTAATTGCGCAAGCAATTGATCCAAATGACCTGACCCAGCATCAATCGTGCGAGCAAACGTCTCTTCTTCACGTTTTACAATTTTCTCGATAAACTCACGTTTCTCGAGAATTTCTGGGTAATAACTCTCCATGATATGCCCGACAACCTCTACCAATTGATAAAGGAAAGTGTCTTTTATGCCAAGTCTGCGACCATGCATCGCAGCACGGCGAAGCAAACGGCGAAGCACATAGCCACGACCTTCATTACCAGGTAAAGCACCGTCACCAATAGCAAATGCAAGAGCACGGATATGGTCAGCAATAACCTTGAAACTCATGTTGTCTCCATCTGGATCATATGTCTTGCCAGATAGGGCTTCAACCTCACGAATGATTGGTAAAAAGAGGTCTGTTTCAAAGTTTGTTTTTGCACCTTGCATAACAGCTACAAGGCGTTCCAAACCTGCTCCCGTATCAATGTTTTTATTTGGCAACTCTTTATATTCTGAGCGTGGCACAGCCGGATCAGCATTGAATTGAGATAAAACAATGTTCCAAATTTCAATGTAGCGGTCATTTTCAAGGTCCTCTTCGAGGAGACGAATACCGATATTTTCTGGGTCGTAAGCTTCGCCACGGTCAAAGAAAATCTCAGTGTCTGGTCCAGACGGCCCTGCACCAATTTCCCAAAAGTTTTCTTCTAGTGGAATCAAGTGGCTTGGATCAACTCCTAATGCTAACCAGCGGTTATAGGAATCCTTATCATCTGGGTAATAGGTCATATAAAGTTTTTCTTTTGGAAAACCAAACCATTCTGGACTTGTGAGCAGTTCAAAGCCCCAGTCGATGGCTTCATCACGGAAATAATCACCTATTGAAAAATTCCCCAACATCTCAAACATCGTGTGGTGACGGGCTGTTTTTCCGACATTTTCAATATCATTGGTCCGAATAGACTTTTGAGCATTGGTGATACGTGGATTTTCTGGAGTAACTGAACCGTCAAAGTATTTTTTGAGGGTTGCAACACCTGAATTGATCCAAAGCAAGGTTGGGTCGTTAACAGGAACAAGGTTGGCAGAAGGCTCAACAGAGTGGCCTTTTGACTGCCAAAAATCTAACCACATTTGGCGGATTTGTGCTGATGTCATGTGTTTCATAGTAAATAAGATATAGAGGCTGAAAAGGAAGTTATCATTCCATAAAGCATTGTGCAAGAAAGAGCATAAGCCGTCTCAAGCTAGCTAACAACCTCAGTTCCTTTCGTTGGTTTAAAGTGAGTGAGTTATAAAACAAGACAAGTCCATATCACAGAGGGCGAAAACCGCGGTACCACCTCTATTCAATGAACTTGTCATTCTTATTAGTTAATTTTAGATTTTTAGATTAAGTAGCATGTCTATCTGATTATCCATGACTCGCAGCAACCGTCACTTCTCTGACTCAAATCCTTGATAAACAATTCTTAACCTATTTATTATACAGTCTTTTTAATTTGTCGTCAAGTTAAAGCAAAAACGATTTATTACACTTGATGGCGTGGACTACTCAGCAGCGTCTGATTTTGGTGCCTCTGGAGCTTCAGTAGGAACTCCTTCTGTTGGGATTGGATTTCCTGCAGACTCATTTGATGGTTTTGCATCAGCTTTTTTATCAGTATTAGCATACTGCGTTAAAATATTAGCAAATGCTTTGTCTTTGATTTTAACGTTTGCTTTATCTAATGCTTTAGCAATGACCTTGTTTTGGAAAGTTGTGTCCTTTGTTTTTTCATCTAAAACAATCGTTTTGAGACGTTTCTTATAGGTTTTCCAGTCTCCACTTTTCTCAGTCTTTTTAGTGACTTTCACAATGTAGAATTTATTTTGATAAGTTGCTGGGTCTAAAACAGAAATGACATCTGAAATTTCTCCTTCTTTTAGTGAAGAAGCTTTCTTAACCAAATCAGCAGGTAACTTGGTATCACCTGAGTCAAAGGTATAGCCTATTTTTTTAGCTGCAGCAGTGGTTTTTTCTTTGGCAATAGCCGCAAAATCTGCGCCTTCAGCTTTCACTTCACCCAAAACTGCCTTGGCAGCATCTTCTGTGTCAAGTGTGATAACCTCTGTGGTCATTTTAGGGCTGTAAGACTCATAAGCTTTTTTATAATTGGCATCAGTTAGTTCTTTTTTAGCAGCTTCTTTGACAGCATGCTCTACTAACATTGTGGTACGAATTTGGCGTTTATAAGATTCCTTGGTTAGACCTGCACCTGCAAGTGCATTTGCAAATGATGTTCCGTATTGTTCTGCTGTTTTATTATAAGCTTTTTCAACTTCTTTGCTAGAAACTTCTTTGCCATACTGATCTTCAAAAACTCTTGTTAAAACAAGGTTTAGCATAGCTTGTTGTGAGCTAGCTGCATTTTTAGCATCCTCGTAAAAGTCTTTAACCGTAATAGTATCACCTTTCATAGTGATGACTTTTGTATTTTCATTAGTTGATTGACAGGCTGCTAGTGTCACTACTGATGCCAGTGTCACAAGACCTGCAACTAGTTTTTTTGATTTTTTCATGTTATAAAGAACTCCTTTTCATCGTTAACTCATTTATTATATCATATTTTCTTAAACTTAACTTAATCCATTAAGTCAATCGTTGCATCATTTTTATGAATCATGAGTAAGCCATCACTCAGCGGAATCAAACTAGCTGTCAAACCAGGATTTTTCAAGGTTGCATCAAATAAAGCTTGAAGACCACGGTAAATGGTGCGTTGCCCTCTTCGAACTTCTGAGATCGGTTTGGCAACATCGCCACCTTGGAAAACATCATCTAAGATTAGAACCCCGCCTACCTTGAGACGTTTTAACACCTCGGGTAGAAAAACAATGTACTTAGACTTCGCAGAATCCATAAAAACAAACTCAAAATCACCATCAAGCTCTGGTAACAGGCTCGCAGCATCCCCCTCAAGAAGGGTAATCTGCTTGCGGACGTCATATTTAGAAAAATTTTCCTTAGCTAAAGCAATCATTTCAGCATTGCGATCAATCGTTGTGATGCTTGCTTGGGGCACATGCTCAGCCATCAATAATGCTGAAAAGCCAATGGCTGTTCCTATTTCAAGAATTTTTTGAGGCTGGATAGTTTGCAGTAAAACTCTAAAATAAGCCACTACTTCAGGTTGAATGATGGGAATGTTTTCTTGGCGAGCAAAGCGTTCAATGTCTGCTAAAAAGCCACTATTTTGCTGCTGGCGTGTGCGCATCATGTCAACAATCTCTTCTTTTACTACAGGACGACGCATGTTGTGATTTGCATTTTTACTATATGATTTAACCATGGAATTAGCATATCACACCCAATATCTAGTGTCAAGAAGATTGATATCATAAGCTTTCATTCTGTTTCAGGTCTATTTTTAACAGTGAACACAAGATTCCTCAATAAAAAAGACACCTTAATAGGTATCTTTTGCTTAAGATCTTTTTACTCGTTTAGTACAGTTTTGGGAAACGTT
Organism: Streptococcus phocae; assembly: GCF_001302265.1. Lineage (GTDB taxonomy): Bacteria > Bacillota > Bacilli > Lactobacillales > Streptococcaceae > Streptococcus > Streptococcus phocae. The sequence goes on along the minus strand of NZ_LHQM01000010.1, from coordinate 115,659 downwards.
TCAAAATAAGAACCAAGCCTAAAGCTATGGCATAAAGAAGGATAAATAATCCCAAGGTTGGGTAGTAATTCCCTGTGAGAGCGTATGTCCATGATAAAATCATCGGACCTACTAGAGCGGCTGCAGCCCAAGCCGTTAAAATATAGCCGTGTAGTGCTGCTAGTTCTTTTGCCCCAAAAACATCGCTTAAATAAGGGGGGATGAGCGAAAAACCAGCGCCATAGCAAGTCATTAACACTGCCATCGCAAAGATGAATAAAAATGGGGTCTGAAACATCAACAAGCTCCCAGTCATCAACATGTTGACAAGAAACAAGAGTAAAAAGGTGGTTGGTCGTCCAATAATGTCAGATAAACTTGCCCACAGCAAGCGACCTATTCCATTAAAAATCCCCATCAGACCTACAGTAACCGCAGCTGACTCTGCTGTCATGCCAGCCATATCTTGTGCCATTGGAGCGACTACCGAAATTAGTCCAAGTCCACAAGCAATATTGATAAATAGAATAACCCAAAGAAGATAAAAAGATTTCGTTCTCAAAGCTTGATTAGCCGTGATCCCTTGAGTCATATCCCTTGCTTGCTTTTGCTTGCTCTTTTGACTCAGTTCTTTGATGTCATTTTCTGTCGGCTTTTTAATGAATTGCGAAGCCGCTAACATGACCACAAGATAAATCAGTCCTAAGATATAAAAGGTGTTGACCAATCCCTTTGTGGATATCAAAAACTGAGCAATAGGGCTTGTGAGCAAAGAGGCAAAGCCAAAGCCCATAATTGCTAAACCTGTGGCTAGACCTCTCTTGTCAGGAAACCACTTGATAATGGTTGAGACAGGGGTAATATAACCTGCTCCAAGACCTAAACCACCAATAATACCGTAGCCAACATACAGCAACCAGAGCTCTTTTTGATCAATAGACAGCCCTGTCAAGATATTTCCTGAAGCGTATAGCACAGCCGATATACTCCCCACAAGGCGTGGACCAAATCTTTCCACTAGACGCCCCATAAAAGCTGCCGATAAGCCTAAACAAAAAATGGCTAATGAAAAGGCAAAGGCAACAGAAGATTGGTCCCATCCTGTTTCTTGCATAATCGGATTACGATAAACACTCCAGGCATAGGTGGATCCCAACATCAAATGCAAGATAACTCCCGAACTTGCAACAAGGTAACGATTTGTTTTTTTCACAAAGTCCTCTTTTCTATAAACGAATATCAATTGATATTTTTTGATAAATATTAGGATTTTAGTTTAATATATTCATATATCAATGTCAAAAGTTAAGTTTAATATATAATAAACGAACGTTATTTGAGTTTAGCCTTTCCAAAAAGTGACAAACAATCATTGATTTACCCATTCGTATTGCAACAAAAAAGTGATACAGAAAGCTTGTATCAGCTCTGTATCACTAAATCTATTCGTTGTTAGGCCTTATGAACCCCTTTAGCCACTAAGGCTTCGAGTTCTGTGAGACGTTCTTCAAAGACTTTGAAAGCTGCCTCTAAATAGTCAACCTTCGTCATATCGACACCTGCCTTAGCAATAACAGCAAGTGGATAGTCAGAATTTCCTGCCTTGAGATAAGTTAGGTAAGCGTCAATGTCTTCTTGAGTGCCATGGACGATTTTATCAGCCAAATAGCTAGCTGCCGCAAAGCCTGTGGCATATTGATAAACATAGTAATTGTAGTAAAAATGAGGGATTCGTGCCCACTCATACTGAATAAAGTGATTGTCGTCTTTGCTCAAACCATAATATTTCTCATTCAAGTCAGCATATAACTGATTGAGGTACTCGCTGGTAAGCACGTCGCCTTTTTGGTCTGCTTGATGAATGGCGTGTTCAAACTCCGCAAACTGTGTTTGACGAAAGACGGTGCCACGGAAACCATCTAGATAATGGTTTAAAATCGCAAAACGTTCTTTATCATCTTGAACTTCATTTAAGAGGGCTTCTGTCATGATGTTTTCGTTCGTTGTTGATGCAATCTCAGCAAGGAAGATGCTGTAATCGCCGTACACGTAAGGCTGATTTTCGCGTGTAAACGTCGAGTGCAAGCTGTGACCAGTCTCATGAACCAAGGTATAGAGGTTATCTAGAGTGTCTTGCCAGTTCAGCAACATAAAAGCATTGGTGTCATAAGAACCACCTGAGTAAGCACCTGAACGTTTGCCTTTGTTGACGTGAACGTCAATCCAACGCTCTGTGAAGGCACGACGAACACGATCTGCATAATCCTTACCAAAAACAGCCAAGACCTTCTCTGCTTTTTCCAAAGCGTCATCATAGCCGATTGCCAAATCAACCTCAGACAAAGGCGTATAGACATCATACATTTTTAAATCGTCCAAACCAAGAACGTCTTGACGTAATTTTAAGTAACGGTGTAACAGTGGTAAGTGCTTATTAACAGCCTCCAAAAGGGTATCATAAACTGCTTCTGGAATAAAATTCGCTGACATGGCCGCCTGACGAGCCGAATCGTACTTGTGCACGCGCGCTTTGTAATTTTGGACTTTAACATTCGTTTGTAGGGTTTTAGCATAGGTGTGCTGGAATTGTTCGTAAGTACTGTACATGGCTTCATAGGCAGCTTGGCGTAGCTTACGATCTTTAGATTCCATCAAACTAATGAAATTACCATGGGTGATTTCGATTTCTTTACCTTCTTGGGTCGTTACAACTGGGAAAAGCAAATCAGCATTATCCAAGATACTAAAGGTTTCTTCAGCACCGTTAAAGATTTCTTGAGCACCTGCTAATAACTCTTCTTCTGCTTGACTAAGCACATGTTCGCGTGCTTTGAAGAGCTTATCAAAGAAATGTTGGTAGCCGTTTAAATCAGGTGTTTCTTGTAAAAACTTCTGATAGTCTTCTTGGCTAAGGGTCATGATTTCTGGATCATAGAATGAAAAGACCTCGCTAAATTTAGCATATAAGCCAGAAGCTTTGGCTTGGTACTCTTGATACTTGGCAACAGTTGTGTCTTGGTCGTTTTTCATATGAGCGTAGACATAAACTTTTTCAATACGACGTGCCAAGTCTAGATAAGCTTCTGTAATGGCTAATAAATTAGCGCTAGAGTCTAACAAGTGCCCAGCATACTGTTTAGCATCTTCGACAGCAGCTGTTAAAGCTTTGACTTCTGCTTCCCAAGCATCATCAGTTGCAAAAATAGTAGTTAAGTCCCAAGTGTATCGTTCTTCTAAGTGACTGCGATTATCTGTCATAAAAGCCTCCTGAATTTTCATTGTCTATCCATTTTACCATAATATAAGGGGGAGAAAAGCGTTTGCACCTTTTTATTTGTTTCTTTTTGATAATAAGCCTCAAATAATCGATAATAGGTCGTTAAATCATCTTGAATCTGGATAAAGCCTTGATGCGACGTTACGGGACTAATTTGTGGGTAAAAAGCTTCTAAAGGTTGCACCAGTAAATTTTTCCCTTCCAAGTACGCCGCTTCTTGCTTGGCTAACCACTTGGCATTTTTTGACACTAACGCCCTTTGTATTTTGGCTAAGAGGTATTGGTCCATCACTAATTGATAAGATAAAAGCACTTGCTTCTGATAGGGAAATCGTAAAAATGCTAAAATATCCCCATCTAGCGAGCACGTTTTGCTCAAATAAGAAGCCTTTCCAAACAAATCTTCATGGATGAGGTAATGCAATCTTAAGCAGTTTTTTTCTAAGTCTAACTACCAAATATGAAAGCCAATTTTCCAAGAAAAATACAGAAATTGTTTTTGTAAGACGGACAAACGCTTGTGCAACCATAGCTTTTTTCCGAGCAGCCAGCGCACCTGATACCCGTTATTCTGATAGGCTTGGGTTCGCTTGGCTAATCGTTCTATGGATAGCTGACTGCACTGTACTTCTATAGCCAAACGATTATTGACCAACAAGTCAGCAACCTGCCTAATGTCTGGTAGAAATGACTCGATCGCAACGGTTTCAGTAGCTTTTAAACTCGCATATAATTTCGATTTTAAGGTCAAATGCTCTACTGATTCGTTTTCCGACACATAATCACAATGTTTCAGGCTAACATGCGCAAAATGTGCCCTCACCACTTTCCCTTTTTTAAAACGCAAGGCCGATTGGCAACCAGGGCAATAAAAAGCAGTAGACTTGGGGAAATCATTAGCTAGTAAAGAAATCAATTTGCCGTTCTCATCAATTGCTGTTAGCACGCTCTCACCACTCCTTGATTCATTTTATTCTACTTCATTATTCGAAAAAAGAACCAGGCTTTTTGCTGGTTCTTGTTATCTGTTATGACCAAGAGCTAGGTTAAGTAGCTTCGGATAATGTTCTTTTCTGCTGTCGTTAACTGACGATAGTCGCCTACCTTTAAATCTCCCAATTCTAACCCTGCAAAAGCAACTCGCTCTAAGGCTGTCACTTTTACCCCGTAGGTCAGAAACATTTTTTTTACCTGATGAAATTTTCCTTCAACCAGTGTCACTTCTGCTTGGGAACATTGGTCACTCACTTGGTGCAGAACTAACTGTGCCGGCTTGCAACTCGTTCCATCTGGAAAAACTATGCCATTATTGAAAAAGCATGGGGCATCAGCCCCCAAAAATCCATTGACCGTTACCTTGTAGGTTTTTGTGACATGGTGCTTAGGGTGAAGCATTCGAAAGCCGAGTGGTCCATTATTTGTAATGAGCACTAGTCCCTTCGTATCACGGTCCAAGCGTCCGACAGGATACAACCCATCAGGCTTTGGTCTGTCAGCAATTAAGTCAATAACTGTTTGGTGTTGGGCATCAGATCTCGCACACACCACTCCAGACGGTTTATTTAATAAGTAATAGGCATGAGGTACTCCATCAATCTCTCTGCCATGGACTGTAATGGTTTGCAAGCCAGGGTCTACATTTTGGCGACCAGATTGTGCTGGGTGACCGTCAATGCAAACCGACTGAGCCCGAATTAATTTTTTGACTTGATTTCTAGAGCCAGTTTTGGTCTCTTCTAATAATTTATCTAAACGCATGCTAACAGTTTATCATAATTATCGCTGGAGACCTATCTCTTGGCTACTTATCCAATTTTGATGCCGCCGCTTCATCTAAAATGACCACAACATGATCATGATGTTGCAAACTGCTAGCTGGTAATGACTCGGTTACTTCGCCTTGAATCATCGCCTGAATAGCGTCTGCTTTTTCCTCACCAAAGGCTAACAAAATAATCTGACGCGAACTCATGATAGAGGCAATCCCCATTGAAATAGCCTGTTTAGGAACATCATCAATGCTATCAAAAAAACGGCTGTTAGCTTCGATAGTTGAAGCCTGTAAATCAACGACATGGGTCTTTTCCGAAAAAGAAGTCCCTGGCTCGTTAAATCCAATGTGACCGTTGCGACCAATTCCGAGAATTTGCACATCAATAGGATGATTAGCTATAATTTGATCATAACGCTTCACTTCTTGCTCCAAATCAGTGGCCAAACCATTTGGTAAAAAATTTTCCTTAAATGGCTTAGCATGAAATAGGTGTTGTCCCATGAAATAATGGTAACTTTGACTGTTGGTAACTGGCAGTCCGACATACTCATCTAGGTTGATGCTGGTGAGATGTGACAAATCTAAATCACTCTTGACCAATTCTTGGTACAACGACAACGGTGTACTTCCTGTTGCGAGACCAAGTGTTTTAGCGCCATTAGCGATGCTCTCTTTCAGTAATGAAAAGGCAACTTTGCCACCTTCTTGTTGATTTTTTACACGAATAATTTTCATTTGCTCCTCCTTGATTGGTATAGACCTTTATTACTTTCTATTATATGGTATATACCAATTTTTGTCAATCCTAATCTCCTATGGAACACGCAATTAAAAGTGACGCCTAGGGCGACAAGTGTTATAATAGAAAAGATTTATCAGATACAAACACGATATCATACCATTTACACTACAAAGGAGTTAAAGATGAACACCAATGATTTTGATTTCGAATTACCTGAGGAGCTCATTGCCCAAACGCCATTGGAAAAACGAGACAGCTCTAAACTGTTAATTATTGACCACAAGAAAAAAACGATGGTCGACAGCCATTTTGATCATATTATTGATCAACTAAATCCTGGAGATGCTCTAGTAATGAACAATACTCGAGTACTGCCAGCTCGCCTCTATGGTGAAAAACGAGAGACGCATGGTCACGTTGAGTTGCTCCTACTTAAAAACACTCAAGGCGATCAATGGGAAGTCCTCGCAAAACCTGCCAAGCGCTTAAAAGTTGGTGCCGAAGTGTCATTTGGTGATGGTCGCTTGACCGCGCGCATCATCGAAGAGCTAGAACATGGTGGACGAATTGTTGAATTTTCTTACGATGGTATTTTCCTAGAAGTTTTAGAAAGTTTGGGCGAGATGCCACTCCCACCTTACATTCATGAAAAACTAGACGATTCTGAGCGTTATCAAACCGTCTACGCTAAAGAAAATGGCTCTGCTGCTGCACCGACTGCTGGACTGCACTTCACAAAAGACCTGTTAAAACAAATCGAAGAAAAAGGCGTACACTTGGTCTATCTGACCTTGCATGTTGGCTTAGGTACCTTTAGACCTGTCTCAGTTGATAATCTTGAAGAGCACGACATGCACTCCGAATTTTATAGCCTATCTGAAGACTCAGCACGCACACTACGCCAGGTTAAGGCTTCTGGAGGTCGTATCGTGGCTGTCGGAACAACCTCTATCCGCACTTTGGAAACAATTGGTAGTAAATTCAATGGAGCTATCCAAGCTGATTCAGGTTGGACATCTATCTTTATCAAACCAGGTTACCAATTTACTGTCGTTGACGCTTTTTCTACTAATTTCCACCTGCCAAAATCGACTCTAGTCATGCTTGTTTCTGCTTTTGCAGGACGTGATTTTGTCCTTGACGCCTACCAACACGCTGTTGAAGAAAAGTATCGCTTCTTTAGTTTTGGCGACGCCATGTTTGTCCAATAGCAAAACACTATGAAAACAATCGGAAAAACACTAGGATTCTTATTAGTGATATGCTTTTTGTTTAGTTTTATCAAACAAGAGCATGCCAGAATAACATTCGAAACAAATCATAAAGACTACCAAGACTTTGTCAGCTTATTTTACCAGTATCACCCTAAAGCAACGTCCCTAAATTTGTCCGATACCTTTGAACTAAGAAATAATATCCTCATTTACTCGAGAAAATTAGCCCATGACGGTTGGTCCTATCAGGCCATTGAAAAAGGTTATTTAAAGCATGTCACCTCTTATCAAACCGCTAAGGGCTTCCACGTGCGATACCAACAGCTACAGCAAATTGGCTCTGATGCCTTTAATGACATGTGGCGACTGCAAGAACCCCCACAAAATGGCCTTGAGGCAGAAAAAACCTTATCCTTACTGCTAAACTATTTACACATGCCCACCGATTTGACCGGTGACATCAAGCAGATAGAACCCGTTCTCAAGCAATTCAGTTCATCGCTGGCTCCTGCCGACCCTTTTTGGGATCAGCTAGCGTCTTTGGTTCAAATGTATTACACATCCACCAATCCCCTATCCTACACAACCTTTAGCCGTCAGTTACATCAGTTGCGCTACGTCTTAGCAACACAACAAGCTCAATGGGTAAGAGACCATTATGGTAATACCGGTAAACTAAATGATGCTAAAGCTCTTGCAAAATACCTAGCAACCTTAGAAGAAACAGACTATAGCCTAAATGAATCTTCACGTTACCATAACAAAGTCGCTACTAGGACAAAAGCTGATGGAAATCTCCAAGCCATCTATCCCGACCAGCTACCTCAGACCAATTATAAAGTTTTAGTGCATTTTCACTCAGAATTTATCTTGTCAGAATCTGGTCATTTCCTTCTGGCTCTCGATCCCTGCTCTCAAAACTTAAATGGTATCATTAATGGAGCTTCGTTTAATTACAGTAATCAAAATGACGACCTACATAAACACTTAGATGTCGACCCTATCGATCTCTACGAACCTGATTTTATTGAAAAAACCATCACTAATCCTCAGCAAGAATTTAAAACGCCTGACTTGAAGCAACAAGCTGATCATGCCGATCCGATTTTTAGTAGAAACAACAAATCCTTAAAACAGCTCACAAAATCAGCTGTCAAAACCTTTAAGAAATTATTAGACCATTATCGTGGCGACTTTAAAACGGAAGAACCTTAAAAAGAGAGCTAATAGCTCTCTTTTTAAGGTTTATTTTGATTCACACGATGCCACTCGTTGATGACATAGGTCAAATTAACAAATTGGCGATACCCAAGAGCATTGATTTCATGAGAATACTCGGTTGCTCCACCAAGACCTGCAGTGTATAGGGCAATAAGGTAAGGCGTTTCTTCACAAACAATAGCACCAACATTTAATGCCTCGCGAACATAGCCTGGTTTTTGATAGATGTCAAAACCTGGCAGATAGGTTTTATAGTAATCACCTGGAAATGACCTGCCAATATAACCTAATACATCGCTATACTTTTTCTGATGCTGCCACAAATAATCCAACACTTGAATATAGTAATCGGTTGTTGTTTTGTTGCCTTTTATCGAGATTGTTGGGATGCTTCCTTTAGACTTGCCATAACGTCCAAATTTGCTATAAGCAGTCTCCATACCCCCCAGTCTTTCAGAAAGGGCATAAGCTGGCGTGTTTTCCGAATAAACCAATGAATACTCTTGCATATCAGGTATAGCCATTGCTCCAGAAAATTGTGACACATAAGCTTGGTGCTCTTTTTCGTATTCGTAATCAGTGTGGGTAATGTCAAAGCGTTCTGTCAGTGATAACTTTCCTTTGACAACCTCATCAACAACTAACATATTTAAGGGAAGCTTATAGGTACTGCCTGCTGTCATAGGTTGCGTCTCGTTCATTGCGAAGGTTTCCCCTGTTTCGAGATTTTTATAAGAAAAAGCAATTTGAGAAGGATCGATGCCAAATTCTTGCAAATAAGCATTAACGGTATCCACTAAACTCAACTTATGGTAATCATAATATAACCCTAGAGAATCCATCCGAGCAAGATCTGCATCCATAACCGCTTGTTTTGCTTCTAGAGATTTCACAAAAGTTTTATGAGCTGGTTTTTTGGTCACCTGAGTAGAGGTCTTAGCTAGTTTTTGGTCATCTTTTTTTTTCAATCGCATTTGTTGACACGATGTTAACGACCACCAACAATAATACCAATCCTAAACTAACTAATCCACTAATAGCAATAAGCTTTTTTTCTCTAAACACCTAACTTCTCCTCACCTTTAATATGTCGTCACGAACTTACTGAATTAACACTACAAAGGAGAGCACTCCCCCCTCATGTTATCTATTCGTAAAAACTCCAAAAAAACCAATCTCTCATTGAGATTGGAGTCACTTTTATGCGATAGCAGCTTGGTAAAGCTCTGCTACTTTTTGCCAATTAATGATGTCAAAGAATGCTTTAATATAATTTGGACGAACGTTACGATAGTTGAGATAATAAGCATGCTCCCAAACATCGAGCGTTAAAATAGGCTTTTTACCATCTGAGATTGGTGTGTCTTGGTTAGCAGTTGACGTGATTTCAAGCTTGCCTTCTTTATTGACAACTAACCATGCCCAACCTGATCCAAAGCGACCTGTTGCTGCTGCAGTAAATTGTTCTTTAAAAGCATCAAACGAACCAAATGCTTCGTCAATGGCTGCGGCAACGTCAGCAGTAACCTCTTGCTTTTCTGGAGACAGTAATTCCCAGAACAAGCTATGATTCAAATGCCCACCACCGTTATTTATCACAGCTTGACGAATATCTGCTGGTATCGCATCAACATCTGCTAACAATGCTTCAAGGTCCTCACCGATTTCAGGGTGTTTTTCCAAAGCAGCATTAGTGTTTGCAACATATGTTGCATGGTGCTTGTCATGATGCAGAGTCATTGTCTCCTTATCAAACTGCGGCTCAAGAGCGTCGTACGCGTATGGAAGATCTGGTAAAATAATAGCCATTTTCTCTGTCCTCTTTCCTTTGTGATACTTCTATCATATCGCAAAAAATGAGAGCTTTCAACTAATTTGATTATCTCTAACCTTATTTTATTTGGACGCCATTAACTTTAGCAACGCCAAATCAAAGAGATAGGTTTTATCATATATCCCTGTCTTGATTTGGTAGTCTGTACTAATCAAATGACTAACTGCAGATTGCAAATAAGAGATGCTCAGCTGTCCAGAATCTCGTAGCGCATACCTTACCTGATAAGGATTAATACGCCTATCCAGCAAGGTGGATAAACTAGAGACAATTTGTTGCTCATTTTTCCCTGATTTTGCCAAGATAGCGATTTGTAAAAATAGACGAAACTGACCAATCATAATCGCAATTAGCTTGATGTCATCTTCCCCTGACAGGCGTAAATCATGAACTAATTCTTTAGCGTCATCAACTCGTTTTTGCAAAACTAAACGCGTTAAGTCAAAGATATTATCCTGTAAACTTTTTGGGATAGCCTGATCAATATCTGCTAGACTAATGTGACCATCTTTTTTATAGGCTTTTAAAAATGACAGGTTTTTCATAACCAGACTGAACTCATTATTAGACTTTAGTAATAACTGATCAAAAGCACCACTATCAAAATCCAATCCTTGGCGCTGGCTATAAGTCTTAAAGTAAGTCTTTAATTCTGCATCTTTTAACGGCTGAGCCTCTAAAACCAAGGCGTCTCGTTTTAACACCTTCACCAAGCGCCGTTTGCTATCTAGTTTTCCTGGGGCAAAAATGACCAAGCGCGTCGTCTCCAGGGGATTTTCCAGATAAGCTTCAAAAGCCTTAAGCTCTGTATCTTTTAGGTAGGCTTTTTTAGTTGTCGTGATATCTAATAATTCGTCTAAAATCACAATTTTTTGCTCTGCCAAAAAAGGCAGGCTGAGCAAATCCATCTCTGCTTCCTGGTATGAGGCATTAGACATGTCAAAATAAGAATAAGATAAATCTTCCTTATCAAAGCCAATGGCTTTCATGAAACGTTCTTTGATATAACTATATTGTCCAATGTCATCACCAGTCACCACCGTTATCGGACCTAACCGATCTTGGTGAATCTTATTAATCTCTTCAATCGCAATCATATTCATATTATAACACCTTATTTAAAAAATAGGGTGCCAAATGCCAACCAAAATAAGGGAGAACACCTCACCGCACAAAAAACAGGTCGTTTATCACTGACACGTTTCAAGATGCCATCGCCTCCAGCCTGTTAGACGAATAGCCCCTTGAGTGTCTGTGCTGTAATAGTCAATATTCCTTTCTTCAAACCGCTGCAGGGTTTCTTGGTGAGGGTGCTGGTACCGATTGCGTCTACCTGCTGAAATTAGACCTATTTGGGGTCTAATATGGTCTAGCAATGTCGGACTAGTAGAACCTTTTGAGCCATGGTGCCCTGCTTTTAAGACATCAACAGAAAGGTCTGGATAGCGTGCCACTAATTCCGCCTCTCCTGGTGCTTCTAGGTCTCCTGTGAATAAAAAAGTACGGTTTAATAGCTGTCCATAAAGGACCAAAGAGTCATTGTTTTTCCCATCTCCAATCGCCCAAGGGTATAGAACCTGTAGCTGACTGCCCATAATCGGCAAAACATCTCCTGCCTGCAATGTGGACACTTTTACTGGCAATGCTCTAAGCCGTTTTACAAATTGTTGCTGACTTAGGCTTCCTTGACTCACCAAAATTTCCTTGACTTTAAATGCCTGAACCACTTTTTCCATATCTCCGACATGGTCCGTATCAGTATGGGTCAATACCAACTGATCAATTCTACTAATCCCTCTACTTCTCAAGTAAGGAATTAAGGTCTTTTGAGCATTGTTGGTGCGATGTTTTTGTTGCCAACGTTCTTTAACTGGCATCATTGGTGTACCACCAACATCAATTAAAATCGTTTTCGTCCGCCAATCTCTAATCAAAATGCTATCTCCTTGACCAATATCAATCATGGTCACTTCATTAATCATAGGAAACTTAATCGACAACAGACAGACTATAAATAAGACACTCACTACTGACAATACCCGCTTATGCTGACGATAATCGTAACAAACTGCCAAACACACTAAACAAATCATCAACTGTAACAAACTAGGGCTACCAAATACCAATGGACTCCCAAAATAACGCCCTACAAAGGAAATGGTGTGCTCTAACAATACAAAAAGAGGATTGCACAACGTAATAATTGCTACGGGTGATACGATAAATAGGACCGTTAAGACTGGAAGAATAGCCAAATCGAATAGATAAGAAAGCAAAGCTGTCAAGACTATTGAAATTGGATTAAAAGTAGCGAAATAAAATAGTAAAAATGGCAAAATGCCCACTGAAATAGCAAGTGATTTTGCCAAGCGTTGCCTAGTCTCTGACAACTCTTCAAATTCAATCACTGCCAAAACAAACGAATACGCAAAAGACAGCACCCCGCCAATGGTCATCAAAAAATGTGGCGATAAAACAAACATCAGCAAAAAAGTTACCGCAAAATTATCCAACCCTTTCAAACCAACATTTCTTAACAAGGCCTGCAAGAGACTTCTAATGACCGAAACACTATTTCCTGTCATACCTGAATAAATAATCGAAAAAGGGATTTCTAGAAGTTTAATGGTCTCTAGCGGAAATTGCAACAGCATCAATGCCCGTCGATAATAGGTCAGAAAAAAGCTAACCTGCATCCCTGATAAAGCAAACAAATGAATGATGCCAAGCTGACTGTACAGCTCTGTCATTTCTCCAAAAGATTTATCCAAATAACCAAATAAGAGGCCTGTCATGTAGTGGCTCATCGGCTTTGGAAATGCCTGCTGGGACCAAACAATAGCACATCTGCGGTAGTACGACAAATAATCAGCTAGTGACTCTGGTCGAGATGGCGTTAGTGCCGTTATTTGTTTGAGTTGACCGATGCGATAAATATGTTGATAGTTAAGATAGGATTTATAGTTAAATCCCTTAAAATTGCGAAGGCCTACAGGATTTTCTAAAAGGATATCCCCATACACAGTCACCCACTGGCTTTGCCTTTTAAAAAAGGTTACCTCCTCTTTAGACCGCATCTTGTAAAATAATTGGTATTGCTGACCATCGCAACGCCCAATCGCTGACAGTTGATCTCCGTTAATCGCAATAGAATCTGGGATGATCGCCACACGTGTTAGCTTGTCCACAGATTTGTTGCCATGCGCTATCATCTGCTGCCTTTGATAAGTAAATAATAAGGCAAATCCCCCTAAAACTAGCAAAGTGACAGCTACTTGTTTTTTAGGAAAATGCCTCACCAATAATAGCATCAACCCAAGCGCTAAACAGTTGACTTCTAAACTTGGGCACTGCAGTTGATAATACAAAACAGTTACTAAAAAAGCCAATTGAATGGGAGCAACAGGAAAACGTTTAATCAATGCTAATATCATTTTTAAGTTTTTCCAGTGTCTTTTCTCCAATGCCTGATACCTTGCGCAACTCTTCTATTGATTGAAAGCCACCCAAACTATCCCGAAGATCAATGATGTCTTGAGCCCGTTTGGCTCCAATTCCTGAAATTGTTTGCAAGTCCGTCAAACTGGCTTTATTGATATTAATTTTTTGAGTATCTGATGGCTGACCTCTATCAGTATCCGCGCCAGGTGCTTTGATGACCGAAATATTTTCACCAATTTTTGCGACATAAACCACTGCTTCATCAGCTAACTTTTCAGCGAAATTAATGGCTTTCTTATCAGCCTGTTCTGTCAGTCCACCTGCCATTTCAATAGCATCAACCAATCGACTTCCTTTACTGAGCTGATAGACGCCTTCGTTATGAACCTCGCCTTTGATGTCTATCATGATTTTTTCGTATGCTACTGCTTCTTGAGAAGAGCTTTCTTTTGGCTCTTGCCTGCTCACTTGTAAGCTTTGAGGCATCTGAGAAAGGCTATTAGCTGGTTTTTGGGATTTGGGACGCCCTACTAAAAAAACACCAAACACTACAAAAATACCAACTATTAACATTCCTGTTACCAGATGCGACGTTGAGTAATACTCTTTTAACAGCTGCCTGACTTTGACTAAAACATCTTCTATCATATCTTCTCACCTCACTTTATTATTCGCTGTTTCGTGTCAAATATGAGGCAAACATACAAAAAAAACACATCTTTCGATGTGTTTAACGCTAACTATTTTTAGCGATGTTTGTCAGGATCCCAAACAAAACTAGCTAGGTATGAAAATATCATGGTCATCAGTAAAATAACCAGTAATAATAATCCCAAAGGAAGGCGATAACTATAGCTAAGTACAGAACGCTTTCGACCTGGCTGAAAAACCGCATTTTCTTTGTCTAATTGACTAAAAGCTTCTTGTATGCGACGAGCAACCTCTTCGATGCCTTCTTCATTCATGCGTTTAATGTCTGAAACATCGATCGCATCACCAAAGTTCATGTCTATCCTCTCTCCTGCCAATAGTCCTTTTAGGGTCATCGGACCTGCATAAGCTGCCGGCATGATTCTCACCTTAGCCATTTTAGCAATAACTGCTACCCCACCTTTGACATCATTGGAATGACGACTACCACTTGGAAACAACACCAATGATCGATTGTTTTTTTTTAACATGTTGACTGGGTATCGGATGGCTTCTGGACTAGGATTTTGGCGGTCAATAGCAAAAGCGCCGCACATTTTAATCCACCAAGCAAATAGACGATTGGTGAATAATTCTTTTTTAGCCATAAAAATAAACTGCTTAGGACGCGCTGCAAAAGCCATATAAACAGGGTCCCAAAAGGTTCTATGTGGTGCTACTAAAATGTAATTTTCGTCTTTATCTAAAATCTTGTCTTCATTATGGTAATGAGCATTTCCATTCACAACCCATAACAAAAAGACAACTAAACCTCGCAAATAAGCGTAAAACACATGAGTCTCCTTTTCGATTATAATCCTACTTATTGTACCATGAAACAGGGCATTATTAAAGAAAAAGGAAGTTCCACCAGCCGCCATGCCTATCAGAATATCATTATTTTTGTTATAATAGCGATATGAAAAATACAGTCTTAAAAGATGGCGAACGCATTGATCAACTCTTCTCCAGTGACGTTCAAATTATTCAAAACAAAGATGTTTTTAGCTACTCTATCGACAGTGTATTACTGTCTCGCTTCCCAAAAATTCCCTCCAAAGGGTTAATTGTTGACTTGTGCTCAGGAAATGGCGCTGTCGGTTTGTTTGTAAGTACCAAAACCAAGGCTCCAATCGTGGAAATTGAATTACAACCCCGTTTAGCAGATATGGCAGAGCGTTCCATTCAATTAAATGGCCTTGAAGAGCAGGTGAGTATGATTTGCGATGACCTCAAAAATCTTTTGGCGCATGTGCCACGCTCTGGGGTCGATTTAATGCTCTGCAATCCTCCTTATTTTAAAAGTAGCAAAACCTCCAAAAAAAATCTTTCCGAGCATTACCTACTCGCCCGTCATGAAATAACCACCAATCTTGACGATATTTGCCAGGTTGCCAAGCATGCTTTAAAATCTAACGGACGCTTAGCTATGGTGCACCGCCCTGATCGTTTCTTGGAAATACTAGATGTGCTCAGGTTGCACGGTTTAGCTCCAAAGCGCATTCAGTTTGTTTACCCTAAACAAAGTAAAGAAGCTAATATGCTATTGATTGAAGCCATTAAAGATGGTTCAATTGAAGGACTCCACATCATGCCACCATTAGTTGTGCACAAAGAAAACGGTGAGTACACCGATAACATTTTCGAGATTTATTTTGGAAAGCAAGGCACCAATATTCCTGGAGCTAGCAATGACTAAGCACGCCTACATGTATGTCCTAGAGTGCTCCGATAAAACCTTATACACTGGCTACACCACTGACTTGGAAAAGCGACTTGACACTCATAACAAGGGAAAAGGTGCCAAATACACGCGATGCCGACGGCCCGTCAAACTACTTTATTATGAACAGTTTGACAGCAAGCAAGCTGCCATGAGTGCAGAAGCACTCTTTAAAAAACGAAAAACAAGATCACAAAAATTAGCTTATATCGCCGAGCACCAAGGAAAAGACACGTTGCACTAAACAAGATAAAGATAATCTATGCTATCCATTTGAGTAGACTTTATGCAGTTAAACTAAACACCCCCACGACCTATGTCGTGGGGGTGTTTAGGATTAGGTTAGAATTATGTTTTCCTAACTGCTAAAGTTATTCAAAGACTCATAGTTTATTAGCAATAAACTGACCAAGTTGAGCAAAACGATTGGTATGACTAAGACCATTACCACCTTTAGCTTGTGTCAAAAGACCGATAGCGTAAGCGCGATTATGACGTTTAATGATCGCAATATCGTTTTCAACGCCAAAGGCTGGATCATTTCCTGGTTTATCCCATGTTTGTGCCATTGATTGAATGCCAGCAGGGAACCATAGTTTATAATAATTGTTACTCAATTTTGCTAACATGCTTCTATCAGAGTTTGGATTAATCGTTGTAGCCGAATTATAGATATTTTTTAGAAGATCTGTAGCTTCAACAGCTGAAATATAATTTTCCAAACCTGCATCAATTTGAGATTGGATTCTCATATAACGATTTAATGTTGTTTTGGTGTAGCCTAGTCGACGAATTTCATTATTAACAGCACTCGTTCCACCTACAGCAGAAATCATGATATTCGTTGCCGTATTATCGCTATACTGAACCATCATTCGAGTAATATCGTCTAAAGTAAATGTGCGTCCCGCAGTTCCTGTAAGAACTGTTGAAGCTGCTACTAAATCACTAGGTTTGACCGTGTAAGCTTGCTGTAGATTTAATTCTCCTCTTTCAGCTTTAGCAAATGCTGCAGCCATAATAAACAGTTTGATTGTTGATGCTGAACGTTGAACATTATCATTAATAGATAGTAATTCTGTTCCATCTGTCGGCATCACTACCAACGATTTACTTCCCGGTACACTTCCAAATAAATGCTGGAATTGAGCGCGGATAGACTCTAACTCTTTTTTAATGTATTCTCTTGGAGCAGGTGTTGTAATATTAGTTGTCAAAGCAGCAAGTGCTGATTTTTGTTTATTTTTGAGACCATAATGCACATGAACCTGATAAGTGCCATTGACATATTCGTGTGTTGCTAGATGAATAGTAGCTTTATAGGTGCCATCATTTTGTTTGAAAGCTTGATACCATTCTAAATCATCTCGGCCATTAGAGTCCGACCATACAGCAACCTCAACAGTTTGAACTCCTGCTTTATGACCGACTTCAGAAATGGTAGTGGTGAAGGTATAGTTTGATTTGTTAACATCAGAAATGACGACTTTACCAGTTTGGTTTGGCACAGAAGTCGCAACAAATCCTTCGGTTACACCAAGACCAACTAACTTAGCAAATCCTTTTCCATAAACATGAACATTGTAGAGGCCTTCATCAAGGTTATGATTAGCTAGCGAAATAACTGCTTTGTACGAACCGTTAGCTAGTTTTTCTGCTTCATACCACTTTATATCATCTTTATCATTATGGGCTGACCACACAGGAACAACCACACCACTAATAGCAGCGGGAACATTATCTACTACTACTGAATAAGTGGCCGAGTCAATTTTAGTCAACTTCGTATTGATTTTCTGAGATGCTACTTCAACGGTGGTTGAGCTTAGGTATTGTTTTTTATTTGAATGATCAAGATAGGCTTCAATGTTATATCTGCCAAATCCATCATGATTCAAATATGATACTTTGATTGAACCATCAACATTTGAACGGTACCATTTTAAATCACTTTTATTACTGCCAGATGACCATACAGCAAATTGTATTTTACTATAATCGGTTACAGTATTTGAAGATACCGATAATTCCAAACCAGTAGGTGTTGCAGTCGCCTTAACAGTATGCTTAGCCTTAACTAAGCTAGAATCCAGATTTGCCTCATCAATACTATACCATCCTATTCCTTCTGCATTCCAACCGATATTATCTAAATGATTATTTTCATCTATAGAATGTGTGTAGTGATGGCTTCCGGCACCTTTATTATTAGGATTGTAGAGACGGTAAACGGCTTTTTTGCCTCCAGAGTACCATCCTATTCCTTCGTAACGCCAACCAATATTATTTAAAAAATCACTCTCATACTTAGATTTGGTGTAGTGGTGATCACCATTGTTAGGATTATAAAGGCGATGAACAGCTTCACCCTGTTTAGGAGCATACCAACCTATTCCTTCTGCTTTCCAACCAACACTAATCAGGTGATTATTTTCACCCCTGCTTGAAGTATAGTGATGTTCTCCTGAATTAGGATTGTAGAGGCGATAAATCGCTTCTACATCTTCTGCTTTAAGCTTTGGTTCTTGTACACTAACAGCCTGTGGTTCTACCGCTAAATCGTCATTGTTACTTTTAGACTTAAATGAAACTGCTTCATCTTGAATTGTTTCATCCTGAACTGTTTCAATACTAGAGTTATTGTCATCTTGTGTAGATGGAATAGATTTTTGATGTTCTTGAGATGTTTTAGCTAGTTGATTTTCTGAATGTTCTGATGTGATAGATGTCTCCAAATTCTCATCAGTTTTTAAGGTAGTCTGCTCAGATGACTGGGATAAATCTGCAGTTTCTTTTTGCTCAGCAACTACCTCATTTGATTGCTTCATTTGAGATGATACATTCTCCCCAGTCTGAACTGGTTCATTAACCTCATTAGCTTGAACTTGTCCCCCCAACAAAAAAGCACTAATAACAACAGGTGCTATTAGATAATGTCTCCACGTCTTACTTTTCATACATTTCCTCTCTCCACATTAAAAAGTCTAACTAGATGGATTTTAGAACTTTTACGGCAATAGCAATCCATTAACTATTCTGTCACTTCTAATAGTGTAAAAAAAAAAAAAAGATGATATTGTCAATCCATTTTAAGAATTATAGAAAAATGAGGCAAAAATGCTTGACCATTCCTAACAATTGTTAAACTGATCTTGCCTGCCCTATCACTTATTGATTATTTCATAAAGATTTCAAAAACAAAGGACAGCTACGATGCTTATGCTGTTTCTATCAAAAAACACTTCAAAAGTTAGTTTTTCTAACTTTTGAAGTGTTTTAATTCTCATTAGTAGCCTAACTGCTTTTTTGTCTAAATCTATGAGAAATTTTTACCATTTATGGTTGATGCTTTAGCGATAAATACCGTTTAAATCCTACGTAAAAATAACAACTTAGTAAAATCATAAAAACCGGTAAAATCAAGGCATAAAGGCCGATTCGTAATGACGTGTCGTCAGTTTGAATGGTATTGCTAATATAGCCGGAAAAAGATAAGCACATTCCTACCCCTAAACCTGCTAAAGCCATTGTAAACTTAGCCACTAGTAGTTTGACGGACGTCAGTATGGCAGGAGTATACACTCCTGTTTCGAGTTGACTTAAATGGATTGAGCGTGCTAAATCAACAGTAGCTGATACCATAAATAAGCCTGATCCCATCTGTTTCATTGAAGCCGCTAAAAACATCAGCAGGGCATTGTTAGGGGCTATACGTCCGAAAATAAACAGCATTAGCATGCCTATAGTACTTAACACAGATGATAACAAAAACAAATGCGATGCACTAAGATAGCGATTACATTTGGGGTATAAACTGGCTGCTGCTAATTGTGCCATAATTGTAAAAGCATAAAGTGAAAAAAAGAACTCTTGATTGATACTGTATTTAAAATAATAAATATTAAAAGAATTCATCCATTCAAAAGACAATTGAAAAAAGAAAAATAGACAATATATTTCAAAAATGCTTTGCTTCTAAAAACGGTTTGGTAGCAAGCTACCATACTGACTAGGCTATCCTCTTCCTTTCGAGAGACCTCATCTGCGCGCACATCTGGTAAAGAAGGATAAGATAACAGTAAAATCACAACAATCAAAGAAGATAACAAAAGGGATAATTTAAAAAATCCATCTATTAAATGATTTCCCCCTAATAGGTGTAGCAGAGGCAAGGCTGTGCTAAAACCTAATAATGCAGCTCCGCTAGAAAAGCAAGTGGCAACCGTTGATAAAATCGTCTCCGAATGGTCCGTTTTTGACAGCCTGGATAACATTGACCAATAGCTCACATCCATTAACGTGTAACTAATCCCGAGTAAAAAATAAAAAATACAAATAAGGGGTATCAAAAAAGAAAGGTGCTGATAACTGCCCAATGAAAAAAGGCACAAAAAGATAATAATAGAACTCAGAACACCACTGAGATAGCATTTCTTATGACTGATGGAAAAATAATCTATCAAATAAGCCACAACAATATCATACAGAGCATCTAGCAGTCGCCCAAAAAATAATATCCCACCAACTAAAACAGGTGACAGTTCAACACCATCTGTGAAGTAAAGCATCAGCAATCCTCCAGAAAAAGACATTAATAAATCTTTGGAAAATCCCAATAAACCATATGATATGATTTGCTGTTTCGTCATGTTGTTATTCCTTCTCCCTCTATAAAGAATGATTTCTTAACTAGATGGTGTTGCTAGCTAATGATTATAATCTGAAAATATTTAGCTACTCCTATCCCCATAGGAGTTCATTAGACAATTACCTACAAAAAGGTCATTAGATACATCTGCTCTAATGACCTTTTTTATTATTCTCTTTTGAATTGACTATTGCTTTAACCTGTTTAAAAGCGAATATGTTCGCGTGTTTTCTCATATGAGTTAACAAAACGATCGGTAACGCCTGGCTCAACAGTTTCGAGGGCATATGAGATTTCATCAAATGACGCTTGGTAGTCGTGATCCACTTCAAAGAGTCTTAGTGCGTGTTCGAAACTATTTTGCACGCCCGCTTCAAAAGAACGGTAACGGTTTGAATACTGCAATAACTGCTCTGTCAAAGTTGCATTTTGAACCACTTGGTAAGTCAATTCTTCTAGATTGACAATCGCATTTGTAGCGATTTCAGACAAACGTGATACGGC
This sequence comes from Streptococcus phocae, assembly GCF_001302265.1. GTDB lineage: Bacteria > Bacillota > Bacilli > Lactobacillales > Streptococcaceae > Streptococcus > Streptococcus phocae. The sequence continues at coordinate 94,612 of NZ_LHQM01000010.1, read as the reverse complement.
TTCAATATTAATTCTACCTTTGCTGAGCTCGTCCATCAAGGCCTCTAATTGCGAGCTTGTTGTGAAAAAGGCTGTCAGAAATTCCTGAGGAATGCCTGGTAAATTGCGTTTTTCCATATAGCGCTTAATCATATGCAATTGAGTGACATAAAGGTCTAAGTTCTGACGTGCATGAGTTTCGATTTTTTCAATATCTTTCACTGCTTCAAAAACTTCGATTTGTCCATTTTCTACAGACGACAAGGTTTTCAGACTACGTTCGAAAATGGCTTCTAATTCTGAAAATGGCTTGTCTTGTTCAGTGAAGTTCTCGGCTATCGCCAAAACAGTATCGTTGATTTCCGTAATGTCTTTATCAAATGCTTTGATATTTAAGGCTTCGTTTTCACTCAAAATATATTTGTGAGACAATCTCGAAATTTCACTTTTCAGCTGCTCATTATTCCGTTGAACATGAAGCAAATAATTCGGGAGAATCTTACTATTTTTTGAAGCTTCTTGGTAAGCTGCGATTTCACGCTCAAACAATTCATATAATGAATTAATGTGCTCTTGAATGTGCGTGTTTTCGTCTCGTGCTCGGTCTAAATCAAGCGTCACCAATTCAGAAGAATTCGCTCGAATAGATTCTCTGATTTCTTGAAAACGTGCTTCAATATTCTTTTCAGGAAAATGATAATTTTCTTCTAGTAAACGTCGATATCCTGTCTCCAAATCATCTAACTGATCTGGAAAATCGTCTTCCAATTTTGCAACGATGGCTGGAATTTGCTCTGTAATCTGACCAAGTGCAATGGTGTGCTCCTCAGCCTTATCCAGAATGCCTGAGGCCTCAACAGGATCTCCTGACGAGTTGAGTGCCACAAACTGTGAAAACTCAGCCTCAATGTTTTTCATTTGCTTATTAATCTCGGCCATTGTTGAGCCAAAATTATCTTCATTTTCCTCGATAGAAGCTTGTAGCTGTTCGTATAAATCAAGAGCATGCGTGACACGCGCACTATTTTTTTCTTCTTGCTCTTTGAGCACACTAAGGGCTTCGCGGATAGCAGCAATATCTTCTTCAACCAGGTTTAATTGGCTTTCGACATTGTTAATTTCATGCTTGGTTCGAATAAAATTAAAGGTATCGTTGAGATTTTCAGCTTCAAAGATATGATTTTCAATATCTGCAAAAGAATTTAAGGTGAGGTCAACCCATTTTTGATTCCACTCACGAAATGAGGTTTGACTTTGTCCAATTAAATGAAGGGATTTAACTGCTTCTATTTCTTCATTTACAGGCAAGCTAAATAACGCTTGTTTTCTTTCTTCTAAATTGGTAATTAACGAGTCATTACGTTTACGTATAATGACACCTACTAGATAGGCGATAATCACTAGTAGGACTATGGCCACAATCAGCAAGATAATTCCGCTTGACATCTTAATCTCCTTATTAGTTAGATGCGATTTATCACATGCTGGTTCTCTCGGAACAGTAGCAAGAATCGCCTTTTTATTAAAATTTTATCAAAAACACACTGTAACGTTACGATTATAACATACTTTGAAGTGCTTTTCAAAAAAATATTTGGTCAAATGTCAAGTGTGCTGTAGACAGCATTTTCTTCGATAAATTCTCGTCTAGGTTCGACACGGTCTCCCATCAGCATATCAAAGACCCTGTCAGCATCTGCGGCATCATCTACTGTAACTCTTGCCATTAGGCGATTTTCAGGATCCATGGTTGTTTCCCAGAGTTGGTGATCATCCATCTCCCCTAACCCTTTATACCGTTGAACGGTTGGTTTTGAGCGACCGACACTGTACTTTTCAAGAGCTAGTTTTAATTCGGTTTCCTGATCAACACCTGGTTGAATGTATTGTTTGATTTCACTGCCGACCTTGACACCATAAATAGGTGGCTGAGCGATGTAGACATAGCCAGCCTCTAAGACAGGTCTCATGAAGCGGTAAATAAGGGTCAGTAATAAGGTTCTAATGTGAGCCCCATCAACATCGGCATCTGTCATAATAACTAATTTTTGGTAACGTGCTTTTGACACGTCAAACTCTGCCCCAAAGCCTGTCCCCATGGCTGTGAACAAGCTGCGAATTTCTTCGTTAGCTAGAATTCTATCCATGGTTGCTTTTTCAACATTTAAAATTTTACCACGAATAGGTAAAATGGCTTGGAACTCACGGTTACGTCCTGACTTAGCCGAACCTCCCGCAGAATCTCCCTCGACAATAAATAATTCATTTTGACGCGCATCATTCGAAGAACAGTCAGCTAGTTTTCCTGGCAAGTTTGAAATCTCAAGCCCTGATTTTTTACGTGTCACTTCACGGGCACGTTTAGCAGCAACTCTAGCTTTAGACGCTAAAATACCTTTTTCCACAATGCGACGTGCCACTTGTGGATTTTCCAGTAAAAAGCGTTGGAAGGCGTCGCTAAAGAGACGGTTCGTAATCTTGACAACCTCAGAATTTCCTAATTTTGTCTTGGTTTGTCCTTCAAACTGCGGATTAGGATGCTTGACAGAGATGACTGCTGTCAGCCCTTCACGCACATCTTCACCTGTTAAATTATCTTCATTTTCTTTGAGGATTTTATTTTTCTTGGCATAATCATTGATAACACGTGTGAGCGCTGTTCTAAAACCTTGCTCATGCGTGCCCCCCTCATGAGTATGAATGTTGTTCGCAAAACTAATCACTAGTTCATGGTAGCCTGTGGTATACTGCATAGCTACTTCAACAGTGATGCCATCCAGTTCTCCGTCAGTATAGATTGGGGTCTCAAAAATAACGTCTTTCTTATCATTTAAAAATCCAACATATGACCCAATGCCACCCTCATAGTGGAAATGCTCTTCTTGTTCTGATCCAGGACGACTATCTTTGATAGAAATTTTTAGTCCACGGTTCAAAAAGGCCAATTCCTGGATGCGTTTTGACAACACATTATAATCAAACTCAGTCGTTTCGGTAAAGATCTCTGGGTCTGGTGTAAAGTGCACTGCGGTTCCACTCAGATCAGTTGTTCCAATAATGCTTAGATCATTGATAACAGCCCCTTGTTTAAACTCTTGATAATAAATGTGACCATTTTTATAAACACGGACATCAAGTTGTTTTGAGAGGGCATTAACAACTGAAGAGCCTACCCCATGTAGTCCTCCAGAAACCTTGTAGCCGCCACCACCAAATTTACCTCCGGCATGCAAGACCGTAAACACTGTCTCAACAGCTGGGCGCCCTGTTTTTGCTTGAATGTCAACAGGAATCCCGCGACCATCATCAATAACTGTAATCGAGTTGTCTGCCTCGATAACGACCTCGATATGGCTGGCAAATCCTGCTAAAGCTTCATCAATTGAGTTGTCAACAATCTCCCAAACCAAATGATGCAAACCTTCTTTGGCTGTGGAACCGATATACATCCCAGGGCGCATACGAACGGCTTCTAGCCCTTCAAGGACCTGTATTTGACTCGCATCATATTCTTGAGCCTTGTTTTGTAATTGTTTGTTTTCTTCCATCATTTAATTCACTATCTCCAATAGGGATTTTCTGCCATCGACAAGCAGGGTGTCAAAACCCGCTGCTTGTCCTGCTTGGCTATCGATATCCCGGTCACCGATAACTAAGGCATTACTAATGTTATATGTTTCTTTCAAATAAAGTAAACTTTCAGGGTTAGGTTTTCTAGCAAAACCATTTGAGGAGGTGATAATATCCTCAAAATATATGGACAAACCTGCTTGGGCTAATAGGTCATGGACATGGTCATCACGATGCGTGACTAAAAAGTTGCGCCCTCCTGATGCCACCACCTTTTTTAAAATCGCCTCAGCTCCGCTACACCAAATCGGATGGGTGAGTTTTTTAGCTTCGTTAGCTTTGTAGACCTTTAAAAACTCTTTCTCCTGCGGAGCAAACTTGTTAATGGCTGCTTCTGTCGACTCTTTGAGTGTCTCATGTATAGCCACGGCATCTCCAGAGAGATTAAAAGCAGCTAAGGTTTCCTGAAAGGCTTGGGTCGAAAGCTCGTAATTATCAAGTAACGTTCCTCCTAAATCCCATATATAATCGTGATAATTCATAGCCTTAATTATAACATATTTTCACTTGTTTTTACAGTTATTTGAGCAAAATAAAAGGGCAGCGACTCTGAGCTAAACCAGTAATCACTCCCTTTTTTATCTAATAGCGTAAACGCCTGCTAAGTTCTTGTTGACTTTGTTTGTCTCGTGCTAGCACACGCTGATAATTCATTGATAACACTAAGCCAACACCAATCAAATTGGAGATTAACGAGGAGCCCCCTTGCGAAATAAAAGGTAAGGGTATCCCTGTCAATGGCAGTATTCCTAGTGCTGCTCCGATGTTTTCAAACACATGGAATAAAAGCATCATAATAAACCCAGTTGAAACATAGGTGTAAAACAGGTTATTGGACTCAAAGGTGACCTTGAGCATGCGATAAATCAACAGCAAATAAAGACTGAGCAAGACGGAACTTCCGATAAAACCGAAATTTTCAGCAATTACCGTGAAAATCATATCACTTTCTCTGACAGGAACCGACAGTGCTAACACGCCAAACCCTTTGCCAAAAACCCCGCCACTACCAATGGAAATCATGCTCTGGGTCTGTTGATAGGCTATGGTTTCTGAAAAATCAAAAGGCGTTAGCCAGGCAGAAATTCTATTTAGTTGGTAGGTGTCCATGCCAATAGCAATCAAGGCATCCTTACCTGCTGGAAATGAAAAGACCAAAAGAAAAACGAGTATACTAGTAACCAATATCCCGCCAACAGGCAAAATCAACCACCAAGAAATCCCCGATAGGAGAATCATTCCTCCTAGGATGGCTAAGAAAACCATGGCGGTCCCTAAATCTTTTTGCAAGCCCAGCAGTGCCAAGACAGGCAAGGTGACCACCAAGTACAGTCCTAATAATTTCCAATCGTCTTTGAACTGGGACCTTTTTTCCTTGCTGTTAAACCAAACGGTTAGTCGCGCCATGGCTAAGATATAGGAAATTTTCATAAACTCTGATGGCTGAAAAAGCGTGACTGAGCCTATGGTGATCCAGTTTTTCGATCCAGTCGCAGCCACCAACTGTGGACTGAAAAAAATCAAAGGAAGAATCATCAAGAGCATCCCTAACAGGTAAAAAAGAGGTGTCAATTTCCACAAGAGTGCCGTGCTAAAAAACATCACGACAAAACTAATGATCAATCCAACCCCAATCCAAATGACTTGCTGCGTCATTATCCCGATTAATTTATGAGGAAAATCGTGACTAATGGCGACATACAATGCTAAAAGCCCATAAACCAACAAACAAAACACAGGAAAAACAATGGCATAGTCAATCCTGTGATCAATAGACCGTTTTTTTGATAACACGATTACTTCCTTTCTTAATAAGAAGAACAAAGCCCATATACACTGTTACAAGGGGCGCTACACCCTCAAACGAAAAAAGAACCATTCAGATGGTCTTTTGTGCCGTCATCTCCTATGACCCCTCTTATGTTAAGCAAATGATGCTATTTTCTTTGCTTTATTTCTAATCAATTATAGCACAATTCTTGCCATTAAAAAAGAGACCTGTTAACAAGTCTCCTCCCTAACCACTCCAACTAGAGACATGACCAATCGCTAGCGCATCACCTATTAACACAAGCTGTTTTCACATCTATTTACTCGGAAAAAAGCTAAAAAGTATTGATTTTTATATGGCACCTATACTATAATTCGAGTAGATAGCAAAGGAAACTTAAAGCGCTACACATATCAGTCCAGAAAGAAAACGAGGTCACACAAATGATGAAAGACGTCACTTTTGAAGGAAAATTTGACAGTGGGTACGATTTTTATACGGTTGAGGCAACCGTTCCAATAGACATCACTAAAGCATCCCTCGATGCCGAAACAATCGCCAAAATCGTCGAAGCCTTAGAAAACAAAGATAAACAACAACGCGGCAAGGACTCTCCTGGCGAGTGCGTCGGCTTTGAAGTGTCTCTCGACGACATTGACCAAGCCGTCGACCAGGAAAAAGCCAAATACATCGTGGATGGCAACTTTATCATTTTAGATAATGACTACAGGTATCTCAAATGGTTTGCCCATAAAAAAGACATCAAGCGGTAATAAAAAATGCACTCAGAAATTACTCTGAGTGCATTTTTTCTATTTGCGAAACTAATTGTCTGAAATCCCTTTATAAAATGCATCGGTTAATCGTTTTAATGCTATATAAATCAATAGTAGTATAACCAGTGCTATGTATACTAGGAAAATATCTACAAATAGACTATGAATTAAGTATATAATTTCCCCCTTAGATTGATTGCTATCGATACTAAAGAAAGACATCACAGGTTTTTTAGAAAAATAGCCATATAAGCAAAAAGATGAGGTTTCAGTACCCTGATCGATAGAGAGCAAATGCTGAGAACACTCTCTCATACGCTTTTTATTCACATGTTTGCTACCTCTGTGTCCTGTAGCCTTTGTTGCACTAACAAGCTGTACCCCTTTTATGCCCCTCAGATGAATTTGAGCGTCAAAAAAAGCCTTTAGCTTAAAGGCTTTTTTGTTTGATAATATGACCCCTGCCGGAATCGAACCAGCAACTACTCCTTAGGAGGGAGTTGTTATATCCATTGAACTAAGGGGTCTTGCTCCTAAACCACCTAACTATTGTAACCCAGAAAAACAGTGATTGCAAGACTAAACTCATATTTTCATCCTTATTTTGCAGGATAGTGCTAAGAAAACTCACCTACAATTATTGCGACAATCAAAAAAAGGCAGAGCCTTCACGTGGAAGATTCTGCCTTTTTTAGCTTGAGGCAATTGCTCAAACTATCGAAATTCGTTTTCAAAAAGTATCTCCGTCGCCATCTTGAAAAGATGGGCAGACTTGCTAAAGCTTTTTGCTGATTAACGACGAATTTCTTTGATACGAGCTGCTTTACCTTGCAATGCACGCAAGTAGTAAAGTTTAGCACGACGAACTTTACCGTAACGAACGACTTCGATCTTATCAACACGTGGAGTGTGGATAGGGAAAGTACGTTCTACACCGATACCGCCAGAAATTTTACGAACTGTATACATTTCTGAAATCCCTTGACCTTTACGTGCAATAACTACACCTTCAAAGATCTGGATACGTTCACGAGTTCCTTCGACAACTTTCGCATGAACGCGAACAGTGTCACCAGGACGGAAATTAGGGATGTCAGAGCGAAGTTGACCTTCAGTCAAACTTTGGATTAATGGATTCATTTTATATTCTCCTATCTTACTAATCTTAAGCGCTTGTCTTAGCGGATTAGCCGTAATTTATGTATGTCCATTACACACAAATTACATTATATCAAAATCTCACGCCATTGTAAAGAGTTTTCTTTGCCAATCTTCCTTAACTACTAAGCCCCTCGAAAGCTCCATGCTCTCAAGGGTTAACAGACCTTTGCTGGCTATAGATCGAATGCCTTCTACTCACCATGTAAGCAAAGGCTGAGACGATAAAATAAGCTGGTGCATTTGCTACGCCAAACACCTCTATCCCGATGAAAATCGGAGCTAAAAAGGTATTGGTAGCACTCCCAAACACAGTGACGTAGCCAAGTGCCGCAACCAAGGGAACAGGTAAACCTACTAGTGGTGCTAGTACCACGCCCAAAGAAGCCCCTATTGAAAAGAGAGGAGTCACTTCTCCACCTTGAAAACCAGCTGATAAGGTCACTACCGTTAACAAACATTTCAAGAGCCAGTCATACGAGTAAATCGGCTGATGGTCAAAAGCTGCCGCAATCAGGTTAGTTCCCAAGCCCGTGTACCGACCAAAATGAAAGAGTAATAAGACAGCTGACAACACCACACCCACTAGTAAGACGCGGTGATAAGGATTGGGCAATTGTTTTGCGACCACTTGCTTTCCTTTTTCCAGTAAATAGGCAAAGCCATTTCCAACTAAGCCAAAGACCACGCCTAACAAAATCAGCTGAACAAAATAAGTGGGGGTCATTGCTAGGGCATCAACCAGAGGGACAGAAAATTTTTCCAAACCTAACTGGTGAGAAGTCCAAGAGGCTGTAAAAGAGGCTACCACTGCTGGAATGAGGGCAGAATAGCTCAATTGACCTAAACACAAAACCTCTAATGCAAACACCACCGCTGCCATAGGCGTCTGAAACAAGCCAGCAAAACCTGCCGCCATTCCCATAACTAAAAAGATTTGCGATTTATTTTTAATAGCTGTCAGTCGATGACAATAGTGAGACACCGCTGCGCCGATTTGCACAGCGACCCCTTCACGACCAGCACTCCCCCCAAATAAATGCGTGAGCCAGGTTGACAGGATAATCAAAGGAATCAGCACCAAAGGAATGGCATCAGCCTTATCATGACCAACGTCAAATACCAGTCCCATGCCTTTTTTTGCCGATTTGCCATAATGATGGTAACTATAAACAATGACTAAACCAGCCAAGGCTAAAAATGGGACAAGATAGAGCAAATGTTGTTGGCGAAAGGCAGAGATCTCTAGTAGCCCCTGACCAAAAACATAGTCTATCGCTCCTATCACGAGACCAATTGGTAGGGCTAAAGCAGCCAAGATCAGGTTATCTTTTAAACGAACATCTGCTACCTGTGCAATCGGTTTAGTCATGCGCATCACCCTTGTTTTGACGCAATGTCTGGTGTTTTCTGGAAATTGCCATAATCGCCTCAAAGGTTTCTATAATAGCAGACTCAAGCGAAGGGTCCGTAACCAGTTGCGAGACTTTTTCTAAAATGTCCCCTTCACGTTGCTGGTCAAAAACAGCCATGTTGTGCTGCACCTTGTGATCACTAACTTGATTGACCAATGCTAATCGCTTTTCAAACAAATGAACCAACTCCTGATCAATCTTATCAATCTCTTGTCGTAATAATGTTAATGTCATCGCCCTACCTGTTTCTATATCTTAACGCAGTTATTTAGTGTTTGCGGGTTGTTTTGATAAAATAAAAAAATGCCAGGTCAATTCCCGGCATTTTGTGTTAATCATCGCCTTGAGGCTAGCCTCGTAGCTTATCATGCTAAGGATTGAGAGATTTGTTCTGCAAAGGCTTCTAAATTATCAATGTCTTCATCTTCTGCAGCTAAATCAACTTTTACAGAGTCTGCTCCTTTGCTTGCACCTGTTAGGGCAAACTGGTCTTCAAAATCATCAACTGATTTGCAGAAATGGTCATAAAAAGTATCACCCGATCCGACAACGCCATAGACCTTGCCAGACAAATCTAAATCTTGTAAATCTTCGTAAAAATCAACAATCTCATCTGGCAAATCCCCATCACCATATGTATAAGTTGCCACTATTGCTATGTCAGCATCCTCAAATTCTGAAGCATCAACTGTGGTGCATTCGTCAATTTCAACGCCATGACCTAATTCTTGCAATTTTTTGGCAACAATATCAGCGATTTCCTCAGTATTTCCTGTCATGCTGGCATAGACGATTTTTGCTAATGCCATAATGTCCTCCCAAAATAACTAAACTCTTTTCATTTTATCACACTTTATTCAGAAAAGCACTACTTGCTTACATAAGCGGCGTAAGATTTTTCAAGACGGTCTAATAAGGTAGCTTTTTCAGTTGCTGTCGCAAAAGAACCTCTGATGGCATCTTGGTTATGCGCTAAAAAATCAGCAATACTGGTATTGAAATACTGTGCAAATAAGGTGTATTCTTTGGTCAGTGTTGTGTCTGAAACGGTACGGTTATCCGTATTAATTGATAACCTGGCTCCTGCTTCTTTGAGTTGCAAATAAGGAAAATCTGCTATCGTTTTTGCTGCCTTTGTTTGGAGATTGCTTGTTAGGCACAATTCAGCTGTTATCTGCTGAGAGATTATTTCTTTTAGCAACTCAGGTTGATTGGTAATAGCCGTCATGTGCCCTAGGCGCTTCGCACCCAGATTCATGGCATCTGAAATGTTTTGGGGGCAACCACATTCACCTGCATGTAGGGTAAAAGGAAGTCCGTATGCTGTCGTCGTTGTCACAACTTCTTCTAAAATAGCTGGCGGGAAGTCTTTTTCATTTCCTGCAAAGTCAAAGCCAACCAAACCTTTAGGAATAAAGTCCAATACATTGGTAAAAATGTCTTGGCTTACCGCCAAAGGCGATTGGCGCAAACCACAGACAATAGCTTTTGCCACAATATCAAAGTCTTCTTGAGCTCTAGCCATACCATCTAGTACGGCTTCGACGACTTGCCCAGCAGATAAGCCTTTGTCCATCGATAACTCAGGAGCAAAGCGTATTTCAATGTAAATCACATTTTCCAAGGCAGCTTGTCTAACCACGTCATAAGCTGCTAGCCTCAAAGCCTCTGAGGTTTGTAGCAAGGGTCTAATAAAGTCAAACGTCTTTAGGTAGTCTATCAAAGACTCACAGCTTGCTGGTGCTGTGACCAAAGGTTTTAAGTCGCTATCATCTTGTGGGACATTAATATGAGCCAGTTTAGCTAACTGACGGATTGTCTCCAAAGATAAAGAGCCATCCAGATGGCAATGCAGCTCTGCCTTGGGAATTTCTTTGAGTTGTCGTGTTTCCAAGCTTATTCTCCTTGTAAATATATTTTTAATATGATACCAAAAAACGATTAAAAAGCAAGCCATTTGAAACGCCTAGTTGATAAATCTTTGTGCAACTCGTTTTCCAAACCTTAATACAAGCCATCACTTGTTGTGCTAACTTCCTAAAAGAGCAGAGTCAATCCACTAAACAAATGCCTTTTTGTGCTATAATGAAGAAAAACCACTGACAGCTATCTGTCGTCAAATAACTACACGAAACCAGATAACTGGAGGCATTGTTACTTTTGCAAAGGAGCACCATGACAACTTTTACAGACATTTTAAACAAAATAGTAGCTTATGACACCATCATCATTCACAGGCATCAAAATCCCGATCCAGATGCTCTGGGGAGCCAAGGCGGGCTAAAGGAGATTATTCGCCATAATTTCCCTCAAAAAAAGGTTCTGATTACTGGCTTTGATGAGCCTAGCCTTTCGTGGCTGGGAACTATGGACAGCGTCTCAGACGAGGATTACAAACATGCGCTCGTGATTATCACCGATACTGCCAATCGTCCGAGAATTGACGATGAGCGTTATCTGCAAGGAGATTTCCTCATTAAAATAGACCACCATCCAAATGAGGATGTCTATGGTGGCCTTTATTACGTAGACACTACTGCTTCTAGCGCTAGTGAAATCATTGCTGATTTTGCCTTTAGCCAAAAACTAACCATTACGGACCAAGCTGCCAGCTTGTTATACGCTGGTATTGTCGGTGACACGGGTCGCTTTCTTTACCCCTCTACGACCAGTAAAACACTTGCTATCGCAAGTCAGTTGAGGTCTTACCAATTTGATTTTGCTGCTATTTCTAGGCAGATGGACTCATTCCCATTCAAAATCGCTAAATTACAAGGCTATGTGCTGGAACACTTGGAAGTTGATGATAATGGTGCGGCTCGTATCGTTTTAAGTCAGGAAGTTCTCAAGTCATTTGACGTTACTCTGGCTGAAAGTTCGGCTATTGTTTCTACACCTGGTAAAATTGATAGCGTTGAAACGTGGGTTATTTTTATTGAGCAAACTGATGGCACTTTCCGTGTGCGTATGCGAAGCAAGGAAAAAATTGTCAATGGCATCGCAAAAGCCCACGGCGGCGGCGGTCACCCCTTAGCGAGTGGTGCAAACTCTGCTAGCTCAGAAGAAAATGACCAAATCTACCAAGAAATCCAAGCCCTATTTACTAAGGTACCTTCAGACAAATAACCTGCGCCTGGTGGAGCCCTAATCTTTGATTTTGCTTTGACCTGCTTTGTCTGTTAATTTATTCTGAATTATCGTAAAAAAAGCTTGTCAAGTCTGATAAGTTTTGTTAAACTAGAGTGGTTAATAACTATGATGCGGACAGTATCATGGCAGAAAGGAAATTTTTTAAGATGAGAAAAGACATCCATCCAGATTATCGCCCAGTTGTTTTCCTTGATACAACTACAGGTTACCAATTCATTAGTGGTTCAACAAAAACCTCTAAAGAAACTGTTGAGTTTGAAGGTCAAACATACCCACTTATTCGTGTAGAAATTTCATCAGATTCTCACCCATTCTATACAGGACGTCAAAAGTTCACTCAAGCAGATGGACGTGTGGACCGTTTCAACAAAAAATATGGTCTCAAAGACGAAAACGCTGCAAAATAAGCAATCGTCTCATAAAAAAACCTTCTTGGATTATCAAGAAGGTTTTTTTATGTCTTTTTTTAACTCAATCTTACATTAATCACTGAGACTAAAACGATTTGTCATCAAATTACTAGCATCGTGTAGAATTTTATTTAATAATTGTTGTGTCTCTAGCTGAATATAGTCACTCATCTGCTGATTTTCAACTGCCAAATCGACAGCCTTGCCCATAGCATATTCTTTTGCTACCCTATGGAGCATCTGATGCCCTTTAGCCATTGTATTTTCCATGTAAGTTTCTAAATCAGTTGCATGGTGCTGATAATGAGGATCTGCTAATGCTGCGATTAAGCGATTGACCCAGTAAAAATTAGCTGTAGAAACGTCTTCTGCTGTGTTTGCAAAATAATCAGGAATTTGGGTGACTTGAATAAATAAGGGAACCATCGTATTAAAAGGCATTGCCCCGTATGCCATCCATTGAATGGCTGCGATTTCTTTTGGCTGATTTGGGCGAATATGCAAGATAGCTGTTTGACTGGTTCGATTAATACCGATAGGGCGAAAAGCCTTTTGACTAACGTTGTCCCCTAAAGGCCCATAAGGATCATAAATCGTGTTTTGATAGTGACTACTCAATACGTATTTGATATCCTCAATGCTAATTTTTCGATATGGTTTTTGGCACCAAGGAATGTCAAAACTCTGTGGATCTTGGTTAATTTCAGGGTTAAAAAAGCGCTGCATAACCCAGGCACGGGGCGTGTTGTAATGGCGGTCTTTATCGCGCTGGCTACCAAAAGCATAACGTGGGTTAAAATGCTCGTAACTATAAGTCAAATCCAGATGGTGTTGGTTAATAAATTCTCTCAGATCAGCAGAGCACAGGTAGTCTTCTGGGTTATTGAACTCAAAATGATCAATCCCCAGTTGATTAGGATTGGTTACATAAGCATCATCTGGAACCCGTCTAGCAATCCAGTGGTGTCCACCAACGGTTTCTAGCCACCAAATCTCATTTTCATCCGAAAATGCTACGCCATTAGACTCATAAGTACCGTACTTTTCTAAAATTTCTCCTAAACGAAGAACCCCTTCTCTAGCCGAATGAATATAGGGAAGGACCAAGGTCAGCATGTCTTCTTCTCCAATGCCAGAAGGTACCAAAGGATCTGCTCCTAGCACGCGAGAATTGGTGGTGATAGTTTCAGTAGCCGACATAGCGACGTTTTCTTCATTGACACCTGCCTCTGCCCAAATCCCATCTTTGCCAAGAGCATCTGGAACTGAGCTGTAGGTCATCGGATGGTCTGGCAAGTCCATTTCAAAACGAGATAGGACAGATTGATAATGCCTAGGTTGCTTGTCTGGTGTGACAATGACCATTTTTTAGGGGTAAAGTCCCCATTTTGAGAATCTTCGGTTCGTGCAATCATGATTGAACCGTCATAAGACACTTTTTTTCCAACAAGAATGGTTGTACATGACATGGTGTTACTGCTCCTTTGTATTATTGATTACTATCATATCACAGAACAAAAAAGCATTCAAAAGGCAAGGTGACTATCGCTTGGCAAAATAAGCCCTGCCTGATATCAGTAAACACGACGTCATATGTGTAGCCATAAGCGTCATGACAAACAAGAAACTGCCTCTAATATGATTTGAAAAGCCGTAAGGACTTAAGATTAAGAGAAACAATTCGATAAATATGGGGTGAATCACATAATAATACAAACTGAGTTCTTTTAGCTTGGATAAATCATAGCCTTTCAGCCATCTTGTCCTGAGGCTATACTTAACAAGTAAAACCGTAAAGGGAACAGAGGCAAGGAAAAAATTCTTATCATGACCTTGATTGAAAAAAATAAGACTGTTTTCAAGCACTAAGCATCCAAGGGCTACCAGAAGATAGGTTTGCCCTTTTTCAGCCAATCGTTTCGAGGAAAAATGCTCGTACAAAAGCATGCCTATGTAAATATAAGCTGGGGTATAAAAAAGACCATGACGCGTCGTTTGAAAAATAGAAAGGTAAGCAGAAAAGTAATCTGATAGCAGACTGTGTTCAATAAAGGCTGAGTAGGTCTCAAACGCACCTAAACCATACAAAACCATCACAATAACAAGAGTCCACCACTTGCCACACCGCTTTTTTAACCAACTCACTAGCAACCAACCTGTAATCATGGCAGGAACATACCACAAATGGTAGCACATGCCTGTGTAAAAAAAGCCAATCAAAAGAGCTGGTAATAGGTACCACTGCGATAATTTAAGCTGCAAAAAGTACCAATAGGCATAAGGAAGGTAGAGAAGACTCCAAAAAACATAGCGCTTCATTAACCGCTTGGTGTAACGACGAAGTCTAATAATATCCTTGCCATAGGCACTAATAAAAAAGCTACTAGAAACTAAAAAATAAGGCACTGCCATTCGGCCTAAACCACTCTTTAACACAAAGTGAGCGATCTCATTTTCAACTAAGCGCCCACTATGGATAACAATGACAAAAATAGAAAAAAGAAATTGCAATAAACTGACCACTTGGTAATTAAGCGGGCACTCTACAGCTTTAGAGGTCTCAGTCATAAAAAGCTAATCCTACTCCTTTCAATCACAACGCTAAACATCAGAGTTAGCACTCTCTGCGAAAACCTAATCTATTGACTCTTTAAACTCAAGTCAGCATCATAAATCATCAGCGATTTTATTGATTCGTCTGAGGCGATGGTTCACCCCACTCTTGGTTAGCGGAGTCTCTAAACTATCTGCAATTTGCTGGATAGAATAGTCTGGGTGTGCCACACGTACCTGAGCGACTTGTCGTAAATCAGCGGGTAAAGCATCAAACCCAATCAAGTCCATGATTTTGATGATGTTGTTTATGGTTTTCATGCTGGCTGTGATGGTTTTTGCAATATTAGCTGTCTCGGCATTGTTGGCTCGGTTGATATCATTTCTGGCCTCACGAAGGACCTTGATGGACTCAAACGACTCCTTACAGGACATGGCTCCGACCACAATTAAAAAATCCATAATGTCTTCGGCTTTTTGGAGGTAAGTCACTGCACCATGTTTGCGCTCAATTGTTTTGGCATCTAACATAAACTTTTGCATGAGCTTTGCCAGGTCTTGAGCATGGTCTAAATAGACCGAATAAATTTCAAGCTGGTACTTGCCCGATTCTGGGTCTCGGAGGGTTCCTGTCGCCAAAAAAGCTCCTTTGAGATAGGAACGCCCTGCATTGTCTTCTAAGAAAATCTGCTCTTCGATACCTGTTTCGATGCCAAAAAAAGAATCTGCTAACTTTAAGTCAGTCAGGAGTTTGTCAACACCCTTATCGAGGTAAACCGTATAGACCCGGTTTTTTCTAAGGTTGGTTTTTTGATAATACCTAATCTCTGGCACCATCTGATAGCAATTTTCAATTAAAGCGTAAATATAGCGGGCGACTTTGGCATTTTCAGTGGTAATTGACAGGGTCAGCCCTTGACTTGTTAGGCCTAGACTGCCTGATAATTTAATGATGGCAGACAACTCGTGTTTGTCGCTTAGAGATAAATGAATTAGCTCTTCTTTGACTTTTGTCGTAAAACTCATCGTCTCGCCATCCTCACCAGATTCATCAATTCTTCAACCACCAAATCACCGTCATGAAAAGCACCTCCATGCTCCAGACGCAAGAAATTAGAAGAAATCACTCTCCGAGCTTCTCGACAAAGCCCTGGAAAATCATGCTCTACCTGAACCAAGTACTCATCAAACTGATTGGAGTTCATATAGGCTTGTGGGACTTTTTCGACATTTACCAATACGGTATCAATGACGTGCTGACCTAAATGATTGTTTAAGATAGTGACATGATCAGCATCTGTGAATTGTTCCGTTTCCCCATATTGTGTCATGATGTTGCAGATATAAACAATTTCTGCCTTGGTGGTTCGTAGGGCTTCTTTGATTTCGGGAATGACTAAATTAGGCAAAATAGAGGTAAATAGAGAGCCTGGTCCTAAGACAATCATATCGCTATCAAGAATCGTCTCCACTACTTTTCGGCTAGCCTGAGGCTCTTCATCGTTATAAGTGTTGGTCACATAGACATGGTCAATCATGCCTTTATACTTGGCAATCGAACTCTCACCCACAACCTCGTGACCATCCTTAAAGACCGCATGTAAGGTCAAGGCCTGTTCGCTTGATGGGTAAATTTTTCCAGTAATATGGAAAAATTTTGTCAAAATCTGGATAGCACTATAGGTAGAGCCCTGCATTTCAGAAATGCCAGCTATGATGAGGTTGCCAAGCGGGTGACCTGCTAGAGCACCATCAGTCGCGTTAAAGCGATACTGAAAAACACGCTCATAAAACTTTGGCATGTCACTCATGGCTAGTAAGACATTGCGCAGATCACCTGGTGGGGTCAGCTGCATGGCGCTACGCAATTCTCCTGACGAACCGCCATCATCAGCTACAGTGACCACAGCAGTAATATCAACAGCTTCTTTTCGAAGGCTTTTTAAAATAACGGGAATGCCCGTTCCACCACCAATAACGGTTATTTTAGGATTTTTCATGAGCGATTTACAGTTTCCTTACGGCGATTTTTATCTCGGTGACTTTCGTTAACCGGCCAGTCTGCCTTTAGGGCGTCTGCCAACCGATGCGCAAAAGCCACACTACGGTGTTGACCACCTGTACACCCAATGGCAATGGTCAAAACAGATTTTCCTTCTTTTTGATAAGCAGGCAAAATAGGCAGCATCAGTGCTAGTAAGTTTTGATAGAAGTCTTCTGAGGCTTTATGTGCCATCACATAGTCAAAAACGTCTTGATCCAAGCCTGTTTTTTCACGCAATTCAACCAAATAGTAGGGATTGGGTAAAAACCTAACGTCAAAGACCAAATCAGCATCTAATGGCAACCCGTACTTAAAGCCAAAACTCATAACCTCTATGCGAAAGGACACTTGATCCGTGTCACTAGAAAAGTGTTCTGAAATCACTTGGCGGAGCTGTCTTGGTGTTAATTCTGTCGTATCAACCACATTTTGACTCATGCTCTTTAGAGGAGATAAAAGCTCCCGCTCTAATACAATACCATCAAGAACGCGTCCATCTGCAGCTAAGGGGTGGCTTCGTCTGGTTTCCTTGTAACGTGAAACCAATTCGCCATCCGTTGCGTCTAAAAATAAGATGCGAAAATCCAGTTTGGTATTTGTCTCAATGTCATCTAAAATAGAAGTGATTTCCTTAAAAAAGAGTCGACTGCGCATATCAACCACCAATGCTACCTTTTGGGTTTCGTTGGTTTTTTCAATCAATTCTAAGAATTTAGGCACTAAGGTTGGTGGCATGTTGTCAATGGTGAAATAGCCCAAATCTTCAAATGACTGGATAGCAACTGTCTTACCAGCACCACTCATTCCGGTAACAATCACCAAATTGATTCTTGTTTCTGACATTTTGTCTCCTCTCTGGTACTTTTACCCTTTATTATAGCATATAAAGCCTTGTCGTCGATAGTTCTTCTTGACCGAGCAAGGCTAAGCTCACGGGTATATCCGCAAACTAAGCAAAAAGTGCCCCTTAGGGCACTCTAGTAGCGATGTGATTATGGTTTTAAACGGTGCAGCATACGTGGAAACGGCATTGCTTCACGGATATGTTTTGTCCCTGCGACAAAGGTTACCATGCGCTCCAAACCTAGACCAAATCCAGCATGCGGGACAGATCCATATTTACGAAGGTCAAGATAAAACTCGTAATCTGCTGGGTTAAGCCCTTCATCAATGATTTTAGCCAAAAGCTTCTCATAATCATCTTCACGAACAGAGCCTCCAATGATTTCACCGTAACCTTCTGGTGCCAATAAGTCTGCACACAACACACGCGCTTCATTACCAGGAACTGGTTTCATGTAGAAGGCTTTGAAACTAGCTGGGTAATTCACGACAAAGGTTGGTACGCCAAAATAGTTCGAAATCCATGTTTCGTGTGGTGACCCAAAGTCATCACCGTGTTGAATCGGCTCGTAGTCAGCACCCTCATCAGAAGCATGCTCTTGAAGAAGGCTAATGGCATCGTCATAAGACACGCGCTTAAATGGCTCTGCAATATAGCTTTTCAAAAGTTCTGTATCACGCTCTAGAGTCTCCAATGCTTGTGGAGCACGGTCAAGAACGCCTTGAATCAAAGCCTTGACATAGGCTTCTTGCAAGTCTAATGACTCATCATGTGATAAGAAAGGATACTCAGCATCCATCATCCAAAACTCTGTCAAATGACGACGTGTTTTAGATTTTTCGGCACGGAAAACCGGACCAAAGTCAAAGACACGACCAAGCGCCATCATCCCAGCTTCAAGGTAGAGCTGACCACTTTGGCTAAGAAAGGCTGGAGTGCCAAAATAATCTATTTCAAATAGTTCTGTAGTGTTTTCAGCCGCATTGCCTGACAAAATAGGGCTATCAAATTTAATAAAGCCATTTTGATCAAAAAACTCATATGATGCGTAAATAATGGCATTACGAATTTGCATAATAGCCGCTTGACGACGAGAACGCAACCAGAGATGACGGTTGTCCATCAAGAAATCTGTCCCATGCTCTTTTGGCGTGATTGGGTATTCTTTTGACTCTCCAATAACCTCAAGGTCAATAACATCAAGTTCATAACCAAATTTTGAGCGAGTGTCTTCTTTAACAATCCCTTTAACAAGAACAGACGTCTCTTGGCTAAGGCGTTTGATGGTGTCAAATTTGGCTGTTCCTTCTTCTTCACCGAAACGTTCGATGAAATTTGGTTTAAAAGCAACTGCTTGGAAAAAGGCAGAGCCGTCACGTAGTTGAAGAAAGGCAATTTTTCCTTTTCCTGATTTATTGGCAACCCAAGCCCCAACAGTCACTTCTTGGTCAACATGGTTTTTTACATCAATAATGGAAACGTACTTTTTAGTCATAATATCTCTTTTCTATAAATTTACTTCATTGTTTAGCAATCGCTGGTCATAAACGCGTGGAGACGTCTAACAGCCTCTTTTAGGGTTTGCAGATCAGTAGCATAGCTCAATCGAATGTTTTTGGAAGCACCAAATCCTGCACCGCTCACAACAGCCACTCCTGCTTCTTCTAGGATGGCATCCGCAAAAGCTGTGACGTCGGTATAACCTTTCATCTCCATGGCTTTTGCCACATTTGGGAAAAAGTAAAATGCCCCTTGTGGTTTAAAAACGTCAAATCCAGGAACTTGTTTCAGCAAAGGATAAATCGTATTGAGTCGCTCTTCAAAGGCTAACCTCATCGTTTCAACAGATGATTGATCCCCACCGAAAGCTTCAATAGCGGCATACTGAGCAACGGTGGTCAAATTGGACGTGGTTTGTCCGATAATTTTACCCATAGCAGCAATGATCTCAGGATTTCCTACTGCAAATCCGACACGCCAACCTGTCATGGCATAGCTTTTTGCAACACCATTAACGGTTATGGTCTGCTGGCGAATGGCTTCTGAGAGAGTGGATATCGGAGTTGACTGATGACCATTGTAGACCAGTGACCCGTAGATGTCATCTGCTAAGATTAGGATGTCGTGCGCCACTGCCCACTCACCGATAGCAAGTAACTCGTCTTTGCTGTAAATCATGCCTGTCGGATTAGACGGCGAATTGATGAGAAGCACTTTTGTTTTAGCTGTCCTAGCAGCTTCTAGCTGCTCTACTGTAACCTTAAACTGATGTGTTTCTAGCCCCTCAACAAAGACCGGTTCTCCTTGAGCCATTTTTATTTGATCCGCGTAAGACACCCAGTAAGGTGTCGGTATCAGCACCTGATCTCCAGGATTTAAAACGGCCATAAAAAAGGCATACAAGACATATTTAGCACCTGTCCCAGCTACAATGTGTTGTGGAGCAACCTCGTAACCATAGTGCTCTGCCATATAAGCCACAATAGCTGCTTTTAATTCTGGCAAGCCAGAAGAAGCCGTGTAAAAACTCGCCTTGCCATTAGTGATTGCTTCGATAGCTTTTTCTTGGATATTTTGAGGTGTGACAAAATCTGGCTCACCTAGTGTTAAATTTAAAATATCCCTCCCTTGTGCTTTCAAGGCTTTTGCCCTGGCACCAGCAGCTAGAGTAACACTTTCTTCCATTTCCAAAACACGTTTCGATAATTTTGTCATAGACACTCCTTTCTTAGCAGTTTTCCTGTTTTAAAGTCAATCATGTAGTTCCCCTGTTGAGAGCATACCTCCCAAACCTTGTTGCGACGGTCGATGCCAAAGACGACCTTTTGAATGTCTTTAGCACCGTTTTTACGGGCAACAGCACGAGCAGCGTCTTTGCTGATGCCTTCTTTGGGGTCACTAAGGATTACGTGCTGAGTTCCTTCCTCAATGCTCACAATAAGGTCATGACCTGAGCTATCTTTACCAAAGACACTCGCATAGGCCTTTTGGCCATCGTAAAACTCAATGTGAGAAACTTTTTTTAGGGGCGTCTGTGCTTGAGCTAGCAAAACTAGGTCTGATTTTTCTTGAATTCGCTCGTAAATAGGGACATAAAAAAGAAACAACACCCCTATGCAAATCAGATTAATCAGGCCAGCACAGACATACAAGATACTCTTGAATCTTTCACGCTTGTTCAATGGTTTCCCCTTTGACATGTAATCTCATCTATTATATCAGAAAATGGTTTATGTTGGAATAGTAACATGTGAAAACGTTGCCTCGACAAGCCCTCTACTTCTGGACTCCGGCACTTTTTCCTTGTCAACAATTAGTCACTAAATTCGTCTAAAGTGTCAGTGATTTTGACCATTTTGTTGAATGAAACACCTTGATTCTAAGATACTCACTAAATAGTAAAGGTAGCTAAATCATTGTTACTATCTATTCATTTTTTATCAATTAAAATCAAAACACAAATGCCTATAAATAAGCATTTGCGAAACAAATATATTAAATTAACTAAATAAAAATCACCATTTTTTATTATGTCAAAAAATCATTTATTTTTTCTAGGCTATCCTCAAAATTTTGCTGATAGACTGTGAAATCGTTGGTTAGACTGTCTAAAATCACTTGCCCATAAGATTTTGTAATGACCCGTCTATCCAAAAGTATAATAGCTGACTTCTGATTATCACGGCGCATGGTTCGTCCGATGGCTTGTTTGAGTTTTAAAATCGCCATGGGTAAAAAATAATCGTTAAAAGGGTTCTTGCCTTGTGAGAGGAGATGGCTACTTAGTTTTTTAACAAATACATCCTCTGGGTTATCAAATGGTAGTCTTGTAATCACTGCAATCATACGATCAGCATGGACAAAGTCCACTCCTTCCCAAAAAGCGCCTAACCCCAACAACATCGACTGCTCCCCGCGATCAAAGCGTTTTTTGATGCTGTAAGGCGTGCCATTTTTTTCTTGGGTTAAATGACTAACCTGCCAACTATCAAGTTGATCAGACACCATCAGCATCTGCTTTTTGGAGGTAAAGAGAACTAAAACAGGGGCTGGCTGCTTACTCAATCGCAACAGTCGCTCTGCAATTTCCTGAGCATAGGCTTGGTCTGTTGAGTCACTTACTAGAGGCATTTCCTTGTCGATAAACAACAACTGATTAGGATGGCTTTGCTTGTCAATCTCACTGTAAGCAAAACGATCAAATCCAAGCAAATCGGCTAAGCTAACTTGAGGGCTAATGTGAAGCGTCGCAGATACAAAATATAATTTCAAAGTCTCTGGCAAAAAGGTTTTTAAATTAGTGACGCTTTTTCGAGACACATTGAGATAAGTCACGCGCTTTTCGTCTTGCTGCTCACTGCTAATCCAGTAATCGTCATCTTGGTGTTGAAAGAGTCGTTTTAACTCTGTAAAATCGCCATCTGGCAATTCCTTGACGTGTTCTTTTAGCCTTGTCCAAGACCCTTCATTTGGTCGGATACCTTTTTGATAGTAATCACTCGCTAGCTGGCTGAGTTCAAATACAATGCCTTCTAATAGTCGTTTTTCTAACAAGGATTGTGGTTTATTGATGCTTTGTTGCAAATCCCGAAGCAAAGCCATAAGGTCAATGTGCTGGCGCGATAATTGCTCTAATTGTAAGACTAGCTTTTGAGCCTCGTCAAAAACCAGTACCTTATTTTTGGCAAAGGCCTTATCATCCTGTACTCGGTGTAGAAAATAAGCGTGATTCGTGATTAATAACCGACACGTCTTTGCCTTTTCATAGCTTTTTCTCCAAAAATCATAATCATAAAAAATAGAAGTTGACTCAAGAACCCCGTCATGCTTAATATGGTCAAAATAAGCTGCAAAGCGTTGCTTTTGCTTAATCTCATCCAAATCACCCGTCGATGTTTCAAAAAGCCAGACCAATAATTGCATTTTGTAGCGATTGATCAAGCGATTATCATCTTTTTGATTGAGACTTTCTTGAAAAAGATCTAATTTAATGTAATTCCCAGGACCTTTAATGCTATGACAGTCCAAGTGAAACTGTTCACTAATAGCTGTGACTTCGTTAGCCACAATTTGATCCTGCAGGATCTTTGTTGGCACGCTAACCACTACTTGCGTTTGTTTGTTATGGGCTAAAAGAGGCAACAAATAGCCATAAGTTTTTCCGATACCTGCCTGTGCCTGAATAAAACTAGGCTCTGACTGATCAAGCCCTTCTTCGACGAATTGCACAAATGCTTTTTGGCTAGCCCGCTCATCTAAGGATAACAAGGCTGTGTTAATGGCAAAATCCGTTGACATTTGGCGTGGTTTCAAAGCAGGTTTTTCTTTTTTTAGCAAAATCCCATTGAGGTTGATGTGTTTTTGAGGATTATATGGTTTACTTTTTGATAAGGCCTCTCGGATAATCATCTCTGTCTCGAATAAGAGACTTCCTGAGTAGCACAAAACAGCCTCTAAAGTCTCTCGTGGAAGATTTTCTATTTTTTGAAGCAATTTGATAAATAGCTTTGCTGTTGCTTTGGCATCCGCAATAGCAGTATGCGCATCAGACAACTCTAATTGTAGCTGTTCTGACAAATGCCCCAAACTATACTTTTCTAAGCTTGGGTAAAACACCTGTGCCAACTCAACAGTATCAACTCTGGGCGTTAACAATTCGTATCCTTCGAAAAATAAACTCTCTGCTAACAAATTCGCATCAAACTTGACATTGTGCGCCACAAAAACACAGTCTTCAATTAGCTCATAGATGGTTTTGGCGACCTGAGAAAAATCTGGTGCCTGAGATAATTGATGATCTGTTATGCCTGTTAGTTTTTTGATATGGTCTGACAAAGGTTCGTGAGGATTAATATCGGTTTGATAAGAATCGACGATTTCTTGATCTTTGATAATGACGATACCTACTTGAATAATAGAGGCCAATGCCCCTGAGCCAGTTGCCTCTAAGTCGATGACAGCGTATTTTCGTGAAAAATCATTGGTCATAGTACCCCTATTATATCATTTTTTAGCCTATTATATTTGATAATTCTCGCTTTATTACAACGAGTACACCATAAAATTTCCTGGTAAAATAGCAAACAGGGTTGGTAATTGGGGCAATTTTTGATAAACTAAAGGTATGGAACTTTTAACATTGACAAACCCTGTCGCTGGGGAAAACACCTATTTACTGACGAACGACAAAGCTACACTAGTCGTAGATCCAGGCAGCAACGGCCCTGCCATTATCGCTAAATTGCGCTCACTTGATAAGCCTGTGGCAGCGATTTTGCTAACTCATACCCATTACGACCATATTATGAGTTTGGAATTGGTCAGAGAAGCTTTTCAAAACCCACCCGTTTACGTCGCTAAAGAAGAGGCTGAATGGTTATACCTGCCCGAATATAACTTGTCTGGCTTGATGCGCCACGCTGACCTACCAGATATCATCTGCCAACCAGCTGAAGAAACCTTTGATTACCAAGTGCCTTATCATATTGCAGGTTTTGATTTTTCAGTATTAGCAACGCCTGGGCATTCTGCAGGTGGGGTCTCTTTTGTCTTTCCAGATGAAGAGTTAGTCCTGACAGGAGACACTCTATTTCGAGGGAGTATCGGCCGTACGGACTTGCCTACTGGTAACTACGAACAACTGATTCGCTCTATTAAAGAACAGTTGCTAGTTCTACCAAACCACTACCGCCTCTACCCTGGACACGGCCCGTCAACAACGATTAGTCACGAGAAAAATACCAATCCTTTTTTGAGATAACAAAAGCCTTCTGATCAAACGTCAGAAGGCTTTTCGTTAAAATTTTAGATAGCGTCTCATTGATAAGACAGATCCTAAGGATCCAATAAAAATACCGATAACAAACAAGGCACCAATCAACCAATAAAGGTAAGGGTTGGTTGGATACATCGATAAATTATTCAGCTGCAAATCGTGCATGAAATGCTTATAAGAAAAATCATAAGTGTAATAAATCAAGATGGCTGGCAAAACAGCTCCTAAAAAACCAACCCAGGCCCCTTCGAAAAAGAAAGGTCCTCTAATATAGGAATTTTTAGCTCCTACCAAACGCATGATCTCAATATCTCTCTGACGCGACATGATTGTCATGCGCACCGTATTTGAAATGAGAAAGACTGCGACAAATAAGAAAATAGCCGCTCCGATAAGTCCCCAGGTTTGGATAAAAGATGAAAACCTAAAGAGCTTGTCTGAGTTGATGCCACCATAGTCAGCATCCTCTACACCAGCAATTTTTTTGATTTTTTTGGTGATGGGTTTTACCTGTTTGGATGTTTTGGTTTCAATCATGTAGATGTCTTGGAGTGGGTTGGAATCTTGGTCATACATGCTCCAAACCTCACCCAGAGTCTCTTGGAGCTTTTGCAATTGCTCGTCCTTGCTCGAAAAGACAATTTTATCCACGCCTTTAATCGCTGCAATTTGCTTGTAAATCTTATGGTAATTCTCATTATCAACAATTTCACCGTTGATGTTTTGCACCTTTTTTAGCGAGTCCGTTGAATCCACTTGCAAATAAGCATTGATGCGAATGTTATTTTCCACACCTAATGCGACACGTTGGATATTGAGTAGGGTCGCTGCAAAAATACCAAGTAGAGCCAAGGTCACAGCAACCATGCTGATAGAAGCTAGACTCATCCAAATGTTACGTTTGAGATTTTTAATCGACTCCCAAATATGTCGGAAAAAATGTCTAATCATCGTATCCGTACTCTCCTTGTTCTTCATCTCGAATAATGCGACCATTTTCAATGGCCAAAACGCGGTGGCGAAGAGTGTTCACAATATGACTGTTATGGGTCGCCATTAAAATAGTGGTCCCTTGGAGGTTAATCCGCTCTAGCAAATGCATGATTTCCCAAGAATTATCAGGGTCTAAGTTCCCTGTCGGCTCATCTGCGATGAGGAGTTTTGGATTGTTAACAATCGCGCGTGCAATCGCAACACGCTGTTGCTCACCACCTGATAATTGGTCTGGAAAAGAGCGCATTTTGTGTTTAAGCCCTACCAAATCAAGCACCTCAGGCACACGCTTTTTGATGTCACGACGCTTTTCACCAATAACTTCCATTGCGTAAGACACGTTTTCAAACACCGTCTTTTTAGGAAGTAGTTTGTAATCTTGAAAGACTACTCCAATGTGACGCCTCAAAATAGGCACTTCTTTGGGTTTTAATTTGTTTAAATCAAATTCACCAACTGTCAGTAAGCCTGATGACACTTTTTCTTCACCGTAGAGGAGTTTTATAAAGGTCGATTTCCCTGCTCCAGATGGGCCAACCAAGTAGACAAATTCACCTTGGTTCACAGAGAAATTGATCTCTCGCAGGGCAGTTGTTGAGCGACGGTATTTCTTGGAAACACCTTTCATTTCAATTAATGCCATGTTTTTCTTCTTTCTTTTACATTATCTCTCGTTGGGGTTGCAAGGCTTAGTCATCAGACATGCGCCTTTTGAGGTATGCATCGATAAAACCTTCGATATCACCATCCATGACCTTGTCAACTTGAGCCACTTCAAAATTGGTACGATGATCCTTGACCATGGTGTAGGGGGTAAAGACATACGACCTGATTTGACTGCCCCAAGTGATTTCTTTTTTGTCCCCTTTTAGGGCATTGACTTCTTCTGCTTTTTTTTCTTGCTCTAACTGATACAGCTTGGCTTGGAGCATTTTCATTGCCCGGTCTCGGTTTCCGTACTGCGTACGGTCAACTGTCGAAGCCACTACAATGCCTGTAGGAATATGGGTCAAACGAACCCCTGTTGATACCTTGTTGACATTTTGCCCGCCGGCACCACCTGATCGGAAAGTATCCATCTTAATATCGTCATCGCGAATATCAACCTCGATGGTATCATCAAGCTCAGGCATGACCTCAACAGATACAAAAGAAGTGTGACGACGTTTTGCGGAATCAAACGGTGAGATCCGTACCAAACGGTGTACTCCCATTTCGGATTTTAAAAAGCCATAGGCATTAGGCCCTTCAAACGAAAGGGTCACAGATTTGATACCCGCCTCGTCACCAGACTGATAGTCTAAGGTTTCAACTTTGAAACCTTTAGCGTTTCCAAATCGGGTGTACATTCTAAAGAGCATGTCAGCCCAGTCTTGCGCTTCAGTGCCTCCTGATCCAGGATGTATTTCCAAGATAGCATTGTTCTGGTCATAAGGATCTGACAAGAGCAAGGTCATTTCATAGCTAGCTAAAATGCCCTCTAGTTTGACAAGGTTGTCTTCTAACTCTTCTTGGATGCTGTCATCTTCGTCTAGCATCTCTAGATACAACTCTGTCTCATCAGATAGTTCTTGCATCTGGTGAAAAGTCTCAAAAGTTGCTTTTAAATGATTAAGGTGCTGAGATGTTTTTTGGGCTGCGATATTGTCATTCCAAAAATCAGGCTCTGTCATCTGATGCTCTAAGAGGGCGATTTCTTCTTCTAGGTGATCTAAGTCAAAGAGACCTCCTGAAGCTAGTCAACTTCTCTTTGTTTTCTACTATTTTTTGGCGAATTTCTGCCACTTCCATGTTGGTACCTCTTTTATATTTTTTCTTTCTTATTTTATCACAAAGCCTTTACAATTGCTATTGCCACCGGCTCACTTCCCTTTTAAACAACTTCTTTAGCAAGAAAATCAACTCAGTTAAGCATTGATTATATAATAAAATTCCTATCCTAAAGATGCTATTTTCAAGTCAAACAGATGACAAGTATTAATAATTAATGACAATGCGTCTCATAACCAAAAAAGCAGGGCAATCAGCCCTGCTTTTTTGTTATTTTTTAATAGCTGTCAAAATGTTGATACAAGTGATAGAGGTCTTTAATTTCTTTTAAGAGGTGTTTGCCGTTATCAGTGTCTTTGACCAAGGTTCTGTGAGCAACTTCTTCAACCAATCGTTTAATAAAGATGATGTCACCTCCGCCTTGCAATACGTCTTCGACTGATGAGAAGGGCTTGTGGGCTACCAGTTCTAACCCGTAGCTATTTGAAATCAGGGTGTAGCCTGCAATACCTGTTTTCTTTTGATAGCCCTTAGCTAGACCACCATCAATAATAATCATTTTGCCGTTGGCTTTGATAGGAATCTCGCCACTTTTTTCTTGAACAGGGGTGTGCCCATTAACGATATGCCCTGACTCTCCCAAGGTAAACTCTGCTAAAATGCGACAACAAACGTCCTCTTTTTCCCTTAAAAGGTAATAAGGGTTTTTTAGTTCTTTATGGCTAGCTTTGTCAGTGATGTAATAACGCTCGAACGTTGTCATGCGCTTTTTACCAAACAGCGATGATCCCTCGCCACACCACAAATACCAGAACAAATCAGTCGCAAAGTCGTCCTGAACAGTCGGGTGCTGGTAGGCATACCTAACCTTTTCCTGATAAAAATCCATCAAAGACTTGCCTGATAAAAACTGACCTTCTAAATTGATTGACTTAAAGTCCCCGTTAGAATGCATGGGAATACACCCATGAAAGAGCAAGTGTTTATTGGAAATCTGATAAATAGAGCCTTTTTTGAAAAGAAAATCAACATGGGTCGACAGACGTTCAGAGTGTTGGAAACGATCCAGCAAATCCTGAACCAAGCTTTCTTCGCGAGCGGTCAGTGAACCTGGGTTTGCCCAATTAACCAGGTCATAGGGAAAGTCAACCAAAGGATAAGTCTTGCCTTCGATAGTGATTTGCTGCTGATCTGGGTTAACAAAATCAAGCAAACTCGAAGCTGCCATTTCAAATTCTGGACGGCGTTTGATTAACTGATGCTCTAGTTTAAATTGCAAAATAGCTGTGGCTTGTTGGAGGCAGTTTAGAATGCGATTTTCCTGTTCAGAAATGATTTCGCCATCTAGAATCGGATTAAAGGCTGGCTTTGGTTCAAAATATTCTAAACTATAATCGATGAGTTTTCTCAAATTAATGCCGTAACGGTCCTCAATCAGTGCAATGCTATTGTACCTAGCTGCAATGCGGATAACATTTACCATACAAATCACTGACCCTGAAACAGCTCCCATCCAGGTGATGTCATGATTACCCCACTGGATATCAATCGCTTTAAAGGTCATCAGTCGGTCTAAAATCAAATCAGGATACTTACCACGGTCATAGATATCCCCAACCACATGCAAATGATCAATGACTAGTTTTTGAATCAAAGTCGCAAAGGCAATAAAGAGATTTTCTAGTTGCTTGAGTTCTATAACCTTGCTGATAATGGCAAAATAATAGCTTTCTTTGTTTTTGTCAGGCTGCTCCTCTGTGAGCAACTCTTCCATGATGTAAGCATAGTCGGCAGGTAGCATTTTTCGAACCTTTGACCTGGTGTACTTACCTCCGATATATTTGACCAACTGCAAAAGGTCTGGTAAAAAATAAGTTAATTCATCTTCTAATGCTTGTTCAGAGAGATGTTTATTCGCTTTAATTTTTTCGACAGGATAATAAATATATTGACACAGGGCATCTATTTCCTGCAATTCTCGGTCTGGAAAACACTCTTGCAGTTTCTTTTTGATAGAGCCTGAACCATTCCTCAAAAGGTAGTCAAAGGCCTCGTATTCACCATGCAAATCACTCAAAAAATGCTCTGTGCCCTTTGGCAAATGACAAATGGCTTCTAGGTTAATCATTTCTGTGATTAGGGATGACCGACTAGGGAATTTTTCTTTTAGCAACCGATAGTACTTAGACATGCGACAATCTCTGCTCCTTATACAAGAATTTTTAGCACGAAACAGGTGGTTACCGTGTTTCTCCGACAAAACTACTATTTTATTGTAAATTTTATGCACAAAAAATGCCAGCAAAAACATGAAAACGCATTCTTTTTTGCGCAAAAAAATGCCAGCCTCAGCTAATGTTAGAGGCTAGCATAGCTTTATAAAGGGTTTTCTTGTGGATTATTTTTTCTTAATCTTGTGCAAGAATAGGAGCAAGTTGTCCCAGATGGTCTATCTGTTTATCAGCTTGGCTTTGGTCAATGTCATAGCGATAATCAGTAATAGCCACGACAGTAAGTCCTGCCGCCTTAGCAGCGGCAATGCCTTTTTGGCTGTCTTCAACGACTAAGAGCTCTTCGTTTGCATAACCCAAAGCACGCGCTGCTGCTTGATAAATATCAGGAGCTGGTTTGCCGTTTGGGACATCCTCACGTCCTAAAACAACACTAAAGTAACTCTTGAGATGACAACTTTCAAGGGCGTGCTCAACATCTTCTCGACTAGAGTTGGATGCTACTGCTAGCTGAAGACCTTTTTGTTTAAGCGTAGACAAACAAGCAAGAACTTCTGGAAATAGCAAGTCAGCATAAGGCAGCTTGTTGGCACTTTTATAAGCCGCATAGGCAGCCGATAATTCTTCTTCTCTTTGGATGGTGTTTGTTCCATCGAACAAACGTTTCCAAATGTGTTGTAAATTGCCCCCTATAAAATCTTTTGGTGCTAAATGATCGATTGAGATTCCCTGTGAAGTGAAAAAATCATGGCGTCTCTGCAGGTAAAAAGGTTCGCTGTCAAATAAAACCCCATCCATATCAAAAATAATTCCTTTTATCATTAGAATCCTCCTTGTTACCAGTTTACCACAAGTTTGTAAAAATAGGAGTCCTGACAAAAAGAGGAAAGCAAGATCTAAGGTACTGGAAGCCAAACAGTTAGACTTGATCACTTATCCGTTAGATTTTTTCTTAAAGAAAATACCTAATGAAGAAAACATGATCACTCCCATATAGTCCAAGATACTTGCTGTTTCTCCTGTTGTTGGAAGATCTTCTCCTTTAGAGTTAGCTTGTAGATGATTAGAATTTTGTGTCAGAGCTTCTTGGGTCTTTCCTGCTACATAACCTGTCAACTGACCGTTACTGTTAGTCATTGGGATTGGTTGAACACCTAGTGCCATAATAGCTGCGTGTTCTTTGGCTTTTAGAGTAGCTCACTTAAAACATTTCGCATCAGCAATCGCCTTTTTATTTTTATTTTGCTAAAATAGATTGTAGTAACAGATAGTTATGGAGGAAATGCTGTGAAATTAGAAAGAAAAACACGTTTTTCAAAAATTGGTGCTCCTGTGACTGTTTTTATTGGAGACTACCAAAAAGTTTCCTTATACAATAAAGAAAACATCACGGTTGATCTCCTTGAAGAAGAGACTTTTTTGTCAATAAAACATAGTAGACAAGCTAAAAAACCTGTCACAAATGACCAAAACTTGGTTATCACAGATAATCCACTACATTTACTGCTTTTTTGGGGTGGGGTTACGCTAATCATTGTCAGTCAACTATTGCTAAGTTTCGATTCGCAGCTCCTTTATTTTCTAACGGTATTTGGATTTGCGAGTATTTTGTGTAGCTTTTTTATCCCAAAATTTAAGTGGGTGACCTTATAAACCAGATTTTTCAAATCAGTTACCGACTAAAAGGAAGGTGTCTTATGACGATTCTTGTCAAAAATCAATCATCCCTTTTTACCTTCTCAGATGGTGCCACTATTTATCTCAATCGCCAACGAACTACTTCCATTGCTTACCATCAAGTTTCAGAGATTGAATTGCCTAACGATGAAAAAGTTAAACTATCCTGTAATGCTATTGCCTATCCCTATATCTGGGTCGAAAAAAATGATTCCATCCTTATCCTTCATAACCGTTGGCATAGCATTTATGCTGTGACATCATTTTTTGTCATTATCATTTTGCTACTTGGTGACACTCTAACTAGTCCTTTTTCATCCTACATTTCTTGGATAGCTTGTGTTCTTAACTTCCCTAATTTCTTCATACCGCGCTATCGGTTTAAAAAGCTATAAATCTTATGGTAAAAAACTTTTAAGTAATTATTTTCAACATGCAAAAACTGACTAAGGAATTCCTTAGTCAGTTTTTGTCTCTATTGTCCAATGTTTTTGATACTAATTCTAACCTTGTTAAATGGCTTTTTCATCTTGACCAAGAGAGCGTTGAATGGCTTTAACGATTTCTACAAATACTACCATCAAAAGGCTTCCTGTGATAACAACTAACCACTGGGTTAGACTCAAATGAGCCACGTGGAAGAACTTATTGAAACCTGGAACAACCACCGTCGCCATCAAGGCGATAAAGGCTACAGGAATGGAGTAGTTAAAGAGTTTATTTTTAAATAGCCCAACGGTAAAGATAGACTGATAAACAGATTTAACGTTATAGGCATGTACCAATTGGATAAGACCAAGTGTGACATAAGCCATGGTCAATGCATCCGCATGCACCTCACGGTAAGTCGCATGTTCTGGGAACATTAGAGCAAATCCATAAACACCTAGTACCAGCAGTGTCTGAAAGGCTCCTTGGTAAAGAATGGCTTCTTTAACACCACCATCAAAGAAGCTTGATTTGCGTCCTCGAGGTTTGTGCGTCATGACTCCCGGCTCAGCTGGCTCAACTCCAAGCGCAATAGCTGGTAGGGTATCTGTCACCAAGTTAATCCAAAGCAAGTGAACTGGCTGAAGCACATCCCAGCCAAATAAAGTGGCTAAGAAAATCGTTAAGACCTCTGCCATATTGGCAGACAAGAGATACTGGATGGTTTTTTGAATATTTGAGAAGACCTTACGCCCTTCCTCAACAGCAACAATAATCGTTGCAAAGTTATCATCGGCAAGAACCATGTCTGAAGCTCCTTTTGAAACCTCTGTCCCTGTGATTCCCATACCTATACCAATATCTGCTGTTTTGAGCGATGGGGCATCGTTGACACCGTCACCAGTCATGGCAACAACCTTGCCTTCTTTTTGCCAAGCTTTAACAATACGAACCTTGTGCTCAGGAGAAACACGCGCATAGACAGAATACTGTGTGAAAACTTTTTGGAAATCTTCGTCAGAAATCTCATTAAGCTCTGCACCTGTAAAAACGTGATCTAAACCATCGTCTTCAATAATGCCAAGACGCTTAGCAATTGCTTCAGCAGTATCTTGGTGATCCCCAGTAATCATGATTGGGCGAATGCCAGCTTCTCTAGCAACTTTAACAGCTTGTGCTGCTTCAGGTCGCTCTGGGTCAATCATCCCAACCAAACCTGAAAAGACAAGATCTGACTCAACCAGCTCTGTTTCCAACTCTGGCAAGACATCTGATTGTTTATAAGCCATCATCAAGACACGCAAAGCTTGTTTTGCCAAGGACTTATTCATGTCTAAAATCACTTGTTTGTCAGCATCGGTAATGGCGCGAATTTGTCCATTTTCTTCAATATAGGCGAGGCGTTGCAACAATTGGTCGGGTGCTCCCTTAACTGCTACAAAGTAACTGCCGTCAGCTTGTTCATGAATTGTTGACATGCGTTTTCTGTCTGAGTCAAATGGCAGTTCTGCCACACGCGGTTCGGTCGTTAAGACTTCACGAACATCAAAGTTTTGGTTAAAGCCATATTGAATCAGAGCTGTTTCGGTAGGGTCTCCAATGAGTTTACCTGTTTGGTCAATTTTTGTATCGTTTGCAAAGGTCATGACACGAAGCGTGCTATTATCTGATGTCATCGCATCAGAAGCTTCTTGTAAAACACCATTCGTATAGATTTTTTCCACTGTCATTTGGTTCATGGTCAAGGTACCAGTTTTATCTGATGCAATGATTTCTGTTGAACCAAGGGTTTCCACAGCTGGTAGTTTTCGGATAATGGCGTTACGTTTAGCCAACACCTGAGTCCCTAGGGACAAGACTACTGTGACAATTGCAGGTAGCCCTTCAGGAATAGCCGCAACAGCCAAGGCTACAGAGGTCATCAATCCCTCTAAAGGCTCTTGTCCACGTAAGAAAACACCAACAGCAAACGTGACTGCTGCAATCACTAAGATGGCATAAGTCAAGATTTTTGATAGGCTATCTAGATTTTGCTTCAATGGGGTATCTGTTTCATCAGCATTTGCTAACATGCCTGCAATGTGACCAACTTCTGTATACATACCAGTATTGGTAACAACACCTACACCACGTCCATAAGTAACGTTTGAGTTTTGATAAGCCATGTTGACACGGTCACCAATCCCAGCATCACTTGGCACCGTTACTGCAAGGTCTTTTTCCACAGGAACCGACTCCCCAGTTAAGGCAGCCTCTTCGATTTTTAGAGAATTAACCTCTAACAATCGCAAATCTGCTGGCACAACATCACCCGCTTCAAGCAAGACAATGTCCCCAGGGACCAACTCTTTTGAGTCCACTTCAATCACATGACCATCTCGGCGTATGCGGGCTAAAGGACTTGACATAGACTTCAAGGCGTCAATTGCCGCCTCTGCTTGACCTTCTTGATAAACACCAAAGGCCGCATTTAACACCACAACTGCCAAAATGATGATGGCATCCGTCAGTCCTTTTGTACCTTCTGTGACGACAGAAAGTGCTGCTGCTGCTATCAAAATGATAATCATCAAATCCTTAAACTGGTCAAGGAATTTCATGACTAAACTACGTTTTTCGCCCTCATCAAGCTCGTTTCTTCCAAACGTTTCTAAACGTTCTTGGGCCTGCTCACTTGATAGACCCCCTTGACTTGACTCTAGCTGAGCTAGTACTGTTTCTCCACCTTGTGTGTAAAAGGCTTCTTGTTTTTGTTCTTTCAACAAATTGGTACCCTCCATGGTCTTTTTAGATGACATCATATAAAAAGACCTGTTTATTTTCTTAAACAAGTCTCGCTGTTTCAGATTGTACCGGAAATCGAAATTCCGTACTGACGACACAATCACGGCTAACCGTCTGCTACTCCCTTGATATATCACTATTATATTAAAATTAGTATGAAAATACAAGAAAAAGCCGCCAGGTATTAAGAAAATCCTCGCCGTTTTCATTTAAGGTGTTCTCAAAAAACGTGATCATCCCAAGCAACTTTAACTAATCTTGCTAAGACCATGTGATTTTTAGCTCATAGGTCGCAAAAACAGCCTCTGTATTTGCCTGCAATAAAGCGTAGCAAAGCTCAAGTGTCTGTTGCTTTTCTTGGTAGCTATAAAACTGCGTATCGGTTAAAAATTGCTGGATTCCCATGGGAGTAGGCAGGGCAATCAAGGCCTTCTTCCCTGCGAAGAATTTCATGATTGATTGAGGATTTGAAAAACGACTCATGGTCATTTCAGTGTGATTGAACTTAATCACAACTTTTTCAGCATCGCCATTCTGATACATGAGGTAAACAAAGTCGCCTTTTTGCTTCATGTTGCAGTCATGCGTTTCTGAGATTAACTCAGTGTCTTCCCCAAAACGAATACGGTTATTAATAGTAATTTTCATAATATCTCTTTCTTATTGTCTCTGATTTCTCTATTCTATCAAGTTGCGCGTATTTTCGCAATTTTTGGTATAATATAAGCATGAATGAAAAAGTATTTCGTGACCCCGTTCACAATTATATCCACGTCAATCATCAATTGATTTATGACCTCATCAACACCAAAGAATTTCAGCGTCTCCGCCGAATCAAGCAAGTCCCAACCACTGCTTTTACCTTTCACGGAGCAGAACATAGTCGTTTTTCGCATTGCCTTGGTGTTTATGAAATTGCACGTCGCGTTACCGAAATTTTTGAAAAAAACTACCCAACAATCTGGGACAAAAAAGAAAGTTTGATCACTATGGTGGCAGCCTTGCTTCATGACATTGGTCATGGGGCTTATTCGCATACCTTTGAGACCTTGTTTCAAACTGATCATGAAGCTTTCACACAAGACATTATCACCAATACTGAAACAGAAATCAATGCCCTGTTAACACGCTATGCTCCGGATTTTCCTGACAAGGTAGCTAGCGTCATCAACCATACCTATCCTAACAAGCAGGTGGTTCAATTAATCTCTAGCCAAATTGATTGTGACCGTATGGACTATTTGCTTCGAGATTCTTACTTTTCTGCTGCTAGCTACGGTCAGTTTGATTTAATGCGTATTTTGCGAGTTATTCGTCCCGTCGAAAACGGCATCGTTTTTGATCAAAGCGGCATGCATGCTGTCGAAGACTATATCGTCAGCCGTTTTCAAATGTACATGCAAGTGTATTTTCACCCAGCTAGTC
The DNA here is from genome assembly GCF_001302265.1 of Streptococcus phocae. Lineage (GTDB taxonomy): Bacteria > Bacillota > Bacilli > Lactobacillales > Streptococcaceae > Streptococcus > Streptococcus phocae. Next base: position 58,798 of record NZ_LHQM01000010.1, on the reverse strand, counting down.
GCGGTGTTGAATTAATTTTGCAGAATTTGCTAAAAAGAGCCAAAACATGCTACGCCACTTCTCAGGGCTATTTCCAAAAAACAGCTCCTGGGCTCATTCCTTTTTTTGAACAAACAGCGGAGCTCAATGATTACTTAGCCCTAGATGACGGTGTCTTAAATAGCTACTTTCAACAATGGATGACAAGCGAAGATGCCATCTTATCAGATTTGGCTAGCCGTTTTATCAATCGCAAAATATTGAAATCTGTCACCTTTGACTCTGACAGCAAAGAACAGTTAAATCAGCTCAGAAAACTAGTGGAGTCGGTCGGCTTTGACCCTGACTACTACACAGGTATCCATGTCAACTTCGACCTTCCTTATGACATTTACAGACCTGAGTTGGAAAATCCACGAACACAAATTGAAATCATTCAAAAAGATGGGAGCCGTGCTGAGTTATCTCAACTATCACCTCTTGTCCAAGCTATCACAGGAACCAGTTACGGAGACAGGCGCTTTTATTTTCCAAAAGAAATGCTAGAACCCGATGACCTATTTGCATCTGATAAGGAAACATTTTTGAGTTACTTGTCAAATGGGCATTTTAAACAACACAAATAAACTTTCTTATTACCTTACCTCACTAAATTGTTTAATAAAGCCTGATACGCTTGATTTCATGACAAATAAATCTAATTTTAGTAAGATAGTAGGATAGAAATGTATTAAGACCACTTCGAGGAAAACACTAAGGAGAATTTCATGTCAATCAAACTTGTTGCCATCGATATTGATGGCACCTTAATCACAGACGACCGTCGCATTACAGACGATGTCTTCCAAGCCATTCAGCAAGCCAAGGCACAAGGCGTCCATGTTGTTATTGCCACAGGTCGACCAATTGCTGGGGTAACCCCATTATTAGAAGAACTAAAACTAAACCAAGAAGGGGATTTTGTCATCACCTTCAACGGAGGCTTGGTCCAAGATGCGGCTACTGGCCAAGAAATCGTCAAAGAACTAATGACCTACGATGATTATTTGGAAACTGAATTTTTGAGCCGCAAACTGGGAGTTCACATGCACGCCATCACTAAAGAGGGCATTTTTACAGCCAATCGTGATATCGGTAAATACACGGTTCACGAATCAACATTGGTGAACATGCCTATTTTTTACCGCACACCAGAAGAAATGGCTGACAAAGAAATTGTGAAAATGATGATGATTGATGAGCCTGAGTTGCTTGACCAAGCTATTTCAGCCATCCCTCAATCCTTCCACGACAAATACACCATTGTCAAATCAACACCTTTTTATTTAGAATTTCTCCCTAAAACCGTTAGCAAGGGCCAAGCTATCAAACACCTCGCTCAAAAGCTCGGATTAGACCTGTCCCAAACAATGGCCATTGGAGATGCCGAAAATGACAGAGCCATGCTTGAGGTTGTCGGCAGTCCTGTAGTGATGGCAAATGGTGTCCCTACTCTGAAAAAAATCGCCAAGCACATCACAAAATCCAACAATGAAAGTGGCGTGGCGCACGCCATAAGAGAGTGGGTGCTAGATTAATGTATACATACAAGATAGGCATTTCTGCCAAAGAACATGACACTTTTGTCCTAAACCATCCACAAGCTAACCTCTTGCAAAGCTCCGACTGGGCATCCATCAAAGATAATTGGAAGCAAGAACTAATTGGTTTTTATCAAGATGGCGAACAAGTCGCGTCTGCTGCTTGTCTCATCAGGCCTCTTCCTCTTGGTCGAACGATGATTTATATCCCACGAGGTCCTATTATGGATTACACCGATCGTGAATTGCTTCAATTTGTGATTAAAAGCTTGCAGGCATTTGGCAAGTCAAAAGGAGCAGTCTTTGTCAAGTGTGACCCTTCGCTATTCCTACAACAACGCTCAATTGATCAAGATGTTGACGATAACGAAGAGACCTTATCACTCATTGCTTACTTGAAATCATTAGGGGTTGACTGGTCAAACCGAACAACCAAGCTAGAACAAACCATCCAACCAAGGCTACAAGCCAATATCTATGCTAAGGATTTCGACCTTGCCAACTTATCCAAAAAAACAAAGCAAGCCATCCGAACAGCTACCAACAAAGGGGTTAACAGCTGTATCGGCTCAACTGAATTGCTAGACGATTTTGCTGAGTTGATGAAAAAAACTGAAAATCGCAAAGAGATTCACTTGCGGGGCAGAGAGTACTACGAAAAGCTCATGACTACTTATGGTAATCACGCTTATATCACCATGGCTAGACTAAACATTCCTAACCGTTTGCAAGAACTGCGTCACCAACTCGACAAAAGCTTGGCTGAACAAAGTACTTTTACTAGCACAACTAGACAAAGCAAGGTGACAACTAACCAAAAAACCATTGAACGAATTCAAACAGAACGTGCTTTTTTAGAGGAAGTACTCTCTCAGGGCAAAGAAGATGTCCCTCTCGCTGCAACTCTAACCTTGATGTTTGGTGACACCTCTGAGAACTTATACGCTGGCATGGATGAAACCTTTAGCCCCTACCAAGCCTCTATATTCACTTGGTATCATACCGCTAAAGAAGCATTTGAAAGAGGGTCTCGGTGGCATAACCTTGGGGGCATAGAAAATCAGCTCGATGGTGGACTATACCATTTTAAAGCTCGATTAAATCCTACCATTGAAGAATTTGCTGGTGAATTTAATATTCCAACAGGGATTTTATCTAAAGGTGCTATTTGGATGTATAACTTAAGAAAAGAGATGAGGAACAAACACTAATGGGTTTTGTAACACTGAATCAACAAGAGTTTGATGCATTTGCGCAAACTATTGAGCGACGTTATTTTGAACAATCATCAAGCATGAGTGAGTTGTTAACAAAAAGAGGTTACCAAACAGAATTGTTAGGCTACCAAGATGATCAAGGACAATTACAGGTTGCTGCACTTCTTTTTAGTGCACCTGTTTTTGGTGGAAAACATTGTGCTATTCACTACGGTCCCATCTACCATAATCCAGTATATCTTTCCCCTTTTTTAACAGCTTTAAAAGCCTATGCCAAAAAAGCAAAAGCCATCGAGCTTGTGGTTAAACCCTACACCAACTTTGATCGTTTGGATGACCACGGCAATCAAGAAAGTTTAGCAGATGACACTCTGATTAACCTCTTCAAAGAACTAGGCTTCCAGCACACAAAGCCTAAGTCAGGCTTTGGTGAATACGATTGGATTTACGTCAAAGACTTAACTGGGATTACCGAGTCAAATTTATTAGCTTCTTTTAGCAAAAAAGGAAAAGCCTTAGTTAAAAAAGCCAATACCTTTGGCATCAAGATAAAGGCTCTCAACCGAGATGAGCTTAATTTATTCAAAAAAGTAACTGCTTCTACCTCTGAGCGTCGCAACTATGACGATAAACCGCTCGAATATTACGAATATTTATTTGATAGCTTTAAAGAACAAGCAACATTTTTAGTCGCTACGCTAAACTTTAAAGATTATTATGCGAATTTGGAAAAAGACCAAAATCAACTGAAACAGAAATTAGATAAGCTAGAAGCTGACGTAATTCGTAACCCAAATTCAGAAAAGAAAAAAAATCAACTCAAAGAATTTTCAAGTCAATATCAAACCTTTGAAGTCCGAAAAAAAGAAGCAAGGACCTTTATTGAAAAGTATAATGACCAAGATGTCATTCTCGCTGGCTCTCTGTTTATTTTCACTCCACAAGAAGTGGTGTATTTCTTTAGCGGTTCTTATGTCGAGTTTAATAAATTTTATGCCCCTGCGGTATTGCAAGAGCATATCATGACTGAAGCCATCAAACGTGGCATAACCAGATACAACCTTTTGGGAATTTCTGGCTTCTTTGATGGTTCTGATGGGGTTCTAGGCTTTAAGCAAAATTTCAACGGCCATATCGAACGCCTTTGTGGCACCTTCACTTACCATCCCAATCCTCTTAAATACAAGCTCATCGAAGGAACTAAAAAATTACTCGGTCGCTATTAGCCCAGTCCTACCCAATAACAGGTATTTAGCTATTCAAAGCTAAATACCTGTTACTTTTTTTATGAAGCTTTTCTGTTGACATTGATACTAATTAGTAATATTATATTCTTGTAAACCTTCCTAATTTGTATTTGCTTTCAAAGGAGAATTCTTATGACAATTACTAATGGCTACAAACAATCTGATCGCGAAGAATCACTAGCAATCCTTAACCTTCCTAGCTTAGAAGAGAAGGCCAAGGAAATTATCCCAACTGGTGGATTTGGCTACATCACTGAAGGCTCTGAGTACGAATGGACACTACAGGAAAATACCAAAGCGTTTGATCACGTTCAAATTATTCCCCGTGTTTTGACATCTGTTTCGTCACCTTCAACAGAAACCACATTATTGGATATTCCACTGTCAATGCCAATTATCTCAGCTCCTACTGCTGCCCAAGGACTAGCTCACGCTCGAGGCGAATTAGCTACTGCTGAAGGCATGGCTGCTGCCGGCACCATCATGAGTCAAAGCACTTATGGTAATGCTACCATTGCTGATATTGCACAAGCAGGTCAAGGAGCACCACAATTCTTCCAACTTTACATGAGTAAAGACTGGAACATCAACAAAGCTTGGTTGGACGAAGCTGTCAAATCTGGCGTTAAGGCAATCGTTATGACTGTTGACTCTATGCTCGGTGGCTATAGAGAAGCTGATATTGTTAACAACTTCCAATTCCCGATTCCAATGGGGAATTTGGAAAAAGTAGCCGCTGGTGATAGCCAAGGGCAGGGCATTGCAGCGATTTATGCCGCAGCAGCCCAGGTGATTTTACCAGAAGATGTCAAAAAAGTAGCTGATTACACAGGACTTCCTGTGTTTGTCAAAGGCATTCAAAGTCCTGAAGACGCTGAAATAGCTATTCAAGCTGGCGCTGCGGGCATTTGGGTATCAAATCATGGTGGCCGTCAACTGAATGGTGGTCCAGCATCCTTTGATGTCTTAAGAGCAATCGCTGATAAGGTAAATAAACGTGTCCCTGTGGTCTTTGATAGTGGTGTTCGTCGTGGTTCTCATGTCTTCAAGGCATTGGCAAACGGTGCTGACATTATTGCTATTGGCCGACCTATTTTATACGGACTAGCACTAGGTGGGGCAAAAGGTACTCAAAGTGTTGTTGAACACCTAAATAAAGAGTTAAAAATTGTCATGCAATTAGCTGGCACTCAAACCATCGAAGAAATCAAACAAGCACCATTAATTCGACAAAATCCGATTAATGATTCCTTAGCAACTAAAGCATAAAAATATCATAGCCTCAGCGTTAGCAGTCAACGCTTGGGGCTTTTTTGATAGCTTTAAAGCACAAAAAAAACACGCTTAGCCAATGGCTAAGCGTGTTTCAAAAAAGATAGTTTGTTAAACGGAGCTTATTTCACAAAGTCTAATAAAGCAAGGAAGCTTTCTGCTTCTAGAGAAGCACCACCAACAAGAGCACCATCAACGTCTGGACAAGCCATGTAAGCATTAACGTTCTCAGGTTTTACAGAACCACCGTATTGTACACGTACTTTATCGGCAACTTCTTGACCAAAATCAGCAGCAACAACGTCACGAACAGCTTTACACATGTTTTGTGCGTCATCTTGAGTAGCTGATTTACCAGTTCCGATAGCCCAAATTGGCTCATATGCTAAAACAAGTGATGCAACTTGCTCAGCTGATAATCCAGCAAGAGCAGCTGAAACTTGAGCGCCAACAAATTCTACAGCCTTGCCAGCTTCATAAGTTTCAAGAGACTCACCACAACAAATAATTGGTGTTAAACCATTTGCAAAAATTGCTTTTGCTTTTTTGTTAATGTCTTCGTCTGTTTCGTGGAAGTAATCACGACGTTCTGAGTGACCAATAACGACATAATCTGTTCCCATTTCAGCTAAAACTTTTGGAGATGTTTCTCCAGTAAAGGCACCTGAATTTTCAAAATAACAGTTTTGAGCAGCAACTTTCAATTCTGAACCTTTTGCAGCTTCAATAGCTGTTACCAAATCAACTGCTGGTGCTGCTACTGCAACATCAACAAGATCATTTGAAGGTAATTTGCTTGCTACTGCCTCAACAAAAGCTTTTGCTTCTTGAGGGTTTTTGTTCATTTTCCAGTTACCGGCAATAATTGGTTTACGTGACATTTCACATACCTCTTCTTTCTTATTTACAACTACTATTTTAGCACATTTTAAATCTTATTAAAAGAAATTGACGGCATTTCAGGAATATTTTCACAAGAAGTGTCCATTTTTCTGAAAACGCTTTAATCAACTAAACCTCCTAACGACTAAGATGATTATCATTTAATATCAAAAAAGAGTCCCCTTAAAGGGGACTCTTCACAATTTTAGTTGTCTGACTTTAATTGTTATTCTGGGAACTTAATTAAAATTAAGCTTCGATTTCTGAAACGATACCTGAACCAACAGTACGTCCACCCTCACGGATAGAGAATGTAGTACCTTGTTCTACGGCGATTGGGTGGATCAATTCAACGTTGATAGCCACGTTATCACCAGGCATAACCATTTCTGTACCTGCTGGAAGTTCGATTGAACCTGTTACGTCAGTAGTACGGAAGTAGAATTGTGGGCGATAGTTGTTGAAGAATGGAGTGTGACGTCCACCTTCTTCTTTAGAAAGGATATATACTTCACCTTTAAATTTAGTGTGTGGGTTGATTGAACCTGGTTTAGCAACAACTTGTCCACGTTCGATTTCGTCACGTTGAACACCACGAAGAAGGATACCTACGTTGTCTCCTGCAAGACCTTCGTCAAGTTGTTTACGGAACATTTCAACACCAGTAACAACTGCTTTTTTGATTTCTTCTTTGATACCAACGATTTCGATTTCGTCGTTGACACGAACAGTACCACGGTCGATACGTCCTGAAGCAACAGTACCACGTCCTGTGATTGAGAACACGTCCTCAACTGGAAGAAGCAATGGTTTGTCAGTGTCACGTTCTGGTTCTGGGATGTATTCGTCAACTGTTGACATCAATTCCATGATGATATCTTCGTATTTTTCATCGCCTTCAAGAGCTTTAAGAGCTGAACCTTGGATAACTGGAAGGTCATCACCTGGGAAGTCGTATTCTGAAAGAAGGTCACGAATTTCCATTTCAACAAGTTCAAGCAATTCTTCATCGTCAACAAGGTCAACTTTGTTCATGAAGACGATAAGGTGTTTAACACCAACCTGACGTGAAAGAAGGATGTGCTCACGAGTTTGTGGCATTGGTCCATCAGTTGATGCAACTACAAGGATAGCTCCGTCCATTTGAGCGGCACCAGTGATCATGTTTTTAACATAGTCCGCGTGTCCTGGGGCATCGATGTGGGCATAGTGACGAGTTTCAGTTTCGTACTCAACGTGTGCAGTGTTGATTGTGATTCCGCGTTCGCGCTCTTCTGGAGCAGCGTCGATAGAAGCATAATCTTTAGGTTGGTTAACTGAAGTAGGTAAGCGACGAGCAAGTACTGTTGTAATTGCAGCTGTCAAAGTTGTTTTACCATGGTCAACGTGTCCAATTGTACCAATGTTAACGTGGGGTTTACTACGATCGTATTTTTCTTTTGCCATTTTGGGAAAAGCCTCCAATAAAATATATTTTATAGATAGACTGTAGGCAATACAGTCTAACTTTACCTTACTATTGTAGCAAATTCTAAGGATAATGCAAGCATTTTATGTTCTTGACAGATGTCTTATTTTGAGAAGACACCTAAGTTCTTGTCATTTTCCAACATAAAACTCTCTCAGACAGACGAGTAGCCTCTTTCACATCTCGAGTGAAAGAGGCTACCTGTGGGCTATTTGTTTTAAAATGGTCTCTAAAATGCCTATTAATAAGCAGAGTTTTCTAAAACTTCTTCACCATATCCTCCGGCTTGAGGCAGTGGTAAATTCGTTGAATTTGGAGCTCTTAATATTCTAACAGGTCTTGCTCCAGCTTCTTTTGCAGCATGGATATCATCATCGCTATCACCATAGTGGATGCGTGAGCCATTTTTCTTAATGTAATAAGATTTGTCATATCGATAAGGTTTAATCGCTTTACTGCCTGTATAGTTTACAGCAATCGGCTTGTCCAAAGAAAAATCTTTAGCTAAGGTCTTAGCTGTCTTATCAATTTCTCCTTTTTTGTACATTGAGCCTCTGGTGCGTCCTGTGATAAAGACAATCTTGTCGCCACGTTTTTGGTGCATGGCAATGAGCTTTTTGGCATATTCTTTAGGAATAGAGTCTCTATCTCCTCGCTTAGCAACAAAATCCCAGAACTTTTGCTTATGAAGATAGTCAGAAGACCCTGGTGTCATATAGTTTTTACCGTATTGAAAATATTGGCTACTAAACAAGAGCGTATCATCAATATCAAAACTCACTGTTATCGGTTCTTGACCTTCCAAACTTTTTTGAATGTCTTCGACAGTGATTAATGTTACCGATGCTTGATTTGAAAGAGCAGTAATTCCTTCTTGTGTGTAGGCTACTTTTGGTCCACCTGCTTCAACTGCTACTGTTGACATGCCAAATAAACCAACTACCAAGAGACTACTTGCTAATATTTTTTTCATGCTAAAACCTCCATAAAACCATTATATAATAGCATCTGATTTTGGTAAAGCGTTTTCAAATCGTAGATGCTATTTTTTGTTGAGACACCTCTCAAAAATTTCAATTAATATTTTGTATGTGTGCATACAAAAAATCTCCTTTCGGAGATGTTTATTGAAATTGATTGATATTAATCACGTTAGTCGCTTCTTTGCGAGCGTCTTTTCGATAGGAAAGCTCTGCTTCTTTCAAAATATCTTGTTTTTTCTCGTTAGCATCAATATTTAAGACAAACCCAATAGCTACTGACAAGACCAAGAGACTGTTCCCTCCTTGAGATAGGAAAGGAAAGGTAACACCTGTTGATGGAATCAATCCTGAAATCCCCCCAATGTTTACGAACACTTGCATCAACATCATCCCACCAACGCCTAATGCCATCATCGCATTAAACGGATTTTTAGCTTTAATGCCAACATTCATAATTCTTAAAATCAGGAAAAAGACAAGTGCTAAAATCAAGCCTGCTCCAATCATCCCCAACTCTTCGATTACAATCGAAAAAACAAAGTCAGTCTGCGCTTCTGGAAGATAGCCCCGCTTTTCAATCGAATTTCCCAAGCCTAATCCAAACCAACCGCCATTACTCATAGCATAATACGAATTGGCTAACTGATGCCCTGAATCCGTAAGGTCATGAAAGGGGTTAAAAAAGGCACTGAAGCGTTTTGCAACGTATCCAAAAACAGGCACTTTAGCTACTTTCTCAACACCTATCAGTGCAATAGAGCCCAAAAATAGGGAGGATAAACTTGTAATCAAAAACAAAATAGCTGAGAACCAACGATAGCCGATTCCGCTAATCGAAAACATCAAAATCCCTGTCAAAACAATGATAGCGGCATTGCCCAAGTCAGGCTGCATAGCCACTAACATCACCATTACTAACGAATAAACACGCCAATCTTTTAAATCAGACCACTGTCTAGGCCACCACATCCCTCGTGTCAAAGCTTGGTAGTCATAGGTTGCAATGCTTTCTTGGCGCTTCGAAAAAGTGTAAGCCAAGTACCAGACCATTATGATTTTGAGGTATTCTGCAGGCTGAATACTCAATTTTCCAATAAAAATCCAGCCGTGGGCACCCTTGGTGGCTACGGTGAAAAATCGTGCAATAAACAGCAGCACAATTTCTCCCAACATGACTAGCGTCAGCACTTGTGAGTTTTTCAAAAAGTTAAGTTTTAACTTGTAAATAAAACCAATCGCTACAAGACTCACCATCCAAAAAGCACCTTGGTTCATAACAGACAAAAACGGATTGGCATGATTTTGAATGAGACTCACACTAGTCGTTGAATACACCACAATTAAACCGATAACAGATAGAATAAGATAAGGCAATAAAATAGAATAATTTAGCAAATGCCTTTTGTGAATTTTCATAGTTTCCCCTATAGTTTTCTTGAATAATCTTTTAGCATTATATCACCTTTCTTTAGCAAAACAAAGCGAAAAAGCAACCCTAATGGGTTGCTTTTTTTGCCAATATTAACCAGAATTACGGAGTCCAGTTGCAATCCCATTAATCGTGGTATGGATCAACTTTTCGTAATCCTCATCAAGCTGGTCACTTCTGAGGCGTTTGATCAATTCGATTTGAATGTAGTTTAACACGTTAAAGTAAGGCAGACGGAAATCCAAACTGTATTTTAGCGATGGGTTGTCTTCTAATAACTCATCGTGTTGTTCAATGGCTAAAATAACATCTTTGGTCAGTTGCCACTCGTCTAAAATGGTGTGATAAACGTCTCTGACTTCTTGGCTTTCGGCTAACTGAGCATAGTGAAAAGCAATGTTCATGTTAGATTTGGAGAGAACCATATCAACGTTTGACAATAAGGAGTGGAAAAATGGCCACTTCTCATACATATGCTGTAGCTTAGCCAAATTACCCTCATCTTGATCAATAAAATGTTTAAAGGCTGAGCCAACACCATACCACCCTGGTAGCATGATTCGGTTTTGTGACCATGAAAAGACCCAAGGAATTGCTCGTAAACCTGTAATATCGGTGATTGTCTTACGAGCTGCTGGTCTGGAACCAATATTTAGACTAGACACTTCTTTTATCGGACTAGCCTCAAAAAAGTAATCATAAAAATAAGGATTCTCAAAAACCAATTGGCGATAAACCTGATTGCTGTCTTCCACAATGCCATCCATGATTTGTCTAAACCCGTCAATATCACCTGGATTAGTCAACATGCGGGTCACCATACGGTTAACCGAAGCTGAAATCAGCATTTCAAGATTGTAGTAAGCAACGTCTTTGTTGCCGTATTTATTTTCAATGATTTCACCCTGCTCCGTTAAACGAATACGGTCTTTAATTGAGCCAAATGGTTGGGAGCTAATAGCATCGTAAGATGGTCCGCCTCCACGACCAACCGTTCCTCCACGACCATGGAAAAAGGTGACTTTAACCCCATGTTGTTCCCCAATTTCGGTCAACTCGTTTTGAGCCTTGTATAAGGTCCATCCAGAAGCGAGATAACCACCATCTTTATTACTATCTGAGTAGCCCAGCATAATTTCTTGGTAATCATCGTTGGCTGAAATCCAACGCTTAACAATGTCGTAGCTCAAGTACTGGGTCATGATAGCTCTTGAATTATCCAAGTCCTCAATGGTTTCAAACAAGGGAACAATTTGAATTCTTGCCTTGTCTTGATCAACCAGTCCAACCTCTTTGAGCATAATTGCTAGCTCAAACATATCAGACACACTCTCGGTATGTGAGATAATATGCTGTTTAATAACTTCTTCACCCAACTTGTCTTTGAGATCACGCGCCGCTGCATAAATAGCCAGTTCTTTTTCTAAAAGCTCCGATTTTTCAACACGCGATGACGACAAGGTGCGTGGGTCCTCAGTCAATTCTTTTAGAAGGATTTGACATTTTTCTTCCTCTGATAGAGCGCTATAATCATCAACGATGTTAGCGCCTTTGAGCAACTCTGCAACACAAGCTTCTTGAACGCTTGAGTCTTGTCTCATATCGATACTGGCTAAAAAGAAACCAAAAATGTCAATAGCTTGGATAACCTCTGTAAGGTCACCTTCAACTAAGGCTTGGTCACCACTGTTTATTAGAGATGCTTCAATCAATTGGAGGTCGGCTTTTAGCTCAGCAGCCGTCTGATAAGGCGGAATCCGATTTTCTTCAATACCTGTTGCAACTTGATCAGCCTTTGACTCCACAAATTTTGCAATTACAGAAGCATTGCTCGTCGAGTGTGCATTAGCATAGTGATGTTTTTGCAGCAAGGATTTGACAGTTGGCTTTGCCGTTAGATTCAGCAAGGTTTGAACCAGACGAGATTGGATATAGTGAAATGCTTTTCGGTAGGGCTCGTTTTCCCGATAGATAGACTGATCACTTGATAAACTCGCTAATTTTTCAACAGCTTGGCTAGGCTTGGTGAGGGTCGATGAGAGCGAGAAAGTCCTATACAGGGCTGACATCTTTTCAATATAATAATTTAAAACAACTTCACTTTGGACAGTTGCTGATAAGCGCAGCGTTTCTGCCGTTACAAAAGGATTACCGTCACGGTCTCCACCAATCCACATTCCCATCGTAATTGGTTTGGTTTTTTCTAGCTGAAGTCCTTTTTCTTGAGCAAGTCGTTTATACTCGCCAGTCAGTTTTGTCACGGCTGGAATGAGCGAATCATTGTAATACTGCATGACGTTTGTAATCTCATTTTTCACCTTGAGTTTTTTCTCACGGATAATGTCTGTTTGCATGATAATGTCAATGTAGCGATAAAGTTCTGTCTTCCATTTATCTTTATTGACAACACCCGCTTTCACATCACGGTATTTACGAAGGAGATCATGAATTTTGGTGGTTAACTCTAACACTGTCTTGCGCTGTACTTGCGTTGGGTGTGCCGTCAAAACAGGAACAACCGTCACATTTTCTAAAATCGCCTTAGCATCATCTTTTTCAGCAACCGCATCAATTGTTAGAGCGAGTTTCCCCAGATAATCAGTATTAGTATTGTTTTGAACATTGATTTCATGCGCTAAGTCAACGTCTTCTGAAATATTAATCAAGAGCGGTAAAATAGTGAAATACCTTGAAATCACAATCATGTCCTCATTGCTAATACGTGCAATCAATTCTTCTAAAAGAACGTAATCTTGTTTTTCAGATAATTCAATAATGGTTTCAATCGTTTCAAAAGCCTCATCACCAATCATACGACGGGTAATGTCTTCAAGGATTTCCTTTAACAGGGCAACTTCTTCGGCAATAATCTCATGATTATTGCTACTCTCTAATTTTTTTAGTGACAAACTTTGGGCTCCTTCTCTGCTAGTTTCTCTTTTATCATACCATTTTTTACTCAAAATGTAAGTAAAACAATGGATAATGTCTGTTTTTAGAGGCACTTTGGCATGATTTTGAGCTGTTCTGTTTGCGTGAGGCTTTTGTATCAACTAATGTCTATTTTTTGTTATACTAATAACAACCACTTGCTTAAGGAGAAACCTATGGAATTAAAAAAACGTTCAGAATTTCCAGAAAACGAACTCTGGGACCTTACTGCACTCTACAAAGACAGGCAAGACTTTTTATTAGCTATTGAAAAAGCTTTGGATGATGTTGTACTGTTCAAACGCCAGTATGAAAACCACTTGGTAACGGTAGAGGACTTCACACAAGCCTTGATGGAAATCGAACAAATCTACATCCAGATGAGCCATATTGGAACTTACTCCTTCATGCCTCAAACCACGGATTTTTCTAGCGAAGAATTCGCTCAGATTGCTCAATCCGGCGAAGACTTTGTGACCAAAGCCAGTGTCACGCTTAGCTTTTTTGACACTGCTCTTGCTAGTGCTGACATCACCGTACTAAATGAACTCGAAAAAAATCCTTATTTCAGCGCTGCTATTCGCTTGGCTAAAATCCAAAAAAAACACCTGCTAAGTGCTGATGTTGAAAAAACTTTGACCAACCTACGCGAAGTACTGGCTGCACCTTATGACATTTACACAAAAATGCGAGCTGGTGATTTTGAGATGGAAGACTTTGAAGTTGATGGAAAAACCTATCAAAACAGTTTTGTGTCTTATGAAAACTTTTATCAAAATCATGATGATGCCGAAGTTCGCGAGAAAGCTTTTCGTTCTTTTTCAAAAGGCCTCAGAAAACATCAAAATACTGCTGCAGCTGCCTATCTCGCAAAAGTTAAGTCAGAAAAATTAATCGCTGACATGAAAGGTTACGCTTCTGTTTTTGATTACCTCCTCGCAGAGCAGGAAGTTGACCGTAGCATGTTTGATCGTCAAATTGATATGATTATGTCTGACTTTGCGCCTGTGGCTCAAGCCTTCTTGAAACACGTGGCCAAGGTTAACGGTTTAGAAAAAATGACCTTTGCTGACTGGAAGTTAGATCTTGATAGCGACCTTAACCCAGAAGTTAGCATTGACGGTGCTTATGACTTGGTCATGAAATCTTTGGCACCTCTCGGCAAAGAATACACCCAAGAAATTGAACGTTACCAAACCGAACGTTGGGTAGACTTTGCTGCCAATGCTAATAAGGATTCTGGAGGCTATGCTGCCGATCCTTACAAGGTTCACCCCTATGTCCTTATGAGTTGGACTGGTCGCATGTCTGATGTCTATACCTTAATTCATGAAATTGGTCATTCTGGTCAATTCATCTTCTCAGACAACCACCAAAGCATTTTCAATACCCACATGTCAACCTACTACGTCGAAGCGCCATCAACTTTTAACGAGCTCATGCTAAGCGATTACCTCGAAAAACAATTTGATGACCCTCGCCAAAAACGCTTTGCCCTAGCGCATCGTCTGACAGACACCTACTTCCATAATTTCATTACACACCTACTAGAAGCAGCCTTTCAGCGCAAGGTTTACACCCTCATTGAAGAAGGCGGAACCTTTGGGGCAGAACAATTAAACGCTATGATGAAAGACGTCCTAACAGAGTTTTGGGGAGATGCCGTAGAGATTGATGATGACGCCGCACTCACTTGGATGAGACAAGCCCATTACTACATGGGGCTATATAGCTATACCTACTCAGCAGGACTAGTCATCTCAACAGCAGGCTACCTCAACCTGAAGAACAATCCTAACGGAGCAGATGAGTGGTTGACCTTCCTCAAATCTGGTGGTAGCAAAACCCCACTAGAAACTGCCAAGTTAATTGGTGCCGACATCTCAACCAGCAAGCCACTTCAAGATACAATTGCCTTTTTGAGTGACACCGTTGACCGCATTATCGCTTATACAAAGGAGATAGCTAATGGCTAATACATATGATTTTACAGTCCAAAACCAAGATGGTAGTGATTGTTCCCTAAAAGACTTTTCAGGAAAGGTGCTCCTCATTGTCAATACTGCTACAGGTTGCGGGCTAACCCCACAATATGCTGGCTTACAAAACCTCTATGAAACATATCACTCTGAAGGCTTCGAAGTGCTTGATTTTCCTTGCAACCAATTTTTAGGACAAGCGCCTGGAGATAACGATGAAATCAACACCTTTTGTAGCCTTAATTACAAAACTACATTCCCTCGATTTGCCAAAATAAAGGTTAACGGCAAGGAAGCAGACCCACTGTTTGATTGGTTAAAACACCAAAAAAGCGGTCCTTTAGGCAAACGAATTGAGTGGAATTTTGCCAAATTTTTAATTGACAGACACGGTCATGTGGTAGAAAGATTTTCATCGAAAACACCTCCTGAGGAAATGACTACTGCTATCGAAAAACTTCTCAACACCTAATCCTTAAAAAAACGTTATCCTTTAAAGGATAACGTTTTTTATCTCATTTAAATCAGTTTAATGCCTTTTTTGCTCAATGGCTTTTTAAACAGCCCTAAAAAGAAAAAGAAGAAACACACTGTCGAAGCAGCATAAATCCCATGAAAAGGAAGACCTGATAAGACATATAGCACCCAAGGGATGTGATACACATAAACAATGCAACTATCCATCAAGACTCCGTAAAAAAGGGCACAAAAAGCTACTAAAATCGCTAGACTCAATACTCTAAACAAAACTTTCTCAAAAGACAAGAACCTAGCGAGAAGTCGCCAAATCAACAGAACAAGGGTTAAGGCCGTTATCTGCCAGGTAAGCCAAACCCCAAATCCTAAAAATATGGCAGATGTCACCATCGAAACTGTCATGACAACAAGCATTTCTGAAAGACTAGCATACAACACACCAATCATCAAAAAAGCCAAGAAAGGCTGAACAGTTGGAAATGGATGAAACAATAGTCGCAAAGCACAACAAAATACTGACAAAAGAATCATGCGACGCACTTTTTTAATAGACATAACACCTCAACATTAGTTTTTATCTATTATCACAAATTTTTGACGGCTTGACCAGTCTTAACCTCATCATCAGTCAGTATTACAAAAAGATGTGGGTCTTATGATAACGACTGACCTTTCACCAAAACAGCTATCAATAAAAACTGTAACTTTAACCCTTGTTCCTTATAAGGAGTGACTATAAGGTCAAATGCCTGAATGCCTTGGAAAAACGAACTTAGCCCTTCTGCTCAGCTTTTCCAAAAATAGTCTAAAATAGGTAGAAAACTAAGAAAAGAGTTAGGATATTTTGATTTTTTAAAGGTTTTAGGGTACAATATCAATAATGAGAAGAAGAATAAAACCCATTGTTGTCGCGGTCTTCTTTTTCTTGCTGGCTATACTATTATTGCTTGGAAACAGACACACCCAAAACCTCAGAGTTAACGAACTGAGACAGGCCAAGGACAATATCCCAATAACCACAACCAGTTCAAAGAAATCGACCGCTGACACCGCTGAAGACGACGACTTTATCTTAAATCCAATTATTGACGTGTCAGGCTGGCAATTGCCCAAAGACATCGACTATGATACCTTATCAAAGAACATATCAGGCGCTATTGTTCGTGTATTTGGAGGATCGCAAATTACCGCTCACAATAACGCCGCCTTCACGACTGGCCTTGATAAATCATTCAAAAAACACATCACGGAATTTCAAAAACGTGATGTCCCAGTTGCTGTTTATAGTTATGCTCTAGGACGCAATAGCAAGGAGATGCGAGCCGAAGCAAGGACTTTTTACAAACATGCTGCCCCATTCAAGCCAACCTATTATTGGATTGACGTTGAAGAGGTAACCATGAAAAACATGAATAAAGGGGTTAAGGCCTTTCGTGAAGAGCTTGAAAAATTAGGGGCTAAAAACATCGGCCTCTACATAGGGACCTACTTCATGGAGGAGCAAAACATTTCCACAGAAGGCTTTGATGCCGTATGGATACCAACATATGGTAGTGATTCCGGCTACTATGAGGCTGCTCCAGACACCACTTTAGATTATGATCTGCACCAGTATACCTCACAAGGTTATATTAATGGCTTTAATCACCCACTTGATTTAAACCAAATTGCCGTTACAAAAGATGCCAAAAAGACGTTTGAAAAACTGTTTGGCCCAATTAAAAAAAATAAGAGGAGATAGGCTACTAGCCCTCCTCTTTTTGAGCGTATCCCTTGACAAGGATAGTTATTCCTCTTATAATGATAGAAAATATAATATTTCACAAAGGAGTGCTTTGGCTGAGATCGCAGTTGCGAAATCCTAGGGACCTGATCTTGTTAATACAAGCGTAGGGATTGTGACCAGTAAAATCTATTGGAAAACAATACTCCTTTTGTGTAAAAAAAGGAGTTTTTTTATGTCGAGAAATACAAACATCAAGTATCTCATTGAGGCTGCTATTTTTGCCGCTCTTGCAATGGCTCTATCCTTTGTCCCAGATTTTGTGGGATGGTTCAGCCCTTCTTATGGTGCAATCCCACTTGTCTTATTCGCCCTTCGACGAGGAACTAAGTATGGTCTTCTTGCAGGCTTGATTTGGGGACTCTTGCACTTCGTTCTTGGAAAAGTCTACTACTTGAGCCTATCACAAGTGATGATTGAATATATTCTTGCATTTTTATCAATGGGCTTGGCAGGCATGTTCTCAAATGCTCTAGCTAACAGTTTGAAATTTCAAAGCAAATTATACGCTCTTTTCACAGCATTATCAGCCGCTCTTTTTGCAGTTGGTGTTCGGTACCTTTGGCATTTTATTGCTGGCGTTATTTTCTGGGGAAGCTACGCGCCTAAAGGCATGTCTGCTATTTGGTACTCATTTACCGTCAATGGTACAGCAGGGATTTTAACTTTCTTAGTAACCGCCCTTGCTTTGGCAATTATCTTGCCTGCTCAACCTCAATTTTTTACTCCTCGCGATTAATCTCACAAAAAAGTATTAACCCTATCATTAAAAAATGGTATAATATAATTATTATACTATTTTTTATATTGTTATAAGGAAAACTAATGGTTAAGAAAACAAAACTCAAAAAAACCTTGATTGAACAAATTTTAGATAAGGCTAACATCTCTTATCAAAGTCTTCGCATCAATGCTTTAGAGAGAGAACTACCAGATACCATCTCAGCATCGGATATTTATAAAACTCTCGCCTTATTTGGTGATAAAAAAAGCCCTATTATTGGTATCATTCCTTTGACAGAACATCTGTGCGAAAAACGTCTCGCCAAGGTTTCTGGGCATAAAAAAGTATCTATGATTCCGCAAAAAGAATTGCAGGGTGTCACAGGCTACGTGCACGGAGCTAATAATCCAGTTGGCATCCATCAAAAACACAAGTACCCTATTTACATCGATCAGTCTGCACGCAGCAAAAAAGACATCATTGTATCAGCTGGTGAAGTGGGGCGATCCATTAAAATTGATAGTCAAGAGCTAGCTGCTTTTGTCAATGCAGAATTTGCCGACATCATCAAATCCTAATGTGTTTTCCTACCAAGCGAATGCTTTTCTTATAATAAGGTTTGAATCATTTCAGACCTGTGCTCGATATTAGCACATGTAAATCATAGCTAAAATTCGTCTCTTTCCTTTTGGGGTCAACCTATAACTATATCAAAATGGGGAGGTAAAACCATATGAAATGTTATTTTATTAGACACGGAAAAACACTTTGGAATCAAGAAGGACGCTTCCAAGGCTCAACAGAAGATTCACCTTTACTTGATGACGCTAAAGAAGAGCTCCGCCAATTAGGCCAAGCACTAAGTCATATTCCGTTTGACGCTGTCTACTCTAGCGATCAAAAAAGAGCCGTTGACACGACTCAAATCATTGTTGACGAAGCTGGTATTGATGCTGACGTGATTTATACCGATAAACTAAGAGAATGGAAACTCGGCAAGTTAGAAGGGGCTAAAATCACGACTATGTCTGCCATCTACCCCACTCAAATCTCGGCGTTTCACCATAACCTCGCGAAATTCAACACTAGCCAATTTGATGCAGAATCAACCTATCAAACCACTCAGCGAGTGGCAGAGCTCATTCACTCACTCAAAGACAGTGACTATGAAAATGTCCTAATTGTCGGACACGGTGCTAACTTAACTGCCTCTATTCGTCACCTCTTGGGATTTGAACCAGCTCTATTTCGTTCTTTGGGCGGATTAGCCAATGCTAGTTTGACGATTTTGGAAACCATGGACTTTAATCACTTTGAGTGCCTCAAGTGGAATGACAAATCGTATCTAGAAGACACACATGTGTTATCTCACAAAACCTGAATTGTTGGGAGAGATAATCATAGCAAATGACCTTTAGGAATTAGACACAACAAGCAAGATGACTAAGCCATCTTGCTTGTTTTTTGTTCCAGTGACTACTGGCTAGAAAAATGCCGTTCACTCGGCGTCAAACATCACTTAGCGCGCGTATTTTAATCGCAGCACCTTTTCTTGCTGTTTATTTAAACGCAGTAAAATCACGACCTTATCAATACTCATATTGCTTTCTAAAAGGCGCTCTGCTGCCATCATTAAGCCATTGTTCATCCCCATTTGCAAGATTGGGTTTTTCTTATCGTTGCCATCAAAGATAAATTTATTATCTGGCAAATCAAAGAGAACCTTAACCGCTCCAAAGAGTTGCTCAAAGTTATCAATCGCAACATCGTAAACCGGTTTTGTGCCAGGTTTGAGCTTGCGACCTCGGTGATTAAACCACATCGAATGCCAGCCGCCATTAAAAGCACCCATAATATCATTATCGTAGGAGTCCCCCACATAAAGAGTGGTTTGAGGATTCATGTCAAATTGCTCAGCCGCTAAATTAAAGATTTCTTTTTCGGGTTTTTGAAAACCTGTCGCTTGGCTAACAATAACACGTTTGGGATCAACATAATCATATAGTCCTAATTTACGAACTTTTTTGAGCTGGTGCTCTGTTGGGCCATTGGTGATGATTCCCATTGGAACCTTCTTAGATTTCAAAAAGTCAAGGGTCATGCGCATTTCATCAAGCATCGTGATGTCTTGTAATTCTTTTTCATAGACTTCTTGGAAATTTGTCCCAGCTTTTTCATCAATCTCTGGATACCCAAATTCAAGTAAGGTTTCCTTGCAACGCCAAAAGCGAAAATACTCTGTTGTCCACTCCCCTGCCATCACTTTTGGAAAACCAACGTCCGAGTAATGACGAAAACGGATGTACGCTTGGTTCATCACCGACATGTCAAAGTCAGGAAAGCATTTCTCCATAGCCTTTCGATAGGGTGCTTGTTGGTCATAAATAGTATCGTCTACATCAAAAACAATAGCAGTAATCATGGGTCTCTTTTCTTTTCTATATTAATATCTTGTTCATTATACTATTTTATTCCTTGCTTTTCAATTTAAGGCAAGGCAGAGCTTATGAACGTTCGAATTTTACAACGAAATATAGGTGTATTCTATAGTCTTTTATGTTACAATATGAAGGAAAACTTTTGGGAGGAAAACATGTCAAATCAACACATTGAAGAATTAAACGACCAACAAATTGTTCGTCGTGAAAAAATGGCAGCCCTAGCTGCACAAGGGATTGATCCGTTTGGAAAACGTTTTGACCGCACAGCAAACTCTGCTGAACTCATTAAAACATATGCTGATAAATCAAAAGAAGAGCTCCATGACCTCAACGAAACTGCTATTGTCGCAGGACGCTTGATGACAAAACGTGGCAAAGGAAAGGTTGGCTTTGCCCACTTACAAGACCGCGAAGGGCAAATTCAAATTTACGTGCGTAAGGACTCTGTTGGAGATGACAATTACGACATTTTCAAAAAAGCTGACCTGGGTGATTTCATTGGTGTTGAAGGCGAAGTCATGCGTACTGATATGGGTGAGCTATCCATCAAAGCTACAAAATTGACTCATTTATCAAAATCACTACGCCCATTACCAGAAAAATTCCATGGCTTGACTGACATTGAAACCATCTACCGCAAACGTCACCTGGATTTGATTTCAAATCGCGACAGTTTTGACCGCTTTGTCACCCGTTCAAAAATCATTTCTGAAATTCGTCGTTACCTTGATGGATTAGACTTCTTAGAAGTTGAAACGCCTGTGCTTCACAATGAGGCTGGAGGTGCGGCGGCACGTCCATTTGTGACACACCATAACGCTCAAAATATTGACATGGTTCTTCGTATCGCAACAGAGTTGCACCTAAAACGACTTATTGTTGGTGGTATGGAGCGTGTTTATGAAATTGGACGCATTTTCCGTAATGAAGGAATGGACCCAACACATAATCCTGAGTTCACATCGATTGAAGTTTATCAAGCCTACGCAGACTATTTAGATATCATGAACCTAACTGAAGGTATTATCCAACATGCTGCTAAAGCTGTCAAAGGCGATGGTCCTATTGATTATCAAGGAACTCCTATCCACATCAATGAGCCATTCAAACGTGTGCACATGGTTGATGCCATCAAAGAGGTTACCGGAGTTGATTTTTGGCCAGAAATGACCCTCGAAGAGGCAATCGCTCTGGCAAACGAAAAACAGGTTCCACTTGAAAAGCATTTTACCAGTGTAGGACATGTCATTAATGCCTTCTTTGAGGAGTTTGTCGAAGAAACCTTGATTCAACCAACCTTTGTCTTTGGACATCCCGTTGAAGTGTCACCACTGGCTAAGAAAAATCCAGAAGATGGTCGCTTTACAGATCGTTTTGAGCTCTTCATTATGACCAAAGAATATGCTAATGCCTTTACCGAATTGAATGACCCTATCGATCAATTGTCTCGTTTTGAGGCTCAAGCCCAAGCAAAAGAGCTTGGAGATGACGAAGCAACTGGAATCGACTACGATTTTGTTGAGGCTCTTGAATACGGTATGCCTCCTACAGGTGGATTAGGCATTGGGATTGACCGTTTGTGTATGTTATTAACAAATACCACAACAATCCGCGATGTTCTTCTTTTCCCAACTATGAAACCATAATACCTCAGAGTCCGTGACAAATCATGGACTCTTTGTGTTATCATAATAATACCTTATCTAAGCTCAAAAGGAGAATCTCATGACAAAAGCTTATATTTCTTACCTCTCTGCTGGTATTTTTGCCTTGTATGGCTTACTAGCTCAAAAACCGATTTTCTTGGGCCTTGGCCTTATTCTAGTTATAATTGGGGTATCACAGCACCTAACCAATAAAAAATAGCATGCCCTGCAAGCCTCTTTCGAGACAGCTGTAGGGCATACTACTGTTTAGGTCCAGAAACCTTTTATTTTCTAAACGCATCCAGGATTGTTTTAAACTCTTCATTGGTCAAGGTAATCCCTTTGCCCATTTTGGTATGATCGGGACTCCAAGTACGGATATCCCACTTGGGATCTGCACCGTTAAAACTCACGCGATTGAGTTCTTTGGTCCACCCTTTGTCATTTTCTGACAAAGTCAGTAAGTGTTCTTCAATGCTAAATGTAAATTCTGCCATGTTTTTTCCTCCTTATCTATTTATTCGAAAAAAATTTCAAATCATTCCCAAAACAGCAAAAACTTTTCAAAATGATTCATTTGCGATAAAATACTGTCACTATCGATGCAACTAATTGTGAGGAGACTGGTTATGACAACATTTCTCAAACAACTAAAGTCACTGCTGGTTGATTTTATCGACCAGCATCCCCATAAAACAGCACCTGCGACCTCTGTCCAGCTCAAGGCTAATAAAATGATTAGCCTAATCAGAGAAGCCTGTGATAAAGGCTTAGCGGTTCATGTCATCTATCAAGGAAAACACGCTACAGGTATCATTCAAAAGTACGATAAGGATAAGGGGCAGCTCATCTTGAGACATGCCAAACAAAAACTAGCTGTTCTTATCCCTCTAACTGATATTGATAAAATCAGCCTTATTCCGTCCTCTGCTTGCCCATCCAATACCTCAAAAAAGCTCTAGATTCGTCTAGAGCTTTTTATTCTCTCTAGGCTCTGATTGTCTGACTGGTGCCATCTTTTTGGTACAAGTTGACTAACCCTTCTTTGCGTGCTCGAATCATATCTCCAGGTTTTACAGCCTGTGGCAGCGAAATGGTCAACAATTCCATCGGATTGGGAGCTCGGTCAATCTTATTACCTTGTGCATCGTGCAAGTCTTTAACAACTGCCTCAAAATGACGAAAGCCTGGGCCGTAAAATTCGATAAAATCTCCTTCGAGGATGACGTTACGCTGGCGAATCGTCGCTGTCATGGTTTGTTCATCAAAAGATACCACTTCGCCGACAAATTTATATTGAGGAATTTTACGACGTGCACCAAACAATTGTTCGTTTTCAGTAGGCGTTCCGTAGTAAAATCCTGTTGCTAGCTCTCTTTGAGCTACTTTCCACAACTCATCAATCAATTCATCCTTAATGGCATAAAAAGCCTCGGGGCTTTCCATATAAGCATCTACAGCCGCCTTATAGCAGTTGGTGACGGTTGATACGTAATGGATTGACTTCATTCGCCCTTCGATTTTTAGGCTGTCTACACCATTATCAACCAAATCAGGAATGTGCTCAATCATGCACATGTCGACAGAAGACATGGAGTAGGCCTCGGGAATTTCTCCTTTGAGGGAACGTCTTTCAGAACCAAACGGCATTTCGTAGAGGTCATATTTCCAGCGGCAGGACTGCGAGCAGCCCCCTCGGTTGGCATCTCGATGACTCATGTGATTTGATAAGACACAGCGTCCTGAGTACGAGATACACATTGCTCCGTGTACAAAAGCTTCTATTTCAACATTTGTGCGCTTTCTGATTTCTGCCAACTCAGCCATATTGACCTCACGCGCCAAAACCACGCGCGTCAGTCCCATCTGTTTCCAAAATTCAAAGGTTTCATAATTGGTCGAAGACGCCTGAGTTGACAAGTGAATCTCAAGTCCTGGTGCCTCGATCGAACAAATCATAATCAAGGCTGGATCAGAGACAATAACAGCATCTAAGCCCATGTCTCGGAGCTGACGAAACCACTCTCCAGCTCCAGCCTCATTCCCCTCATGAGTGACCATGTTAGCCGCAACATAGACCTTACTGCCACGAGCGTGTGCATAGTCGATTCCTTCTTGTAATTCTTCCACTGAAAAATTACCTGCCCGGCTTCTAAGCCCGTAGGCTTGGCCTCCAACAAATACTGCATCTGCGCCATAATCAATGGCGACTTTTAGTTTTTCAAGTGTGCCAGCAGGTGACAAAACCTCTGGGCGTTTTTTGTGATTTGACATATCTTATTCTTTCTATTTTCAAGATAGGCAGATGAAAAGCCTTCATCAAGGAGTAACTCCTAACACTCGGTTAAGTGCACTATCCTCTAAGATTACTTAACCGTTTTAGGGTCTAAATCGTAAAATCCAGTATCCAAGCCTCGGCCTTCTGGATGTAAGCGATGAAGCTGTTCGTCCAGTTCTTGAGCTTTTTCCATGCTGAATTGGCCTGTTTCTAGGAGTGTTTTAGCCTGTAAAAATAGACTAGCTATCGCAACAAAATTCTCTCCTGGGCAAAAAATACCATCTAATTTCCAATGGGTCAAGCCATGCTCATAAAGCTCTCCCAATTTGGTCATCATATCAATATCATTGTTAATGAAAATATGCGTCCCATGATTGTCCTCATAAATCGAATAATGGCTATCAGCATCTCCTGGTTCTGCCAAAAACAGACCTCTCTCACGGGTCACCTCATCATCTATCCCCGTAAAATGATAATAATTTTTTAGCAGTGGTCGCTTAGAATGGTGAATGACTGATGCGCCGTAAACCAATACCTCTGCTGGAAATTCCAAATTATCAGCTAGCGCAAATAATTCTTGAGAGGGGATTTCTCTAGCTAAGACACTCTCGACCGCACCATGTTGTCCCCAAAAATTCACTTGACGACTCGATGTCACAAAAACAGAGGTGTCATAAATCAGCTTAAAATGGTAGCCATCTCGTTGATTAATGTAAAAAACACCTGCGTCTCCTACAGCCAGGTAATCCACTGCGATCTCTTTCATGAGATCTAAAAAAGGTTTGATTTGGTCCATCATGCCCTGGTGCATGAGGGCATTGCAGGCTACGGTTAACTCTTTGCCTGCCTCATGTACCAAATGTGCAATCTGTCTCAACTCATCATCTGAAAATTGATGCGGCAGACGTAAGCCATACTTGGACTCACCAACATAAATACGATCTACACCTAAGGCTAATAATGCCTTGACTTGATTAATACTCTCAGCTGTCGCTGTTATCACTATTTTTTTCATATAAGAGATATTATACCAAATTTTTGACCTTTCAAGCAATACAGGACTAAAATTACTTATTGGCTTTTATCATTTTTTCAAAAAAACATGACAAAAAACCAGTTTTGTGTTAAAATAGCTTAGTATGCCATAGAAAGGAGAAGACCATGCCAAGACCTTTGAAAAAGCATGAGGAACTGAACCATCACGAACCTCATCAGGACACCTATCGTCAATTTCAAGATTTTAAAGATATCAGCAACCACAGCGCTAAGTTAAAAGAACTTATCTTTTTTGGTCGCATTGCTATCTTCAGTTTAGTTACCGTCTTGTTTGCATTTGTTCTTCTCGTCATGAATTTGACTCCCCTCTGGGCTTTCTTATTTGCAAGTGCTCTTAGTCTTGCAGTGACATCAATGATGACAAAAATAATCAAATCCTTCCTATCATAAAAAGAGCCAAATTTATCTTGGCTCTTTTTCTATTCTCTGATTAACGATTTAATGGTTGTCTGTTGGAACGTCTTGACTAACCACAATATCATTTTCGTCCAAAGTGATAATGATGTCATCTGCAGAATCAGTGGTTTGAGAAACTTCTGATAAATTCTCTTTGGTTTTTTGAACAACCTGATTTGCTTTGTCTTTAATCACTTGGAGCATCTGCTCAGGTGTCAATTCTCCTGCTTCAAATTGTTCCTTCACTTCGTTGAAGGTCTCAACTGCCAAATGACCATATTCACTAGTTTTTTCTTTTGCTTTTTGGTGATAAGCTTCAGGATTTTCGCGGTAGCCTTCATAGGCTGCTTCGGCACGGTTTTTTAATTCCTTACCTTTATCACTGTTTAAAAAATAAGCTGCAGCGGCACCAGAAACAGCACCAATAATAGCGGTTTTAAAGAATTTACTCATGCTTTTTTCTCCTTTTTGCTAAATAGTTTTGAAGCCATTTTTCCTACTAAGGCTACTTTTCCTGCTTTGCTGACACTGCTAGTTGCATTTGTCGCTTTGTGCCCTAAGTGTCTCGCTTGTAGGTTAAGGTCAGAAACACTTTCTGATAAATCAGCTACCGCAACAAAAAGAGGGTCTAGGGTTGCTACCTTGCCGTTAACATCTTCTACTAAAACATTAGCCTTAGCCAAAATTTCATTGGTGTGATAGAGAGTAACGTTAACATCTGTGGTGAGTAAGGTGATGGTTTTTTTCGTTTCATCAACCGTCTCAGAAACTTTTTTTAAGACCATGATCAAAAAAACAACCAAGGCAGCAAATGCTAGCGCCATAATAAGCAGTGAGATTCCAACTAAATCCATAAGTTTCTCCTTTTTCTATCCTTATTGTTGATAATAAGGAATTCCTTTTTGCTGACGTCTTTTGACAATAAAGACGACTCCGATTAGTATCAAAACTACTGACACGTACTGAGATACCCGTATTCCTAAAAACATGAGACTGTCTGTTCGCATTCCTTCGATGATGAGACGCCCAAATCCATACCAAATCAAGTAGAAAGAAAAGATTTCCCCATCAAGCAAGTATTTTGGTTTTCGACGAAGCACTAGGATAATCGCAAATCCCAACAAGTTCCACAACGATTCGTACAAAAACGTAGGGATACGGTAACTGCCTTCAATAAACATTTGTTGCTGTATAAAGTTAGGAAGATATGGCAAATGCTTTACAGCTTTTCCATAGGCTTCTTGGTTAATGAAATTGCCCCATCTGCCTATGGCTTGTGCAATCATAACACTAGGAGCTGCAATGTCTAAAAAGTGAATTGGGTTCAAAAAACGCTGGTAACAAAAGGCAAACAAAACTGCCGCACCTGCAATGAGTCCTCCATAGATAGCAATCCCCCCATTCCAGATGGCAAAAATCTCTGAAAAGTGTTGTGAATAGTAGGACCACTCAAATATCACATAGTATAGTCTCGCTCCTAAAATAGCTAGTGGAAAGGCAATTAAGATGAAATCAATCACGTCATCACTCGTTATTTTTTTTCTGGGCGCTTCTTTTGCTGCCAAATAAACCGCTAACACCAAACCTGTCATAATGCAAAGGGCATACCAGTGAATGCTGATTGGCCCTAGTTTCAAAGCTATTGGATCAATCATTTGCTTTCCTCGTTTTTGCTAATTAACTGGGTCAAGCGGTCTTCGAAGGTCTTTGTTGCATCAAAGCCCATTTGCTTGGCACGATGGTTCATAGCTGCAGATTCAATGACAACCGAGACGTTACGACCTGTTTTAACTGGAATACGAACGCGGGGCAAATTAACCCCTGAAAAGGTAATTTCTTCATTGCCGTTTCCTAAACGGTCAAAGATTTTATCAGCCTCAAAATTTTCTAGGTAGATTGCCAACTGAACTTGTGAAGAGTCCTTGACGGCACTTGCACCATAAAGGGACATCACATCAATAATCCCTACACCACGAATTTCAAGAAGGTGTCGCAGAATTTCTGCTGGCTCACCCCATAGGGTTTCTTCGTCTTTAGCATAGACATCTACACGGTCATCAGCAACCAAGCGATGCCCACGTTTTACCAACTCTAGAGCGGTCTCGCTCTTACCAATACCTGAGTCTCCTTGGATAAGCACACCCATCCCATAAATATCCATCAACACGCCGTGAACGCTTGTTCTTTCAGCTAATGAGGCATCTAAAAAGTAAGACATCTCTCCAGCTAATCTGCTGGTTGACACCCGACTGCTTAATAATGCAACGCCTTCTTCAGTAGCTGCTTGGATCATTTCTTCGGGAATTGTTAAATCTCTAGACACAATTACTGCTGGCGTGTCTTTTTTAAACATCTCTTTTAGCACAGAGTAGCGATTGTGAGAGGTCATTTGAATGAGGTATGACCACTCTTTCATGCCAAATAATTGAAGCCTCTCTGGAGCATAGTAATCAAAGTAACCAGTCATTTCAAGACCAGGTCGTGAAATATCTGACGTCGTTATTTCTTTTTCTAACAAGTCATCTGTTGCGTAAACAATATCCAGTTTGACTTTTTTTACCAACATCTTTACTGTAACTGCCATAATTTCTCCTTTTTGAATATTATAACATAAATGCATACAGACCCTAAGGCAAATACTCTTTTTTTTGACAGGATTATCCGTTAAAAAGGCTATTAAACATGCTTTTTTGATTGAGCCATACATGAAACAAGCCCTATCTCAGGAGATAGAGCTTGTTGAGTTTGTCTATTAATTGTGGTCAAATCAGGGAGTTAGCTTTCTTTAAAACGATTACCAAAACCAGTCCTCGTTATCGATAACCTCAGCGTCTTTACGACGCCTAGGGCCTCTACTTTTTTGATTTTGGATGAGATCTTCTTTAAACGGTAAAAAAATTGCTAAAAGAATATAGAGAATCACACCAAAACGGGTAAAATAGATGAGTAGTGCCGCTAGCACGCGTGCTAAAGGCAAATCCCAGTTGTATTTATCTGCGAGCCCTGCCACCACACCTGAAACCATCTTATTTTTATGTTGTTTATAAAATTTAGTTTCCATCGTATCTCCCTCCACTTTTATACTACTAGTTTATTCTTTTTTTTGCAAAAAAAATCAGCCGTAAGGCCGATTTTATCGTTGAGGTCAGGCTATTCTCAAATCCTTTGCACTAACTTTCCACGGCATTTGCCACAGGCAAACTTAGACAGAGTTATGCGGCGCTTACGCTGGTAACATTGGCCACATGCTTGGCAAACATAACGATAGGTGGGCTTATCGGGCGCTAGCTTAGGCGCAAAGCGCAAGCCATTAACCTGTTGCAATAATCTTTTAAAGTCCTTGTCTTTGTGCTGGTAACCACGCCCTTCAAAGTAAAGATGGTAATGGCAGAGCTCATGCCTAACAATTTGCCTAAAGACAGGTTCCCCGTACAACTCAAGAAGTTTGGGATTGAAATCAAGGTGCCCATCTGATGGGAAAAAACGTCCGCCCGTTGTTTTTAACCGGCTATTCCACTCTGCTTTGTGGTTAAAGGGTTTGCCAAAGTCTGCCAAGGACACGTCGTTCACATAGTCAGTGAGCATCACGAGGTGAGAGGAGGCTTAGGTTGACCTTGTGGCGGTCCAAGTCAATCTTAGAAACCCAAACCGTCACCAAATCACCGACAGCTAGTACTTGGCTAGGGTGATTGACAAAGGTCTTGCTCATTTCAGAAATGTGGATTAGACCATCCTCATGAACACCAATATCAACAAAGGCTCCAAAGTCAACAACGTTTCTGACCGTTCCTTCTAATTTTTGTCCGATAGCTAGGTCCTTTAAGTCCAAAATGTCTTGACGAAGGACTGGGGTTTCAAAATCATCACGCAAATCGCGTCCTGGTTTTAAGAGATCTGCAATGATGTCTGTCAAAGTTTCTTGCCCAAGGGCGAGATGTTCGGCCATCTCTTCTGGTTTGATGGCTTTTAACTTGGCTTTCGCTTGATCGTCCAAGGTTTTAATCCCCAGCAAGTCAAAAAGTTTTTTAACCGCTGGATAAGACTCTGGGTGAACTCCTGTATTATCAAGGATATTTTTTGCATTTGGAATGCGTAAAAATCCTGCCGCCTGCTCAAACGCTTTGGCGCCCAAGCGCGGCACTTTTTTAATCTCTGTGCGTGACTGGATGAGTCCGTTTTCTTCGCGGTATTTGACAATATTTTCTGAAATGGTTTTGTTCAATCCTGACACGTGGGCTAACAGAGATGGACTGGCTGTGTTAATATTGACACCAACCTTGTTAACTACTGTATCAACCACAAAATCAAGGTGCTCACTTAATTTTTTTTGACTGACATCGTGCTGATACTGACCGACACCAATTGATTTAGGGTCAATTTTCACTAATTCTGCCAAAGGGTCTTGCAACCTGCGGGCAATTGAAATAGCTGAGCGTTTTTCGACAGTTAAGTCAGGAAACTCATGGCGTGCAATCTCTGAAGCAGAATAAACAGAAGCACCGCTTTCGTTAACAATAACGTAAGATGTTTCTGGAAAATCTTTTAGCACCTCAGCAACAAAGGCTTCACTTTCCCGACTGGCTGTGCCATTACCAATAGCAATGATTTCAATCTCGTAACTCTTGATCAGCTGAGCTAACTCTTTTTTGGCTAGTTGAATTTTAGCCTGGCTAGCTGGAGCGACTGGATAAATGACTTGGGTCGCTAGTAACTTTCCTGTCTGATCGACCACTGCCAACTTAGCCCCCGTACGAAAGGCTGGGTCAAAACCAAGAACCATCTTTCCTTTAAGAGGGGATACCAATAATAGATTGCGGAGGTTTTCAGAAAAGAGCTTGATAGCGCCATCTTCGGCTGCCTCAGTGAGCTCTGTACGAATTCGGCGTTCCATAGCTGGGACAATTTTCTTTTTCACCGTTTGGTTGATGACCTCATCAATGTAGGGGTTGGTTTGTTTAAACCGCACACTGAAAAAGCGGAGCATTTTATCAATATGATGCTCAAAAGTGACCTTTAAGACACCTAGTTTTTCGCCACGGTTTAGTGCCAGCGTGCGATAGCCCTGCATTTTTGAAACGTTGTCTGAAAAATCGTAATAAATCTCAAAAGTCTGGCGTTCATCTAGGGACTGGTCCTTAACCGTTGACACGATACGACTATAGTTCCAAATTTCGTTATAAGTCCATGATCGTAGCTTAGCGTCTTCAGACATGGCTTCGACTAGGATATCGACAGCGCCTGCCAAGGCTTTTTGAGCCGTCTCAAATCCATCGGTGAGGTAGGTGGCCGCCTCGTTTTCTAAAGCAGGTGCATTTTGCAAAATCAGTCTAGCGAGCGGGAAGAGTCCTGCTTCTCTAGCAATAGTAGCCTTGGTACGTCGCTTTTCCTTATAAGGAAAATAAAGCTCTTCGAGTTCTGCTAGCTTTTCTGCCTTAGTGATGCTGTCTTTTAAAGCATCGGTTAATTTCCCTTGCTCAGCAATTTTAGCTAGAATGGTTTCCTTACGCTCATGCAACTGAGTGAGCGACTTGTCTTTATCAAGAATTGCCTTGATGGCAACCTCATCCAAATTACCAGTCACTTCTTTACGGTACCTGGCAATAAATGGGATGGTGTTCCCCTCAGCAGTCAGACTCAAGACCTGACGAACCTGCTTGAGGCTAATGCCTAAGTCTTCTGCAATTGTGTGATGATTTTTATTTTCCATAATAGCTTTATTATAGCATATTTGAATCCTAAGACACCAAAATATCACCAAACCATAAGCAACTTATTCCCATATGACTATTGTTCTATTGGTAAATATAATCGCCTTACAGGAATTTCAAAGCATTAATTTCAGTCCTGTGTCAGTTTATGAATAATTTCTTTGTGGTCAGGGTATGTTGCTAGTAATTCTTGGCGACTAAACAGTTTAAAATCCTCATAATCAAAACCTGGTGCCACCAAACACGATACCAAGGCATAACCTGAGGCAACCGTTGAGCCAAAAATCGTTCCTTTAGGCACACAATAATGTAGGCTTTGTCCTTTTGATATCTCTAGGCCCAAGTCATGTGTTTCATATCGACCATCATCTCTAATCATGTGTATGGTTAGCGGACTCCCTGCGTGAAAATACCAGATTTCATCTGCTGTCAAACGGTGAAAATGCGACAGATTGGTATCATCCAATAAAAAATAAATGCTGGTATAAAGAGCCCTTTCTTTTCCCTGATAGTGCCCGACATCCTGTGATTCTTCCACTTGTTTAAAGTAGCCTCCTTCCACATGAGGTTCTAACTCTAGTTGACTAATCCACTCTTGTTTAGATAACATCTGCAATCACGACTCCTTTTATTGTTAGTTTATTATAGCACAGCACTCACTGAACAACTAGGCTTCTTTTTCTTAAAGGTCAGAAAATACATGATCAAAAATGTTTTGTTTTTGGCTTTGTTTTAAAATGATAGTATAATGGAAGTATCTCTTATGAAAGAAGGCTTTTTTAAATGGCAATTACCCATAAAAAAAATGATCAGCTCGAAAAAATGATGGCTGGTTTTGCTGTCGTTCCTGATTTTGATAAACCTTTAGCAGTTTCTGCTGATGGTAAAACCACTAGTAATCAAGACACCGAGCCAAAAGCTCAAAAAACTCTGTAACACTCAGAGCATCATGACGGTTACCCCTTGCCCTGCTTCGACAGGGCACTCGTTTTTTATTAGAAAGGACAAGAGGACATGTCTCTTTTTTCAAACCTCCCACCCAGTGTGCTCCAGTGGTTTGCGATTTTCTTATCCATCATCATTGAAGCATTGCCTTTTGTTCTTTTAGGAACAATTTTATCTGGCTGTATTGAGGTATTTGTTACTCCGAATTTGGTTCACAAATACCTTCCTAAACATAAATTTCCACGTATCTTATTCGGAACCTTTATCGGTTTTATTTTTCCATCATGTGAATGTGGTATTATTCCTATCATCAACCGCTTTTTAGAGAAAAAGGTGCCCAGTTATACTGCTATTCCCTTTCTCACCACAGCGCCGATTATCAATCCCATTGTCCTATTAGCTACCTACTCCGCTTTTGGCAATTCGCTGCGTTTTTTACTCTTGCGCCTTCTGGGAGCTATCTTGGTGGCTATTGGTTTAGGAGTGATGCTGGCCTTTTTTGTTGACGATGACATCGTCAAAGACTCTGCCCAAAGCTTTCATATCCATGATTACTCAAAAGAAAGCTGGCCTAAAAAAATCTATCTTGCTCTGGTACACGCCATTGATGAATTTTTCGACACGGGTCGCTATCTGGTTTTTGGAACCTTGATTGCCTCTGCCATGCAGATTTATCTCCCTACCCGAGTGCTGACAGGTCTTGGGCATAGCCCACTGACTGCTATCCTTGTGATGATGCTGTTAGCCTTTGTTTTATCGCTTTGTAGTGAGGCGGATGCTTTTATCGGAGCATCGTTACTGTCTAGTTTTGGACTGGCTCCAGTCTTAGCTTTTCTTCTGATTGGACCTATGGTTGATATTAAAAACCTAATGATGATGTTAAAGGCCTTTAAGGGGCGATTTATCGTGCAATTTGTTGGTTTTTCTGTCATCATGATCACAGCTTACTGCTTACTTTTGGGGGTGCTCTAATGATTCGTTTTTTAATCCTAGCAGGTTATTTTGAACTTACCATGTACCTGCAATTATCTGGAAAGCTCAATCAATACATCAACATCAAATATTCCTACTTGGCTTATATTTCCATGGTTTTATCCTTTATCCTTGCCCTCGTGCAACTCTATACCTGGATGAAAAACATCTCCGTGCATAGCCACCTCACAGGAAGGCTAGCAAAACTGACCAGTCCAATGATCTTAGTCTTTCCTGTCTTGGTCGGTCTATTGGTTCCCACAGCAACACTAGACTCAACAACGGTCTCTGCTAAAGGCTACACGTTCCCACTTGCTGCCGGCGCATCAAAATCGGGGGTCAGCGACGATGGCACTACCATCCAATACCTAAAACCAGACACTAGTCTTTATTTCACCAAATCGTCTTATCAACGTGAAATGCAAAAAGAACTTAAAAAATACCTAGGGAAAAAACCAGTTATCATTACTACTGAAAACTATATGGAAGTGATGGAGCTGATTTACCTTTACCCTGATGTTTTTAGTGACAGAGACATTCAATACACAGGCTTTGTCTACAATGAGCCTGGTCATGATAACTACCAGTTCCTCTTTCGCTTTGGCATTATCCACTGTATCGCTGACTCTGGCGTCTACGGTTTACTGACCACAGGTGAGCAACAAACCTTTGAAAATAATACCTGGCTCACTGTAAAAGGCAAACTCCACACCCAGTACGATCACCATTTGGAACAACAATTACCCGTGCTACACATCGAAGACGTCAAACAAAGCCAAGAACCTGATAATCCTTATGTTTATCGAGTGTTTTAAACAATATATTTTGACTTAATAATTCATACTATAATCTTTTATCAATACGAGGTGCTTTCATGTCAATTAAAATCATTCCTGTTGTTGCAGCCGCAATCCACAAAAATGGTAACTATTTTTGTGCTCAGAGACCTCAAAATAAAACTTTAGGAGGGTACTGGGAATTTCCTGGAGGAAAATTGGAAGTCGGAGAATCGCCAGAAGAAGCTCTTATCAGAGAGATTCGCGAAGAGTTTAACGCAGATATTAGGATCACTAAATTTATCAATGAAGCGTCTTACAACTATGATTTTGGAACTGTGGTGATGAAAACTTTTGAAGCTGAATTGCTTTCTGAAACTCTAACAGCACTAGAGCACTCGGATACAATTTGGTTAGAACCAAAAGATTTTCACAAATTAAACTGGGCTCCCGTAGACATTCCTGCTGTAACTATTTTAAGCAAAAGCTAGAGATTCCTTGGAATCTCTAGCTTTTTTATATGGAAGTAATGTATTTGTATAATGAATAGTCAATAGGAGACTTTAACTTAAAGTACATTTGCACAACTTTTTGCTCATTCTTTTCTACTTCACTAGCACTGCCTTCAAGGTATTCTAAGTCACCTAAATAGTAGAACTCGCCACCTTCTTTTGTATTTTTAATTATAAAGAGTGGTAAGCGTAAGCCATTCTCATGGGAATGAATCATCATATCAACATCAGGTGATGACAACGTCCGTTTATTTTTTGAAAAGTAGCGAAGTGTTGACTCATTAATCAGTTGGTCATCATATTTGATACTATTACTGATTTCATCACTCTTGTGGTAAGTAATAAAAATAGGGCAAGTATTCGTGTCTTTATCAATTTTGTAACCACTTATATTTAAAGGTGGCTCGTCTTTTTTGATATTCAAAAGTTTTAACACATCGCGACGTGTGTATTTTTGACCAATCGTAAAAATTGTTGGATAATCTTTAGATTTTAATAATCCTGTCTCTATAACATCACAAAATAAATGCTTGACGTCTGGATTTTGCTTTAGTAGCATTGCCATCTGAGAATTCAGAATATAATAATCGCCTTCTTTTTTTACCAACGCTACTTCGCCAAATTTTTTCTTTTCTTGCATCTTCAAAAAGCTCAAATCAAGAACTCGCTCAACCGATTCTAAGAGAGATTGTTCCATACTCAAATTATGATTGCTTAACCACTCAATCCAATTTTGAATAGAATATTTCCCTTCATTTTCAACAAGTAACTTTAATAAGTGCAAATCATGTTGACGCTTTCCATTCAATAATTCAAAGGTAATAAAGCTTAGAAATCGATTTGCAGTCTCATCGAGCACAATCTTTTTATCCGAAAACTTATTGATAACATCACCATAATTCTTAAAATTAGCATTATTAAAAAAAACTTGAGGCTCTATACTTCCATTTTTAACAAAGTCATATAAATAAGGAATACGTCCAATTTTATTTCTCAACTCAATAAAATGGTCTCTAAGAATCTTTATATTTGCAAGGTTGTTGTTGGTGATTGCATCAAAAATTTGATGCTTAGCAACTTCTTCAAAATTAATAGTCGTCAATCCATTAAGAAGATTGCCTTCCCTAATTTCTCGACGATAATTATCTTTGTTCATTGATTTGTCTCCAAACAAAGCAACTGGGATTAGGTAATTATTTTTATAATTTCCGATAAAATCAATAATCGTCACGTACTCTTTTGATAGGTGTTTGCGTAGGCCACGACCTAATTGTTGTACAAAAATAATACTTGATTCTGTATTGCGAAGCATGACAACTTGATTAATACTAGGAATATCGATACCTTCATTGAAAATATCCACTGTCAATATATAATCTAGATGCCCATTTTCTAAATTTTTTATCGCATTTTCTCTAGTTTGATGGGAATCATCACCTGTCAAAGCTTGAGTTCGTAAACCTGCTTGATTTAATTTTAGTGATAACTCGTGTACCTCTTTTTTAGAAGAGCAAAAGATCAATCCATGAACGTTCTCACCACTATGCCCATAGTAGTTAATCTTAGATAAAATATGTTTAACCCTCTCATCAGAAGTCAGTTGAGAAAAACTAGTATCTTCTGCAATTAAATGACCATCAATCTCAAGATCTGTTACCCCAAAATAAATAAACGGACAAAGCAAATCATTATCTAAAGCTTCTTGTAGCCTAATCTCATAGGCAATATTGTAATCAAATAGTTCATAAATGTTTTGACCATCCGTCCTTTCTGGAGTAGCTGTCATCCCTAACAGAAATTTTGGCGTAAAATAATCCATAACCTTTCTATAAGTATCTGCACCAGCTTTATGAACTTCATCAATTAAAATATAATCAAAGTGATCTTTAGCAAACTTTTTCAGATGCTCATCGCGCGATATGGTTTGAATAGTTGCAAAAATATATTTTTTTTGGTCAATATTAAGTCCTGTTTTATAGATACATGCGTCACTATCAGAAAATTGTAATACTCTTTGAAAGCTTTCTAGTGCCTTAGATAGAATCTGCTCTCTATGTACGATAAAAAGTACTCTGTTGGGAGCCATTTGTTTAACAT
This sequence comes from Streptococcus phocae, assembly GCF_001302265.1. Lineage (GTDB taxonomy): Bacteria > Bacillota > Bacilli > Lactobacillales > Streptococcaceae > Streptococcus > Streptococcus phocae. The sequence goes on along the minus strand of NZ_LHQM01000010.1, from coordinate 22,020 downwards.
CCAATGCAGATAAATAGGTCTTTCCTGTCCCAGTAGCACTAATAACCAGTGCTCGTTTTTCTTTTTTATCTCGAACACTTTGTAAGCCTTCAAGGGCTTTTTTCTGCATAGCGTTGGGAACAATTTCTTTAGTATGAAATGTTACCTCTTCTTCTGCAATATCAATTTGTAAAATAGGTTTGCGATTGGCTTGATAACGGTTGATAACATCCTCTGTGAGAGGTATTGATAAGTTCCAAATTCTCTCAAACTCTTTTTTAGTTTGTTCTATGAAATCACCGTTTTCAGTTGAAGTGAGTTTTACATTCCACTCATAATTCTTTTTCAGTGCATTGCCAGTTAAATTGGAACTTCCTGCAATAACAACTTGTTTCTCCCCTTGCTCAAAAAGATAATATTTAGAGTGCAACTGCATATCCACAGGAGAAAGGCGAATTTGAACATTTTTTAATTTTAGTAACTCTTTCATTGCCAAAGGATCATTAAAATCAAGGTAAGGAGAAATCAGGATTTTCCCCTGATTTCCTTTTAGTGCCAAATCGAGTAATTGGCTTTTTATCAAAGCCAAGCCAGACTGTGTAACAAAAGCAACTGAAAAATAAAAAAATAAACTTTTACTTAATTCTTCTTGTAAATCGGTTAAAACAAAACGTTTTCGGGTACTATCATTAATTAATATTTGTGGTGAATACACTTGCTCCTGAAATCGTTCACTATCAATAAAACCAAATTGCAGTGAGTCCAAAAGGTGACTCTGAAATTGTGAACCAGTCATATCTATCTCCATATTCTTAAATTAATTCTATTATCCTATGGAATAAGATGGAATACAAGGATAAAATGAAAACAATTTACAAGTCACAAAAAAAAACGATATTGAGTTTTTAATCCTCAATACCGTTTTTTATCATAGATAAATAATTAACCTTCGACCATGCATTTCATGAGTTTAATCTTATCACACCAACTTCTTCATCTCATCAATACGTGCTACTGTGGCATCGTATTTGGCTTGGTAGTCGGCTTGTTTGTCTTTTTCTTTTTGGACGACTTCTGGTTTGGCATTGGCTACGAAACGTTCGTTGCCAAGTTTTTTACCAACCATTTCCAGCTCTTTAGCCCACTTGTTCAGCTCTTTGTCCAGACGAACCAATTCTTCTTGGACATTCAGAAGGTCTGCTAGTGGTAAGAAGATTTCTGCGCCTGTGATGATGCTCGTCATAGCTAGTTCTGGGGCAGAAATAGCAGAGCTAATTTCTAGATGCTCTGGGTTGGTGAAACGACGAATGTAGTTGGTATTTTCATTTAAGAAGGCTTCCAATTGTTCATCATTTGTCTTGATAAGGAGTGTGATTGGCTTAGATGGTGCAACGTTAACTTCTGCACGCGCGTTACGCACGGAACGAATCAATTCTTTGAGGCTTTCCACACCCTTGTGTGCAACTTTATTTTCAAAAGCAGGCTGAATCACAGGGTATTGAGCCGTCACGATTGTTCCTGTGGACAGTTGGCCAAAGATTTCTTCGGTCACAAATGGCATGATTGGGTGTAGAAGGCGTAAAATCTTATCCAAGGTGTAAAGAAGCACTGAGCGAGTGATGACCTTTTCATCCTCATTGTCGCTATAAAGCACCTCTTTGGTCAATTCCACATACCAGTTGGCAAATTCTTCCCAGATAAAGTTATAGAGAATGTGACCTGCCACACCAAATTCAAACTTATCAAAGTTTTCGGTCACCTTGCCAATGGTTTCATTAAGATTGTGTAAAATCCATCGATCTGTGACATTTCCAGATTGGTTAGCCACAACTTTTTCCACATGGGCTGTTGCTTCATCAAGGGTCAAACCTTCATTGTTCATGAGAATATAGCGTGAAATGTTCCAGATTTTGTTAATAAAGTTCCAAGAGGCATCCATTTTCTCATAGCTGAAACGCACGTCCTGACCTGGTGCTGAACCATTGGATAAGAACCAACGCAGTGCGTCCGCACCATACTTATCAATCACATCCATTGGATCAATACCGTTCCCAAGTGATTTAGACATTTTGCGACCTTCCTCATCACGAATAAGACCGTGGATAAGGACGTTTGCAAACGGCTGTTTCCCTGTGAATTCAAGGGATTGAAAAATCATTCGAGACACCCAGAAAAAGATAATGTCATAACCTGTCACGAGTGTTGAGGTTGGGAAGTAACGATTGAAATCTTCTGAATCAGCATCTGGCCAACCCATGGTTGAGAACGGCCATAAAGCAGAGCTAAACCAAGTGTCAAGCACGTCTTCGTCTTGTGTCCATCCATCTCCTACAGGCGCTTCTTCACCAACATAGATGTCGCCGTCAGCGTTGTACCAAGCTGGAATCTGGTGTCCCCACCATAATTGACGAGAAATTACCCAGTCGTGGACATTTTCCATCCATTGCAGGAAGGTGTCGTTAAAACGAGGTGGGTAAAAATCAACTTTGTTATCTGTCGCTTGATTGGCAATCGCATTTTTAGCCAATTCATCCATCTTGACAAACCACTGAGTGGATAGGCGTGGTTCCACCACGGCACCTGATCGCTCGGAGTGTCCTACGGAGTGCACTCGTTTTTCAATGTCGACAAGGGCACCAATTTCTTCTAATTTAGCAACCGTTGCCTTGCGGGCTTCAAAACGATCCATTCCAGCAAATTCACCAGCTAAATCGTTCATTGTCCCATCGTCATTCATCACATTGACCTGAGGCAAATTGTGACGTTGTCCCACAAGAAAGTCGTTAGGGTCATGGGCAGGAGTGATTTTAACGACACCTGTTCCAAATTCTGGGTCGGCATGCTCATCTGCAACAATTGGAATCAACTTATTCACAATTGGCAACACAACATTTTTTCCAATTAAGTCCTTGTAGCGAGGGTCTTCTGGGTTAACAGCCACCGCTACATCTCCAAACATGGTTTCGGGACGTGTTGTTGCGACTTGAAGCGCGCGTGAGCCGTCTTCTAACATGTAGTTCATGTGGTAAAAGGCACCGTCCACATCCTTGTGGATAACTTCAATATCAGAAAGGGCCGTTCTAGCTGCTGGGTCCCAGTTAATGATAAACTCCCCACGATAAATCCAACCTTTTTTATAAAGCTCTACAAAGACCTTGCGGACTGCTTTTGATAACCCGTCATCAAGAGTAAAACGCTCACGAGAATAATCAACAGAAATCCCCATCTTGCCCCATTGTTCTTTGATGGTTGATGCGTATTCGTCTTTCCATTCCCAAACTTTATCTAGGAACTTGTCACGCCCTAAATCATAACGAGTGATGTGTTGTTCACGCAAGCGCTCCTCAACCTTGGCTTGTGTGGCAATACCGGCGTGGTCCATTCCTGGCAACCACAAAGTGTCAAAGCCTTGCATGCGTTTTTGGCGAATGATAATATCTTGTAAAGTTGTGTCCCAGGCATGCCCAAGGTGTAATTTACCAGTCACGTTTGGTGGTGGAATAACGATCGAGTAAGGCTTAGCCTTTTTATCGCCTGATGGCTTAAAAACATCTGCATCTAACCATTTTTGATAGCGCCCAGCCTCAACCTCGGCTGGATTGTATTTTGGTGAAAGTTCTGTCATCTTAAATCTCCTTGATTTCTTTCATTTTTTGTAAAATAAGCTCTGCTGTTTCTACGGCAGTAAGTTTGGTGTTATTGATTTTATGGTAATGAGTGAGTGTTCTAGGTGGCTCTTTAGGATTAAATATTGCATAATCCATGGTGGAGCGAATATCCTGTTCTGACCATTCAATGTTGCGCTTAAAGGGTTTGTGCTTCAGCCGATTTTCCGTACAATTACGCTTGAGGCGTTCATTGATGTCTGTTTCTAGCTCTACAAAAAGAACCTCTCGGTTGTGGGAATGAAAAACAGCTTGGACCCTATCAAGAAAAGCCACATCGTCTGGGCTGTTAAAGTCAATCACAATAGTGAAAATCATTGAACGATTTGTCTGAGCAAAGGTCTCAAAAAAGTCAAATCGAAGACGTTCAATAAGAGCTCTGCTATCTGATGACCAAGGCATAAATCGTAAGACAAAATCAATAGAGTCATGATTATGAAATAAGGTCATGTCCGTCTGCTTTGCAATTTCCTGCCCAATGGTCATTTTACCCGAAGCTTGAGCACCAATAAGGACAAGGTTCATTGCTCTCTCCGCTCTTCCCACTCACTTCTCAATAGACCAAACCGTAGGTCATTACATCGTTTTCCCTGAATATCTCTACGGTCACGCAAGTTAGCTTCTAGGGTGAAGCCCAGTTTTTTAGCGACAGCCTGACTCTGCTTGTTATAGCCGTAACACCCCAATTCAATTTTATGCAAATTGAGAAACTTAAAGCCAACTTCGACAAGGGCTGCAGCCGCTTCTGGGACAATGCCTTGTCCCAAATAATTAGGATGAAGTAAATAGCCAATCTCCAACACATCATCGGCATGACGGTGGTTAAAATCAATAGATCCAATGACCTTATCTTCTCCTTTTAAGGTAATGCCGTAGCCAGATGGGAGGTTTTCTTTAGCCAAATTAGCAGGATAAATTTCTTTAACATAAGTGATTTGATCTGCTAGGCTTTTTACAGGTGGGAAAGCTGCTGGATAGCTCACTTGCGGGAGCTTAGCATATTCAAACATGTCTTTGGCATCTGTTAAGCGTCGCTGACGCAATAAAAGACGCTCTGTCTCGACATCTGGCAGGCAGTTGTTTGCCACTTGGTCTAGAATCTTCATAGGCTTTCTCCTTTGCCAATAAAAAAACGCCTCTGTCAATTGAGACAGGGACGAACTCATTTACATGTAATCCGCGGTACCACCACTGTTTCAGACTCAACTATAAAGTCTGCTACTTTTATTTATTTAACTGTAATCCTCAGCTACATCTCCTGACACCTGTGCGGATTTCTCATCGCCACCGCTTTCTGTAACAGACAAACTCAAGACACCTCTGATTGATAGTATTTTAACAAAATTAGCCGTATTAATCAATGACCAGCTCACTAGTTCTTGAAACGAATCCCATTTTCTTTTAGCTTTTTAACCGTTGCAGGACCAATGCCTTTTAGAGCTAGTAGGTCTTTTTCTGTCCATTGGGTGAAAGCTTCTAAGGAATGTAATCCTTCTGTATACAAGGTTTCAATCAAATCTGAGCGAATGCCTTGTAATTCTGGGTTGCTTGTAAATTCTTCTAACGACTGACTTTTAACAGCAACCACTTTATCTTTAGCTTTTTTGCCACTTTTTTCAACAAATTCTTGACCAGCTGAAATGGTTTTTTCAACGGCAGACCCGACCGTTTCGACAGCTGTGTCAAAAACTGCTGTTGCTTTTGCTAGCAACCCTTGACGTTTCATTGCTAATTTTAATGCTTTTTTTACGATTTTTAGTTTTGGCCATTGTGTTCTCCTTTGTTACTTAATAATGTCTCGCACCAAATAACTCATCAGGCACATCGTGAAAGGCTTTGCCTGATTTGTAATTGTCAAATTTTCCTAATAAAAATTGGTAGGCATCACGTTTGCTTTCGTATCGAATAAAGGCTTCTTTGGCCCTTTCATCGTCATCTTCTTGGGCAACCTTTTGACTGGTTGACATGGCCATTTGATTGACCTCGATTTGAGTCTTTACCCAATTTTCAAAATCTGTTAAAAACTCTTGTTCATAAGACATGTCTAGCTTCCTCTTTCTGCTATTTTCTCTACCATTATACCATAGGCTCGCACATCACGCTATTAGTGAAATAATAAGACTAGAAAAAGATAGGAAGCTATGTTAAAATAAACATAGGAAGCTATCTTTATTCCCTAGGAGATCACATGAAACAAGAACATATCGGTGTGCTGATCAAAATGGCTAGTTTAGCTTTTGACCGCACGGCTACTCAACTTTTGAGTGACTTTGAACTTACCCCGAGTCAATTTAAAATCTTAAAATACCTGAGCTTAAATAGCGATAAAACTGTCCGTCAAATTGATATTGAGACGTTTTTTAGAATGTCCAACCCAACTGTCACTGGCATTTTGCAGAATTTAGAAAAAAAAGGCATGGTCAAACGCAAGCACCATCCCAATGATAAACGCTGTAAACTAATCGTTCTGAGTGATAGCGCAGCCCTTCAGGCGAGTGACTATCTCAAAACCAGCCGTGAAATCGAAGACGTCTTTACCAAACAATTGACCGCTTCGCAAAAAGAAACCCTTAAAAACATGTTGATGACCCTTATTGAAGACAATCAAAAAGACAAGGAGACCAATCATGAAAGCCAATAAATTACAAACTGAACCCATCTCAAAATTGCTATTTGCCATGGCTATGCCTGCTATTATTGCTAATTTAGTAAACTCTTTATACAACATTGTTGACCAGATTTTTATCGGCCATAGTGTTGGCTATCTAGGAAATGCCGCAACCAGTGTGGCCTTTCCTTTAACAATTATTTGTTTAGCTTTTGGACTTACCTTTGGCCTAGGTGGTGCCTCAAACTTTAACCTTTCTCTCGGGAGAGGACAGATTGATAGAGCTAGCAAGGTTGTCGGCAATGCCATTACCTTATCTCTATCTGTCGGCTTAGTTATTGGTCTATTGATTATTGTCTTTATCAAGCCTTTATTAGTCTTATTTGGAGCGACCGATGCCACCATGGCTTATGCACAAGACTACACCTCAATCACCGCATTTGGCATTCCTTTTTTACTGTTTACCATGAGTGTTAACCCCTTGATTAGAGCTGACGGTAGTCCGACATATTCCATGATGGCTATTGTCTTGGGAGCTGTTTTAAACACTATTTTAGTGCCTATTTTCATTTTCCAATTCGGCTGGGGCATTAAGGGCGCTGCCGTTTCGACACTAATCAGTCAAATTGTATCTGCTATCTATATGGGTCTTTATTTCAGGCGTTTCAAATCTGTGCAGTTAAAAAAATCAGATTTTGCCATCCAGACTGACATTGTCAAATCTATCTTATCTATCGGGTCATCCTCTTTTATTTTTCAATCATCCATGCTAGTGATTCAAATTGTGACCAATAACATGCTAAGGAAATATGGAGCTGAATCAATTTACGGCAGTGACATCGCTATTGCGGTTGCGGGTATTGTGATGAAAATCAACTCCTTGTTTATCGCCGTAATTATCGGTCTTGTCCAAGGCGCTCAGCCCATCCTAGGATACAACTATGGTGCCAAAGACTTAGAGCGTGTCAGAGCCACAACGAAATTACTCTTGAAATCAGCCATTGTCATTTCTGTCATTGCCTTTTTAAGCTTTGAACTCTTTACAAAATCATTCTTGAATCTTTTTGGAACAGGTTCTGACCTTTATTTCCAATTTGGCATGAAATACGTAAGAGTCTTTCTCTTTTTCGTGATTTTAAACGGTGTTCAGATTGCTTCAACCACCTTTTTCCAATCTATTGGTAAAGCTAGTATCGGAGCCTTTCTGTCGCTAACCAAGCAAGTGATTTTCTTACTACCTCTTCTTTTTTTATTACCTTATTTCTTAGGTGTCGAAGGCGTGATGTTCGCAGGTCCTATCTCTGATTTGATAGCCTTTGTCACAGCACTCACTCTTCTCAGACGAGAGTTTAAGCGCATGCCACACGACCTACGCTCAGATGGGTACTAAACAGGTAATGTAAAACAGCGAAAATTTTTCTAGATATTTTTATCATAAAGGCTTGCGCATAATCGCAAGTTATAGTATTATAGAAAGGTAGCCGCTGTAGTTAAATGGTATAATAAAGCAATGGTAATGCTTCGTTCCGAGTTCGATTCTCGGTGGTGGCATCGATAATCTCTTACTTTCGTTTCAGTACGATAGTAAAAAACCTAAAAAAAGAGACTTGTAATTAGTCTCTTTTTTAGGTTAAACGTTATAATATTGCTAAATCATTATCTCTTAACAAAAAATCACCTCCAAAAATTTTCTCTGGAGGTGATTTTTTGTTTCAGCAGTTACTAACTATTATTCTTTAGGCTCCACTTCTTCTAAAGTTATTAGGTTAACAACTTTTGTTCCCTTATCACTTATAACCGAAACTTTATTTTTGGAGTTATAAGAAATCTTATCATATGCAACCCAATATTTTTCTCCAATTATAGATAATTTTGCGAGATATTCTTCTCCTGTTAAACCATGACGCTCCCCCTCACTCTTCATTTGAATTTCGAATTCATCTTCTTCTAATTCTTCTTCTGGCTCTTCATCAGTAGCATAATTATTATCCACTAATTCTCCATTTTGCTGTTGAGTATCTTGAGCATCATTCCCCCATCCTTCTACCTTAGGGGCTTCTGATGGGTGTTTCATATAGTACTTTATGGTAGCAAATAACTCAGATAGTGTGTAACCTTCTGGTGCAGACCAATTTTTATCAAACCAACTAAGTGGAACGTTATGATAATGGTCTAAATGAGGAATAATCAAATAGCCATTAGTGTACCTAACCGTATGAACCATGTTTGCTTTAATTAAGTCAACAGGAACAATTTTTTGTGGTTGAACTGTTTCAAAAATCTCTTGAGCTGATAATTCTTTAGCATCAGCAGTTTTATCCAAATCCTCAGCACTCAACAAATGTGTCTCTTGGTGAGATGAGGGCTGCTCTGGCTCAGGTTTCTTACCAGCTAAAAACGCCTCGGCTTCTTTAAGTTCTTTAGCTGATAATTCTTTCTTTGGAATCCAGTGCTCATGCCCCATGTGAGGAGTAATAAAGCCATCACCAGTATCCTTAATAATATCTTTAGCATCAAAGATATAGCCATCTGAGGTCGCATATTGGCCTGCTTTTTTCGCTTCGGCAACTTCTTGGGCAGAGTAAACAATTTTAGAATTCGGTTTACCCACACGTTCAGACAGTGGGGTCACTGAGTGATCAGACTCATCATCAGAATGAGGTTCTGTGTCATGGTGGTGGTGGAGATGGTCGTGATGGTGAGCGGACTCATCAGGCTTCAACTCTCCACCTGTTCCAAGAGGATTTGTTATGGGAATGATGCGTGCAATTTCTTGCTCTAAAGCATTCATCTGGGCATAAGGAATGTAATGATAGTGGTTGCCATGTGGCACCATTACCCCTGAGTCAGTCCTTTTAACAATTGTGGTGGGATCAAACACAAGCCCATCAGCCTCAACATGGCGATTAGCCAAAGGCATGCCAGATAACTGTTCCAACAAAGTTTTAATGGTCTTGGGATTTTCCTTGTTTTCAGGTTGCTTATGGTGTGGCTGTGCTATAGGCACATATCCTGATTGGGAAAGGTTAGTGACTCCTGGTTGTGGGACCTTTGGTAGCTGTACGTGATGAGAAGGACTTGATTTTTGATTCCAGTAAGCTTGTGCCTGTGCTAACTCACTAGCAGATAAATCTGATTTGGGAATAAAATGAAAATGATTCCCATGGGGCACAATAAAACCATCACCAGTGTCTTCGATCACATCAGTCGGACTAAAGACATACCCATCATCTGTTGTGTAACGATTTCCACTTTTGTGACTGACGTGTGATGTGTGATTATGGTTTTTGGCATGCTTGTGAGCTGCTTGTGCTGTTCCTTTTTCTTTTTGCTCAGCAATTTGTGCTTTAGTTCGCACATTTTCTCGCTTACTGCCTTCTTTTAAATAAAGGTAATACTTGCCATCGACTTTGATAATATAGCCATCTTTAACGTCGTTAACGACATCTTGCTTACTAAACACATAATTGGGATCAGACATGATCAATTCTTCGCTGATGAGAGAATTAAATGGCACTTTACCATTATAGTAATGGTAGTGATCGCCATGAGAGGTGACATAGCCATCATCAGTAATCTTGACAACAATCTGCTCTGCTGAAATTCCCTCTTCTTCATTGATTTGCTCTTGGGTTTTAGACTTTGTTAGGGCAGATTTTTGCGCCTTTTTCGAACCATCAATGTAGTCAACCTTATCATTTGGTGTCTGTGTTGCTTGATAATGTCCGAGTTGGTAAGCCCCTAAACTCAGTAAAATCGCACCAGTAGCAACCGAACCAATCCAATATTTCTTTTTCATATATCCTCCTATTTTTCGTTTCGCAATTCGTTATAGAGTGTGTTTAAATTCATTTCAATATTTTCTAAATAAGTGTGATTATTTGCAGGATCTGCTTCGAGCGGGCTGAGAATTTTCAACTTTGCTCCAGTGGATTTTGCTACTGTTTTAGCCATTTTTTGCGAAGCATTACTTTCGACAAAAATCGTATCCACCTGGTGGTCTTTGATAAACTCTCTGATTTCGATTAATTGACGTGGCTGAGGCTCTTGTTCTGGAGAGATTCCTGCGATACCCAGTTGTGTCAGTCCAAAACGTTTAGCCAAGTAAGAAAATGCGGTGTGCTGGGTGACAAAAGTCTTTTGCTTAACACTCGCAAATCGTTTGATGTAGTCATCGGTAATCTTTTGAGCTTTTTTCTGGAAGAGCTCGGCATTTTTTTCGTAGCTCTTTTTATGGCTAGGGTCAGCCGCCACTAAAAAATCTTTGATGTGTTCGACTTCTTTTGCTGCCAACTGGGGATCTGTCCAAGTGTGCGGGTCATATAGCGTCGCAGGATCAATGCCCTCACCTGCCTCCATCTCCTCTAGCCCTTTGACCTTATCAAGAGTCATTCCTTCAGATGCCTCCAACACTTTTTCCTTGGAGTGTTTAAGGTTCTCTTTAATATCGCCTGCCCAGGCTTCTAAGATGTGCGAATGAAAGATAAAGACATCCGCATCATAGATAGCCGCAACATCGTTAGGCGACGGCTCAAAAGAATGGATGCCATTACCAGATTGAATCATCTTGACATCATTTAATTCTCCAGAAACCGCCTTTGTCATGGCGTATATGGGATAAAAACTCGTGACAATTCTTAATCCCTTATCTTTTTGCACCGCTGATTTTTGACAACCCGTCAAACCAACGGCAAATACAATTAACATCATGGTTACTGATAGGTAGGAAAACCACTTTTTCATAATCTGTTGACTCCTTAATCATATTGTCGATGTGGTTAATTTACTTAACTGGTTAAGTAAATGTTATCACTCTTCTTTTTATCTGTCAAGAAAATATTGTAAAAAAAGTGCCAAGCAATCACAATAGACACTATTAACTTGAAATTTGGCTGTGTTTATGATATGATTTCTCAGATTGTCTATCCATGATAACATTAACGCAACGGGCATCCTCAGACTTGCCTTTTTGCCTTATCACCATATAAATCCCCGAAAAATACTATTTATTTATAGAAGGAAAATACCACATGACTGACATTATGACGGATTTCGTCAACAAAGGCTGTCAAAAAAGTAACTTTATTGTCGGCCCTTGTTCCATAGAATCTTATGAGCAAATTAGAACGGCTGCCGCTAGTGCTAAAGAGCTCGGCTACAAGTACTTCAGAGGAGGAGCTTATAAGCCTAGAACTTCCTCATCTTCATTTCAAGGATTGGGACTTACGGGCATCAAATACCTTCATGACGTTTGCCAAGAGTTTCAACTGACATCAGTCAGTGAAATCATGTCTGAAAAGCAACTCGACGAAGCTTATGACTACTTGGATCTCATCCAAGTAGGAGCTAGAAACATGCAAAATTTTGAACTGCTAAAAACCTTAGCCTCTGTTGAAAAGCCTATCTTATTTAAGAGAGGTCTCATGGCTACTATCGAAGAATACCTAGGAGCCCTATCCTACCTCCAAGAAAAAGGCAAGCGTAACATTATTTTATGCGAAAGAGGAATTCGAGGCTACGATGTTGAAACCAGAAATATGTTGGATATCATGGCTGTTCCCATTATCCAGCAAAAAGTAGATTTGCCGATTATTGTAGATGTGTCTCATTCAACAGGTAGGCGTGACCTGCTACTGCCTGCGGCTAAGGTAGCCAAGGCAGTCGGTGCAAACGGCATTATGATGGAGGTGCATCCGACACCAGATTTGGCTTTATCAGATGCAGCACAACAAATCGACTACCAGCAGTTAGCCGTATTAGGTCAAGAATTGTGGCGTCATGAGGGTTAAATCATCTGGAACTATCCTTACTCGTCAGACTTGTTTTTAATGAGGTAACATACCATGACCAAAACATTACAGATTCATTCACGTGTTAAAGATTATAACATCCTCTTTACAGATGCTATTTTTGAAACAATAAGTACCCTAGTAGCCCGTCGAAATGGAGCTAAGCCTTTTATCATCACAGATGGTAACGTCTACCACTTGTATCAACCGCTATTTGAGCGTCTCAAAACACACTTTCAAGGCTACGTGCATGTTTGTGCTCCTGGAGGTCACTCCAAATCACTAGAAGAAGCTAGTGCGATTTATGAGTTGCTGCTAGCAGAAAACATCACCAAAAATGACCTTATTATCACAATCGGAGGAGGTGTTATTGGGGACTTGGGCGGGTTCGTAGCAGCTACTTTTTATAGAGGAATCCCCTATATCCAAATTCCAACGACCTTATTAAGTCAGGTAGATAGTAGTATCGGTGGTAAGGTTGGGGTTCACTTCAAGGGGTTTACCAATATGATTGGCAGCATCTATCCTCCTGAAGCGATTATTGTTTCAACAGACTTTCTAAAAACCCTGCCCCAACGAGAATTTGCTTGTGGCATGAGCGAAATCATCAAAATTGCCTTTATCCACGATCGCCAATTATTTGGGGCATTAACGACGTATCATAACCATCCTTCTACTCGCATGCTTCAGGACATCATTTACCAAGCGATTGCAAATAAAAAAAACATTGTTGAACAGGATGAATTTGAAGGGCATCAACGCTTATCCCTAAACTTTGGTCATACTCTAGGACATGCCATCGAAGCCTTGAACGATCACGAGACCTACCTTCATGGTGAAGCGATTGCTATTGGAATGCTTTTTGATGCAAAACTAGCCCTCAAACAAGAGTTTCTCCCACTCGAGGATTATCATGCCTTAAAAACACTCTTACAGGCCTATCAACTGCCTACCCAGTTGACAACTAGTTCCAAACAAGCAGAAGAACTCTTTGAGATTTTAAAAACAGACAAAAAAAATAAGGGAGAGCACATCATCTTTATCCTTCCGAACCAAAACTCCTTTACCACATTTCCCGTTTTAAAAAGTGACCGCACCTTTTCTCAAACACTCAAAGACTTATTAAGCCAAAAAGGTTAAGAAAGCTATGAAGCTTTCTTAACCTTTTTTTATTTGTTTATCTCTAATCTAGGATGATTTGCAAGTATTTGCACTGAGTGATTGCTGTTAAATGATGGACTTGTTCTGGCATCAGACTAATGACACCACCTGCTGAAAGCTGTGTGTCTTGAGCTTCCTGTGTGATGCCTAACTGCCCCTCTAAGACAAGAATCAGCTTTGCCTTGGGGCTTGATTCATTACTAATGGTTTCACCTTGGTCCATAGCGTACAAAGTCACTGATTGGTCAAGACCAAGTTTGCCACTCAATGAACGGCTGGCTATTTGTTGGTCATGATAACGGATCAAATCGAGTAGGTTTTCTATCATTTATGCCTCCGGTTTGACAACAATTAGCAACATCTGAAAAGCTTCTTTAGCGAACAAACTGTGTGGGATATCTGCTGGCATAACAATCGTCTCTCCTGCACCGACTTGATAACAATCGTCTCCGATAGTAATCTCAGCAACACCACTGAGGATATTAACCATCGCATCTCCCGGTGACGCGTGACGTCCTATTTCTTGACCTTTATCCAAGGAAAAAACTGTTATTCCTAAATCGTTTCGTTGGACAAGAGTCTTGCTCAACATTTGGTCTTCTTCAACTGGAACCTCTGATTTAAGGTCTACAACCTTACTAGGGGTAAGTTTATCAATATATGTCATAAGAATTCTCCCTAATTTTTATATCTTTATTTTACACTGACAGATGGCTACACTGAAACCTTTGTACCAAATCTATCGTGGTTATCCCTTTATTGCATGCTATTTCTAGCACATGGCAGTTGGCGTTTCTTACTTAGTCCTGACAAAAAAGTGGTGTCTGACTTCTTTTTAGTCACTCTGCCTACTGTCATGCCTCTCTTCAACAACTAAGCACCGTCATTTGAAAGTAAAAACAGTTTTTATCGGTCACGATTTTAGTGAATCGTCTTCAAATAAAAGCTTGCGAATATGGTCGACTGGCATATCCTCTCCAGTTATTAACTTAAAGGCCTCTGCTCCTTGATAAAGCACCATACCTAATCCATTGATAACCTTTTTAGCCCCATGTTTTCGAGCAAAGCGTAAGAGCTTGGTTTCAGCTGGTGCATAGACCACATCAAAAACCACCAGGTCTGGATGGATGACTTCAGAGTCGTTAATCAAACTTTGATCTTCAAAAGGTTTCATGCCAATTCCAGTTGCATCGATATAAATGCTTGACTCTAAAATAGAGGTTTTAAAGGCGTCTTCGTCTGCTAAATCATGCACACTAGCTATAGCTAAGGTCCGAGTGTTTATCTTTGCTGCCGTTTGCTCTGCATTAGCGTAAAATTCATCTTTGGAATTGAAAATACGAATCTCCTTGGCACCATCCAGAGCAAGCTGAATCGCAATTGCTGTCCCAGCTCCTCCAGCACCTGTTAGGGTGATGATACGATTAGCTACCGTAATGCCTTCTGCAGCGAGCGATGCAACAGCCCCTGTCCCATCAGTCATGTGCCCAACTAAAAAGCCACTGCCATCTTGATTAACGACCGTATTAACAGCACCAACAAGCTCTGCAGCCGGGGATAAGGCGTCTAAATAAGGAATAATAGCTTGTTTGTTGGGCATTGAAATATTTGATCCTCGAATGCCCAAAGCACGAATCCCTTGTACAGCATCAGCTAAGGCTTCAGTTCCCACCTCAAACGCTAGATAAGCATAATCCAGTCCCAACTTTGCGTAAGCTTCATTATGCATTTTAGGAGACAAGCTGTGCCTAATTGGCATTGCTAACAATGAAACCAATAAAGTATGACCTGATAAACGTTCTGACATCGCTATTCCTTCCTCTCTCAACACCCCTCTCATTATCTTCAAAGCAATGATTACCACGCGCATCGTAGAATAAGGGCAGCTTTTTCTATTATGATACCATGAAATGTATCCCCAAACAAGTCAACCTTAACTCAAAAGTACCTGATTCAAGCCTTTAACAAAGCATTGACAATTTATTTATTTTGATTAGCAAAGAAAAAATCAACGAGACAAAAAAAGAGAGCCTATGCTCTCAAAATGCCAATATTCTCTATATAATAAAGTAAAAAACATATGCGATATTTTAAACTAGCGTGACAATTCCAATATCCCCTGATGTGTAAACTCTGTATCAATATGATGAGCAATTTCAATAATAGTAACGGGTAAGTCAAAAATCAACTGTCGAATCTTTTTAGCGTTTTCTGCATCAAGTGGCGCAGTAATTTCATCAGCTAAAAACACATCTTTTTTGCGAATAAGGCTTCTGGCAATTTCTATGCGTACTTTCTGACCGCCAGAAATATTTTCGCCGTTATTGATTCCGTTTCATTGATGGCTTCACCTGATAAAAGAAGAGTCTTCGTCAGCTTATCGCGTAAGGCTAGCATGATGCTTTTACAAGCTATCTCATATACCACATTCGCACCAAATTCTAATCCATAAAATATCACATAGGTCAACAATCCCACAATAAACAGTTGCCAAAGAGAACCTAAATCTGATACCGTATCAATTACAGTAACTCTCCCTACAACTACGGATTGCAGAATACTAGAAAATCCACCTAAAATAAATGCAACAAGTATATAGTAGCGAATTTTTCCTAAATAAGAGAATAATTTCATAAAAACACCACCTAAATGAAATAACAACCAAACTTTTAATGATTTTACCCTACATCACTGAATAAATCTATTGGTTAGGATAATATCACCTAACAAATTTTTGATAATAAAAATTTATAGATTAGTACTCGTTGTGCTAGTTAATTCTCGCCAAACAAAAAACTTTGCGTATCATAAACTCAAAACAACCACGAAATGAGGGAATGATATGCAAAGCCAAGTTTATTATCCCGCAACCCCCAAACAAACACAAGTCATTTTTTCAAAAATCTTTAGCAGAGTCATCACTTTATATCATCGTTTTGTCCCAACTGAAGTTAGAAATAGACGAAATATACACTTACAAAAGCAGCCTGATGCGGTTTTTATTGCTAGCTATCTCTGGGCAATTCAAGAAGGGTGTCGAACTGCGAGTGCTATTTACCGTTCTATTCGCCACAATCTCTTCCCTGACAATTTCCCGGAGCGCTCTCAATTTTGCCGTATCTGCCAAAACCTTGCTCAAAGCCTTCAACGTATGCGCTATTTTATGATCTTGGACCTGTGTCAAACTTGCTCTTTCGGCTTGATTGACAGTTTTCCTTGTCCTTTGTGCCATCCCATTCGCAACCTGAGAGCATCATTGTTATCAGAAGTGGTTGATATTGGCTATAACGCTACTAAGAAGATTCACTACTACGGGCTTAAGTTTTCGGTACTTGTGAGCGATAGTGGATTTCTTATAGATTATGTAGTAACTCCAGCTTCTGTTTCAGATGGCACGGTTGCTTTTGAATGACTTTAGAATAGTCCTCTCTCTGTGATTTATGGAGATAAGCAAGTGAAATCGCATTTATCTCAATATGGCATTAAGTTGATATCTCAACTAAGGAAAAACATGATTGATTACTCGTGGTTTGATAATTACAGAATCAGCCGTTTGTGGAAGCCTATAGAGACCGTATTTTCGAGTTTAGAGTTGTTTGGAATCGAGTGTTTACGTTGCCGCAATCTGCGGGCACTCAAATTTAGGACAGAGGCGATATTACTTAATTATTCTCTTATGCTTGAAAGCAACTATAATGAGTTTGGCGTGAGTTTGAAATATTCCCATTCGTATGTTTAATTAGCTAGCACAACGAGTAGATTAGTATAAATTATTCACTATCTTTATAGAAAAACTTTCTATAAAGACGAGAAAGTATTAAAATAAGCACCCAAGAAGTACTAAGGATAGTAATTAACAATCTTCCAAAATTTAGTTCAGTCTTAATAATATAAATATGCAGAAGTGGCGCTAATCCCATACACGAATATAGTACAAAACTAAAAAAACTTATTTCTCCGATTCCTGCAAAAAAATGCTTCATGTTTTTACGCAAATACATAGCCATTCCCCCTACCGTCTGCCCATTCAGCGCTATACGCAACTGCTTCACCTAGCGAGAAACCAGAAACAGTTAATGCAATATCTAAATCCCCACTTGCTAAATGGCTAGCAGCGCTTCCCACAAGTTTAATAATCATACCACGTAACGTTCTTGTCATTGCATCTTTATTAGCTTTAATCACTTTTCTAATTGCAGCTACTGAGAAAATCGTAGCTCCTCCTGTATAGATAGCAAACCCGACATCAAAGACTTTAGCAAGAGTCCCTCTGCTGTTCCAACAGTTACGACCAACGCCACCACCGTCAGTATACACCATTTCCTCCTGTTCAAGAGCTACATAATTATTTGGTAATACTAATTCCATAAGAATTCTCCTTTCTCAGTCTTATTGCAATTTATAGATTGGCTTAGAATAAAACTCAAAATCTGTTGTAATAGTATCATCATGGATAGTCGTTCCACAACTTTTTACAATGAGTGGACCAAATGTTTGCGCTTTAACCAACTGTAAATGTTGAGGAAATTTATCTATCCTCATAATCTATATTTTCTACTTTAATACCATAATTTTTTTTGCAGATGACCTGTCTCAAAACTAGTTTTTTATTATCCTTTAACTCTAAAGACAAAATGCTTGAAAAAGTTCTTAAAAGAAAGGATTATTAGTCTTTCTTTCGTTGTAGTTTCACTACAGCCTCGGTCCTTGCGGTATGAGGAAACATGTCAACCGACTGAATATAGGACACATCATAAACTTTTACCAAGGAGGCCAAATCACGTGCCAAAGTCGAGGTATTACAAGAAACATAAACCATTTTGGGTGGCTGATATTTCAAAATCATAGCTAGTAGTTTATCATCTAGCCCTGTACGAGGTGGGTCTACAATCATAGCATCCGCTCGGTAGCCTTGTCCATACCATTTAGGAATAATGTCTTCTGCCTTACCAACTTCGTAATAAGTATTGCTAAACCCCATCTGAGAGGCATTTTTTTGAGCATCTGCAATGGCTTCTGGTATAATATCCATGCCACGAACCGACTTCACCTTTCCTGCAAAGGCAAAGCCAATTGAACCAACACCACAATAAGCATCAATGATGTGATCATCAGAGGTGACTTCAAGTGCCTTGACCACCTCTTGATACAAAACTTCCGTCTGCTTAGGATTCAACTGGTAAAATGCTCTTGGAGATAGGGCAAAGCCATAATCAAGCACTTCTTCTTGGATAGTGTCTTCTCCCCAGATAATCTCTGTTTGCGTACCATATATATCACTACTTTTAGAAGTATTAATATTAAGGGCTACTGTCTTGATCTGTGGGAACGTTTCAGTTAATTCTAAAACAAGCTTTGTTAACCTTACTGACTTACTACTGATAAAAATGATTTGCACTTGACTACTAGCTTGGGCTTTACGCACCATGACTGTTCTAACACCATCAATTTTACGCTCATTATAAATAGGTATTTTATGCTTGTCCAAGAGGTTCGTAATCGTATTAATCACTTTTTGAGTGTCCCTATCTTGAACTAAACAATCATCAATAGCAACCAATCGGTGGCTTCCCTCAGCAAATAAGCCAGACTGGACACCCCCTCCAAATGACCTGGTTTGAAACTGAAGCTTAGCCCGATAATGCTGTGGACTCTTCATGCCTAAGGTGTGTCGAATGTCAAACTCTTCATACCCAGCAGGCTTGAATTTTTTCAATGCCTGTTTAATAATATCATCCTTGAAGTAGAGTTGCTTAGGATAGGCTAAGTGCATGATTTGGCAACCACCGCATGCTTCATAAATAGGACAAGCTGGAGTGACGCGATTCTTAGATGGCTTATTTATTTTAATCAGTTTTGCCTCCACAAAGTTACGCTTAACAGCAGTTACCTGACAAAAGACATCCTCTCCCTTTAAAGCTCCTGGAACAAATACCAAGGTTTTTTGATAAAACCCGATACCTTCACCATTAATACCCATTCTTTTGATTTTTAGCGGAATGTTTTGTTTTACTTTAACAGTCATTATTTTTAAATACTACTCCTAGTTCTTTAAATAGTTCAAGTGTTTTTTGCCCAATGCCAGAAATGGCAAGAATCTCCTCTGATGTCCATGTGGATAAATCTGCTAACGTGTAAATGCCCTTAGCATTTAACAAGGTCACCTTGGTTGGCGCAAGATCTGTCTCTTCTAACAAAATATTCCTTTCAACTGCCTCTAAAAAACCATTAAAGTAATGTTGGATATAATAGTGGGCTGTCATTAGTAGAGGAATCATATTAAAGAAGCCAATCAATACACTATCCATACTATTATACTCGTACACTTCACAGTTTGCCGACTTCAAAACCAGCTCAAAAGGAAACGCATCTTGTGCCATAACATCTCTAAACTCAGGGACCTTTTCACACAGTTTTTTCAAAATTTTATCAGCAAATGCTTGATGACCTGCTAAAATTGCTCCAATCATCACAGGAACTGCCATTAAAAAATCCTCTTGATAGGAAGCTTTACTGGCATAAAAAAGCTGTGCTTCCTCAAAATCTGACATCATAACATAAAGAGCTGAAATCTCATACCTGGTTCCTAAATGATCATTGACATCATAATGATAGATTTCTGACAGATGCTCCAAAGCCTTACGGTACAAACCACTTTGTTTATATAGTAAGGCTAAATCCATTTTTTGAGATAAGTATGGTCTTTCTTGGGGATTAGACCAACCTTTTGGCTGAGAAGCCATCCAAGCTTTACGCCCTTGCTTTTCAATCTCTTCCAAATCCTTAATCATTTCAAAAGTTTTATGGCTTAAGGCTTGCTCAAATAAAAACTGATTAGAGCCTCCTATGCTTTCTAGCAGCTGCTCAATATCCGCAGCAACATCCATATCGTCATCATCTAAAAAATCATCCCAATGTTCTTGACGATAACCGTCCAAACTAACAACTTTATCTCGCTCGTCCTTGCCATCCATCATTTGTGCCCCTTTTCAGTAATTCTTTCTTCTATTCTACCATTTTTGTTATAATGATTAGTATGAAAATTAAAAAAATCGAAAAGAAAAAGCGACTTTACCTTATTGAACTTGATAGCGACGACAAACTTTATGTCACCGAAGATACCATTGTCAAATTTATGCTAAGCAAAGATAAGACAATATCCGAACAAGAATTAGAAGACATCAGAACTTTTGCTCAGTTCTCACATGGTAAAAATTTAGCCCTTTACTTCATCTCGTTTCAGCAACGCAGCGAAAAACAGGTTAAAGATTACTTAATTAAACATGACATTGATGCTGACATTATCCCTGATGTTATCAACAACCTCATTGAGGACAAGTGGATCGACGACAGCAAATATGTCGAAGCCTATATTCGCCAAAATCATTTAAATGGTGACAAAGGGCCTCTCGTTCTCAAACAAAAATTACTTCAAAAAGGGATTGCCCAACACCATATTGACTTACAACTTGAGCAGGCTGATTTTTCAGAACTCGCTGAAAAAATTGGTGCTAAAATCCATGACAAATACCTAGGAAAATTACCGCCCAAAGCATTAAAAGATAAAATTACTCAAGGATTACTCACCAAAGGGTTTTCCTATGACCTTGCTAAACGTGTCACTAATCCCATGAGCTTTGAAATGGCAACTGACGACAATGATGACCTGCTTGACCATGAATTTGACAAGCAGTATCGTAAATATAGTCGTAACCACGATGGCTATACTCTTAAACAAAAACTCTACCAAGCCCTCTATCGCAAAGGTTATGGCAGCGATGAAATTAACAGAAAATTAAGGGATTCTTTATAAGACTGTTTTTAATAAGTGATTTATTTTACCAAATGTGATAAAATATACTAGATAAGTTTAATTGTAGAAAGTTGGTAAGGCATGAAATTACCTAAAGAAGGCGACTTTATTACAATTCAAAGTTATAAGCATGATGGTAGATTACACCGAACTTGGCGTGATACTATGGTACTAAAAACAACAGAGAATGCCCTCATTGGAGTAAATGATCACACACTTGTAACAGAAAGTGATGGGAGACGGTGGGTTACAAGAGAACCAGCCATTGTTTATTTTCATAAAAAATACTGGTTTAACATTATTGCAATGATTCGAGATAATGGTATTTCTTATTATTGCAATCTGGCAAGCCCATATTTGATGGATGCTGAGGCACTCAAATACATTGACTATGATTTAGATGTGAAAGTTTTTGCAGATGGTGAAAAACGACTCCTTGATGTGGATGAGTATGAACTTCACAAACAAGAAATGCAATATTCAGCTGATATTGATTTCATTCTAAAAGAAAATGTTAAAATATTAGTTGACTGGATCAACAAAGAAAAAGGTCCTTTTTCTAAAGCATATGTTGATATTTGGTACAAACGTTATCTTGAACTAAAGAATCGTTAATAATCGCCTGGCACTCCAATGGAGTGCTTTATTAGTAGAAAGGAATAAATTATGGCATTTCAAAAAACAAAAGGCCGTTACGCTAGTTTCGGCATCGCAACTAGTCTCCCACCAGAATTAATAGATACCTTCTGGGAGATTATTGATCATTACTTAAAAGGGGTTTTTCCACTCAATAGCATCCTAACTTTTAAAATCATTAAAAATAATAATTACTTGTCCTATGAATACTTTGATCGCAAAGCAGGTACTCGTATTGTCTTTGACTATAAAGCTAGATTTGACCCCTTCTATCCCGAAACAGTTTATATTGTTGATAACTCAGGTATTGAAACCATTTTATTACCACATGAACTTAATTAAACTTCTGGACTAAAAAAGCATCTTATC
>NZ_LHQM01000001.1 GCF_001302265.1 Streptococcus phocae | reverse complement strand
CAACTTTATTAGTATACGACACTATCACACCTTTGTCAATAGGTTTTGTCATATTTTTAAATATTTTTTATCAACACAAACATTTAAAAATAATATTAATAGATTTAGATATTAGAAGCTATCTCAAAAAGATGCAATTGTCGTTCAATACAAAGACTTACTTTTGAGATATAAAAGTATTATACCTCAAAGAGAAATATTTGACAATAACAGAATGCTGTTTATTTGAAATTTCTAAAGCTGATTTTGTTTAATGAACTGATGAAAAGACTAAATAATCCCTAAACCTGTTAAAACTATCTATAAAATGATTACTCATGGCATGGGGTCCAAGTACAATTCCAATCAGAGATAATTGTTAAGGCTAGTACATTTTTTCATTAATAGCTGGAACATTATTGGTGTAAACCTATCTCAAACTTGTTGCAGTGACCATAGCAAGGCATTACTAACTGATCAACTATAAATCATTCTTATGCCATATCAAGTCCCTCATTCCTAAACTGTCTAGTTACATAAGGCACAGGGCGTTGTTTAGACTCATGTCCCTAGATACCATCTAATCAGTTTAAACTGCTACTGAAGCACTCTGGAGCTTCCTATGAGCTGTATTAGTAGCTTGTGGCAGCTCTGCCTATGATCTAGCTGATGCTTAAGAAGCTTTGACCCCTCTGTATAGCTTTGCTCCTTAAGTTTATCAAAATGTTATTACGTAGCAAATATCTACCGTCTAACTTAAATTTCCTGAATATTTTATTCGTTACTCACCTCCAAACTAGGATGATACTTTTTAAAAGCCAATCAATCGTTTAATCTCTCTCGATTTTTTAATAATATGATAGCCAAAAG
Source organism: Streptococcus phocae (assembly GCF_001302265.1). Classification (GTDB taxonomy): domain Bacteria; phylum Bacillota; class Bacilli; order Lactobacillales; family Streptococcaceae; genus Streptococcus; species Streptococcus phocae. The sequence continues at coordinate 46,007 of NZ_LHQM01000001.1, read as the reverse complement.
CATAGATTTTTAGCAATTTTACTACTCTGACCCAAATTTTGGCAATCAAAATACGCCTGCTTACGAAAAATTTCTATGTTTTAGAAACATTTCGTAAACAAGCGTTACTTACTAACAACATGATGAGTGTTCCCGCTAGGAGTTTTCCTAGCGGTAGACCAGAGCTAGACTAAGAATAGTTAATAACCTATTCCATCATCATAACACTCAACAAAATTGATAAAAATTAAACTAATTCAATGATTGCCATTGGAGCAGCATCTCCACGGCGTGGTTCTGTCTTGAGAATACGAGTGTATCCACCGTTACGTTCTGCATAACGAGGTGCAATTTCAGAGAAAAGTTTTTGAAGTGCTGAAGTTGATGTGTATTTATCATTAGCTTCATCATAGTTTTCTGATGCAACTTCGTTGCGTACGTATGCAGCAGCTTGGCGACGAGCATGAAGATCACCACGTTTACCAAGTGTAATCATTTTTTCAACTGTTTTACGGATTTCTTTTGCACGTGCTTCAGTTGTTACAATTGATTCGTTGATTAGAAGATCTGTAGTTAAATCACGAAGCATTGCTTTACGTTGAGAGCTTGTGCGTCCTAGTTTACGGTAAGCCATTTTGTCCTCCTATATTATTTATCGTTTTTTAGTCCGAGACCAAGATCAGCAAGTTTTATCTTAACTTCTTCAAGACTCTTACGTCCAAGGTTTCGAACTTTCATCATTTCAGGCTCAGTTTTTTCTGTCAAATCAAATACCGTATTGATTCCGGCACGTTTTAAACAGTTATATGAGCGTACGGACAAATCAAGTTCCTCGATGGTTCGGTCTAATACTTTTTCGTCGTTCACTTTTTCTGTTTCTTTCATAACTTCTGTAGCTTTCGCAACATCTGTCAAATCAGTAAATAGATTTAAGTGTTCGATTAATACACGAGCAGATAGTCCTAATGCATCTTCAGGAATAATTGTTCCGTTTGTCATGATTTCAACTGTTAACTTATCAAAGCCATCATTGCTACCAACGCGGGCAGGTTCTACTTGATAGTTAACTTTTTTAACTGGCGTATAGATTGAATCTACTGCCAGTGTGCCCACAGGTGCATCATCTTTTTTGTTGCCTTCAGCTGGCACATAGCCTCTCTTTTTAGCAACGGTCATTGTTGCTCTCAGAGAATGTCCTTCAGCGATGGTAAAAAGATAATGATCCGGGTTTACAAGTTCGATATCACTATCGGTGAGAATATCCCCCGCAGTTACAGTTGCAGGGCCTTCTACTTCAAGTTCAATAGTCTTTTCGTCTTCGACGTATGATTTTACTGCAAGTCCTTTAACATTAAGGATTATTTGCATAACATCTTCACGTACACCTGGGATTGTATCAAATTCGTGTAATACTCCATCAATTTTAATTGACGTAACTGCTGCACCTGGAAGGGACGACAAGAGTACACGACGAAGAGAATTACCTAGAGTTGTACCATATCCACGTTCAAGTGGTTCGATTACAAATCTACCGTAATCTTTTTTTTCATCAATTTTTGTTATTATTGGTTTTTCAAACTCAATCATTTTTTCACCCCTCGAAACGAAACTTGTGTACTATTTGTTTTTTGATTATACACGACGACGTTTTGGAGGACGAGCACCATTGTGTGGTACAGGAGTCACATCACGAATTGCAGTTACTTCAAGACCAGCAGCAGCTAGGGCACGGATTGCAGATTCGCGACCTGAACCAGGACCTTTTACAGTAACTTCAACAGTTTTTAATCCGTGTTCTTGCGCAGATTTTGCAGCAGCCTCTGCAGCCATTTGAGCAGCAAAAGGAGTAGATTTACGAGAACCTTTGAAACCAAGAGCACCGGCTGACGACCATGCAAGAGCGTTACCATGCACATCTGTAATCATAACAATAGTGTTGTTAAATGTTGCGTGAATGTGAGCAATACCTGACTCGATATTCTTTTTCACACGACGTTTACGTGTTGGTTTAGCCAATTTTTTTACCTCCTATTTTATTTTTTCTTACCTGCAATCGCGACAGCTTTACCTTTACGAGTGCGAGCGTTGTTTTTAGTGTTTTGTCCGCGAACAGGTAGTCCACGACGGTGACGAATTCCACGGTATGAACCGATCTCCATCAAACGTTTGATGTTTAAGTTCACTTCACGACGAAGGTCACCTTCAACTTTGATAGCGTCTACTTCACGACGGATTGCATCTTCTTGGTCTGATGTTAAATCTTTAACACGGATATCTTCTGAGATACCAGCTGCTTCTAAGATTTTTTTAGACGTTGCAAGACCAATTCCGAAGACGTAAGTAAGTGAAATTACTACGCGTTTATCATTTGGAATATCAACTCCAGCTATACGAGCCATTTTGTCTCCTTTCTATCTTATCCTTGACGTTGTTTGTGTTTTGGATTTGTTGGACAAATCACCATAACACGACCGTTACGACGAATGACTTTGCAGTATTCGCAAATTGGTTTAACCGATGGTCTTACCTTCATTTTTTAATCCCTCCAATTATTTCGATTATTTAAAGCGGTATGTGATGCGTCCACGTGTCAAATCATATGGACTCATCTCTACAGTAACACGGTCACCCACTAAAATACGAATGTAATTTTTGCGGATTTTTCCTGATACAGTTGCTAAAATCTGATGGCCATTTTCTAATTCAACAGTAAACATTGCATTTGGCATTGTTTCTACAACTTTGCCTTCAATTTCAATCACGTCTTCTTTTGCCACGCAAAAGCACCCCCTAAATTTCGATTTGATGTCCTCTGAAAAACAGAGGTAACAATTATAAGTCAGACTAGCCTATTATATCACATAGCAATAGCTTGCGCAAGACTTATCCTTATTTTATTTTAAGCTTTTGATTGCTTCTGAAATGGCATCAAAAACTTCTGAAATGGCTTGGTTGCCATCGATATCATGAACAAGGTCAGCTTGACGATAATGTCCCAAAATAGGTTCCCCTTGAGCAATATTAACATCTAAACGACGTTTCACAGTTTCTGGCTTATCATCTTCACGTTGGTAAAAATCATTCTCGTCATAGTCTCCTACTGGTGGGTTAAAGACTTTGTGGAAGGTTTCCCCTGTTTTTTTATTAATAATGCGTCCGCTCAATCGCTCAAGCAAAGAAGCAGGATCAACATCAATATTGATAACACCGTCGAGCGAAAGTCCTAAATCTTTCAAGGTGACATCCAAAGCCTGAGCTTGCTCAATTGTTCTTGGATAGCCATCTAACAAAAAGCCTTTTTCTTTAATGTCTGCTTGAGCAAGACGCTCTTTGACAATACCATTTGTTACTTCATCTGGTACCAAGTCGCCTTTATCAATGTATGACTTGGCAAGTTTTCCCATTTCTGTTTGATTAGCCATTGCGGCACGGAACATATCTCCTGTTGAGATATGAATCAAACCAAACGATTCAACAATTTTTGCTGCCTGAGTTCCCTTGCCAGCACCTGGCAATCCCATGATTAAAAGGTTCATCTTTTTCTCCTTTTTGACTAAATAATATAGGAAAGTTTCCTTTGTATTTTGTTTTCAAATGGCAACAAGAAATAATAATGCTGTTTAAAAGTCTTGTTGTCATTAAAAAACAAAATAGAAGGTTGACATTGTCAACCTGTATTCTATTCTGTAGCGTTCATGAATCCGACATATTTTCTCTTGAGAAGATAGCCTTCAAGTTGTTTCATCCCTTCAATACCTGTTGAGATCAAAATCAGCAAACTAGTCCCTCCTAAAGCAATACTAGAAGAAAGGTTTAGGGCTTGTTGTGCTGCAATGGGTGCAAGAGAGATAAAAGCTAGGAAAATTGCTCCTACTGTTGCTAATTTTTTTAGCAATGATGACATAAATTGTTCTGTTTCACGTCCAGGTCTAACACTTGGAATGTAGGACGAGTTCTTTTGTAGATTTTCAGCTGTTTTCTCAGGGTTTACTTGTACAAAAGTATAGAAGAAAGAGAACAAAATAATCAATAGTGCATAGACCATCATTCCCACTGGGGTTTGATAGTTAAATAGCTCTTGTAGTTGATTTAACCACGGAATATCTCGACCATTTTGAAAGAAAGGTATAATCGTACTTGGAATAGTTGTAATCGAGCTGGCAAAGATAACGGGAATGACGCCTGCTGGATTTACTTTAAGGGGAAGGTATGAACTTGTTGGTGCTCCTTGAACAAGTTTTGTATATTGGATTGGAATTTTGTATTCCGCTTGTTGAACATAGGTTGTGAAAAAGATAATTGCAAGAACTGCTAAAATCAAGATACCAACAACAAGGTATGACGATTGCATATCACTTGCTTTAACGTTGACAAAATAATCCTCACGGATTGTTGCAATGGCGTTTGGAATTGCTGAGATAATCCCTGCAAAGATAATCATCGACACCCCATTACCAAAACCTTTATCTGTGATTTGTTCACCAAGCCAGGTAACAACCATACTACCAGTTGTGAGCAATGCTCCGATAAGCAAGTAAGTAGATACATCTGGTGTTTTTACCAAAGCGACACTTGAGATGGCGTTAAAGCCAGCCGTGATACCGATTGATTGAGCAAAAGCCAATACTAAAGAAATATAACGCGTAGCTTGATTTAACTTACGACGGCCAACTTCTCCTTGTTTGCCCCACTCAACAAACTTGGGTAAAATATCCATTTGTAAAAGTTGAACAACAATCGATGCCGTGATGTATGGACTAACACCCATTGAGAAAACAGAAAAGTTTCTCATGGCATTCCCACTAACCAGGTTCAACATGTTCAAAAAGGGTAATTCACTCAATTGCTCTAAGCTTTTTGCATTCACTCCTGGAACAGTAATGTGTGTCCCGATTCGGAATACAAGGATAATAAAGATTGTGAAAAAGATTTTTTTTCTAACAGCCTTTATTTTCAATGCATCTTTAAGTATTTTTAAGAACATAATGAGTTCCCCTCATTAGATAACTTCGATTGAACCGCCTTTAGCAGTGATTGCTGCTTCAGCAGATTTTGAGAATTTAGCTGCTTTAACAGTCAACTTTTTAGTCAATTCGCCGTTACCAAGAATTTTAATTCCTGATTTTTCAGCACGGACAATTCCAGCTTCTTTAAGAACAACTGGAGTAACCTCTGTGTTATCTTCAAAAACATTTAGTTGATCAAGGTTAACAAGAGCGTATTCTTTAGCATTGATGTTTGTAAATCCACGTTTTGGAATACGACGGAATAATGGTGTTTGTCCACCTTCAAAACCAAGGCGTACGCCGCCACCACTACGAGATTTTTGACCTTTTTGACCACGGCCAGATGTTTTACCATTACCTGATGAAGAACCACGTCCAACACGATTACGTACTTTACGTGAACCTTCAGCAGCTTTTAATTCATGAAGTTTCATTTTTTCTCCTTTTTTGTAAAATGCTAGCGCCTCTATAGGAAGAAAGGACCTCCTATAGAAACTCGCCTATACATTATTTAACTCAGTTGCATTACGGCAACCATTGATACACACTAACCGACCACTGTTAGTCACTCAATCATGAATAACTGACAAAAGTCGGTTCTGCGAATTAATCTAGAAAACTTGCGTTTCCTAACGAAGCGTTTATTTAACGTCTTCAACGGTAACCAAGTGAGAGATTGCAGTAACCATACCACGGATAGCTGCATTATCTTCTTTGATTACTGAAGAGTTTAATTTACCAAGTCCAAGAGCAACAACTGTTTTACGTTGTTCTGGCTTACGTCCGATTGGAGACTTAGTCAAAGTAATTTTAATTTGAGCCATGATGATCCCCTTTCTTATGCTAAGTCAGAAACTGAGATGCCACGTAGTGCGGCAACTTCTTCTGCACGTTTAAGTTGTTTTAGTCCTTCAACAGTTGCACGAACAATGTTGATTGGTGTATTAGAACCTAGAGATTTTGAAGTAATATCAGCAATACCTGCTAATTCGATGACGGCACGTACTGCACCACCAGCGGCAACTCCAGAACCTTCTACAGCTGGTTTCAACAATACTTTTGCTCCACCGAAGTTTGTGTAAACTTCGTGAGGAATTGTTGTGCCAACCATTGGTACTTCAATCATGCTCTTCTTAGCAGCTTCAACCGCTTTACGAATAGCTTCTGGTACTTCTTGAGCTTTACCAGTACCGAATCCAACACGACCATTTCCATCACCAACAACTACAAGGGCTGCAAAACGGAGACGACGTCCACCTTTTACAACTTTTGTAACACGGTTAATAGAAACTACGCGTTCTTCAAGTTCAACTGCATTATCTTTAAATGCCATTATTTTGTGTCCTCCCTATTAGAATTTCAATCCGTTTTCACGAGCTGCGTCAGCCATAGCTTTAACACGGCCGTGATATAGATATCCACCGCGGTCAAACACCACTTCAGAAATACCTTTAGCCACTGCACGTTCAGCAACAAGTTTGCCGACTACAACGGCTTGTTCAGTTTTTGTTCCTTGAGAAACTTCTTTATCAAGAGTTGATGCACTTGCGAGCGTTACACCCGCTACGTCATCAATAACTTGAGCGTAGATGCCTGTATTAGAACGGAATACGTTCAAACGTGGGCGTTCTGCAGTTCCAGAGAGTTTACCGCGAACGCGACGATGGCGTTTTTGGCGGATTTTGTTTTTATCTGGTTTCGAAATCACAATTTTCACCTCTTAAATTTTTAAGTTTGTCTATTTGACAAGTTGTAAATAAGACAGTTGGGCAAAAGATAGAAAACTCTTTCTAATGTCCAACCATGGACATTATTTACCAGTTTTACCTTCTTTGATACGTACGTATTCACCAACGTAACGAATACCTTTGCCTTTATAAGGCTCTGGTGAACGCAAGCTACGGATGTAAGCAGCAGTTTGTCCAACAACTTCTTTGTTGATACCTTCAACTGAAATTGATGTTGGGTTAGCTACAGTAAATGTAATACCTGCTGGAGCTTCTACTTCATCTTGGTGAGACTTACCTACTGAAAGGACAAGTTTTGATCCTTGAAGTTGTGCACGGTAACCGACACCTTTCATTTCAAGATCTTTTTTGAAACCTTCAGAAACACCAACAACCATGTTGTTCAAGTTCGCACGAGTAGTCCCATGGATTGTTTTCATTTCTTTTGAGTCGTTAGGACGAGTGAGAGTGATCTCATTTCCTTCGATGTTGATTTCAATTTTTTTGTTGAACTCACGAGTGAGTTCGCCTTTAGGGCCTTTAACAGTAACAACGTTATTGTTGTTGCTGATTTCAACACCTGCAGGCATGATAATTACTTTATTACCAATACGTGACATTATTTTTCTCCTGTTAGATTGTCAAGCCGCTAATGCGACGAGTTTTCACGGGGCGTTTGGTGCTGATAGGTCATTTAGTAAACTAAATGAACCAAAGCCATGATTTGTGTGAATAGACATTACTCTTTATGACACACAAACCATCACGCTTTTTCTATCTTAAATTACCAAACGTATGCTAACACTTCACCGCCAACATTTTTTTGGCGAGCTTCTCTGTCAGTCAAAAGACCTTCAGAAGTTGAAATGATTGCAATTCCTAGTCCGTTAAGAACTTTAGGAACATCTTCACGTTTAGAATACACACGAAGACCCGGTTTTGAAATACGTTTCAAGTTAGTGATAACGCGTTCGCCATTTTGACCATATTTAAGGAATACACGGATGATTCCTTGTTTGTCGTCTTCAATAACTTCTACGTTTTTAACAAAACCTTCACGTTTAAGGATGTCTGCGATCCCTTTTTTGATGTTTGATGCAGGTACTTCTAGCACTTCGTGTTTTACTTGATTAGCATTACGAATACGTGTCAAAAAGTCTGCGATTGGGTCAGTCATAACCATTTTTATGTTCTCCTCTTACTAGTAGTTTGAATAACTCACTTGCTAGTTAATGATGCCCTAGGGCTAGTTATGTTCAATTTTGGTTGATGCCTCATTGAACTCGAATCAATAGTGATTCTTTTATTATATAGTGCAACAAGAACTAACATTCCAATCAAGGTCTTTCTTTTTGTGATTAAGCAATCAAAAAAGGAGTCTCTTTATCAGAATGCATGGGTTCGTTGCCACATATTATTACCAAGAAGCTTTAACAACACCTGGAATTTGACCTTTGTAAGCCAACTCACGGAAGCAAACACGGCAAAGTTTGAATTTGCGGTAAACTGAATGTGGACGTCCACATTTTTCACAACGAGTGTATGCTTGGGTTGAGTGTTTCGCAGGACGTTTGTTTTTAGCAATCATAGATTTTTTAGCCAATTTATTTACCCCCTATTATTTTGCAAAAGGCATTCCAAGGCCTTTAAGCAATTCACGTGATTCTTCGTCAGTATTTGCAGTAGTGACGATTACGATATCAAGACCACGCACTTTATCAACATCATCAAAGTTGATTTCTGGGAAGATAAGTTGTTCTTTCACACCAAGAGTGTAGTTACCACGACCATCAAATGATTTTGTTGGTACACCGTGGAAATCGCGAACACGAGGGAGTGAAACGCTAACCAATTTGTCTAGGAATTCGTACATGCGTTCGCCACGAAGAGTAACCTTCGCACCAATTGCAACACCTTCACGAAGACGGAAGCCAGCGATTGATTTCTTAGCTTTAGTAATAAGTGGTTTTTGTCCTGAAATAAGCGCTAACTCAGCAGCAGCTTTTTCAAGGTTTTTTGCGTTTGATACAGCATCACCAACACCCATGTTAAGAACGATTTTCTCAACTTTTGGCACAGCCATAACTGATGTGTAATTGAATTTCTCTGACAACGCAGGAATTACTTCGTTAGTATATTTTTCTTTTAAACGATTTGCCATTATGCTTCTCCTTTCCTTCGTGATTAATCAAGCACTTCGCCTGATTTTTTGTTGTAACGAACTTTTTTGCCGTCGACAACTTTATAACCAACACGTCCTGCCACACCATTTTTATCAAGAACTTGGACGTTTGATACATGGATTGGAGCTTCTTTTTCTACGATAGCACCTTGAGGGTTTTCAGTATTTGGTTTTTGGTGTTTTTTAATCATGCCAACACCTTCAACAACAACTTTGTTAACTTTCGGAAGTGCTTTAAGAACAACAGCTTCAGTGCCTTTGTCCTTACCAGCAATTACGCGAACTTTGTCGCCTTTTTTTACAAACATTATGGGTTTCTCCTATTTTTTCTTACGCCCCTATGGGCACCCTAGGTAAAACCTAGGGGACTTAGTTTGTTTCTTTTTAAAGATTAAAGTACTTCTGGTGCAAGTGAAACAATCTTCATGTAGCCACCTTCACGTAGTTCACGTGCAACTGGGCCAAAGATACGAGTTCCGCGAGGAGTTTTGTCATCACGGATGATTACCGCAGCATTGTCGTCAAATTTGATGTATGAACCGTCTGGACGGCGTGCACCAGTTTTTGTACGAACAATAACAGCTTTAACAACATCACCTTTTTTAACCGCTCCACCAGGAGTAGCTTGTTTTACAGAAGCAACGATTACGTCACCGATGTTAGCGAATTTACGTCCTGAACCACCAAGTACTTTGATAGTCAAGATCTCACGGGCACCGCTATTATCAGCAACTTTCAAGCGAGTTTCTTGTTGAATCATTTCAATTTTCTCCTTTTAGTTTGATTAGATAATAACAGCTTTTTCCACAACCTCTACAAGACGGAATCGTTTTGTAGCTGATAGCGGACGAGTCTCCATGATACGAACAATATCGCCTTCTTTAGCAAGGTTTTTCTCATCATGTGCTTTGTATTTTTTAGAATAGTTGATACGTTTACCATAGACTGGGTGGTTACGTTTTGTTTCAACTACAACAGTGATTGTTTTGTCCATCTTGTCAGATACCACACGTCCAACAAGGGTTTTACGTTGATTACGTTCCATTATTAGAATTTCTCCTTTCCCAATCTATTATTTCATTTCAGATTGCACAGTTTTCACACGTGCAATTTGTTTTTTAACTTCGTTCAAACGGGCAGTTTGATCAAGTTGACCTGCTGCAGCTTGAAAACGAAGGTCGAAAAGTTCTTTTTTGAGTTCGTTTTCTTTTTTAGCAAGCTCTTCTTGAGACAAGCCACGAAGCTCAGCAACAAACTTTTTGATTTCTTCAAGTTTCATGTCTTCTCCTTATTCTGCTTCACGTTTTACGAATTTGCATTTAACTGGTAATTTGTGGCTAGCAAGACGGAGAGCTTCGCGAGCGATTTCTTCAGAAACCCCACCAAGTTCAAACATTACTTTACCACGTTTAACAGGTGATACCCAACCTTCAGGTGCACCTTTACCAGAACCCATACGAACCCCGATAGCTTTAGCTGTATAAGATTTATGAGGGAAGATCTTAATCCAAACTTTACCACCACGTTTCATGTAACGAGTCATCGCGATACGAGCAGCTTCGATTTGACGGTTAGTGATCCATGAGCTAGTTGTAGCTTGAAGACCAAATTCACCAAAATCTACAGTTTTTCCACCTTTGGCTTCACCACGCATTTTCCCACGAAATTCACGGCGGTGTTTAACACGTTTAGGTACTAACATATGTTATTTGCCTCCTTTAGTGTTTTTGCGAGCTGGAAGAACTTCACCACGATAAATCCAAACTTTAACACCAAGTTTACCATATGTAGTATCTGCTTCTTCCCAAGCATAGTCGATATCAGCACGAAGGGTATGAAGAGGAACAGTTCCTTCTGAATAACCTTCGGCACGAGCGATATCAGCACCGTTCAAACGACCTGAAACTTGGGTTTTGATCCCCTTAGCTCCAGCACGCATTGTACGTTGGATAGCTTGTTTTTGAGCGCGACGGAAAGCAACACGTTGCTCAAGTTGACGAGCAATGTTTTCACCAACAAGGTGAGCATCAAGGTCTGGTGCTTTGATTTCAATGATGTTGATGTGTACTTGCTTACCAGTTAATTTGTTAAGTTGACCACGAAGAGAGTCAACGTTTGCTCCACCTTTACCGATAACCATTCCTGGTTTAGCAGTATGTAGTGAAACAATCACTTTGTTGACAGCACGTTCAATTTCAATAGTTGAAACTGACGCTTCTGCTAATTGTTTTTTAATGAATTTACGGATTGCAAGATCTTCATGAAGGTAATCCGCGTATTCTTTTTCAGCATACCATTTCGCATCCCAGTCACGGATGATACCGACACGCATACCAATTGGATGTACTTTTTGACCCACGATTTTACCTCCTTATTTTTCTGCCACAACTACTGTTACGTGAGTTGTGCGTTTGTTGATTGGTGAAGCTGATCCTTTCGCTCTTGGACGGAAACGTTTCATTGTTGGTCCTTCGTTTGCGAATGTTTCAGATACTACCAAATTAGCTTTTTCCAAACCAAAGTTGTTTTCTGCGTTAGCAATTGCTGAGTTAAGAGTTTTCTCAATAACACGAGCTGCTTTGTTTGGAGTAAATTTTAAGATTGCGATTGCATCAGCAACTTTCTTACCACGGATAAGATCAAGTACTAAACGTGTTTTACGAGGTGAAACACGCACTGTACGAGCCATTGCTTTAGCTGAAGTAATTTCTGCCATTGTGTCCTCCTCCTATTAACGACGTGTTTTCTTGTCGTCAGCTGCGTGACCTTTGTAAGTACGAGTTGGTGCAAATTCACCAAGCTTGTGACCTACCATGTCTTCTTGGATGTAAACAGGAACATGCTTACGTCCATCATAAACTGCGATTGTGTATCCGATGAAACTTGGGAAAATCGTTGAACGACGTGACCAAGTTTTAATTACTTTTTTCTTTTCGTCTTTTGCTTGAGCTTCAACTTTTTTTAGCAAATGCTCATCGACGAAAGGTCCTTTTTTAAGACTACGTCCCATTTTGTAGTTTTCTCCTTTAAATGTTGTACCACAACGGCTTGTTCACTGAAGAACTACCGAGTTGGCGGAAGTTAGATAAGCGTAAACGAGTAAAATAAAGGTGACAAGAAGTCTAATTAGCATACTAGACTTCTAGTGACTCCATTATTTTTCGTTGCGACGACGAACGATAAGTTTGTCTGTCTTAGCTTTCTTGTTACGAGTTTTAAGACCAAGCGCTGGTTTACCCCAAGGAGTAGATGGCGCTTTACGTCCAACTGGTGCTTTACCTTCACCACCACCATGAGGGTGATCGTTAGGGTTCATTACAGAACCACGAACTGTTGGGCGGATGCCTTTCCAGCGGTTACGTCCTGCTTTACCGATGTTAATCAATGACTGTTGTTCGTTACCAACTGTACCAATTGTTGCACGGCAAGCACCTAGAATCATACGAACTTCGCCTGATTGAAGACGAACAAGCACGTATTTTCCTTCTTGACCCAATACTTGAGCAGATGCTCCAGCAGCACGTACAAGTTCTCCACCTTTACCAGGTTTCAACTCGATGTTGTGAACAACTGTACCGACTGGGATGTTTACTAGAGGCAATGCGTTACCAATTTTGATATCTGCATCTGGTCCAGAAACAATACGTTGACCTACTTCAAGACCTTTAGGTGCAATGATGTAAGCTTTAACTCCGTCAGTGTAATGTACAAGAGCGATGTTAGCTGTACGGTTTGGATCATACTCAATTGTTTTAACAACTGCTTCAACAGCATCTTTGTTACGTTTGAAGTCAATGATACGGTAATGACGTTTGTGTCCACCACCTTGGTGACGAACAGTAATGCGACCATTGTTGTTACGACCAGCTTTGTTTTTGAGAGAAACAAGCAATGTTTTCTCAGGTGTGCTTGTTGTGATTTCAGCGAAATCCAAAGAAGTCATGTTACGACGGCCATTTGTCGTTGGTTTATAAACTTTAATACCCACGTTATTTCCTCCTTAGATTATTCAGCTTCAGCTGCGAACAACTCGATTGCTTTTGAATCAGCTGTAAGAGTGATGATAGCTTTTTTAGTTTTTGAAGTGAAACCTGTGTAACGACCAACGCGTTTAGCCTTTGGTTTTACGTTAACAGTGTTTACGTTAGCAACTTTAACTCCGTCAAATGCAGCTTCTACAGCTTGTTTGATCAAAAGTTTGTGCGCACGTGTGTCAACTTCAAATGTGTATTTTCCTTCTTCAAGGGCATACATTGATTTTTCAGTGATAACTGGTTTTTTGATTACGTCGTACAAATTCATTATGCAAGAACCTCCTCAATTGCAGAGATTGCTTCTTTAGTTACAAGAAGTTTATCGCTATTGACAATATCAAGAACACTTGCAGTTGTTGCAGTTGCAACTTTAACGTTTGGAAGGTTACGAGCAGATAGTGCTGCAAATTCATTACCTTCTTCAACGATAACAAGTACTTTTGAATCGATGCTTAGCGCTGAAAGAACTTTCACAAATTCAGCAGTTTTTGGCGCTGCAAATGAAAGGTTTTCTACAGCTACAAATTTTTCATCAGCAACTTTTGCTGAGTAAACTGATTTCAAAGCAAGGCGACGAACTTTTTGTGGAAGTTTGTACCCGTATGAACGTGGAGTTGGTCCGAAGACAACACCACCACCACGCCATTGTGGTGAACGGATAGAACCTTGACGAGCACGTCCAGTTCCTTTTTGACGCCATGGTTTACGTCCGCCACCTGATACTGCTGAACGATTTTTAACCGCATGAGTACCTTGACGAAGGCTAGCGCGTTGGCTGATTACAACATCAAAAACAACTGATTCGTTTGGTTCGATACCGAAGATAGCGCTGTTTAATTCGACTGTGCTAACTTCTTTACCAGTTTGGTCAAATAGTTTTACGTTTGCCATTTTAACTGTTTTCTCCTTTCTTATTATTTAGCAGCTTTAACTGCTGATTTGATAGTGATAAGAGATTTCTTAGCACCTGGTACATTACCTTTGATTAGGATAACGTTCTTTTCTGGAATAACTTGTACAATTTCAAGGTTTTGAATTGTTACACGGTTGCCTCCCATACGTCCTGCCAAATGTTTGTTTTTGAAAACACGGTTTGGCGCAACAGGTCCCATTGAACCTGGACGACGATGGTAACGAGATCCGTGAGCCATTGGTCCACGAGATTGTCCGTGACGTTTAATAACACCTTGGAAACCTTTACCTTTTGAAGTTCCAGTCACATCAACAACATCTCCAGCTGCGAATGTTTCTACAGTAATTTCTGCTCCAACTTCTAAGCCTTCAATGTTTTTGAATTCACGAATGAAGCGCTTAGGAGCTGTGTTAGCTTTTGCTACATGGCCTTTGGCAGGTTTGTTGCTCAATACTTCACGTTTGTCATCAAAACCAACTTGAACTGCTTCGTAACCGTCTGTTTCAACAGTTTTAACTTGAAGCACAACGTTTGGAGTTGCTTCGATGACAGTGACAGGGATAAATTCACCAGATTCAGTGAAGATTTGAGTCATTCCCACTTTTTTCCCTAAGATTCCTTTTGTCATGAGAAAATATTTCCTTTTCTTAATAATATTTCAAAAGTTTTTAATGAGCGTTTTTTGTGCTCAAAAAAGTTTTTTACGAGCGTTTTTTGTGCTCAGAAATCACATTAAAGTTTGATTTCTACGTTTACACCACTTGGAAGGTCCAATTTCATAAGAGCATCTACAGTCTTTTGAGTTGGGTTCACGATATCGATAAGGCGTTTGTGTGTACGCATTTCAAATTGTTCGCGAGAATCTTTGTATTTATGAGTCGCACGAATAATAGTGTAAAGACTGCGTTCTGTTGGAAGTGGAACTGGTCCAGCTACTGTCGCACCTGTACGTGTTGCAGTTTCAACGATTTTTTCTGCCGCTGTATCAAGTGTACGGTGTTCGTACGCTTTCAAACGGATACGGATTTTTTTGTTTGCCATCTTTTCTCCTCTCGTCTATTTACGATAATAGGCTAGCTCCTCGAGAAAACCAACACGTGTTGCGTGGCAATGCAACCGAGCGTGTCGCAACCTCTCGTATCATAGCTATAGCTGTATTTTACAGCACCATAATATCATAACAAAAAAAAAGACCCATTGCAAGCCTTTTTCTTGTTTTTTATATTATTTTTTATTGAACAAGCTTTTGTTCCTTTTTAAAAGCCTGATAAAGAATGGCCCATCTGACTGAATTATCTAAAACCGTTGCTAACCAGACACCTAACAGCCCGTAGCCTAAACTCACACCAAGCACATACCCTAAAATAATCCGGATCAGCCACATGCCAATCGTTGTGGCATAAAACGGCAGTTTGGGTTTCCCGATTCCCTGCCAAGCTGCGGTATAGACTAAGGTACCAGACGTGGCTGGCACACCAATGAGAGAAAATAAAAGCACCACCATAACGGCTTGTTGGGCATTCGGGTTTTCCGTAAACAAAGGAATAGCAAATGGTCCTAGGAGATAAGTAACAAGAGCTATCGGTCCCATCAATAAGGTTGCTAGCCAAAAACTGTCTCCGATGGTTTCTTCAATTTTACTTTTTTGTCCTCCTCCTAGTTGGCTAGCTACTGATATAACTGTTGCAGTAGCCATGCCCATGCCAGGCATGTAATTAAATTGACTCATGGTTTCTCCAATAGCATTTCCTGCTAAGGCCTCTGTCCCAAATTGAACAATGATGGCGACTATCAAAACATCACCCAATCTCATCATCAATCTTTCTCCTGCTGCTGGCAGAGATAAATGAAATACTTCTTTTCCGAGAGGTTTGGACATCTGTTTAAGGATTAATTTAATAGGGAGAAAAGAGCACAAAACAAAAATTCCAAGAGCGCGAGATAGTACCGTGGACCAGGCGACACCTACTATTCCAAAATCAAAAACGTATATTGCTAAAAATGACAAAAACACATTGATAACATTTGTAAATAGGCTAACACGCATGGGGATATTGGTTTGTCCTTGTGCTCGGACAATGGCTCCCAAGCTCGTCAATAACCCTAAAGCGACAATACCACCACCTACAATCGATAAGTACTGACCTCCTGCTGCTGTCACCAGAGCTTCTGAGCCTAAAACCTGAAGGATTTTTTGTTTCCCGACTACTGATAGCACACCGAGAAAACAAGATAACACTAGTGTGACTTGAACAGCTTGAGTCATGTAGTTGATGTGTTTGGATGGATTTTTTTCTGCTAAACTTCTTGCAACTAAGCTCGAAACAGCAGCCCCAAGCGCAATAAACAGGGCTTGGTAGACGGTGATAATGTTATTAGCGATGGACACGCCAGAAATAGCCACTAAGCCTATTTGCGCAACTAGGTAGTTATCTACAATTCCCATAAACATTTGTAATATATTTTCTACCATGGAAGGCATGGCTATTGAGAGGATTTGTTTTCGGTTATCTGTCATTAATTTCATATCATACCCATTTAAAAATCTTTTTTGTTATTGTATCATAGATTTTATTTCTCGGTTAGGGAATTCTCTATTCTAGACATAAAATACCCCCTGTGTCAAAAGCACAGGGGGTAATGATTTGCATCTCATCGATTTCAAAAATTATTTCAAGCGTCCTGGACGGTCAGCATAACCATAGTAAGCATCTGCCATGATTTCTTCCATGTCTGCTACTAGTGGCAATCTTGGGTTAGCTGGTGAACATTGATCTTCGTATGCAAGAAGAGCCAATTCATGCAAGCTATCCATCCAAGCTTTTTCTTCAATTCCTTGATCTCTGAAGTTCATCTTGATACCTACAGCAGTACCTAAGTCATAAACTGCTTTAGCATAAGAAGCAACAGCTTCTTCTGGAGTTGATGCTGGTAATCCTAACATGCGAGCGATGTCTTGGAATTTTTCATCAGCTTTCCAGTAGTTGTATTTAGGCCATGTAGTTGTTTTACTTGGGCGAGTACCATTGTAGCGGATAACGTATGGAAGCAAGATAGCGTTTGTACGTCCGTGAGGAGTGTGGTGTACCCCACCAATCTTGTGAGCCATTGAGTGACTCATACCAAGGAAGGCATTTGCAAAGGCCATACCTGCCATTGTAGAAGCGTTATGCATTTTTTCGCGTGCTTCAACATCGCTTTCAAGAACTGATTTTTTAAGGTAATCAAATACCAATTTAATAGCTTGAAGCGCTAGACCATCAGTGTAGTCATTTGCAAAGTTTGAAGTATATGCCTCTGTTGCGTGAGTCAACACATCCATACCTGTGTCAGCTGCAATGAATCCTGGAACAGACTCAACCAAAGCTGGGTCAACGATAGCGATTGTTGGTGTCAATGCGTAGTCAGCAAGTGGGTATTTACGATTTTTAGCTTTATCAGATACAACCGCAAATGGAGTTACTTCAGAACCTGTACCAGATGTTGTTGGGATACCAATGTATTTAGCTTTCTTACCAAGAGATGGGAATTTGAATGCACGTTTACGGATATCCATGAATTTTTGAACAAGGTCAGAGAAGTCAACTTCTGGTTGCTCATAGAACATCCACATACCTTTCGCAGCGTCCATTGAAGATCCACCACCAAGAGCGATAATTGTATCTGGCTCGAAGGCGCGCATTACTTCAGTACCACGACGGATAGTTGTGATGTCTGGATCTGGCTCAACGTCTGCAAAGACTTGGATAGCCACTGTGTTTGTTCTTGCATTCAATTGGTCAATAACGCGTTGTACAAATCCAAGTTTTTCGATAGATTTGTCAGTAACAATCATAACACGCTCAATGCCTTCGCAGGTTTGAAGGTATTGAATTGAATTACGTTCGAAGTAGATTTTTGAAGGAACTTTAAACCATTGCATATTATTTCTACGTTTCCCTACTTTCTTGATGTTAAGAAGATTGATAGCACTAACGTTATCACCTACTGAGTTGCGTCCATATGAACCACATCCAAGTGTTAGAGATGGAATGAAGGCATTATAAACGTCACCAATACCACCGAAGGTTGATGGAGAGTTCCAGATGATACGCATTGCTTTAATTTCAGTACCGAAACGTTTTGCAAGCTCTTCGTCTTTAGTATGGATTGCAGCTGAGTGTCCAAGTCCGTTAAACTCAACCATTTGACGAGCTTTTTTAAGACCATCTTCAACATTTTCAGATTTAATAACTGCAATAATTGGAGAAAGTTTTTCACGAGTAAGAGGCTCGTTAACACCTACTTCGTAGCATTCTGCAGCAAGGATGTTAGTTCCTTCTGGAACTGAGAATCCTGCTTGCTCAGCAATCCAAGCAGCTGGTTTACCAACGATGGTAGCATTTAGTTTAGCGCCAGCACAGTTTTTGCTGTTAGCTTTTGCTCCAAAGCAGTATTCTTCAAGAAGGGCTTTTTCTTTCTTATTAACAAAGTAAGTTTTGTATGATTTGAACTCTTCAACAAACTCTCTGTAAACCTCTTTATCAATGATAACTGCTTGTTCAGACGCACAAACCATACCATTGTCAAATGATTTAGACATTACAATGTCATGAGCTGCTTGGCGGATATCAGCAGATTTTTCAATGTAAGCAGGAACGTTACCAGCTCCAACCCCAACTGCTGGTTTACCACATGAGTAAGCCGCGCGTACCATCGCGTTACCACCAGTAGCAAGAATTGTTGAGATACCATCATGATTCATCAAAGCACCAGTTGCTTCCATAGATGGTTGTGAAATCCATTGGATACAGTTTTCAGGAGCTCCTGCTGCGATAGCTGCGTCACGCACGATTTGTGCTGCATGAGCTGATGATTCTTGAGCTGATGGGTGGAAACCAAACACGATTGGATTACGAGTTTTCAAAGCAATCAATGATTTGAAAATAGCTGTTGATGTTGGGTTAGTTGTTGGAGTAACACCACAAATAACACCAACTGGCTCCGCAATTTGAGTAATGCCTGTGATTGGGTCATCATCAATAACACCAACTGTTTTCACATCACGCATATTATTAACAACATGTTCGCAAGCAAAAAGGTTTTTTGTAGCCTTGTCTTCAAAAACACCTCGACCTGTTTCTTCAAAAGCATGCATTGCTAAGATGCCGTGAGCATCTAGGGCTGCAACTGAAGCTTTGGCAACAATATAATCTACTTGCTCTTGGTTCAATTGACGGAACTTCTCTAAGGCAACAAGTCCTTTTTGAACAAGTTCATCAACATGAGCTTCTGCTACTTGCATCTTTTGTTCTGATGTTAATTGTGTTTCAGCCATATAGTTCTCCTCTAGAAACTACTTGTTAATAGTTTCACAATTTTTTGTTTACAAGGATATTATATCACTTTTTTTAAGTTTGTAAATAGTTTCACAATAAAATTGTGAACTTTTTTTCAAACTTTTTTGAACGTGTTTTAGAAGTCAAAAAAATAAGACCTTAAGGTCTTATTTTGCATCTTTTTTAGCCACGCGCTCAATCGCCGATTGAATGGTTGACACATAAAGTTCAGCGCCTTTTGAGCTTGCGTCACTATAGTGAACACCATCACTGCCATTCCAAATGTCAGGATTTTCAACAGCAACCTTATACCAATCAGCTACAGCTACATAGCTGTGTTTTTTAGAGAGTCTTAGCGCTAAATTTCTAGCTTCTGCTACCTGGGCCGCATTTTTGGCATTGTAAGGCGAAACAATTACCAAACGATTGCCTTTTGGAAGCGCATCGGCAAATTTTTGGATTTCTTCTTCGTAATTATACAAAGAGTTGACACCAACTGCTAAAACAGTTGTTTTAGATAAGGTTTTTGATCTGATTTGATTTTCAAACACGTCAAAAGCGTCCTTGAAACTACGACTTACGGCTGCATCTAACTGAGCTGTTGGCATCATTTTAGCAAAAACTGCGCTAGACCTTAACGCCACCGAATCACCAATGATACTGATATCACTCAGTGCATTAGCGTCACCTGCTGCCAAAGTGTGCGTTCTGTTAATCGTATTCTGTGACTGCTTTAAGGAACTAACGAGGAGCTGAGTTTCAAAGCGACCAACTTTTGGAGCCATCAAAAAAGTCCCTAAGGTCAATAAGACTAACACGCTAACAAGGCCCGCAAACCAGGTTTTATAAGGAGTCAAGTCTAAATGATAATCAAATAATTTAGGTGTCTTTCCTTGTATAAACGGCTCCACAATATAATAAGACAATGTCGCAAACAAGAACGAAAAGATGGTGGTTAACAAGACAGCTAGCCAGTTTGACATAATCTGAGTAAAGATAATATAAAGCGGCCAGTGGAAAAGATAGACCCCGTAGCTGACATCTGCAATATAGGTCACCAACTTAGGCTCTTGCCAATCAGGAGTTTGATCATTGAGCACGCGCGCTGCGTAAATCATAACGGAAGTAAACAGACTAGCTAATACAAAGCCAAATAAATAAGTCACAATGTTATTAAAATCTAGCACAAAGGTCAATATCAAGAGTAGAAAAGCAGAACCCATCATGGCGCCAATAACATGTCGTCGTGACCAGAGACGGACGTTTTTTTGAAAGCGAACAGTAGTCTCTTTTATTCCAGTCATCGTCGCAAACATAGCTCCTAAAAAGAAAGGAAAGCTGTGTGAGAGCGTTGAAAAGTATATCAACGACACATTAGGGACCAAGAATGCACGCACGAACATGCTTAAAAAACTAATAGCAAATATGACTGAAGAGATTAAAAACAAGGTTCCTCTGAACTGTTTATTAGTGTAATCTTTTTTAGCCAACAGCCATATCAAAACTCCCCAAAGCAGGTAAAAATGAACCTCAATAGCTAAGCTCCATGTGTGAACAAAGAGATGGGGGATAAACTGAGTTTCATAGCTACTGCCTGTTAGAATCTCATAAAAGTTTGTTGTGAATCCCAGAGCAGCAGCAATCTGCCCCCTAAATCCTGCGATGAAATCACTCTTCACCAGGAAAGTAAAGGGGACAGTCACCAAAATCATTAAAACCAGAGGTGGGAAGATGCGATAAAAGCGACGTCTTAAAAAGCCAACAATATCGATGGTGTGCTTGCGAGCATACTCATCAATCAACAAAGCAGTGATGAGATAGCCTGAAAAGGTGAAGAAGACGTCAACACCAATAAAGCCTCCTGAAAAACTGTTCTTAAAAAAGTGATAGAGTAACACTAGCAAGAGTCCTGTTACCCTAACAAACGAAAACCATTTTACTCTCATTTTTGAAATATCCCCTGTTTGAAGGTGCCTTTATAGACCTTCGAATTTTTTGCTTTTAGCGTTCCTTGGCCATCTACCTGACCATTTTTGAAGTCACCGCTGTAGGACCACCCCATACTAGAGGTAAATGTGCCCTTACCTTCAAAGACACCATTTTTAAAATCACCAACGTAAGTGTCTCCATTTGAAAAAACAAGCTTACCTTTGCCATTCATCTTGTGATTATGCACGTACCCAGTATACTTGATTTGCCCATGGTCATATGTCAGGCTAGTCTTTGAAGAAAGCATTAGCGTTACCACTGAAAAGCCACATACTAGGATAACAATCGCCGAAAATATTTCAATTTTAGCCCTAGTGATGTTTAATGTTCTGATCACATCATTTAACTTAGTCATTATCTTTTTCATCTACATTTTCTATTCTATTATTATTTTTTAGCTGGCTCAGCCAGTCGCGACAACCTTGCATCACCAGTTGATAGGTCTCCTCAAAATCTCCTGTATACCACGGATCTGGGACTCCATCTTCGTTAAAAAGGTGAATTTTATCATCCCACTTCCCCTGAGAGAGTTTTTTGAGATCACTGACATTTTGATGATCCATTCCAATAATATAATCAAATCGTCTCAAATCGTCAAGGTCAATTTGTTGAGCTGTCTTTTTTTTATCATAGGCAATGCCATATTGGTTTAAAATAGACTGGGTTCCTTGGTGAATCGGATTTCCCTGTTCCCAAGAAGAAGTGGCTCTACTACTAATCTCAATCTGATCTTGAGATGCTAGACGTTTCATGACAAATTCAGCCATTGGACTGCGACAGATATTCCCTAGACAAACAAAACATACTTTTTTCATGGAAAACTCCTTTGGTCTATTATAGCAAATTTATAAGGCATAATTAAAAAAATGCATCACTATTTTTTGCCCTGTTACCAAAATACCTTTCAACCTTATAAAAAAGGTATCCTTGGCAGTTCGCACAAAAAAACAACGTCCTTGTGAGCGTTGTTTTAGAGTTGTGATCAATTAGTCAGATACCCTCGGGTATCCTAGGTGCTGATACGCCTTTGGAGTTGCCACGCGACCTGTTCTCGTTCGCATGATAAAGCCTTTTTGAATCAAATAAGGCTCATACATATCCTCAACAGTCTCTCGTTCTTCAGAAATGTTGACTGATAAGGTTCCCAAGCCTACAGGACCACCACTATAAACCTCAATCATTGTCCGAAGGATTTTTTGGTCGACATAATCCAGCCCCTCTTGGTCAACATCTAGCATGTCAAGTGCCTGATCTGTAATTTTAGAGGTGATGAGACCATCTCCCATAATCTGAGCATAATCTCGAACCCTCTTCAAAAGGCGATTGGCAATACGAGGAGTTCCCCGACTGCGACGAGCCAGTTCATAGGCTGCTTCTTGATCAATGGTCATCTCAAAAATATCCGCTGTCCGCATGACAATTTCGGTTAAATCATCAACCTGGTAATACTCCATATGACCCGTAATACCAAAACGAGCTCTCAAGGGATTAGACAACATCCCTGCTCGCGTCGTTGCCCCTATTAGCGTAAACGGAGGTAAATCTAAGTGCACGCTACGACTAGTATCTCCCGAACCAATCATGATATCAATGTAAAAGTCCTCCATGGCACTGTAAAGGACTTCTTCAACAGCCATAGGCATTCGGTGGATTTCATCAATAAAAAGCACATCACCAGGCTCTAAATCATTCAGTATAGCGACTAAGTCTCCTGCTTTTTCGATAGCCGGTCCAGAAGTTTGCTTGAGATTGACTCCCAATTCATTAGCAATCACAAAAGCCATGGTGGTTTTCCCCAAACCAGGAGGCCCAAACAAAAGAACATGGTCTAATGATTCATCTCGCCGCTTAGCGGCTTCAATAAAGATTGTCAACTGTTCTTTGACCTTATCTTGACCAATGTATTCTCGTAAATACTGTGGGCGCAAGGTCCGTTCAATCGAAGACTCATCACCCATCACATCATTATCTAAAATTCTTGTCATAGGTTTATTATACCATAATCTTTGCGGTGTTTTTATCCAAATGGCCACCAGTCTTTATCTGTTACAGCCATCGCAGCGAGCATCAAAAATTTAGTGATTAACAAAGCGTAATATTTGTATTTGTTCATTATTAACTCCTAATTATTTTTTATAGAATCTATTATAAGATTTTGTCATAACTCTGAACAGGACATTTTTGTCCACTAAACCACATAATCTTTTTGCCATTCTGTTCGTAGTTGTTTTCCTAAATAAGCATCTCCTGTCATTTGTGTAAATATGATTGCTTGTTCAAAATAAGCTTTGGCTGACACTTTATCTTCCAAATGGAGGTGGTATTTCCATAAATACATACAATAAATAGGCATTTTTTGAAAATCTTGAATCTTTGTCATAATGGTATGACTAACTTTCATTAGGCCTGTAACTTTCTCAAAAATTCCAAGCTTGACAGCTATTCCTGAACAAGTCAGTAAAAGGTTGTTCAGAAGAAATAAATCTTCTACCTGAAAACGATCTTCTAACAACACGATAGTGTCTGCAAAATAATTGTATAAATTAACATCAAAGAAATCACGATCAAACGAAGAAACTATTGCGCAGGTCAAATATAAATCAATGATAAGCAAATCATTTACTTGATTGATTTCTTTTTTGCTAATTTGAATCAAATATTCCTTTAGTAACGCAGACCCAAAATTGATATCGCCACTTTGGTAAATATCAAATTTTGACTGCAAACAATCAACAACGATTTTTTCTTCTTCAGGCAACTGGTCATAATAATCTTCAAAAATTTCATCGAACTGTTGTTCTCTGATTTTTAACTTATGGTCATCCATATAGGTCGGTGTTCTTAGGATTAAATACTTCAGTTCTTTATAGCGCTTGGGGACTTCTAACTCGGCACCATCTGTTAGAAATCCTACACTAACATCTAGCACTTTGGCAATAAACATAACTTTTGATAATGTGGGGATTGATTGTCCTAATTCTATTCGTGCTAATTGACGAATGGATAGTTCTGTTTCATCGCCACAAAGCTCTTCGCGAGTAATATTTTTCTCAATTCTGAGCTCTTTTACCTTTTCTCCAAAATTCTCTAGCATTTTCTCTCCAATAATGGTCCAGATAACATGATATAGGTGAGGATTTTAACACTTTTTTCTCATTGATATGCCCAAACTTAAAAAGGAGGCAGTTGCCCCCTTTTTATAGTCCTAGTCGATTAAAAATGTCATCCACACGCTTGGTGTAGTAAATAGGATTGAACAGGTCATCAATTTCTGCTTGAGTCAGCAAAGAGGTCACCTGGTCATCAGCTTCAAGAAGTGGCTTGAAGTCTACCTGATTGTCCCATGAATAAGCTGTCTTTGGTTGCACAAGGTCATAGGCTGCTTCTCGCGTCATGCCTTTTTCAATCAAGGTTAACATGACCCGTTGGCTATAAATCAATCCAAAGGTTGAATTCATGTTGCGAAGCATATTATCTGGAAATACGGTTAAGTTTTTAACAATATTGCCAAAGCGATTAAGCATGTAGTTAATCAAAATGGTCGTGTCTGGTGTGATAATGCGCTCTGCAGATGAGTGTGAAATATCACGCTCATGCCAAAGTGCAACATTCTCGTAAGCTGTTAACATATGCCCACGAACCACGCGCGCAAGTCCTGTCATATTTTCAGACCCAATTGGATTGCGCTTATGAGGCATAGCTGAGCTACCTTTTTGCCCTTTAGCAAAGAATTCTTCGACTTCGCGCTGCTCTGATTTTTGTAGCCCGCGAATTTCTGTAGCCATGCGTTCAATAGAAGTTGCAATGCTAGCAAGCACTGCAAAATACTCCGCATGTAGGTCACGAGGTAACACCTGAGTAGACACGTCTTGTGGACGAATACCTAATTTTTCACAGACGTATTCTTCTACAAATGGTGGGATGTTGGCAAAGTTCCCAACAGCTCCTGAAATTTTTCCAGCCTCAACGCCAGCAGCAGCATGCTCAAAACGCTCTTGATTACGCTTCATTTCACTATACCATGTGGCAAGTTTCAACCCAAAAGTTGTAGGCTCAGCATGGACACCGTGGGTACGTCCCATCATAATAGTTAATTTGTGCTCACGAGCCTTGTCAGCAACAATCTGGGTAAAGGTTTCAAGGTCACGACGGATAATGTCGTTAGCCTGTTTATAGAGGTAACCATAGGCAGTATCTACCACATCGGTAGAGGTCAGTCCGTAATGTACCCACTTGCGCTCTTCGCCAAGTGTTTCAGATACCGCACGAGTGAAAGCTACCACATCATGACGGGTTTCTTGCTCAATTTCAAGGATGCGGTCAATATCAAAGTCCGCATTTTCACGGATTTTTGCCACATCTTCTTTAGGAATTTCACCCAACTCAGCCCAAGCCTCATCAGCCAAAATCTCAACTTCTAACCAAGCACGGTACTTATTTTCTTCACTCCAAATCGCCGCCATTTCGGGGCGTGAATAACGTTCAATCATGTTTTTCCTCTATCTTTTTATTTTTTTGATGGTGAAAAGCAACTGCTACTCTTCGACTCCAAACTCTGCCACCTCATCTGGTAGATGGCTCAACACGGTCACATGTCCCATTTTACGGTTATGTTTCGCTTCTAGTTTACCATAAAGGTGAAGGTGGGCGCTAGGATTTTTGGCGACATATCGCTGAGCTTCTGCCAAATGTTGTCCTAGAATGTTTAGCATGGTAGCTGGGCCATGGAGACTAATCTCTGGCAAAGCCTTTCCTAAAATACCCAAGACATGCGTGTCAAACTGTGAGAAATTACAGGCTTCAATCGAATAATGCCCTGAATTGTGGGGGCGTGGGGCAATTTCATTTACAATGATAGCATCTACTGTCGCAAACATCTCCACACACAGAGTTCCTGAGAGATGCAATGCCTTAGCGATGCTAACTGCAATTGCTTGGGCTTTTTCTGACAAGTCTTTTGAAATACGTGCTGGAACAATTGTTTTTGACAAAATATTGTTACGATGGCTGTTTTCTTGAACTGGAAAAACAGTTAGATCAGTGCCATTCCCAGAAACAATGACTGAAATTTCAAGATCAAAGGCTACAAATTCTTCTAAGACACAGTCTGTTGAATCTGCTAGTTTGCTCGCCGCTGCCAAATCCTCTTGAGATCTGATCACCACTTGTCCGTGGCCGTCGTAACCGCCTGTTGCTGTTTTAAGAACATGCGTTTTAGACAAATCAATGCCTCTCAAGTCTGCACTTGATGTAATGACTCTGTATGGGGCTACTGCCACATCAGCTTTTTGAGTCAAGAACTCTTTTTCCAGAATACGATTTTGAGAAAGACGCAATAAATCGGTCCCTTGTGGTAACTGTTGCTCTGAAACAACAGCATCTAGAGCATCTGCATCAACATTTTCAAACTCATAGGTCAAGACATCACAACGCTCTGCTAGCTGTTTTAGAGCCTCTACATTATCGTAGGACGCCACAATAACATCACTCACACGCGCAGCAGGGCAGTCCGCTGAAGGGTCTAGTGTCACAACCTTGTGCCCCATATAAATCGCTGAAATAGCAATCATTTGCCCTAATTGACCACCACCAATGATGCCAATTGTTTTAGTTAAGCTCATGAGTAGACTCCTCTGCTAGTTGCCCTTCTCTTTTATGAAAATCAGCTAGCGCTTGAGCTATCTGTTGATTATCAATAGATAAGATACGCAAGGCCATCAAGGCTGCATTTTTAGCGCCTGACTCTCCGATAGCCATCGTTGCCACTGGTACTCCTGCTGGCATCTGTACAATAGAATAAAGCGAATCAATTCCACTAAGAGCCCTTGACTTAATGGGCACACCGATGACTGGCAGTGTCGTTTTTGCAGCGACCATACCTGGCAAATGGGCTGCCCCACCTGCTCCTGCAATGATAATTTTAATGCCGCGTGCTCGTGCTTCTTCGGCATAAGTAAACATAAGATCTGGTGTCCTATGAGCCGAAACCACCCGTTTCTCATAAGCCACACCAAACTCGTCCAAAATAGCTGCAGCTTTTTCCATCGTCGGCCAATCCGACTTGCTTCCCATAATAATTGAAATCGTTAGTTGACTCATAAGGCTTTGCTCCCAATATCTGTTCTGTAAAATAAACCAGTTGTTTCTTGTTGTGATAAGGTTTGGTATATCGTGTCTTGTGCAGCTTTGACGGTTTTTTCTGATGTTACCAACATATAAACACGCCCACCATTGGACACTAGTTCATGGCCTGTTTCAGAACCTTTTACCCCTGCATAGTAAGTCACAACCTCTCCTGTTGTTTTAGGCGGTAAGCTGACACCTTTTTCATAGACCATCGGATACCCCTCTGAAGCTACAACAACTCCTAGGGTTACGCCATGTTCAGACCAAGTGATGTTAGGTTCTTTTTTCATAAGAATATCAGTCAGATTTTGTGCAAAATCCGAGGTCAATCGTGGCAAAATGACTTGTGTTTCTGGGTCACCAAACCGTGCATTAAACTCAATGACCTTAGGCCCATCAGCTGTTAAAATAAGCCCTGCGTATAAAATCCCTAAGTAAGGGCGACCTTCTGCAATCATACCCTTTAAAACTGGTTTGATAATGGTTTCGATAGCCGTGTCTACTACTGATTGAGGCAACTGTGGTACTGGTGAATAAGCTCCCATACCTCCTGTATTAGGTCCCTGATCACCATCAAAGGCCCTTTTGTGATCCTGAGCGGGTGGCATCACATAAAATTGGTCCCCATTGACAAAGGCAAACAGTGAAAACTCTTCGCCAACAAGAAATTCCTCAATAACAACCCTTGCCCCAGAATCTCCAAACTTATTGTCTAAGAGCATTTCTTCTGCAGCAGCGATAGCTTCATCAACTGTTTCTGCCACCACAACACCTTTTCCAAGTGCTAAGCCATCGGCTTTGACCACAATTGGCGCTCCTTTTTGTTCAATATAGGCTTTTGCTTTATCAAAATCTGAAAATGTGGCATAGGCTGCGGTTGGTACCTTGTATTTGACCATGATTTCCTTAGCAAAGTCCTTAGACCACTCAAGCTCTGCCGCCAAGCGACTTGGTCCAAATGCTTTGAGACCTGCTTGGTTAAACGCATCAACAATTCCTGCTGCTAATGCATCATCAGGTCCGATAAAAGTCCATGCGATTTCATTAGTTTTTGCAAAATCAATCAAAGCGGAATGTTCGGAAATATCGATATTTACTATTTCTATACCATCAGTAAGCATCCCGTCGTTTCCAGGCGCTACAAACACAGTATCAACACAATCAGAATCCAGTAACTTTTTAGCAATCGCATGTTCGCGACCACCAGAACCCACAACAAGTAATTTCATGACACACTCCATAATACGAATTTTATATAGATATTATAACATATTTGTTCGTAAAAAAGAAAGATTATGCTAGTAATCATCTGACAACCCCTATTGATTGCTTCTAATTTTTGAAAAAGACTCATCTTTTTCTCTCTTGTCTTTCGAATAGTAAGTTACAGGAGGAAATGAATGAAAACATATCGTCAATTTTTAGTTTCAGGAGCAATCCTTTTAAGTCTTAATGGTGCCGTATCATCTCTGGCATCTCCCTTTACTACCACTCCGTCTGGTGTTGTTCATGCTGCCGTTTTGGGAGATAATTACCCGACTAAGTGGAAGAAAGGGTTTGGCATTGACTCTTGGAACATGTATTTGCGCCAATGCACCTCATTTGTAGCTTTTCGATTGAGCTCTGCTAACGGGTTTAGTCTCCCAAGAGGGTATGGCAACGCTGATTCTTGGGGACATATTGCCAGAAACCAAGGCTATCAAGTCAATAAAACCCCAAAAATTGGTGCGGTTGCCTGGTGGGACAAAGGCATCAATCAGTCTCATGCTTTATATGGTCATGTGGCTTGGGTCGCAGATATCAAGGGCGATTACGTCACTATTGAAGAATATAATTACAACGCTGGGCAAGGTCCCGAAAAATACCATAAACGAACAATTCATAAAAATCATGTGAGTGGCTATATTCACTTTAAAGACCTCAACACAATAGTTAGTCATCAGGTTCAGCCGATTAGCCAAGAAAAACCTGAAACCGCAACGTCACTTGCACAAAGCGGAACCTACCATTTCACAAGTAAAAGTCCTATTAAAGGCGAACCCAAATTATCAAGCCCTGATTTGACTCACTATGATACTGGGCAATCCGTTCATTATGATCAAGTCGTGACAGCCGAGGGCTATGAATGGATTAGCTACCTTAGCTTTTCTGGAAATCGTCGCTATATCCCTATCCGAAAAATAGCAGAACAGCCTTCGCCAAGTAAACCGTCTGTTTCTGAAACGGTCACTGTCAATATCACAGTAGGCGACACCGTATCATTTCCTGAGGCTTTCCAAGTCACTAGTGTCCAAGGAAATCTCGTCACTAGTGCTAGTTTAGCAGGAGGTGATCCCACTCACTATAACCTCATTGACCCAACCCCTGTCAATGAAACCGATGCTGCTGGCAATATTACTGGAGACCAGATCCTTCGACCAGGTGAATACTTCTCTATTCCTGGAACCTATAAGGTTCTAAAAGTTGACAAACCATCGAATGGTATTTATGTCCAAATTGGTTCACGTGGAACATGGGTAAGTACAGACAAGGCCAAAAAAATCTAAACACTCAACTAAACATTAAAATACCGTTTGACCAATCGCGTCAAACGGTATTTTTTATCAGAAAATGATGTTAATGAGTTTAATGTCTAAAATGTCTCACTCCTGTAAAGACCATTGTAATGCCATGTTGGTCGGCCATATCAATAGAATCTTGGTCTCGAATAGAACCACCAGGCTGAATAATAGCCTTAATGCCTGCGGCAGCAATTTCTTCAATATTATCAGCAAAAGGAAAGAAAGCATCACTAGCTAGGGCTGCGCCTTCCAAACGATTCTTAGCTTGCTCGATAGCAATCCGAACAGAGCCCACACGGTTGGTTTGACCAGGTCCTACACCCAATGTCATGTGATCATTGGCAATCAAAATACCATTTGACTTGACATATTTAATGGATTTCCAGGCAAATTCTAAGGCTTCTTTTTCCTGCTCACTTGGTTGACGCTTGGTCACTACTTGCCATGTCTCTGCTTTTTCTTCAATAACGTCTTGATTTTGGACCAGCATGCCTCCAACAACACCTGTATATTCAGCTTCTATTTCACTAGCATTCTGCTCATCAAATGGCAATTCTAGCAAACGAAGATTCTTTTTATTCGTTGTTAAAATGGCTAGCGCTTCGTCAGAATAACTTGGTGCAATAATAATTTCTAAAAAGATGCCATGCATTTTTTGAGCGGTCGCTGCGTCTACTTCGCGATTCAAAACCACAATGCCACCAAAAATCGACACAGGGTCTGCTTCATAAGCAAAGTCCCAAGCCGTCTCAATATCCCCTGCTTGCCCAATGCCACAAGGATTCATGTGTTTGAGGGCAACAACTGTTGGGCGGTCTTTGAAATCACGAATAATACGAATCGCTGCATCTGCATCACGAATATTATTAAATGATAATTCCTTGCCATTTAGTTGCTTAGCTGAGGCAATCGAGTATGCTGTCGGCAAAGCCTTTTGATAAAAATCAGCATGCTGTTGTGGGTTTTCCCCGTAACGCATTTCTTGCTTCAAATCATAAGTCAATGTCAGTTTTTCGGGCTTGTTTTCTCCAACTTGTGCTGTAAAATACTCAGCAATCAACGCATCATAAGCTGCTGTATGGCGAAAAACCTTAGCTGCTAACCGCTGACGTGTCTCATAAGTCGTTTCCCCATCAGTTCTTAGCTCTGCAAGAACACCTGTGTAGTCACTTGGGTCAACAACCACTGTCACGCTGTCATGGTTTTTTGCTGCAGACCGAAGCATCGAAGGACCACCAATATCAACGTTTTCAACCGCTTGTCCGTAGGTAACATCTGGTCGTGCAATGGTTTCTTTAAACGGATACAAGTTAACCACCACAAGATCAATCAAGTCAATATTGTTAGCCTTAGCAGCTTCTAGGTGACTGTCTAAATCGCGACGCGCCAACAAACCACCGTGAATATTCGGGTGGAGAGTTTTGACACGTCCATCCATCATTTCAGGAAAACCCGTCACATCATCAATCGCAATAGTCGTGACACCTGCTTTTTCTAAAGCTACTCTTGTGCCTCCTGTGGAAATGATTTCCCAACCACGGTTTTTTAGTTCCTGAGCAAAATCTACAATCCCCGTTTTATCTGAGACACTAATTAGTGCACGTTTCGTCATTTTTTATTCTCCTTAATTAAAATACAGCTAGTAACCCTACGTCATACAGGAAGTTACCAAAGATTCGGTCCTTGCTCGTCTGCTAGAGAGGCTTTTTTTCAACACCTAGAGCCATCAAGACTTCTGGATAAAGCTTATACTCTGCGTCGTGAATTCTTGCTTCAAAGTCTTCAAAGCAATCACCTGCCAGGCGTGGCACGCGTACTTGTTGGATGATTTGACCAGTATCAATGCCACCATCAATCCAATGTACCGTCACCCCAGACTGAGCAACTCCAGCATCCCAAGCATCCTCTATCCCATGGGCGCCCGGAAACTCAGGTAAATAAGCTGGGTGAATGTTAATCATTCGTCCTTCATAAGCCGCTAACAAGCGCTCACCAACAATTTTCATATATCCTGCTAAAACCACCAAATCAATCTGATGCTCCTCTAGCAAACTCACCAAAGCATTTTCATAGGCTTGCTTTGTCTCAAATGCTTTAAGCTCAAAATGATATGCTGGCACTCCCAAAATACGGGCTCGCTCTAGCACATATGCGTCAGGTTTATCTGAGAACACAAAGGCAACCGGAAATTGTTCTGCAATTACCTGAAAATTAGACCCGTTGCCAGATGCAAAAATAGCTATCTTTTTATTCATTTAATCACAACACGCTCAGTCGTTTTATCGACAATGCGCCCAATCTCATAAACTGGTTCATTAAGCAATGCTTTGACACGCTCAACATTTTCTGGTTTGACCGCAAGCACTAGTCCAATTCCCATGTTAAAGATTTCAAACATTTCATGATGATCAATGTCTCCTAATTGCTCAATCACTTGGAAAATTGGTAGCACAGGTACTTTAGTCTCATCAATCTCAGCAGCTAAGTGGTCACTAAACATTCTAGGAATATTTTCAACAAAACCACCACCTGTGATATGTGCAATCCCGTTTACCAAGCCTTCTTTAACCAAAGGAAGTACCGCTTTAACATAAATACGTGTCGGCTCTAAAAGCACTTCTTTTAAGCCTTTGCCATCTAATTCCGGAAGCATCTCATCACCCGTATGATCTGCAAAAACACGACGAACTAAGGAATAACCATTTGAGTGGATACCACTTGAAGCAAGACCGAGAAGAACGTCTCCCGAAGCGACCTTACTACCATCAATAATTTGTGATTTTTCAGCGATACCTACCGCAAAACCTGCAAGGTCATAATCATCTTGACCATACATGCCAGGCATTTCAGCTGTTTCACCACCAATGAGTGCTGCTCCTGCTTGAACGCACCCTTCTGCAACACCAGCGACCACTTGCTCAAGCTTTTCTGGTTCGTTTTTTCCTGTGGCAATGTAGTCTAGAAAATAAAGTGGCTCTGCTCCTGCTGCAATGATGTCATTAACACACATGGCAACACAATCCTGACCGATAGTATCATGCTTGTTGTACTGAATGGCTAGCATGAGTTTTGTGCCTACACCATCTGTACCTGAAATCAAGACAGGTTCCTTGACACCTGTTTGCGACAGGTCAAACATGCCCCCAAAGCCTCCTAGAGCACCCATAGCACCCGCGCGTTCCGTGCGAGCGACGTGCTTTTTGATTCGTTCAACAACTTCATAACCTGCTTCAACGTCAACACCTGACTGAGCATAAGCATTTTTAGACATATTTTTCTTCTTTCTGTTTTGAAAATAGCAGCGCAAGAAACTTTTTTAAGAGAAACCTCTGGCAATAGCCTCAAAATAGAAGCTGATAACCTCATCTCTCAAAAATCCCTTGTCGCTATTTTACTTTTTCAATGTAAAAACTGGTTTTTTCTTCCAAACTACGAAGGTACTCTTCCTCGTAATCATACAGTGGCGTTGGGTATTTGCCATCAAAGTAGGCCACACACAAACCACCATTAGGGGCATCTGTGTCCAAACCGATAGCGTCTACCATACCGTCTAAGGATAAATAGGTAAGGCTATCTGCTCTAATAATGTCACAAACCTCATCTACCGTATGATTGGCAGAAATCAATTCCCGTCGGGTCTGAATATCAATCCCATAAAAGCACGGGTATTTTAATTCAGGACTGCCAATAGCAACGTGCACCTCTGTTGCACCTGCCTCACGCAATAGATTGACAATACGACGCGAAGTGGTTCCACGAACAATGGAATCGTCGATCATTACCACGCGCTTGCCTTTAACAACTCCTGAAACAGCTGATAATTTCATACGAACACCCTGTTCACGCAACTCTTGAGTTGGCTGGATAAAGGTCCTCTGGGTGTATTGATTCTTGACCAGTCCCATTTCGTTTGGAAGACCCGATTCTTCTGCAAACCCCATGGCTGCTGACAAAGATGAATTGGGCACACCAACCACTATGTCTGCTTCATGTTTAAATTCCTGCGCCAGCCTTTTTCCCATTTCTTTACGAGCGGTGTGGACATTAACCCCATAGATAGTAGAATCAGGACGTGCAAAGTAGACGTATTCCATAGAACAAATCGCTAACTGGGTCTCAGTCGTGTATCGGTCATACGTGATTCCTGTATCATCGATGATAATCATCTCGCCAGGCATAACATCTCGTACCCACTGCGCTCCAATAACTTCAAAAGCACAGGTTTCACTAGAGACCACCCAAGCACCATTTTTCATTTGCCCGATTGAAAGAGGTCTAAACCCATTTGGGTCAAGCGCTGCAATCAACTTATCCTCCGTCATGAGTAGGTAAGCAAAACCACCCTTGACCGTATTTAGTGCTTCTTTGACCTTGCCAATAAAATCAGGATGATGGCTTCGACGAATCAAATGCATCAAAATTTCTGTGTCAGACGAGGCATTAAAAATGGCTCCTTCACGTTCTAGCTCTTTTTTCAATGAGAGGGCGTTGGTTAGATTTCCATTGTGACAAAGACCAAATTGAGCATCTGTAAACTGATACAAAAAGGGCTGAATGTTATTGATTGATGCTGTTCCCGCAGTTGCATAGCGAACATGCCCAATCGCTGAGTCTCCGGTTAATTTATTTAAATCATCTTGATTTTTAAAGACGTCTGATAATAAGCCGATATCTCGATGCTGATGGAGTTGTCCTTGATCATTCGAAACAATCCCTGCTCCTTCTTGACCTCGGTGTTGTAGACTATGTAGTCCAAAATAGGTGACTTGAGCGGCATGAGGATGACCCCATATCCCAAAAACACCACACTCTTCATTGAGAGATTTTACTTCGTATGTCATTTTTACCTCTATATGAGTAGGGCTTTTACCCTTTATTTTTAATAATCAGCGCTACTCCTTGACTGTCTCATAACAGTCAAGACTTAGACATTGATTCTGTTTTGAAATCACCAAATGGTTCAGCTTAATTTTTCGTAAAATAATTCACTGCTGATATAAACAACTGTTGATCTTTTTGACCAGGAATATTTTGAAAGAGACCGTCTTCATAACGTTCAGAATGCCCCATTTTCCCAATAATTTGACCATTGCGACTTGTGATTCCTTCAATAGCGTGGAGAGAGCCGTTAGGATTATACCTCGAATCCATACTTGGTTTACCTGAAAAATCAACATATTGACTAAAAATTTGACCATAAGCTCTTAGCTCTGCAAACTCTTTCGCAGTAACCACGAATTTTCCTTCGCCATGTGACACTGGGATAGAGTGAATGTCACCAACTGCTACCCCATTCAACCATGGAGAGTTGGTGTTGGCTATTCTTGTTTCAACCATTTTGGCAACGTGTTGGTTGGCATCATTATAAAAGAGGGTTGGACTGGTTTCATTAGCATCTTCAAAGTTTCCATAAGGCAATAAACCTGATTTGACAAGAGCTTGGAAACCATTACAGATACCAATAATTAGACCACCACGATCAACAAAAGCATCTATCGCACGGCGAACCTTCTCGTTTAACAAGATGTTAACAATGAATTTTGCCGATCCATCCGGCTCATCCGCTGCTGAGAAACCTCCTGCAAAGAAAAGAATCTGTGCTTTTTGAATATGTTTTACCATCTCAACCACAGAAGCTTCAATAGCTGCTTCATCTAAGGTCACAAAAGGTACGAGCGCAACTTCTGCTCCAGCTTGCTCAAAAGCTTTAGCTGAATCGTATTCAGAGTTTGTTCCAGGAAATACTGGAATATAAACCAATGGTTTTGCAACTTTCTTTTGGTTTTTAATCACTGACGATGATACAACAGCGGGTACTTCTTCTAAAAGGTCTGACTGTTCAAACACTGTTGGGTAAACGTCTTCTAATGTCCTCTCAAATGCTTTTAAGAGTTTGTCTGCTGACATGGTTAACTCATTTACTTGCACCTGAAACTCAGAGACCGTTTCTCCAATTTTAATAGCTTCGGAAATCACTTCTTTTGAGGTAAATAAGAAGCCTCCTAGTTGTGCACTCAATGCCTGATCTAAGTTTGACAACACGACATTTGCTCCAATACGATTACCAAATGTTGCTAAAGCAAGAGCCTCTACCACGCCTCCATATTTTACTGCTGAAGCTGAGGTAATTTGATGCTTTTCTTTGATGACATCAAAGGTGACAAGATTCCGTTTGATCACATCAAAGGCAATGTCTTCTGAAAGAATTTGCCCTGGCAAATAGTAAATAGATTCCCCAGCGGTTTTAAATTCTGGTGATAACACATGATTAACATCTGCTGTTGTCACCCCAAATGCAACTAAGGTTGGTGGAACAGTCAATTCTTCAAAAGTACCTGACATAGAGTCCTTACCTCCGATAGAAGGTAGCCCTAATTGCAACTGCGCTTCAATCGAACCAAGCAAGGCTGAAACAGGTTGACCAAAGCGGTCTGCTTGCTTGTCCATTCGTTGGAAATATTCTTGATAAGAAAAACGTGCCTGAGACCAACGGCTTCCTGCTGCTGCCAATCGTGCAGTTGCTTCAATCACAGCATATGCTGCACCATGATACGGAGACCATTCTGCTAAATAAGGATGGTATCCTTGCGCAATAACTGAAGCAGTCGTTGTGACCCCATGCTGAACGGGGAGCTTTTGAACGGATGCCTCTGTCGGTGTAATTTGATAACGACCTCCCAGAGGGTGATTAACCGTTGAACGGCCAACCGAACTATCAAAAATAGTCTGTAAGCCCTTTTGGCTACTATGATTAAGATCTGATAAAACTTCTATCGTATCAGCTTCTAAGGTATTTAATGATGTCTTGCGTTGTTCTGGTAAGGCAGTATTGCTATCAACAACTCTTGCATCTACTACCACGCGCACACCATTCGTGTCTAAAAATGAGCGTTCAAGATCAACAATGGTCTGACCATTCCAGGTCATGACTAAACTTGGTCGTTCAGTAACCGTTGCAACCACAACAGCATCAATGTTTTCCTTATGACATGCTCTAATAAAACTGTCAACGTCACTTGGAGCAACCACAACCGCCATGCGTTCTTGTGATTCTGAAATGGCTATTTCTGTCCCGTTTAAGCCTTGATATTTTAAAGGAACTTTATTGAGGTCAATGGCAAGACCATCAGCTAATTCACCGATAGCAACACAAACACCTCCTGCACCAAAATCATTTGATTTTTTAATGAGGCGTGTTACATCACCATCACGAAAAAGACGCTGAATTTTACGCTCTTCGATAGCGTTACCTTTTTGAACCTCTGCTCCTGCAGTCTCTACAGACTCAATCGTTTGAACCTTAGACGATCCTGTAGCCCCACCGATACCATCACGACCTGTTTTTCCTCCTAAAAGGATCACTTGGTCTCCTGCTTCTGGTTTTTCACGGACAACATTTCTTTTAGGAGCGGCACCAACAACAGCTCCGAGTTCCATTCTCTTAGCGACAAACCCTGGATGAAAATACTCTTTGACATATGTCGTGGCTAAGCCAATTTGATTACCATATGAAGAATACCCATGAGCAGCTGTTTTGGAAATCACTTGTTGTGGCAACTTGCCCTTGCGTGTTTCGGATACAGGTTCGGTGATATCTCCTGCTCCAGAAATCCGCATCGCTTGGTAAACATACGAACGACCTGACAATGGGTCACGAATGGCTCCACCAATACAGGTAGCAGCGCCTCCAAAAGGTTCAATTTCTGTTGGGTGATTATGAGTTTCGTTTTTAAACATCAAAAGCCAAGGCTCTTTGACACCATTAACATCAACCTCAATAGCAACTGAGCAAGCATTGATTTCGTCAGATACTTCCATATCATCTAATCGTCCCTGTGCACGCTCATATCGTCCAAAAATAGTAGCCATATCCATTAATGTTTGTGGCTTTTCCGAGCGTCTAAGCTCTTCACGCATGTTTAAATACTTATCATAAGTCGCTTGGAGTTGGTCTTTAAATTTAGAAGCCGAAAAATCAACTGTCTTTAATTCTGTCTCAAAAGTCGTATGACGACAATGATCTGACCAATAAGTGTCTAAAACTCTCAATTCTGTCTCGGTCGGAACTCGCCCAATAGACTTGAAATAATCTTGAATGAAGAGTAAGTCAGCTACCTCCATAGCCAAACCTTGTTCCGACTTGTAACGAGCAAAATCCTCGGCATCGTAGGTTTCAAACACGTCTAGTCGTGGAATTGTTGTTTCAGATGCTAAAAATTCATGAAAAACAAGTTCTGCCGTAATATCTTTGAACCGCGAATCAACTGGATTTAATAAATACTGTTTTAACGCTTCTACTTCAGTAGCATCACTGTCTTTATTCACCAAGTAAAGCTGTGAGGTGAACACATGGACATCACTAGAGCTACCTAATAACAATAAAGCTTCTTTTGAACTTGCTGCGCGTTGGTC
This sequence comes from Streptococcus phocae, assembly GCF_001302265.1. Classification (GTDB taxonomy): domain Bacteria; phylum Bacillota; class Bacilli; order Lactobacillales; family Streptococcaceae; genus Streptococcus; species Streptococcus phocae. The sequence goes on along the minus strand of NZ_LHQM01000001.1, from coordinate 7,760 downwards.
AAATTGTCCAGGCAAAGACTCTATAGCAAAGAAAGTGTAGCTATCCAATGCATCTTGCACAGCTTCTTCTGTCAATAAATGATCCGTCACTTGCTCAGCAAAAATATGCTTTTGCGCACGCGCCACTAAATCATCTGCCAAATTAAAAACATCATAGACTTGGATAATGCGTAAGTCGGTCACTGTTTTTAATTGTAAGTGATGGGTTAATTCTTTTAGCAATGATTGAGCCTTAATCTGAAAATCTGATTTTTTCTCAACAAAAATACGTTTATTCATGTCTGGTTCCTTTTTATTTAACGGGTTTGGTCTAAGTATTGAATCGTAACACTGCCTAATGTCCTAATCTTACGAGAACGTAACAGCAAGAGAATATCAATTAGTCGAGAGCTTTTAATCGGTCAAGTACAATCTGATAAGCATCTGTCAAACTGCCCAACTGGCGTCTAAAGACGTCCTTGTCCATATGATTGCCATCAGCATCCCACAAGCGACTATTGTCAGGAGAAAACTCATCTGCCAAGACAATATTGCCATCCTTATCAAAGCCAAACTCAAGTTTAAAATCAATCAATGTCAGACCAACCTTACTAAACCAATCACTAAGTAGCTCATTAATACGATGGGTTTCCTTTTTAATGTAAGCAATCTCGTCATCATTGATAAGTTTTAAGCATTTGATGTGCTCGTCATTCATAAAAGGATCATCCAAAGCATCACTCTTATAATAAAACTCAATAATAGGTGATTCTAGCAAATCGCCTTCTGTTAGTCCAAAGCGTTTCGCAAAAGAACCTGCAACCACATTGCGTAAAACAACCTCCAAAGGAATGACCCGAACCTTCTTATTCAATTGTTCTGTCTGAGAGACTTGCTTAATAAAATGAGTGGCTACGCCCGCAGCATTCAACCATTTAAAAATCAGAGATGATATCTGATTATTAAGAGCACCTTTTCCAGCAATGGTTTCCATACGAGCACCATTGAGCATCGTAGCTTGGTCTTTATAAACCGATAAAATAACATCCTCATCTTCTGTAGCGTAGATGTCTTTTGCTTTACCTGAATAAATAAGTTGGTTTGACATTTAATTGTTCGCCTTTCGTGCGCTTTTTTATTAAAGGATACCATATAGAGAGTAAATATTCAATATTTTTATTTACTTTTACCAATCAAAATAACTAAATGTTCGTTTTTAATCACAAAAAAAAGAGCTGCAGCTCTTTTATACTTTTTGACCTCAGTGTAAACGGACTACCAAATAATCTACCAACTCTCCTATGGAGGTCATTGTATCGATATCTTCATCTGGAATAGCAATCCCAAATTCATCTTCAACATTAATCACAAATTCCACCAGTTCAATGGAATCAACTCCTAAATCATCTCTCAGATGAGTTTTTTCGGTAATCTGACTATCTAAGTTATCTTTTTGTTGACGCATCAACAATATCAACTTTTCTAAAATTGCTTCTTTAGTCATTCTTTTCAGCCTCCTTAGAAAAGGCTGTCGCTAATTGTCCAACAAGGTCTGTCTCCAACATGACACGAACCTGTTTAATGGTGTGGAAAATAGCCTTGGCATCACTCGAACCGTGTGATTTTACCAGCGGAGCTTTCAAACCAAATAAAACAGCACCACCGGCATTCGAGTAATCCAAAGTATTTTTCAAATCATAAAGGCTGTCCTTCAAGAAAAAAGCACCCATTTTAGCTTTCCAACCACCAGACTTAATCGCCTCTTTTAATTGCCCTGTTATAGCTATTGCTGTTCCTTCGATAGATTTCAGCACAGCGTTTCCTGTGAAACCATCTGCAACAACGACATCCGCAACTCCTGACATCAAATCACGTGCCTCCACATTACCAACAAAATGCAAGCTAGTATCAGCAGCTAAGAGCTCATAAGTTTCTTTTCTTAGAGCATCTCCCTTGGTCATTTCAGTGCCATTATTGAGCAAACCAATACGGGGCTTAGCAACACCACGCACTTGTTTGGCATAAAAAGAACCCAAAACAGCGTATTGATGTAAATGAGCTGCCGTATTTTCCGCATTAGCTCCTAAGTCCAACATATCAAAACCTTTACCGTCCATGGTTGGCATTGTAGACATCAAACCTGGACGGTCAATTCCTTTTATACGCCCAACAACAAAGAGCCCTGCCGCCAATAGTGCACCAGTATTTCCAGCAGAGAGAATAGCATCTGCCTCACCATCTTTAACAGCCTTTGCGGCTAAAACCATCGAAGAATTTTTTTTACGACGGATAGCTTTAGCAGGCTCATCATCAGAATGAATCTTTTCATCAGTATGAATAATAGAAACACGATTAGACTCAATTAAATAAGGTTTAATTTTTTCTTCATCGCCATAAAGCTGAATTTCGATATCCGAAAAGCTTTGAATAGCTTTATTAACACCCTCAACAATAGCTTTAGGGGCATTATCCCCCCCCATAGCGTCTATAGCAATTTTCTTCATTTTTGCTCCTTTAACCTATTTTTATGATGAAAATAGTGTATTTATTATAGCATATTACACTTATATTTCCCATAAAACAGTAACATTATCCTTAGTATTAAGGCTTATCATTTTCTTTCATGACGTCACCCCATTTATCCAAATCATCAATAAACTGCTTGCTTTTCAATCGAATGCCTACATAATTATCGTACAACTCATCGATAAAAAAACGTAGCTTCTGTTTCATCTCTTTGCTTAACTGGATTGTTCGCAACTCCTCAAAACGAATTGTCTGAAATCGCCCCAATAAATAAATCACATTAGGATCCAATCGATAACGCCGGTCATCCTCGTGGACATGTTGTGGACACAAGACACCCGAATACTGATGCGAAAAATCAAATGGTAGTCCTTGCCGATGGCAGAAAACACATTGTTGAAAATTCAACTGGATGCCAAAACGACCCAACAGTTGTATCTCAAAAATATTAGTCAAAATTTCATAATCTAGACCTTCTTCCATTAAATCAAGTGTCTTCTTTAAAAACGAAAACAGTTGTGGATCAGGCTCTCCATCTGAAATGGCAACATCTGCTAAAGACAAAATATATGACGCATAAGATAGTCGAAACAAATCTTCATTAATTCGCCGATACGTTACGACATGATTATAGTCTTCAATATAAGACAAGCCTGAATCATTGATTTTCAAAATAAACTCCGCAATGGTCAATGGTTGAATCACAGAGGATAGCTTTGAATGACTCACATGCTTGATGAAAAACATCCGCTTACCCGAAATTTCTGTAAATATTTTGACTAATTTATCATCTTCTCGGTAATTTTTATTATAAAGAATAACTCCAAGTGATTCTATCGTTTGCATAATTCCCCACAAAATTTAGTTTGTTCTCAATTCTACTCATTAGCACAGCTTCCCAATTTATCATAAAATGGGCTTATCCACTCTTATTATACACAAAGTGCTGCTCTTTTCATGATTTTTAGTTATCCACAATTTATCCACAGGCTCGAAGGCACCTTAAAAATTCTCTAAAATAAAACAGTCTGAGAATAACTGATTCCCAAACTGTTTGATCATTATTTACCCATTTCAAAAAGTGGAGAAAGTGGACGTCTTTCGTGAATGCGGATAATCGCCTCAGCAATTAAGTGGGCAATTGAAATTTGTTCAATCTTAGGAATGAGGCGTTCTTCTGGCAGATAAATGGTATCTAAAACAATCAATTTTTCAATCGCTGATTTTTCAATATTCATCAATGCTGGACCAGACAATACAGGGTGGGTACATGAAGCGTAAACTGCTGTTGCACCAGCTTCGGCTAAAGCATCCGCCGCATGACAAATGGTACCAGCTGTATCAATCATATCGTCAATCAAAATGCATTTTTTACCTTTAACATTACCAATAATATTCATCACTTCACTAGTGTTCATTTTATCAACACTACGACGCTTATCAATAATAGCAATTGGTGTGTGGAGGAATTGTGCTAGTTTACGAGCACGCGTCACACCACCATGGTCTGGACTAACAACAACAACATCTTCACCCACGAGACCATGACGATCAAAATAATCGGCAATAAGAGGTGCTCCCATCAAATGGTCAACAGGAATATCGAAGAAGCCTTGAATTTGTGCAGCGTGTAAATCTACTGTTAATAAACGGTCAACTCCAGCAACTTCTAGCATATTAGCAACTAATTTAGATGTAATTGGCTCACGCGAACGCGCTTTACGGTCTTGACGAGCATAACCATAATAAGGCATCACAACAGAAATTTTTTCAGCGCTAGCACGTTTTAAAGCATCAACCATGATTAAAATTTCCATCAAATTGTCATTAACTGGTGAGCTCGTTGATTGTAAAATAAACACATGGTGCCCACGGATAGATTCTTCGATGTTTACCTGAATTTCACCATCTGAGAATTGACGTACCGTAGACTTACCTAATTGAAGCCCCATAGCAGAAGCAACTTTTTCCGCTAATTCTTTGTTTGACGAAAGCGCAAACAATTTTAAATCAGAATAAGACATTTTTTCCTCCAAAGTTTTAATCCTATACCATTTTAACGCTTTTTAACCAATTTATCAAATGAAATTAAAGAAAACATTAAAAATATCGTAAGTCATTCTCTTCACAGCTGCTTATGATAGTCTAGCAAAGACAGGTACAAAAAATAATCAGATAATCTTTCTTTTCTTATCATATAAAAAAAGAGGACACTAGTGTTCCCTCTTTATCAATTATGATATATTTTCTGTTAACGGTAAATAAAGTAGTGTGAGCCAGATGCATTGACATCAAAGCTACCACGGTAATCTCCGATAGATTGATTTCCTGAGTAGTTAGATTCCATAACAGTAATTGTCGAACCAGATACTGAGGTAACATAAGCAACATGCCCATAACCATTACCGTCATATGGCCAAACAATAACCGAACCAACTACTGGAGTTGAGCCTGTAGAATGCCCTGCGGCACGTGCGCTATCTCCCCACTGGTTAGCATTTCCCCAGTTATTACCAACCCAAGGTGCCAATGACTTAGCTCCCCAAGTACACTGCCCGATAGGATAAGTGTTTCCTGAGCTATAAGAAACTTGTGGTCTTGAAACAACAGGTGTAGCAACCATTGCTGATGGAGCAGGTGTAGCTGCAGGCGTACTAGGAGCAGGTGTAGCTGCAGGCGTACTAGGAGCAATCGTTACCACTGCTGCCTGCGCCCTCTGTACCGATTGTGCTTGTGCACTTGCTTGTGCGGCTTTTTCAGCAGCTGCTCTTTCAGCTTCTGCTTTTGCTTGTGCGGCCGCTTTTTCAGCTTCTGCTTTTTGAGAAAGTAAGGTTGCTTTCTCATTTTCCGCCGTTGTTAGCTCCAATTTTAAATTAACAGTAGCCACCTTTAAATCAGCTTGCTGTGTTTTCAAAGCATTTTGATTAGCTTCAATAGCTTCCATATTAGTTGCTATCGTATTGATTGCCAACTGATTAGCTTTTTGTTTTTCGACAATTGCTAATTTGTCAGATTTTTGCTGTTCTAACATTTTAGCATTTGCCGAAATAGCTCTATTAATAGCAACAAGACGAGTGATAGCATCAGAAATTGATTTAGAGTTCAAAAGTGCGTTAATATAGCTTTGTGTTGTACGATTTTTTTGAGCACTACGAGCTTGATTATCCAATTTTTCATTGCGCGCAATAATTTGACTCGCCAATACTTGAATCTCTTGTTCAAATTGAACTGATTTTAAATTAAGTTGTGTATTTTCTGTAGCTAATTTATCTTGCTCAGACTGTAATAAACTAACTGCTTTTTCCAAAGCTAGTACTTCTTTTTGAGCAGCACGCTGTTGCGCATTAAGATTTGAAATAACTAAATCCTTTGCTACAATCTTCGCTTGAAAATCTTCTGCTCCAACTGTAGTTGCTGTTCCAAGTGTTATTCCACTTACTAGAACTGCAGATAGAATTCTTTTTTTCATAATGTTAAAACTACTCCTTTTCGATAAGACATCTTATATTCTACCAAAAAAATAGGGTTTTAATGTTACGCAATTGTTACAGTTGTATGTAATAATTAAGCTTTTTGCTTTCTTATCAGGTTTTTCAAGGCTAAAAAGGTAATGAAATTGAAAAATAAAGTTGGCAACATCTGAAAAGTCAGAAAATAAGACAGCGTCAAATGGGTCAAAGAAAAATAGCGTGCAGCGATAAAACTCATCACATCTAGTAAGAAAATAAAGATGAAAAATAATAGAAACAGTTGGAAACCTCCAATAACCTTAGGAAATAGTTGAATCAAACAAATGATAAAAAAAGTCACCAAAGGCAAAGAAAAGATAAAAATTCCTAACTGATTAAAATAATAATAATCAAAAATAAATGCTATCAGAGTAGCAAAAAAGAGCATTGAGCGCTTTTCACTCATATGAACTAAAAATATTAAAAAGAAAAAGACAAAAAAGTGACAGGAAATCTTATACTCCGAACTAAAAATTGCATTGACTGCATTTGAAATATGAGTATCCATCAAAAAAAACAGAAATAAAAAAGGAAAACTATAAATTCTTTGCTTAATCATGATTCTCCTTTTCTAGCTACAAGAACATAATTAATGTGATCGAAATCTGCAAATAAAGAAATCAATATTTGTCGTTTTAAACGATCAGGTGAATCAACAAATCCCACTACCTTACCAATTGGAATATCCGCCAATGTCTCACCATCTAAACCACTGGTGTAAACCTTAGTACCTAAGGAAACAGGATTATTGGAATTAAATTCACTAATTACCATCGTTTGAGAGTCCACCTGAAACTGTTTTAAATTACCATAAATAATAGTCTTATCAGATAACATTTTGACTGGCAAATCAATCTCTTTGCCACTCGTTAATAACTCAACATGAGCAGATGATTTACTAGTACTGGTCACCTGACCCAATAAACCAGCTTCAGAAGTTACCAAAGATTTCTTTTTCAAAGAAGTTGCATTGGTGTCAATAATAACAGTTTGACTCCAACTATAAGGGTTTCTAGAAATAATTTTTCCAAAAATAGGCTTATCAGTATCCCATTTAGTGGATGATAGATGCAATAATTGCCTCAACTCATCATTTTCAGCTTGCAAATTCTTCTCTCTAAAGGCCTTTGCTTTATAAATTTTAAGTTCTTTTTGTAATGTTTTATTATCAGAAAATGTCGATATTAATGCATGACCCTCAGAAATACTTTCTTTAATAGCAAAAAGAGGTCGTGACACAAAAGAATCAAACTGAGTCATAGGACTTCGAAGCATACTGGCAACATACGGAGAAACCGATGTGCGATAGACCATAAAAATGAGGGAAAAAAATAAGCTTGCGATGGTTAGCATTAAAAAAAAGCGATACAATTTTACTCTATGCAAGTCAGGATACCTCTATACAAAATGAAATTAAAAAAAACGATTATCTTATCGATAATCATAGTTTAACGACGGAGAATAAGGGATTCGAACCCTTGCGCCAGTTACCCGACCTAACGATTTAGCAAACCGTCCTCTTCAGCCTCTTGAGTAATTCTCCATATATGGGCACGAGTGGACTCGAACCACCGACCTCACGCTTATCAGGCGTGCGCTCTAACCACCTGAGCTACGCGCCCATTCCAAGTTATCCTTGGAAATTATAAAGCGGGTGACGAGAATCGAACTCGCGACAACAGCTTGGAAGGCTGTAGTTTTACCACTAAACTACACCCGCGATATAAAATGGCGCGAGACGGAATC